>MKTD01000063.1 GCA_001898165.1 Bacteroidia bacterium 43-41
AATGTAATTTTGTCAGATTCTTTCGTTCTTTGAGATAAGACCATCAAGAGGGGTCAATATCACCGGAACGAGGGGTCAACATTACCGGAATATCCAGCAGAGTCAACCGGCAAGTGTGAGTCGACCAATAATCAATTTCTCAAAAACCTACTCAACCGTTCTTGATACGAGTGTTCATACATCCGTCTGGTTTTATCATTCAGAAACGAGCGGTCGATAAGTTCGTCTATTAGCGGATTTGGAATGGAGAACATCTTGATGATTGCATCCCGTTTCTTTGGTAGTACACCTACACGGTTGGCAAAAATGATGAAGTTTTCTTTGCAAGGGTGCCCGCTATTCCGATAAATCTCAGAATATTCACTTTCCGGTATCGGTTTCAGTCAGAACCCCTGCCAATATACCATTCGAATAAATCTTTGCCTGTCTCATTTACTAACCCCCCTCACTTTCATTATGAGTTCTAAACCCAACACATCGGCTATTTTTGTTAAAGTGCCGACTGAAGGGTTGCCTTTACCTGCTTCAATGCTTTTAATTATTTTCGGGCTCAGCCCTGAATAATCAGCCAAATCCTGCTGAGTCAGGCCCAGCAGAGTTCGCCTGTCTTTTATGATTAAATTAAATTCCATTAGTGTATTATTTTGCCCATTTAATGCAAAGGGAGTGCAAGTTTCTTATTTCGCAAGTAAAAAGTGCAATTTATTTCACTCTGTCGCAGCGATTGGAGTCGTTCTTTATTGACTACCTAATGTTTCGCCGATTCTATCAAAAGACGGACTACACCGAACAGATGGCTTAAACCTAACCTGAAATCTTTTGTAGCTTGACGTTTCTCCTTTCAAGCTAATCACGATATAATCAATCTTACCAAACGGGGCTATCTTTCAATTACCGAAAATGCAGGGCCGGTTTGGACAGCAAAAGCCAATAGTCATTGCTGACAGCGGTCTTTTATCCAAAGAGTATATCCGTTTATTTGAAGTTGCCGGTTACAAATATATATTGGGTGCTAGGCTAGTCCGTGATGCGGTATTTGTAGCCAAATTTTTAACCTTTCATTGGCTTCTTATGTTGGTTTGACAAAAATCTTGAAAAAAATATCCTGTCTACACATTAAAACCTTGAAAAGGTGTATATTTGTATCGTTATGAGACCTTGAAAAGGTGTAATTCAATCGTCTTAACAACATGACTCCATTGTTGTGATAGTTTGGGAAAAATTACCGGTATCAATCAACGTCAGTTAAGTCATTATTTGAACGGTGTGAAAAAGCCTCGTCCGGAAACGATCCGGAAAATTGAAACAGGGATTCATCGGTTTGCAAATGAATTGAGTCAAGTGAATTTCGTTTGATTAATACTGTTGCTAATTATGCTGTACGCCCATTGCCATTTTTGCTGTATTTCTGAATGCTGGTTACACTTGAGCAAACAGCTTGTAAAAACGATTTGTCCGACTACTCGGTTTAAATTACTCTATAAAACAATATAGTGTCGATGAATTTATCGAAGTGTTGAAGCGGGTGCCGGATGAAGACGGCTGACGAATCTAATGATTATGATTGCATATACTTTTACAACTCCAGTTCCAGGGCTATTTTATCTATTATACTGATTAATAAGTTGTATAATTCACTTCCTTCACTATAATCAGCAGGAGCTATATATGTAGCCCTTTTATGGACGAGAAGTTCTTTTACATATTTGTTTTTTATTTGCTTTCTTCAACATTAAATGCATATAAGCCAGAATTTCATTCATGTCGTGTTGTTCCGCTTTTTCTTTAACCTCACTCCAGAAGGCGCTTTTATTTATCCCCAACTTAGGGATAAAAGAATGTTCCTGCATATTCCCGGGAGCCAATGTCCCATCAAAGTCGTATGCAATTGCTATCTTATTTATTAGCCATAATTTCTATTGATTTTTATTATATTTTACAGAAGGTTCTGCGACTTGTTTTTGATATTCGTTATCCGGCCCCATCTTATGAATTTTACTATATGGTTCTAACACAGAATAGTCTAATTCCGAAGTATTATCCGTCCATTCTTCGCATTGCCTAAGCACGACTTCCATAGCATTCTCTGATTCTTCCGGCGGATACTTATATTTTTTTAATAATCGTTTTACGAGCCGACGCATTCCAGCTCTTGCACCTTCCTTTTTCTGCCAATCAATGGTCCGGTTTTTTCGCAACATATCAGTGAGTTCCTTTGTCATTTCTACTAATATATCGTTTGAATAAAAATCCTGCACTGCTCTTGGCCTGGTCAATGCGTCATAAAAAGCTTTCTCTTCAGCATTAAGCCCAAGTTTATTCTTTTCTGACTCAGATTCTGCTATTTCTCTTGCTAGTTTTAATAATTCCTGTATAACCTCTTCATTCGTAAGCATCCCTTTCAGATAATTGGATAAGGCTTGATTCAACATCTCAGAGAATTTTTCCGATTGAACAATGTTCGTCTTTTTATACAAGGCTACTCTTTCAGCCAATAATCGTTTAAGTAATTCTACTGCAATATTTTTCTCTTTCATTTTAGAGATTTCCTCCAGAAATGCTGCATCGAACAAAGAGAACTCTGCTTTTATATCCGAGAATAGATTGATGACACCTTGACTTTTCACGCTCTGCTTTAGCAGCTCTCCAATACGTTCATTAATCTCTTTTTTTGAAACTTTGCCTTTTCCGGTCATTCGGGATAGCAATGTCCGGACTGTTTCAAAAAAGGCCGCTTCAAATCGGAGTTTCTCATCTAATAAACTGCGACATAATGTGATTGCATCATGCAGGAGTTTAGCTTCTTTCAAAAATGACACCTTTTTTCCTTCTTTGTCGGGTGCCATAATAAAGTTTACTCCGCCTTTTATTAGCTGCGCCCTGTCATAGTCGGTTCCTTTCTGGAAATTACTGTAATTATAGCCATGAAATATATCACGGCATATTTCGAGTTTTTCCTTAAATTTAACGAACGCAGTATCTTTTATATTTTGATTTCCATAATTGGCCCGATCCCGTATGGTATAATCATGCATGGCATCTTTTAAAGCTCTTGCTATACCGATATAATCTACAACAAGCCCACCGGATTTATCTTGAAAAATCCGATTTACCCGTGCGATAGCCTGCATAAGATTATGCCCTTTCATAGGCTTATAAACATACATGGTTGCAAGTGAAGGAACATCAAAACCTGTCAACCACATATCAACTACGATTACAATTTTCAAAGGGTCGTTATTGTCCTTAAATTTTTTGGCGAGTTCCTTTTTGTAGTATTTATTACCGATAATTGCATTCCATTCTTCGGGATCTTTATTTCCACCAGTCATTACAACCTTTACTTTCTCCGTCCACTCAGGCCGCAATTCTAATATTCTATGATAAATATCAAGGGCAATATGTCGGGAATAAGCCACAATCATGGCTTTTCCGGTTAGTTCATACTGACGATTTTCCTCATAATGCCTGACGATATCCCGACAAAGGGAATCTATGGTTTCAGGTGCTCCCAGTATAGCTTCGATGTGTGATAATTCACGTTTGCTTTTTTCGATTTGCTCCTTTTCTGCACCTTCTTCCGCTAGTAATTCGTACTCTTCGTCAATTAATTTTAAAGTGTTTTCATCCAGATTGAGATTTATTACCCTCGATTCGTAAAAGACAGGACATGTGGCGCCATCTTCCACAGCTTGTGTCATGTCATAAACATCGATATAATTACCAAATACTTCCTGCGTATCCCTGTCTTTTGTGGAAATAGGCGTTCCTGTAAATCCGATAAAGGATGCATTCGGAAGTGAATCGTGGATAATACGGGCGGTTCCAATGGATATTTTTCCAGTTAGGGGATCGATTTTTTCTTCGAACCCATACTGTCCCCGATGAGCCTCATCCGTCATTACAATGATATTTTTTCTTACAGATAAGGGTTCATTTGACTCTTCGAACTTCTGCATCGTAGTAAAAATAATACCATTTGCCTCCCGACCCAAAAGCAACTTCTTCAGATGTTCTCTATTTTTTGCCTGGATTGGAGTTTGCCGTAAAAACTGCTTGCATTTGGAGAATTGTGTGTAAAGCTGATCATCCAGATCATTCCTGTCTGTAATAACAACGATGGTCGGTTGCGACAAGGACTGTTGAAGCAAATGGGCATAGAACACCATGGATAGGGACTTACCGCTACCTTGCGTGTGCCAAAACACGCCGATTTTGCCATCGGTCTCTATCGCTCTTTTTGTTCTTTCTATCGCTTTGTTTACTGCAAAATATTGATGATAGCCGGACAGAATCTTGAATGCTTCGCTCTTATCATCTTTTGAGAAACAAATGAAGTTCTTGATTATATCGAGAAGACGCTCTTTTATAAAAATACCCTCAAAAAAAGTATCGTAATCAGCGTATTCCGTACTTTCATAACTACCGTCTTTTGTTTTCCATTCCATGTAGCGGTCTTCGTTGCTTGTGATAGTTCCAGCCTTGGAACAGCTCATATCGCTCATCACACAAAATGCGTTATACACGAACAAAGAGGGTATTTCGTGCATGTAATTTCTTAATTGTCTGTAAGCTTCCGAAGCATCCGTATTTTCACGGGACGGAGATTTGAGCTCAACAATAACCAAAGGTAGTCCATTGACAAAAACAATAATATCCGCACGTTTTTCCGATTTTTCCACATACACCCATTGATTTATTACCTGAAAAGTATTTTTGTGGATTTTGTCGTAATCTACTAAATAAATGATGTCATTACACTGCTCTTTCCCGTTGTAATAGGAGACCTCTATACCGTGTTGCAGATAATCCGTAAAAAGCTCGTTCCGTTTGGCAAGACTTCCCGTATCTATATTTTTAAATTTTGAAACGGCTTCATCAATTGCCATTTGAGATTTTAACGGGTTCACATCTGCTAAACTCTGCAGTAACTGGCTCTCGAAAAAAGGTATATAATAATCCCGCTCAATATAGGGCGCATACAGGTACTCATATCCCAATTGTTGGAATAATTGAATAAGTGCTTGTTCGTAACTGTTTTCTGTGAATGACATATTATTTTAATTTTCGTCTTTTGTTTCCAGATAATATAGATATTCTTCCCTATAAGCCTCATAATCCTGCTGATAGAGCGCCTCGGAGGCTGACAGCGGTAACAAACCTATTACAAAAGGATTTACCTCATCAAAGTATTCATTAAATTGATTACAATCTTCGTAATGAATCCGGTTGTCTTTCTTCGGATTATTATGTGTTATGTAATAGTGCAGAATAAAACCACCAATTACATCTGTGATTTTATAAATGAAGAGTGACAGCGTAGAATCTACAGGAATCTTTTTGACATCCTGACTATGTGAAGCGAATCCCGAATTATTCCTTATCTCTGCAATGATCTGAGCAACAGATGCAATTCGTCTTGCCAATTCACAGAGCTTATCCCTGTAACAATGCGAAGTAGTTATCAAGGCATCAACGGTTTGCCTTACAAGTTCCTGAAATTTAACATCTTCTTTATGTATAACGGCTTTGTTTGTCAAAATTGTTTTACATATTCCCTCTATCAAGCTTTTGCAGGTTTCAATACACAATGCGGGGTTTGTTTCAATATTATTTTCTATTGTAACTGTATGCATTTCGAACGTGTTGAAACTCGGCATTTTAGAAATATGTTCTCTTATCCAAAACATTCAATTTAGGATTAAATTATCATTTATCCGTTGGTTGAGGGCTATTTTGTCGTCAAG
>MKTD01000064.1 GCA_001898165.1 Bacteroidia bacterium 43-41
CTGAAGTTGATGAAAGTGAGAAATATAAACACTTATCCAGTCAAGCCACAGATGAAATTTTGTGCATGATTGGAAATTAATAAGCAGACCCTATTTAAAATCGACCGAGGGGAGAAGGTACGACGACGAACTCTATTTTATCTCCGAACCGAAGGTTACCTTTACCAATGTGAATAACGGGATTGGGGTTGTAGGAGCCATTTCCGACGTGCGGAAGCGAATCCGGCCGGCGCTATATCCCGGCGGTAAAAATACGGTTCCAAGGTGATTTTTTCACAAAAAGAAGATGCTTGCTCCGGCAATGCTGATCGCTGCTCCGATCACTTGCCGGGCGGTGATTTTTTCGTGGAACATAATGGCCGACGGCACGATAATAAAAATAGGAACCAGCGCCATTAGCGTTGCGGCAATTCCGGTGTGGGTATGTTGCACGGCATAGAGCGATAACGCTACGCCCACGAACGGCCCGAAAACAGCGCCAAGCGTGATGGATCTCATGCTTTTATGGTCCTTTACTGCCAGGGAAACACGCCTCCACCGTTTCAAAAAAGTGACCAACAGGAAAAAACAGACAAATCCGAAAATAGCCCTTATCTGCGTGGCCGCAACGGCATCGTAGTCGCCCATCCCTTTTTTGCTCAACACCAACCCTACGGCTTGCCCCAGGGCACCGCCCAGCGCATAGAGGAATCCTTTGAGCGGAATGTTGAGTTTCAGTTTTCTACCGGCAACGGCAATCATAATTCCCGAAATACTTACAACGATCCCCAATATACTTTTTACCGATAGCGTTTCTGCCAGGAAAAGCCAGCCGATAATTGCCGTTATCATCGGTGCAAGGCTCATGATAAGCTGCGATGTGCGCGAACCGATAATGGTGTAGGATTTAAATAAAAACAGATCGCCGAGAAAGAACCCTACCACACCCGATAGTCCCAGCCAGAACCAGTTGTACGGCGTGGCATCCATCGGGAAAAACATGCCGCGGGTGAAAAACGTGGTCATTCCCAGAAACAGGATTCCCAGGAAAATCCGGATGATGTTTACCGATAGCGAGCCGACTTTAGCCCCCGCTTTTTGGAAGAAGAGCGCGCTCAGTGTCCAGCAGACTGCCGTGAGCAATGAAGCTATCTCGCCGATATGTGATTGAAAAGGCATGAAATGTTGTGCGATATTTCGTATGAACAATCATGCAAAGGTAGGCTATTGTTGAAATTTAACAATAGATTTTTTCAACTTTTCCACCGCATCGTCCACCGATTTCTCGCTGCCGAGTAATGAAACGAACTTACTGCCGATAATGGCCCCCGAAGCATTTTTACAAGCGGCCTCGAACGTGTCCCTGTTGGATATCCCGAAACCGATTAAGCGCGGATGCTGAAGCTGCATGGCGTTCACGCGGCTAAAATACGCCAGATCAGCATCGCTAAACGTGTTCTTGGCACCTGTAACCGATGCCGATGAAACCATATAGATAAATCCGCCGGTATTGCTGTCGATCAGCCGGATACGTTCATCCGATGTTTCGGGTGTGATGAGCATAATTATATGCAGGCCGTGTTTTTCAGCAACGGCTTTGTATTCCTTCATATATTCGGCAAACGGTAGGTCGGGAATGATGACTCCGTCGATTCCGCAACGTTGGGCTTCGGAGCAAAACTCATTAAATCCAAATTGAAGAATGGGGTTGAGGTAACCCATCAACACCAGCGGGATTTGTACCGAAGAGCGGATCTGCGATAGTTGCCTGAAGAGCACCCGCAGGCTCATGCCGTTTTTAAGCGCTTCTGTTCCCGATGTCTGGATAACGGGTCCGTCGGCCATCGGGTCACTGAAAGGGATGCCGATTTCAATCAACTCCACTCCGTTTTTTTCGAGCGATTGAATTATCGGGACGGTATCGTTGAGGTTGGGGTATCCGGCCGTGAAATAGACGGATAAAATATTGTTTTTCCCTTGTTGAAATAATTTGTCTATTCTGTTCATATTGAAAAAGATTGATTCAGAAACTGTCTTGAATTTTATGAATTATGATTTTAGCATTGAGATAAACTGTTCTACCTTTTGGACATCTTTTTGTGCAGGAGCAATTTCGAATCGACTGTTAATGTCTATTCCGATGCATTTGGGATGTGAAAAATATTTTAATGCTTCCGCATCGCCGGGCGCAATGCCGCCGCTAAGTAAAAAAGGTGTTTCACCGCGATAATCCGAAAGTACGTTCCAATTAAATTTTTTCCCCGAACCACCATACAATGATGTTTTGGCATCGAACAGAAAATAGTCGCATTTACCGTGATAAGGCTCCACTTCTTCATTCGGGAATTTATCGCCAACACGGAAGGATTTGATGATTTTTAACCTGCTCCGGTCCATCTCATTACAAAATCCGGGCGATTCATTGCCGTGCAGCTGTACAAAATCCAATCCGAAAAGCGATGCTGTTTCGATAATGATCTCTTTCGGTTCGTTCACAAAAATACCTACCCGTTTGGCTTTCTGAGGTAAATAGGCCGGGATTTCACTTACAAACCGTGGCGATTTAGGATAAAAAATAAATCCCATCCAATCCGCCCCCGATTGTTCTACTTCGTGAATGTTAACGGCTTCTCGCATTCCGCATACTTTAATTAATTTCATCTCCTTGAATAACTACCGAATTACATTTTTTATAAACTCCCCCAGGCTTGCTCCGGGATTGGCTGTTTTCATGAAATTTTCCCCGATAAGAAAACCCCGGTAACCCACTTTACGCAGTTCTTTTACCGTTTCGGGGTAAGAAATGCCGCTTTCAGACACAGCGACAACACCTTTGGGTAATAATTCAATCATTCTGTACGATTTTTCCAGATCGGTTACAAAAGTGCCCAGGTTCCGGTTGTTGATGCCGACGATGGTGTTTTCAGGGGAGACATGTTCAATCTCTTTTTCATCGTGAAGCTCCAATAAAACATCCAAATTCAGGCGCCTTGCCAACCGGGTAAACCGGTGAGCCTCTTCTACGGTCAGTGCCGCAGCGATAAGCAGGATGGCACTTGCTCCCGACAACCGGGCTTGCAAAATCTGATATTCATCCAGAATAAACTCTTTGCGTATCACCGGAATTTTTACATTTTTTGCCGCACGCTGCAAATCGGCGAGTTCTCCGCCAAAATAGGTTGAATCGGTGAGTACCGACAATGCCGCCGCTCCGGCAATTTCATACCCTTTGGTTACCTCTTCCGCATCGGCATGCTGATTTATCCATCCTTTGCTTGGTGAACGGCGCTTAAATTCAGCAATAATCCCCGTGTCGGATTGCAGCAAGGCATCCTTCAGCGAATAAATGGGTAAACGACAATTGGTCAATTCGCTTTCCAACCGGGAATGGGATATGCTGCTTTTTTGTGCCGCTATCTCCTTCCGTTTGTGAGCGATTATTTCACTTAAAATATCTTTCATAAGCGTTTATATATTCAACTTTCATCTGTCTCCTTAAGAAGTGTATGCAACTAAATCGTTGACTGACGATATTTTACGACCCATTCCAACTCGCGCCAACTAAAAGAGTAGAACTCGCTTCGCTCAAACAACTACTCTTTTTTACGTTCATCGCGAGCTATGGGTGCCCCGCAAAATAGCTAAAAGGTCTCCTGCTTTAGTTGCATACGTATAGCATGCTAAATATCAACTATTAACCTCTACAAATTTTTTCAACACGTTTAACGCTTTTTTCCCGTACAACGACTCTTTAGCAACCTCAATACATTCCGTAATGGATTTTTCGGTTTCGATAATCCGGATAGCGAAAGCTGCATTTGCAATTACCACATCCATTTGAGCCTGTGTTGCCGTGCAATTAAGTACCCTGTTAAATACAGTAACCACTTCATCCAGGGTGTTTCCTCCGAAAATCTCTTCCTGTTTTATACGGTTGAAACCTAAATCTTCGGGCATAAAGAGTTGTTCGCCCTTGTTGGTCACCACTTTGAATTGCCCTGTGAGCGAAATTTCATCGTAACCGTCCAGGCTGTGAACGATGCCGAATTTTTTTCCGCCTGCCTGATAGATATAGCTGTACAGCCGTGACATCGACAAGTCGTAAACGCCCAACATCTGATATTCGGGATCGGAAGGATTAATAAGCGGTCCCAGTACATTGAAAAAGTTTCTCACGCCAAGGCTTTTCCTCACCGGGGCAACCGCTTTGAGCGCCGGGCTGAAAAAGGGTGCATGAAGGTAAGCCATATTGGACGCTTCGATACTCTTTCTTAAAATATGGATGTCGGTCGTGAACTTAACCCCTTGCTGTTCTATGGCGTTGCTCGATCCGCTGACTGATGTTGAGCCGTAGTTCCCGTGTTTCACAACAGGATATCCGGCGCCGGCGACTACGAAACAGGCCGAAGTGGAAATGTTGAACGTGTTTTTCCCATCACCACCGGTACCCACGATATCAATAGCTTTGTACTCTTTCAGATCGACGGGAACCCGCATTTCAACCAATGCTTCGCGAAAACCGAGAACTTCGTCCACCGAAATGCTGCGCATCAGGAATATGGTGATTATGGCTGATACCTGTGTGTCGGGCACTTCACCTCTCACAATAGCTATCAGTAATTCGCGCGATTCGTTCCGGCTAAGGTATTGATAATCCAGTAGCTTGATAAGTATATGTTTCATTTTTCTAAAAAGTTTTTGATGATTTGTTTGCCTAATGGCGTAAGAACCGACTCGGGATGGAACTGAACGCCGTGGACGTCCAACCGTTTATGTTTCAATGCCATTATCTTTCCCGATTCATCTACGGCGGTAATCTCTAAATCCGGTGGAAAATTTTTATCCGATACAATCCACGAATGGTATCGGCCGACTTCTATTTCGGTTGGAAGCCCGTTGAAAATATAATCGCCGGCAACTATCCCGATGGGCGTTTGCACGCCGTGATGCACCATTGGCGTGTTCTCTAACCCGGCTCCAAAACTCAACCCAATGGCCTGGTGCCCCAGACAGACACCCAAAATGCTTTTGCTTGATGCATACCGATTGATCAATGGCAATAAATCCCCGGCTTCTTCCGGAATTCCCGGGCCGGGCGAGAGAATGATTTTATTGTATTTGTTGCCGACATCGTCCATGTCTATTTTGTCGTTCCGGATAACGTCAATATCGTTGTATCCAAGCTCCCTGACAACGTGCCGCAGGTTGTACGTGAACGAATCATAATTATCGAATATCAGAATTTTCATCCGTTTAAAGAATTAATGGTGAAGTATGGCCGCCAAGTCGATGGCTTTTTTCAAGGCCCCCAGTTTATTTTTAACTTCCTGCAGCTCGTTCTCGTCGATGCTTTGCGACACGATCCCCGCACCCGCCTGATACCAGAGCCGGTTGTTCCGGCTCACAAACGTACGGATGGTGATGGCCTGATTGATATCGCCGTTAAACCCGATAAACCCGATGCAGCCGCCGTATGCCCCGCGGTTGTGCTCCTCAATTTCCGATATCAGTTGCATGGCCCTCACCTTGGGCGCCCCCGACAGCGTTCCCGCCGGGAAGGTATCGAAAAACGCCTGAATGGGATTGACTCCGTCATCGAGCGTGCCGCTCACGCGGGAGACCAGATGGATGACGTGTGAGTAATACTGCACTTGCCGGTAAAAATCGAGTTTTACTTGGTGTGCATTCCGGCTCAGGTCATTTCGGGCCAGATCTACCAACATCACGTGTTCGGCATTCTCCTTCGGGTCGCTTTTGAGGCGTTCGGTGGCTTCCATGTCTTCCTGGAGGTTCCCCGTCCGCTTAGCTGTCCCGGCAATGGGATCGATACTGATTGTCCTGCCCTTGATCTGGCAATGAGTCTCGGGAGATGAACCGAAAATACGGAAGCCTCCAAAATCGAAATAGAAAAGATACGGAGACGGATTGATGGTTCGCAGTGCACGGTAAACCTTGAAATCGTCACCCGAGAATCCTTGCTCGAAACGGTGCGAGAGGACGATCTGAAACACATCGCCACGGTGACAATGCTCAACACCCTGCCGTACATAAGCCTTGAATTGCTCGTCGGTTACCGGGCTCGATTCCCGCCCATCGACAAAAAAGTCGTACGATGCGAAATTCCGCGCATTTATCAGATTTTCCACTTTGTAGAGCATGCTTTCTTCGCCATCGGCAAGCAGCTCGATAAGCAAAAGTTCGTCTTTCTGATGATTAAAAATCATCAGGTATTTATAGAGGATGTAGCGCATATCGGGTGCATCGTTGCGCTCTTCGGTGCTCTCTTTGACGTTGATATCTTCGGTATATTTCACGCAGTTGAACGTAGTATAGCCGAAAAGTCCCGGCACGGATGAATTATCACCGTTGATGCTGAAGCTTTTAATGAAATTGTTCAATGCATCGGGAATCGTAAACCCTTCGGATATCGTGTTGTTGATTATTCTTCCGTCGGGGAAGGTTTCGATGCACTTGCCCCGGTTGATGTCGATGTGTGCAATGGGTTCCAGCCCGATGTACGACGTGCTGTTTTCGTTGGCGTGATAATCGGAGCTCTCAAGCAATGCCGATTGGGGAAAGGCATCCCGAATTTTCAAATAGAGGCTTACCGGCGTATGCAGGTCGCCCATGACCTTTTTACAGTTCGTTTTGAATTGATAAATCATATTTGTTGAAGGGTTGGTTCGTAGTTGAAATAAGTATCCAGATCTTTATCGCCCCTTCCCGAAAGAGTCAGTACAACGACATCGGACGGTTTGAAAGCGACTTTATTGAGTGCAGCCAGCGCGTGGGCCGATTCCAGTGCCGGAATAATTCCGTCGAAACGGGTGAGTTCGAAAGCGGCTTGTAGTGCTTCGTCGTCGTTAATAGCGATCACCTGTGCACGTTTGGTAGCCGCCAGGTGGGCATGAATGGGGCCAATCCCCGGATAATCCAATCCGGCGGAAATTGAATAAGGCTCTGTGATTTGTCCGTCTTCGGTCTGCATCACCAGCGTTTTGCATCCGTGGATAATTCCAACCGAACCAATTTGAATGGTGGCAGCTGTTTCTCCGCTATCGACGCCTTTGCCACCTGCTTCGGCAAGTACGATCTTCACATCGTCATCGTCCAGAAAGTGGTATATGGTTCCGGCGGCATTGCTCCCTCCGCCTACGCAGGCGAAAAGATAATCGGGGGCGGCACGGTTTTCCTTTTCCATCAGCTGCTTCCTGATCTCTTCGCTTATGACCGATTGCAATCGGGCAACCATGTCGGGATAGGGGTGCGGGCCAACGGTGGATCCGATGATGTAATGCGTGTCGGCCGGATTGCAGCACCAGTCGCGGATGGCTTCGTTGGTGGCGTCTTTCAGCGTCCTGTTTCCCGAAGTTACCGGAACAACCGTTGCACCCAGCATCTTCATTTTTTTCACGTTTACGGCTTGACGTTCCACATCGGTCCTGCCCATATAAACAACACATTTCATCTGCATCAACGCGCAAACGGTAGCGGTTGCCACGCCATGCTGTCCGGCACCGGTCTCGGCGATAATCCGGGTTTTTCCCAATCGTCGAGCAATGAGAATCTGCCCGATAGTATTGTTAATCTTGTGTGCTCCGGTATGATTTAAATCCTCGCGTTTGAGGTAGATCTTACAGCCGTGTTTACCGGAAAGATAGCCGGACAGGTAAAGCGGTGACGGCCTGCCTGCATAATCCTGGAGCAACCGGGCAAAATCTTTTTTGAACGATTCGCTTTCCAGAATTTCGAGATACGAATCCTGAAGCTCGGCAACGCACCCGTGAAGAATTTCGGGAATATAGGCCCCGCCGAATTCACCGTAAAATCCTGATTTGTTTACTGAAAATTTCTGCATATGTTGTTGTTTTTGTTTGACCCTAACGAAAAAAGCCTGTCGCAGGTGCGACAGGCTTCTATTTCTTGTTATTTAGTTCTTACATATAGATACAGCTGCTTCCCTTACGACTTTTTGAGTTGTAAGCAGCGCCACCAATATCCGTTTGTAAGAGAAATATTCATTTTCGAATTATTTTGATGCAAATGTAGTTTTAAAAAAATAAAAAACAATGAATTTCTGTTTTTTTAACTTTTATTTTATTTTGTCTTTGTAGGGCTGCGAGATATCCTGCTATATACCTGACACCGCAAATTCTGTTTGCGGAATTGACTAAAAAATCGTTTCTTTGTCACGATAAAAAGGTTTTGAACGAAAAAATGAATCCTAAAAACTCCGAAGTAAAATACAGAATTGAAAAAGATACAATGGGAGAAGTAAAAGTTCCCGCTGATAAGCTCTGGGGTGCACAAACCGGACGTTCGCTCCATAATTTTAAAATCGGGGAACCTGCTTCAATGCCTCTTGAAATCATTTATGGGTTTGCCTACCTGAAAAAAGGCGCAGCGTATGCCAATTGCGAGTCAGGTGTATTGTCTCAGGAAAAACGGGACCTGATCGCACAAGTTTGCGATGAGATTCTGGACGGAAAACTGGATACTCAGTTCCCGCTGGTTATCTGGCAGACCGGATCGGGGACGCAAAGCAACATGAACGTAAACGAAGTGATTGCTAATCGTGCTCATCAGATTTCAGGGAAGGTAATAGGTGAAGGGGAAAAAACCCTTCAGCCAAACGATGATGTAAATAAATCGCAATCATCCAACGATACATTCCCGACTGCGATGTCCATTGCTTGTTACAAAGAAATTGTCGAAATTACATTGCCGGGATTACGTGGTTTACAAAAAACGCTTGCGGCTAAATCCATCGAAACGAAAGAGATTGTAAAGATCGGACGTACTCATTTTATGGATGCTACGCCCCTGACATTGGGACAAGAGTTCAGCGGATATGCTGCCCAGTTGGAACACGGTATAAAAGCCATCGAAAACTCATTGCCGCATCTGGCAGAACTGGCTATTGGCGGAACTGCGGTGGGAACCGGTTTGAATGCTCCAAAAGATTACGATATCCTGGCAGCGAAATACATTGCCGAATTTACAGGCTTACCATTCGTAACTGCAAAAAATAAATTCGAAGCACTTGCAGCACACGATGCTCTTGTGGAGACGCACGGTGCATTGAAACAGGTGGCGATTTCCCTCAATAAGATAGCTAATGATATTCGTATGCTTGCATCAGGACCGCGAAGCGGAATCGGAGAGATAACGATTCCTGCCAACGAGCCGGGTTCTTCCATTATGCCGGGGAAGGTAAATCCTACTCAGGTAGAAGCCATGACAATGGTTTGTGCACAGGTAATCGGGAACGATGCGACCATCGGCGTAGCCGGTATGCAGGGACAGTTTGAATTAAATGTTTTTAAACCGGTTATGGCGGCGAATTTTTTGCAGAGTGCCCGGCTTCTTGGAGACGCCGCGGTATCTTTCAATGAACATTGTGTTTCGGGAATAAAACCGAATATAAAGAGAATAAACGAGTTGGTAGATAATTCCTTGATGCTGGTAACAGCCTTAAATACAAAAATTGGTTACTACAAGGCGGCTGAGATTGCCAATGCCGCTTACAAAAATGGTACTACCTTAAAAGAAGAAGCTGTGCGGCTGGGTTATGTAACTGCTGAAGATTTTGATAAATGGGTACAGCCCGTGAATATGATCAAACCTCTGGATTGAAAAATTATTGCGCCGATAAAATTTAATCGCTTTTTATGAGGGTGGCTCTAATTTTGATAACTTTGTACGCTCAAAAAATTATTCAATGGCAAAAAAGAGAAAGCAACTTCCTTTATTAGAAAATGTACTTATTACCGACGTGGCAGCCGAAGGCAAAGCGATTGCCAAGGTGGACGGGATGACTGTTTTTGTTCCATTCGCCGTTCCGGGTGATGTGGCCGATATACAGCTTATTAAAAAGAAAAGCAATTACGCCGAAGGCAAAGTAACCCGGTTTGAATCGTTTTCCGAAAAAAGGACGGAGGCTTTTTGTGAGCATTTTGGGATTTGCGGAGGCTGCAAATGGCAGATCCTGCCTTATGATGAGCAGTTGAAATACAAACAAAAACAAGTTATAGACCATCTTACGCGCATCGGTAAAGTAGAGTTGCCGGAAATTTCACCCATTTTGGGTGCGCCGGGAACCACGTTTTACAGAAACAAGCTGGAGTTCACTTTTTCTGACAGGCGGTGGCTTACAGAAAAAGAAATTTCATCGGATAAAGAGGCTATACAAATGAATGCGTTGGGATTCCACATTCCAGGAATGTTCGATAAAGTGCTTGACATAAACAAATGCTGGTTGCAAGACGATCTCTCAAACCAGATCAGGAATGCTGTCCGGGAATTTTGTCTGGAAAGTAATTTCTCGTTTTTCGATCTGCGCAACCAAACCGGTTTGATGCGCACGCTTATCCTCCGCAACACGTCTGTTGGAGAATGGATGGTCATTGTGGTATTTTACGAAGATGATGCTGTAAAAAGAGAAAAGCTCTTGAATTTTGTCGCCGATAAGTTTCCGCAAATAACCTCGTTGCTCTACATTATCAACCAAAAAGCCAACGATACGATTACCGACCAGGAGGTGTTGGTGTGGAAAGGGCGCGATTATATTCTGGAGGAGATGGAAGGGCTGCAATTTAAAATCGGCGCCAAGTCTTTTTACCAAACCAATAGCTGGCAGGCTTATAATTTGTATAAGGTGGCGCGCGAGTTTGCCGGGTTGTCGGGGAGCGAGTTGGTGTATGATTTATATACCGGCACGGGAACCATTGCTAACTTTGTTGCGCGAGATGCCGGAAAAGTTATCGGGATTGAATTTGTGGAGGAAGCTATTGAAGATGCACAAAAAAATTCACGCAACAACGGCATCGAAAATACGTTGTTTTTTGCCGGGGATATGAGAAAAATCCTGACGGAAGATTTTATTCATGAACACGGCCGTCCCGATGTGATCATCACCGATCCTCCACGGGCCGGAATGCACGGTGATGTTATCGAGACTATCCTTTTTGCGGAACCGCAACGAATTGTTTATGTGAGTTGTAATCCTGCCACCCAGGCACGGGACCTGAAGTTGCTGGACGGTAAATACCGGGTTGCGCGTGTGCAGCCGGTGGATATGTTCCCGCATACACATCACGTGGAGAATGTGGTGTTGTTGGAAAAGCGGAGCCTCCCTGTTACATGACAGGTTCAACCTTGTACCCCAACTTCCGTAAACCGTTAATAAGGCCGTCTTTGCCCACCAGATGAAGGCATCCAACTGCAACGAACGACGGTTTTTCCTGTATGATACCGGGAAGAATTTTCAGCCATTGTATGTTTCGATCCTTGTTCATCGCATCCTTTTCTTCCGGTGTGCCCGGGCAGGGATCATCGGGCAACTCCTCTTCGTACAAAGTGTTCAGCGCGTTAATATCCTGAGCCATATAGGCGCCTTGCAGTTTATCCATTTGCTCTTTCAGCATCTCGGGATGTTTTACCATGCACACGAGCAACTCGGCCTGCCTTTCGATGGTTTGCGAACCGAGCAGCATTTGGATCTGCTCTTCGGCAGTTTCCAACGATCTTACGGGACGGAAACGTTTGGCCGCTTCATCCTGAAAATACTGGTCGATACTTGTTCCGCTTGATAAAGCAGGATAATATTTCTGATACAATGTGATGGAAATCAGATTGCTTAACATGGCAGGCTTCATTCTGCCAAGTTGATCCAGCCCCGTACCGACAAGCTCTTTCAGCGTTTTGTCGAGCAACTGAAAATCCGTTTCGCTTATAAGTGTTTGGTAATTGTATTCGTTTGGCATTATAGCAGCGCCCATGATTTTCATTTGCATCTCATTCATTTTACTCATATCAAGCTCGCCTACCGTCTGTCCAGTTGCTTCGAAAGCTTCATCCAAACCGGCGATGCTATCTAAAAATGACAATGGGATCAAGTGATGTGTCCCAAACAGATAGGAGGGGGCTTCAAGCCCGTTTCCCGAAATTTTCCACAACAGCGAGTTCGCATTTTCCGCTGAGTTTGCACAGGCTGTCAGGGTGAAAAACAGAACCAGGCAGGCAATTAATTTTCGTAAATTCATAAAAATGGAGGATTATAGTTTCAGTTGATTTGCTGTCTTTGCTTCTTTCCCGATTCCAAGAAAATCGAATAAAAACCAAAAAATGGTAAATGATGGAATTACATCGATGACAGGTAAAGCAGCCGAAGCCATTCCAATAGCGTCGAGCACCATGCATTTGAAAAGTTTTTTGTATTTGCTTTCCATTTTCTCTTTGTTTGATGCAAATTTAGAACCTTTATTTCATATCTCAACTGTCAGAAGCGTTTTTAATATCAGTATCCGGGGAAAATCCCTTGGTGGTCATAACTATTCTATTATTGTTTTAAAACATAATATCCACCTGTTTTTGGCGCACCTCTAAACTCTATGAGTCCTGCTTTTTTAAGTTTGCTAATATACCGCTCTGTTGTTGAAATACTTTTATTTATTCGTTCGGCAATGTCGTTAGTGTTAAGACCTTCCGATTCTGATATGAGATTAAGTACACTAAAATGACTTTACTCGCGACTTTTTATTACCTGGGTCAAGATTTCTGCTGCGATGTAGTTTTTCATTAGTTTTTATTATTCTCATTATGTTATTAAACCTCTTTCCTTATTTGAAATCGGAATAACGTTTTTTGCACTTTTCAGTTACATCTTTATAAGTCCAAGGGAACTTGTTGCGAATATTTTCTTCTGATAGCACTATACTCAAACCGTTTGCATCAGGATTGAGCGTGTAGCCCAATATCTTCACAAACAGTTCACGCAAAAATCCCTCCTGAAACTGCTCCTCCTTGCTGCTAAGGATATTTTCCTGGATTGCTGAATTTTGAAAATAGGCACTGAACAGCCTATAAGTAGCTTTGATTTTTTCGCTCTGCGAGGTGATATGTTTTTTCGTAATAACTCTCTGAAAGATACTCATGTATTAGTTCTTAATGATTCGTTAACAAAAGTAGCGAAAGCCGAGCGGAGATCCAAATTTATTGAGGTAAAAAAAGAGACCATCCCTATTTTTTTGAGACAGCCTCTTTTGATATGTTCGGATAAAGGATCTATGCGCCCGCCACAGTGCTGTTTAAGGGAGTATAGGTACGTTGTGCCAACTCTTTGTCCATTGTATAAATTCCAAAACCGTTGGTGCCGATCAGTTTTAAACCGTCAATCATTCCCTGGACGGCCTCTTCTTCCTCAACCTGTTCGTTCACAAACCATTGCAGCATGCTTTCGGTTGCATAGTCGTTCTCGCTTCTTGCCAGGCTTACTAAGTTGTTGATCTGTCCGGTCACCACTTTTTCGTGTGCCAGGGTGTCTTCGAAAGCTTTTATGATCGATTCCCACGAAGTATCTACTTTTTCAATCGGTTTCAATTCAACTTTATTGCCTTTGGCAATCAGGTAGTTCATGAGTTTAAGAGAGTGGTCTTGTTCTTCCTGAAACTGCACCTTGAACCAGTTTGCAAATCCCATCAATCCTTCGTTTGCAAAATGAGCGGACATCGACAGATATAGATATGCCGACCAAAATTCTACATTAACTTGCTCGTTAATAGCTTTTTCTAAATTTTTACTTACCATAATGTTCGTTTTTTAATGATTCATTAATTCTACCCTGTTAAACGTTTTTCAATTGAAAATGTTTTCGTTTGGTCTTGCTTTCTGAACAATCCGGCTGGTTTCCCGATACAACGAAACAGAAAAAATAAAATATTGAATTGTCTTATTATCACAGGCTTTGCTTTACAGTTATATTTTTTCTTGCCCACTTCGCATTATAAGAAATATTCGTATCTTTGTATCCTGGTTTTTATTGGGAATAGATAAAATATCAAACTCATTTTAAATTTTATCTGATGAATCTGTTAAAAGAGAAAATGATGAAGTACGATGCCCCACAGAAATTTAAGGCGGCAGGCATCTATCCATATTTCAGGGTTATCGAAAGTGATCAGGATACGGAAGTGATCATCAACGGCAAGAAAGTGTTGATGTTTGGGTCAAACGCTTATTTGGGACTCACCAATCATCCAAAGGTAAAGGAAGCGGCTGTTGAAGCCACCAAAAAATACGGTACGGGTATGGCCGGTTCACGTTTTCTGAACGGGACGCTGGATATCCATATTGAACTCGAACAAAAGCTCGCCAATTTTTTAAGAAAAGATGACGCGATAGTTTTTTCCACCGGGTTCACCGTTAACGAAGGGGTGTTGGGCGCACTTACCGGACGCGAAGATTATATTATTTGGGACGAGAGGGACCACGCTTCCATTATCGAAGGCCTTCGTGTTTCGTTCTCTACCAAATTCAAATTCCGCCACAACGATATGGTATCGCTCGAAAGGCAATTGAAGCGTTGCGATCCCAACAAGGTGAAACTTATTGTGGTGGATGGCGTATTCAGCATGGAAGGTGACCTGGCAGATTTACCGGGGATAGTTAAGCTGGCTAAAAAGTATAATGCCAACATCATGGTTGACGAAGCGCACGGCTTGGGTGTTTTAGGCAGGCGGTATAATGGGAAGGGTGCTTGCGACCATTTCGGGCTGCTTCCCGAAGTGGATCTTGTTATGGGGACTTTCAGCAAATCTCTGGCCTCCATCGGCGGATTTATCGCGGGGGATTACCACACAATCAATTACTTGCGGCACAATGCCCGTACGTATATTTTTAGTGCGAGCATAACTCCTGCTGCTACGGCTGCTGCTTCTGCAGCCTTGGATATCTTGCGTACAGAGCCCGAAAGGATCAAGACCTTGTGGGAACTGACACATTATACCATTCAGCAATTCAAAGACCGCGGGTTTGAGGTGGGGCCGACTTCAACGCCAATTATACCTCTCTATATCCGTAGTGATGAAAAAACGTTTGCCATTACGAAACAACTGTTTGAGGAGGGGATTTTTGTGAATCCGGTTGTTCCGCCGGCTGTTGCTCCCAACGAAACACTGATCCGCTTCTCGTTGATGGCAACACACACCTACGAACAGATTGATTACGCTATAGATCATATCGATAAAATATTTAAAAAGTTCGGTGTAATTTAAAACAATGCACAGACGGCACCGGGACCTCGAAATTCTGTTTCGGGGTCTTTTGTTAGAGTGTGTTTTGAATATTTTTATCTACTGTTTTTTAGTCATTTTTTGATGGGTTTGGACTTTCGTTTCTTAAATGCCGAAAATTAAAAACAACGTTCAGGCGTTCCAAAGATTGTTTACAAAAAGAGAGATTTTGCAAGTCATTGATTTAACATACAGAAATAAAACAGGATTGCCCGAAGTGGTGGCTACCCTGGGTTTTTTCGATGGAGTTCACATCGGGCACCGGCACTTGATAGAACAGGTAAAAACCGAAGCAAACCGGTTGGAACTGCCATCAGCCGTTGTTACTTTCCCCGTGCATCCGCGAAAAGTTTTGCAGGCCGATTATCAGCCTAAACTGCTTTGCGGTTACGAAGAAAAACTGGAGCAATTGGCAACAACGGGAATAGATTATTGCATCAGTTTGCCGTTCACCACGGAGTTGTCGAGGTTAACGGCAAGTGAATTTATTACCCGTGTCCTGAAAGAAAAGATACACGTCAACACCATGCTGGTGGGATATGATCATCGGTTCGGGCATAATCGGGAAGAAGGTGTCGAAGAATATATTTTATACGGCAAAGCTGCAGGAATGAACATTGTTCAGGCCACGGAAATGCGTGTGGATGGAGAGGATGTGAGTTCTTCCCGAATCAGGCGTTTGCTGATGAAGGGAGAAATTGAAAAAGCCAATCAGTTACTCACTTATAACTATACATTGTCGGGAAAAATTGTGGAAGGTTATCAGGTGGGGCGCACCATCGGCTTCCCGACTGCCAATGTGAAAGCGTGGGAAAAGTATAAAGTGGTCCCTTTACTGGGGGTTTACGCCGTGTTGGTCCATTTTCAGGGCAAAACGCATCGGGGAATGCTTTATATCGGTACTCGTCCGACCTTGCAAAACGGTACGGAGATCAGTGTTGAAGTAAATATTTTCGATTTCGACGGGGATTTGTACAACGAGTCGCTGACGGTTGAGTTTATCGACTTCATTCGTGGAGATGAAAAATTCGATACTGTCCGGCAGCTTGTCGAACAGATATACCGGGATAAGGAGAATGTGATAAAACGATTGAAAGACGTATAAAAACTATCGCACCGGCATTCACCCCGACGAGATTGAATTCTAATAAATCCCTTTCTGGTTCAGCGCTCGCTGATAACGTGCCGCGTTGCGCGCATGCTCTGCATGAGTGGCCGCAAAATTATGCCTTCCAGACAGGTCTTCTTTAGCGCACATAAACAGATAATTGTGCTGTTGCGGAGACAGGGTTCCGTCAATGGCTTTGATGGAAGGTATCCTGATCGGCCCGGGCGGCAGCCCCGTGTTTTTATAGGTGTTGTAGGGTGATTCCACTTCCAGGTGCCGGAACAAAATACGTCGTAACGAAAAATCGCCGACGGCAAATTTTACCGTCGGATCGGCCTCCAGCCGCATCCCTTTTTTCAATCGGTTAAGGTACAGTCCCGCTATAACCGGGTATTCATCGGGATAGGTGGCCTCTTCTTCCACAATCGACGCCAGCGTAGAAACCTGGACCGGCGATAATCCTATATTTTCAGCTTTGCTTTTTCGATTATCGTTCCAGAAGCGGTCGTACTCCTTTTTCATGCGATTGAGGAGATTATCAATGCTTGTGTCCCAGTAAACCTCGTAGGTGTTTGGGATAAACATGGCAGGAAACGTGCTTTCATCAAATCCAAACTCTTTTATTTTAGCCGGATCGTTCAGCGCGTTTAACAGCATTGTACTGTCCATCATCAGTTGCTGCGAAATTCTGCCCGCCAGGTCTTCCTTCGTCCGCATATTGTTGAACGTAAGATTTACCGGTGTTTGATTTCCGGTACGCAACATACGAATCACATCGGGCATCGTCATCCCGTCTTTTATGGCATATCTTCCGGTTTTTACATTATTGGGATAATTCATCCTTTCCGACAAAATTCTGAATATCTGTTCAGACGGCAGATTCGCTTTTTTCAATTGAGAAATCACATCTTCATAATTTTTCTCTTTATCGATATACAGGTAGGCCGTTTCTTTCAGGTTAAATGGCGCTAAAATTGTTTTTTTGGCTACAATTGCACCTATAATTGCTATCAGCAACAGGGAGAGTACTATCCACAGAATAATTTTGCTGCCTTTTTTTTTCGGCTTTTGTTTCATAAGTTCAAAAAATGATTTCGAAAAACTGCACAAATGTACGTAAAAGTTTACACATCTATACAGACCCTGAAAAATGTAGGAAGATTTAAACAGAAATCTCCCGTTTTCTTTGACAAGATGAAAACAATCTTGTATATTTGCACCCAATTTGGTCGAAAACCATACCGGGAAGTGTGGGTGAGTGGCTGAAACCAGCAGTTTGCTAAACTGCCGTACGGGTAACTGTACCGGGGGTTCGAATCCCCCCGCTTCCGCTGGGAGACAATAAATAAAAAAGGGAAACGCTGAAAGTTACACACTTTCAGCGTTTCCCTTTTTTATGCCCGCTGCAGAAAAATGCTCACCCGTAGAGGCATCGTTTTTAACTACGAGACGTTTGAGTCATGCTCCGGCTACCATCAACGATTTTGCATGGTGGTCGGGATTATCGCTCACATAATGTAAGCAAGCCCTTGAATTGATAAAACACGATTTTGTTTGTAAAACCGTGAACGGATGTGTTTTTTGGATGAAAACCATTACGGCAAAGTAATAACGAGGAACGGATTGTTTTCCCCAACGGTCATGCTGAACGGAGGAATTACCGGTTCGTGGAAAAAGACTCCCGGAATAGAGCTTTCCTTCTTTGAAGAGACATCTGGCGAAGTTCAGCAACTTTTCGAGCCGGAAATAAAGCGGGTGGAAAGTTTTTATTCAGAAACTGTTTAAATTTGCTTCGCTATTCAAAAAGAATTATTTTTTCGGTTCAGGTGTAGATTATGCTCGTTCCAGTGGCATCAATATCATTTCGCTCAGTTCTCCTCTCCGGGAACTTGAAATTAGCATCAACTCTATACAAGGTAGAGGATTTGGGCTTAAAATGTATAAATAACAGGCACGAAGTCCGGGAAATTGACTAAATTGACTAAATTTGCAAGCAGATATTTGTATTTACATACAAAATTTTCAAACATTAAATATTCAGGGTCATCCCCGAAAGAATGGTTCGTTTGAGTTGTATGAAGATGAAGGCGATAGTTATAATTATAGGCAGAAAAAATACAGCATAATCAAATTCAGTCGGAACGATAAAAACAGAACGCTCACCATTGATAACAGAAAAGGTGTCTTTGCGTGAATGCCTCATAATCATCTGCTTGATATCCATGTAATGGAAATGATAAACAAAAAAGTAATCCATTTTCTATGACAGCACATATTGTAGTATTTTCGTTTATTTTGATCCTGTTTTTTTCAATTCAAAGGATGAGGCTAAAAGGCAATTGGAGCGCTTCGAGGCAAGCATTATTGAATATTTTGATCATACTTTCACTGCTTATCCTGGCTTATCCCGGAATTACCGTAATTGCCGATTTCTTTTTCGAAGGCTTTACGGATAACCTAATTTGGTTTTCAATTTTTTACATACCGTTATTGGGGTTTTCGTTTTATTATTCATACCGCAACCTGTCGGATAGGAAAGGTTCTGTGCAGGACAACGTATGGTCTGTTTTGATGGGGGGAATTTTAATTGCCGGATATGTGTGCGCGATGATTTCAAGTCATCATGAGAGCGGGCCAACTCCCGTTGTAACTGATTCAGGCTATTTGATGTTTTACTTCGGTTTCATCCATTTCACACTGATACTCTCTTTTGTAAATCAGGTTTATTCCTTAATTCATTGTCAATGGACTAAGGTCCTTACATGGGTCAAATCCGCACTGAGCATTTTCTTCTTAATCATATACGTGGAAATGGTTGTAGATATTGTAAAAAAAATTGTAAACTGATAAGGCGATTAGAAAAGGAATTATTCTTTATGTGAATCCTGTGATGCCCGTGTCAACGCGTTCGACTTATGGGATACTTGCCGCTTGGGGGGCGTCCCGGGTGTGGCAAAATCTGTACGATGCAGTCACTACGGCGTACTTCGACCTGAATGGCCGGTCTGTATATTATAAAGCGTGACTCAAAGCGGTAAGGTTAATCTGTTCTTTTTCAAGTAATTTCAAAAGCAGGGATTATACCGTCGAAGTGATTATGAGGGTAACGGATGACAATAAGGGGCCATTATAGCTTGCATCTATAGCATTGACTGAAAAATCTATCGGAATATATGTTATATAACATATTTTTGTTGTATATTTGCATTGATTTTAATGGCAAGCGAGTTATTAGAAATCAATTTTAGGTTATCAACATTATTCTGAAAAAGTTTCTTGTAAACGGTTGTCGATAAATCATAACTTTAAAAGAAAGGATAAAATTATGAACATCAAAAACCTTACAAAGGAAGACATTTTGTCTCAAATCAACTATTTGGAACAGAATATCAAAAAAGGGCCTGCTGCATATCAGTCAAACCGGATCAGCAGGATCAGAACATTGAAATCAAGCTTGCGTAACCGCAAGGCAGTATCTCTATGACAGCATCGGGATCGGTAACTGATCCGATTGCTTTTTTTACGATTACAATTTAAACCAGATATTTAACAGATAAGTTGCCCATTCGGGCAGCTTTTTTCATTTTATACGGTAGAGTTCACGCCTGTTTTTTTATTCAGGACAATTTTTAACCAAGTATAGCCGATCACCATTGATAGGGCAGATGCTGCCAACACGGCCAGTTTGGCTGTGTCCTGCAACGTTTTATCATCGAATGCCAGCATCGACACAAAGATTGACATGGTAAAGCCGATGCCGGCGAGAATCCCCACGCCTATATACAACATCCAGTCTGGTTTGGTTTTTAGTTTGACAATCCGCATTTTTGTCATTAAATATATGGCCAGCGAAATACCTGCAGGCTTTCCGATCAATAAACCAAGGATAATCCCGATGGAGAGCTCGCCCAGTAAATTAGCAATAGCCTGGGCGTTGATAAATATACTGGTATTTGCCAGTGCAAAAAGAGGTATTACAAGAAAGTTGACAGGAAACAGGAGCGCTTTTTCATACACCGGAATCTTATTTACAGGGAGTAATGCCGACAGGATCACTCCTGCAAAAGTGGCATGAATTCCCGATTGATACATGCAATACCACATCACAACCCCGAGCGAAAGGTACAAGATCCTCGATAACGGATTTCGTAAGTATTTTATTACGAGCAAGATCAACGCCACACATGCTGCGACTCCCAGAAGCCACATAAATTCTGGCCGGCTTCCATAAAAGAAAGCAATAATCAGGATAGCACAAAGGTCGTCAATGATAGCCAGCGCGGTAAGAAAGATTTTTATCGAGTACGGAACCGCTTTCCCCAATAAACTTAAGATCCCAAGAGAAAAAGCAATATCCGTAGCTGCCGGGATAGCCCAGCCTGTCTGATAGATTGTTCCTTTTGTGGCTGTCAGGAAAATGATTGCCGGAAAAATAACGCCGAACAACGCGGCAGCCGTTGGCAGCATCATCCTGCTTGGTGAGGAAAGTTCGCCCACTACCGATTCACGCTTGATCTCCATACCTACCTGAAAGAAAAACAACGCCATCAAAGCATCGTTTATGATGTGCAGGATGCTGTGAGGTAAATGTATGGAGTGCAAAAATGGGATTTCCGTTTCCCAAAAATGGTTGTATGATTCACCTGTGCCGGGCAAATTGGTGATGATGAGCGATGCCGTTGTGCAAAGCAACAGCAATATGCCCACGGCGCGGCTGTCGTGTAGGAAATCGGTTAAAGTAAATTTGTTGCTTCTTGCATCTACAGAGCGCAGATCTTGAGTCATAAATGATCTGTTTACGAAAGTAAGAAACTGAAATCGTCTTCGTGGGATAGCTCCATTGGATCTTGCCCGAATTTAAAAATGCGTGCGTTGCGTTTTCCGATAAGAACCAATTCGTTGTCTTCCAACAGCAACATTGTCCCTTCGCGCAGGCCAACTACAAACAGGTCTCTATTCACTTCAATGAATTCGTTGATGCGTACCTCGCGGGTTTCTCCCCCGTGGTTTGCCGGATGGTCATCTAAGTAATGCGGGTTTATCTGAAAGGGGACAAGCCTGAGCGTCTTAAACTTTTCCGGCTCCACAATAGGCATATCGTTGGTTGTTTTCAAAGTGGGACAGGCAATGTTAGAGCCGGCACTCCACCCGATGTAGGGTGTTCCTTTTTTTACGCGTTTCCTTATGGCTTTCATCAGCCCTTTTTCCTGAAGAATTTTCACCAATTGCCAGGTATTTCCTCCGCCAACCACTATCGCATCGGCATTTTCAATGGCCTCCACGGGGTTGATAAACCTGTGGATACCGGTTACGTGATGCCCGATTTCTGCAAACCTGCTGTTTACTTTTTCTTCATACTCATCGTATGAGAAAGTGACGGCGGCATAAGGAATAAAAACAGCGTTTTTGGCTTTATGACCTAAGAAATTTTTAATCTGCTCTTTAGGATAATCCAAATAAGCTTCTCCCGGATTGGTGGAGTTGCTGATTAACAATAATCTCATCTTCTTGTGGTTTTGAAGTTTTTATTTGTGGATGCAAAGATAACGAAAATGTTGAAAAAATCCGGTTTTAAGGCTATATTTGCACTCAAATTTCTTATCAGACAAGTAGATATGGACGATATTTTACAACAGATCAGAGCCGAGTTACGCCGTTCGATGAATGGCGTCGCATCTAAAAGCATGCGCGAAAAGGGGCTTCACTACAAGCTGAACTTCGGAGTGGATATCCCCCGGTTGCGTCAATTATCGGAAAGGTATCCAGTTGATGCTCAGTTGGCTGAGCTCTTATGGAGACAAGAGACCCGCGAGTTGAAGATACTGGCGACGATGTTGTATCCAATCGATGAATTTGATATTGAAAAAGCCACAGAATGGGTAAAGGAAATTCCCAATCACGAAATCCGAGAGCAGGTTTGTATGAATTTATTTCAGAAACTGAGTTTTGCCGACAAGCTGGTGCAAAACTGGACCGATTCGGCAGATAAAGAGGTCAGGACCAGCGGTTACTGGTTGTTTGCCCGATTGTTGATTGTAAAATCGGATTTGGTCGATCGGGCAGGGCAAAACGGAATAATGGAAAAGATGATCGCAGATTTGAGCTCCGACTCGTATTTCCTGCGCCTTTCGGCACAAGGTGCGTTGAAGTTTTTGGGCAGGACTTCGAAAGAATTGTCGCAGAAGATATTGAATGGGATTCAGGATTTTCAAACATTGGACGATGCGGTAAAAAATGAAATTTTTGACAGCTTGAGCTTCGAGTTTGCTGAATAAATTTGATTGCAGATGTATGTTTGCGACTAAAACGGAGACCTTTTAGCTATTTTACGGGGAACCCATAGCTCGCGATTAACGTAAAAAAGAGTAGTTGTCCAAAGCAAAGCGAGTTCTACTCTTTAGTCGCAATCCCTATCTCGGGACGGGAGCAAAGGCAATTACTGATTTTTCCGATTAGTGGAAGGCAATTTTAAAATTAACCGATCGATCTCCTCCTCCCTGAAGTGAACAAAAATATCTTTGTGGAAATTGCAAAGCTTGTCGGACGTCTGCAAGAACAACTCTTTCTCCTGCGGCGAAAGTATACCGGACAACAGTGTGGCAGACTTCCATAACCCGGGAAAAACCTTCTTCAGCTCCGCTCTTCCTTTCTCGGTGATAAAAACGCGCATCCGGCGCCTGTCCTCCTCATCGCGACGCTCACCGATAAGCTTCGCTTTCAGAAGCCGCCTCATGATCTCATTGCCCGAAGTTTTTTCTATCACGTTCCTGTTATTGATCTCGGTCTTAGACAAACTTTCCTCGTTGAACAGCGTAACCAGGTAGGTGTATTCATCAACCGTTTGGAGCAACGACCCTTTCAGTATCTTCTTGATATATAGTTTGGAATACCGATGCAGGTAACTTATGTTTTGCGCGATACGCACCGTGTCGTTTCTATCCTCTTTGACCGTCCTCCTCTCTTGCAGGAAAAGGATAAAATCGTCCAACGATGGATCGCCTTCGTTTACGTTTGTCGTTTTTTCAAACTTTTCCAGTAACTCAATTATCTCTATTAACAATTTCTTCGATTTCATAAACAGGTAAAATAGTACGTAAAGATACTAATTATTTGAATAGATCACGAAATTATTCGATAAAAATTTAATAATAGTACAAAAATGTATTATATTTGTGTTTTAGAAATTGTTTTGAATATGGAAATTGCAGCAAGAATTGAAGGAGCAGGCAAAGAATATAAAACAGGTGACACCACCATAGTTGCATTGGCGCCGTCCACCACAGAGTTCAGAAAAGGCGAAGTAACGCTGATCGTTGGCCCTTCGGGTTCGGGAAAAACCACCTTGCTCTCGTTGCTTGGATGTGTTATTTATCCCACAATGGGCAATGTCTGGCTGGGGGATACGTGCGTGAGCCGGCTGTCGGAGGCAGAGCTGGCAAAAATCCGGTTAAACGAAATCGGTTTCGTGTTCCAGGGCTTTAATCTTCTGGCTCCGCTCAACGCACTCGAGAACGTGATGCAGCCGCTTATCCTGAAGGGCGAGCCGCGGAAAGAAGCCAAACGGAAGTCGTTATCGATCATCAAAAAGTTTGATATGCAGTCGCGGATGAAGAACCTGCCCAGGAACCTCAGCGGCGGGCAGCAACAACGGATTGCCGTTGCGCGTGCCCTGGTCTCCAACCCGCAACTTATACTTTGTGATGAACCTACGGCTTCGCTCGACCATAAAAGCGCTGTATTGGTGATGGATATGTTAAAAGGGCTTTCGCGCGAAGATCGAGCGGTAATTATCGTTACTCACGATGTCCGCTTAAAAAGATATGCCGACCGGACGATTTATGTTTCTGAGGGAAAAATCAGTGATACGCCGTTTGAAGAGGAGTTTGATAATTAAATAAAACAATATAAAATGAAAAAACTATTGATTGGCTTATTTTCGATTTTCTTTCTCGTTGCCTGCAGCAACAAAAAAGAAAATGTTGCTCCGGTTGAAGCAGGGCCCGTGAGTATAGCGGTCGGGATTGGGAAAGTAATCCCGCAGAATGGTGTCAGTGAGCTGGCTTCGCCTGTTGCCGGCATTGTTTCCGAAATAGCTGTGGCGACAGGGAGTAAGGTGAAATCCGGTGATTTGCTGCTCACTATCGACAATACCGATGCCTTACTGGCGTTGAGCGAAATAAATAGCCGGTTATCCACGCAACAAGAATCCATACAATCGGCAAGGCTGCTGAAGGAACAGGGTTTGACCCGGTTACGGGAAAAGGAACGGTTGCTTGACGATGCCCGTGAGCTGTTTGCTGCAGGAGCAGTTACCGGCGAAAGTGTGCGTAACCTGCAAAACGAATACGACCTGGAAAAGCAAAACCAGAAAAAGCTGCAAAGCGATATCCAATTGCAGGAATTACAGCTCCGCGAGATTGTTTCACAAAAAAGTACAAAGGCCGAAGAGTTAAGCCGGACATCGCTGCGCGCACCCATGGACGGGATTGTGCTGGATGTGCTTCCGAAAAAAGGTGAAGCCGTGGATCGTTACGAAACGTATGTGATCTTGGCGCCCGATGCCCCGTTTTTTGTGGAGGCCGAGATTGACGAGATGTTTTCAAACAGGCTTGCGCTGGGGCAGTTGTGCGAGATAAGGATTGCCGGCAGTGCTCAGTCGGTAGCTCAAGGGAAGGTCCTCAGCATCTCTCCCGATTTGAAAAAGAAATCGCTCTTTTCCGACAGCGGGCAAGATCTGCAAGACCGTCGTGTGCGTAAAATTGAAGTTTCCATGGACAACGATGCCCGTTTGCTTATCAATACCAAAGTAGAATGCGTGGTTCACTTAAATTAAGTTGACATGTTTGCAACAGCATACAAATTTATTCGATTCGAAAAATCCAAAAGTACGGGCATCCTGTTGGGAATTATCATCAGTATCTACCTGATTGGGTTGGAGCTGGGTATTTTCTTTTATCTCACAACCCTCATTGGCGGTGTGATAAACAATGCCAAACCCGAATACGCGCAGGTTTTTGTCGTAAACAAACTCACCAACAATGCCAATATCCTTTCACCGTTCGACAAGCGCTGGGTTAATCAGCTGAGGAGCATAGAAGGAGTTGATGACACGCACGGAATGGTGTTATCGACTGTTAGCGTCCGGTTCGATAACGGAGAAAGTTCGCCGGCAGTTATTATCGGGAGCGAATATCCCGAACTGGCGGCAGGCCCGTCGGAAGCGCTGTTGCACACCGGCTCCACTAACAATCTGCTCCTACAGGGGACGGTCTCTACCGATTTTTACGATAACAAGACGTTCGGTTACAACATAGAGCAGGGAACGCAGTTCGAGATCAGCGGGAAAAATGTCACCGTGGGCGCTACGACAAAAAACGCCAAAGGTTTTTCGAGCCCGATGATTTATACAACCGATGCTACCGCGCGTTATTATTCGGGCTTTTCGGAAGATATGGTCAGCACGGTTATTGTTACGGTAAAAGATGAGTCAAAAATAGATCATGTCATTGAGCAGATAAATGCCGTTGCACCCGACCTTCGGGCATGGCGGTCGGAAAAGCTCAACAATGCCACCGTTATAAATGTAATGACGGCGAACAATATGGGAATGAGTTTCGGGACATTGGTCATCTTTGCTATCGTGAGCGGATTCTTCATTATCGGGCTTACGATGTATTCCGCCACCTACGACCGGATCAAAGACTACGGAACCCTGAAGGCCATTGGTGCTACCAGTCACTACATCACGCTTTTGGTGATGACGCAATCGTTTATTTATGCAGTTCTCGGATTTGCGGTTTCGTTGATTCTATTGATCGTGACGAAATTCGGAATGGCAAAAGCGGGGCTAATCATTAGTCTCTCTCCGCAGTTTTTGGCATTTTTGTTTTTCGTGACACTGATTATTGCCGTAGCTAGCTCTATGTTCTCGATACAGAAACTCAAGAAAGTAGAACCGTCGTCGGTGTTCAGGTAAAGATTTCAAGTTCATAAAAAGTATTCACAATGAAAAAAACATATTTTCTTTCCCTTTTATTGATGGTATCCGCCTTATCCGTTGCAGGCCAGGAGAAAACAATAAATATAGAGGCACTGGCGCTGGAAGATGCAGTGAGTTACTCGCTCACTCACTCGCCGGAGATAATCGCGCAACGCCTGAAAGAACAACAAGCCGGACAGAAGCTTTCGCAATTCAAGCTGGACTATCTGCCCGACATCTATGCTACATCCGATTTGCGGCGGAACCTTATTATCCAGTCAACCCCTATTCCGGCAATGATGCTTGATCCTTCGGCACCCAAAGACGAGTTAGCCTATATGCGTTTCAACACTCCGTGGAATTCGGGGGCAGGGTTGAATGTTGATTTCGATATTTTCAATCCCGAAACGGCCGGACGGAAATCGGAGCAGGAGAAGCAGTTGAAAATAAGCCGGCTCGATTCCCGAATTGCCGAGAACGAACTGAAAGCCAATGTCTCCCAGGCATATATCGATTGTGCGATTGCACAGGCCCAATTGGATGCGGTAACTGCCGATACGGCTTATTACGCCCTGTTGTTGCGGGAGGCCAAAGACCTTTATAGGCGGGAAAAGATTTCGCTTGCAGACAAAAATAATTCGGAAATGAATTACAACGTTTCGCTCACCCGGTTTTATCAGGCAAAAAATATCCTGCATAACGCCAGGGTAAACTTGTTGTTGAGTCTGGGAGAAGAGCCGGACGAGGATAAATTGGACAGGCTGAGTTTATCGGATGATATCCAGTCGCTCTACTCGAAAATGGCATTAAATGGATGGGTGGACAGTGAAGATCCCCTTTCTCAACGCCGCCAGGCTGAATTGGTTTCGTTGTCGGAGATAAAGACTAAAAATGCAGTATTGAAATATGCGCCGTCGTTGTCGTTATCGGGATATTACGGAGCCAACTATTTTGGGAAAGAGTTGAAGTTGGGGAATACCGACAGGTGGTTTGGAAACAGCTTCCTGGCTCTCTCGCTTCGGATTCCTATCTCGAGATCGCTCAGCACGGCAAAAGAAGTATCCCAGTTGCGTATGCAAGAGCAGATTGAGCGTGAAAATTTACGCGATTTACAGAATAACCGCAGGGGGGAGTTGTCGAGGGAGCTGGCTCAGTTGGAGACCTACAAGAACAACTACCGGCTGAAATTAGCCAATTTGGAGTTGATAGCCGGAAATGTGGCTGCAAAACAATTGCAACTACAAAAGAAATATATTCTCGAAAGCGAATTCTCTTCGGAAAAACTGCGTGAACAAAATACTTTACAGGAATACCTGCAAGCGGCTTACGATGTTTTGTCGGCTTGCATAAATATGGAGAAGTTGACAAAAAATTGATGCTAATTATTTGTTATCGCGATAATTGTTCTGGATAAAAAACATCGAAATAAAAATATTCGCGATTAAAAAGCCGCCTCCACTTGCCAGAAATATCCCTTTCCATTTCGGCAGCACAACCAGGCTAACGATAGACGCAACAGCAATGATTGCGATGATGATCCAAAGAGCAGTAAAAAGTTGTTTTTTTGTAGCCATATATGATAAATTTAAAAGTTGACTTGCCTTTTTATCCATGCTGTTATGTCTGACAACACTTCCGGTGAAATGGTCTCTTCAATTTTTCCGTATTCGTCGATACGACCGGTTTCACATTCCTGAAAAAGATGATTAAGTCCCGGGTAAGTTTTTATTTCGTATTGATGATTTCGTCCCTTGTCTAAAGCCGATTTTATGGCGCTCAAATTTTTATCGGCTAAAACCTGTGTGTCTTTTTCCCCATTAATGGCCAACACCGGACATTTCACTTTTTGCAGGTATTCCGCCGGATCTAATGCGAGGAACTGACGATACCAGGGTGTGGAGATCGCATTGAACTGGTCACGGACGAAAGGATCCTTTTTCAATTTCATTTTAACAAGGATAGGATATTGCTCCCAGAGTTGCGACAGCCTATCGCGCAACGTTACCCGGTCTGCTTCCGTTCCTTGCCATTCCGGGAGGCTCTCGAAGATCTCGCGCATCGCCTTTAATGATCGCTCCCTGTTTTCGGGTTCCATATTCAGTGTTTCCAGCGATAAGCGGTTTTGCTCCATGATCGTTTCAATCCCCTTTTCCCCCATCCCGGCCAGAAGCACAACAAATCTTACGTCCCGATTATCCGATGCAACCATCGGCGCAATTACGCCGCCTTCGCTGTGTCCGATAAGCCCTATTTTCGACCTGTTCACCTCTTTTCGGGTTTTCAGGTAGTCTAAGGCTGCCGCTGCATCGCCGGCAAAATTTTTGGTGGTTGCGGTTTCGAATTGCCCGTCCGACGAACCCACTCCGCGCTTGTCGTATCTGAGTACGACAAAGCCGTTTCGGGTCAGCTGATCGGCAATTACTAAAAACGGTTTGTGCCCGAAAACGGTTTCATCCCTGTCGTGCGGCCCGCTGCCCGCAATCAGCACAACTGCCGGAAATGTTCCTGCGGAATCGGGGATCGAGAGTGTTCCGGCAAGCTCTGTCTTGTCTTTTTTGTTGGTAAACTTCACCTCTTCCGTCTTGTAGGGAAACGGCGGTTTTGGTTCCTGCGGACGGTTTAAAACCGGCTCATCGGATTGCTTCAACACCAACGGAAACGGTATTCCGCCCTGATTAAACGTTCCCACGATAGAATCGCCGTACAATGTTCCCTGATAAAAAAGGCCCAATCCGGTTGCCACAACCTCAAGCATGTTTTCAGCAAAGGAGGTCTTTGAAGTAGGTAATCCTAACGCGTTTTGTGCGGGACTGTCCATTTTTGTAGTGTAAATGCTGTCGGTTTTCGAGATGTGGAAAACAACGGGCAGTTTGTTGCCCATGATGTTAAGCGTTCCGCTCCACGAGCCTGTAATCTCTTGTGAAAAAACAGTAACAGTGGTCAGAAGCAGCAAAACAACGGAAAGATTCTTTTTCATAATTGCACGGTTTTAGAACTATTCATGATGATACGGTTCGCCGTTTAAAATGGTCATCGCCCTGTAAAGTTGTTCCACAAACACTAGCCGGACCATCTGATGCGTGAAAGTCATTCTCGATAACGACAACTTCTCGTTGGCACGCCTGTAAACTTCGTCGGGGAATCCGTAAGGGCCCCCAACAACAAAAACAAGCCGTTTAGGCGCGGAGTGCGATTTTTTTTCTATAAACAGGGAAAATTCCACAGAGGAGTATTGTTTTCCTTTATCATCCAGTAAAACCACATGATCGCCTTGTTGGATCCGATTCAGTATCCCTTCCCCCTCCAGGTTTTTTTGCTCTTTTTCCGATAAGTTTTTTCTGTTTTTTATATCCGGCACAAATTCCAGGTCGAAAGGAATGTAATGACTCAATCTTTTCCTGAAAATATCCATCGCCTGCGCGTAGAAATCTTCATCGGTTTTTCCTACAGACAGCAAAACAACCTTCATCTCTCTTCTATAAATGTTTTTTACGTTAAATTAGCAACTTGGATACAAATATAACCTTTTATTTTTATAATTTTGCATTCACAATTTGCAAGTTTTATTAACAAAACGGGAACAATCTTTGTTACTATTAGCAGCAGCCCAATTTTATTGAAATGGAAATAGAAAAATTGACCGATAAACTCATTGAACTGGCTTTTGCCGAGGATATAGGCGACGGCGATCATACTACGCTTTGCTCTATTCCTGAAACAGCCACCGGCAAAGCTCGCCTGTTGATTAAGGAAGAAGGTATTTTAGCAGGAGTGGAAGTTGCCAAGACGATCTTTCGTCATTTCGACAAAGGGATATCGGTTGACATTTTCATGAACGACGGCGCGCGTGTAAAGCCCGGGGATGTTGCGTTCATTGCATCGGGGAAAGTGCGGTCGCTGTTGCAAACAGAACGATTGGTGTTGAATGTCATGCAACGCATGAGTGGAATAGCCACTACTACCGGAAAATATGTAAAATTGCTCGAAGGGACCAAAACAAAAGTGCTTGATACGCGCAAAACCACGCCCGGAATGCGGATGCTGGAGAAACAGGCCGTGAAGATCGGCGGCGGGGAAAATCATCGTATCGGTTTGTTCGATATGATCTTGCTGAAAGACAACCACGTGGATTTTGCAGGCGGCATTGAAAATGCCATTCGTGGAGCACAAGAATATTTGAAGGAAAAAAACAAACAGCTCAAAATAGAGATCGAAGTACGTAATTTCGATGAACTGAACCAGGCTCTTGCCGTTGGAGGAATCGACAGGATCATGCTTGATAATTTTACTCCCGGACAGACGCTCGAAGCTGTGAAGATGGTGAACGGGCGTGTTGAGCTGGAGTCGTCGGGTGGGATTACTTTCGAAACTATTCGTCAGTATGCCGAGTGTGGTGTGGACTACATCTCGGTGGGTGCGCTCACACATTCGGTGAAAAGCCTGGATATGAGTCTGAAAGCGATTGAATAACAGTTAGCAAAGTGTAGATGATAGATACGAAACAGCTCGAACTAGACAAACGGTATATGCGGATGGCATTTATCTGGTCGGAAAATTCATACTGCAAACGCCGCCAGGTAGGCGCCATTTTGGTAAAAGACAAGATGATAATCTCCGACGGGTATAATGGTACACCATCCGGATTTGAGAATGTTTGTGAAGATGAGAATAATGTTACAAAGCCCTACGTCCTTCATGCCGAAGCAAATGCCATTACAAAGGTGGCCCGGTCCAACAACAGCAGCGAAGGGGCAACATTGTATGTGACGTCGTCGCCTTGTATCGAATGTGCCAAGCTTATCATTCAGGCAGGCATCAAAAGAGTTGTTTATGCCGATTCTTATCGATTGAGCGAAGGGGTGGAATTGCTTATGAGAGCTGGTATAGAGTTGGTTTCAGTTGATTTATAAATGTAAGTTGAAAGAAAGATAATGAGTCCTGAGAAAAAAATAAAAACGTGGCTTCCCTTATGGATTGGATTGAGTATTGCTTTGGGAATTTTCATAGGGAGCATATATTCGCAATTTGGAAGCATAGGAAAAGTTGAAGGAACCGGAAAGATTGATGCCGTATTCAACTACATCAATAAATCGTATGTCGATACCGTGAATATGTACCAGCTTGTGGAAGAGGCGCTGCCTAAAATTGTTCATGAACTGGATCCGCATTCGGCGTATATCCCCGCCAGCGAAATGAAACGTCTAAACGAAGACCTGGAAGGTCATTTTTCGGGAATCGGCGTTAGTTTTTATGTGTTAAGGGATACGATCGTGGTGACAAGCATTGTCCCCGGCGGCCCATCGGAGGCGGCAGGCATACAACAATGGGACAGGATAGTCAATGTCAATGATACATTGATCGCCGGCAAGAAAATTACAAACGCCGATGTGTTGCAAAAACTTCGTGGTGAAAAAGGTTCGGAAGTAAAACTCGGGATCAAGAGGAACGATGATTCAAAGTTGATCAACATAACCGTAACCCGCGGGGATATTCCCATGAATAGCGTGCAGGCCGCTTATATGCAGACCGACGCCATCGGGTACATCAAAGTAGGCACATTCGGATTCAATACTTTCAATGAGTTTATATCGGCGTTATCCAAGCTTAAAAGCCAGGGAGCACGCTCCTTTGTAATCGATCTGCGAGGCAACAGCGGCGGTTCGTTGGACGTTGTGGTTGCCATGGTGAATGAATTTCTCAATAAAGGTGACCTGATTGTTTATGCCGACGGGCGCAACTTCCCCCGTCAGGACAATTACGCTAATGGTTCTGGAACAAGCAAGGAAGATGATGTTGTTGTTCTGATTGATGAATTAAGCGCGTCGGCAAGTGAAATATTCGCCGGCGCCATTCAGGATAACGATCGCGGGTTAGTGATCGGGCGCCGGTCGTTTGGAAAAGGACTGGTACAAAGCCAGCGGAGTTTTCCCGACGGGTCTGCCGTGAGGCTTACCGTTGCCCGGTATTATACAGCATCGGGGCGCTCCATTCAACGAAAATATGAAAAAGGGAAGTACGATGAATATGAGTTGGAGGCCTTAAACAGATATATGCAAGGCGATTACGTGAATAGCGATACAGCATCTACCCTGATCCCGTTTAAAACCGAAGGCGGGCGGACTGTTTTCGGAGGCGATGGCATAATGCCGGATGTTTTTGTCGCCCGCGACACAGTAGGCATGAATTCTTATTTTAATTCACTCGCTAGCAGAGATTTTATTCAAGAGTATGCCGTAACCTATTCGGATATGCACAGGCAAAAATTGCAGGAGTTTCGATCGGCTGAAGAGCTTGTCCGTTTTTTATATAAGCAACCTCTTTTGACGAACTTGGTGAGTTTCGCCGACAATAAAGGGATCCGTCCGCGGCCCTATTATGTAGAGGAATCCAGGAAGCTGTTGGAGCGGCAGTTGGTCTCCTATATCGTTAGGAACTTTTTTGGAGAAGAAAGTTATTTCTCCATATATATGCAGGACGATGCTTTGATGAAAAAAGCCGTTAATTTTATTGAAAAAGGGTTGGCGAAGCCCGAATCTGTTGTGGAGGAAAGGTATAAGTCAATTTCGTTGGGCCAGGGGATCAGCTTTTCTATCCCCCGGGAGCCCGGCGCATTGTTTTACGCATGAAACGAGTACGGGCAATGAAAGAGATGAATATTGTTGAGCAGAAAAAAAAGCTTCGTATGAGAGTGGTTGAGATAAAGCAATCTTATTCTCAAAGGGAGCTGCAAAACTTGTCGGAGGAGGTAATATCCACACTTGAGCTCACTGAAGTTTTCCAAAATGCAAAAGTTGTTCTTGCTTATTACAGTATGTCTGATGAAGTAAATACGCATGAATGGATAAAAAGACATCATTGGCAAAAACAATTTCTTTTGCCAATGGTTAATAATAGTGAATTAGTTTTGAAAAGATATGTTTCCGAAGAGAGTATGTTGACTTCCGGTTTTGGAATTGAAGAACCGCTGGGTAATACTTTCCCGGAACAGGAATACGATAAAATAGATTTGGTAATTGTCCCGGGTGTTGCTTTCGACCGCACACTAAACCGGATGGGTAGGGGAAAAGGCTTTTACGATAGATTATTACCAAAGATAAAGGCTCCAAAGATGGCTATCTGTTTTGACTTTCAGGTTTTTGACAGAATTCCGGCAAATCAAGGAGATATCAAAATGAACATGATTGTTTGTCAGAATGAGATTATTGTGGAATAACTGCCCAACAATCCGGATTTCAGATAAACATTTTTATTAACATCACAATTCTTCATAAATTTGCAGTATATTTGGCAATTTAGAATATACTGTTGTTGGTCTTTGAGTGCAGTTATGAATAAATACTTAGAGAATTACTTATCAGACAGGGTTTTGTCCCGCATGTCTATCCTGATAATAGACATCCTCATTATACTGTTTTCGACCCTGACTATGTATTTTTTGCGCTTCGGCTTTGAAGGGCTCACCGCGCAAGTTAAGGCTGATGGTATAACCACAACGCTTGTCCTGATATTTTTCAATGTCATTGCATTTCTTATTTTTAAAACCTTTAGCGGGATTCTACGCTTTTCAGCCTTTTCCGATCTTCTTCGCATTATTTATGCGTTAACCCTTGGTTATTTTGTATCGTTTGCCTGTCTGGTAATAATAAAGAAATATAACCCTGCCTTTACGGTTTCAAATACCATTCATTTTGCAACCTATGTCCTGAATGTTTTATTGATGATTTTTTCCCGTATTGTTGTCAAGGAGGTTTATGAGTCTATTACAGGCAAGCCGCAAAAAGCCACCAATATTTTTATTTACGGTACCAAGCAAGCCGGAATTAGCCTTGCAAAGGCGATCAGGGGAAATCGGGAATTTAAGTATAAGGTATTGGGATTTATTACCGATGAAGACAATATGGTCGGCAAAAATCTTTTGGGACTTAATATTTATGCCAATAACGAAAATCTGTTCAGGGTGTTGGAAGCAAAAGATGTGAAAACAGTTATTGTTTCCCCTCATAAAATGGATCAGATAAGAAATTCTCCTTCACTGGAAAACTTTGTTGATCATAATATTTCCCTGTTGACCACCTCTCCTGTTAATGAATGGAACGGGACATTGACAGGAAAAGAGCAGTTAAAAGATATTCAAATAGAGGATCTGCTCCCCCGCAACCCCATTAACATCAATTTAAAGGAAATTGCCGCCCACATTGAAGGAAAGAGGGTTATGGTGACAGGAGCCGCAGGCTCTATAGGGAGCGAAATTGTCCGTCAGGTAGCTTCATTCAACCCTTACAATATTATTTTGATCGATCAGGCAGAAACCCCCCTGCATGATATGAGGCTTGAACTTCAGAAAAAGTGGATCGATATCAACACAAATATAATTGTTGCGGATGTAGGCAATGCCACGAGGATGGAACGCATTTTTGCAAAGTCGCGCCCGCAGTATATCTTTCATGCCGCAGCCTACAAACATGTTCCTATGATGGAGGATAATGTTTCCGAATCCATACAGACAAATGTCTTAGGAACAAAAATATTAGCTGATTTAGCTGTAAAATACGGCGCCCAGAAATTTGTCATGATCTCTACAGATAAAGCAGTGAACCCGTCAAATATAATGGGTTGCTCAAAAAGGATCAGTGAGATCTATGTTCAATCCTTGTCAAGGCACCTTGCAAAAACCAGTCAGAAAACAACACAATTCATCACGACCCGATTTGGTAATGTATTGGGTTCTAACGGCTCGGTAATTCCGTTATTCAGGGAACAAATTAAAAACGGAGGTCCTATAACAGTCACCCATCCCGAAATTATCCGTTATTTTATGACCATCCCCGAAGCTTGCCAGTTGGTTCTCGAAGCCGGGTCCATGGGGAAAGGCGGTGAGATTTATCTTTTCGATATGGGTAAGCCTGTAAAGATCATTGATCTGGCCAAGAGAATGATCCGGCTGTCGGGATCGAAGAATATCAAGATCGAGTTTACCGGATTGCGTCACGGCGAGAAGCTTTATGAAGAGTTATTGAACAATGCCGAACATACGAAGCCCACGCACAATGAGAAAATCATGATTGCTCAGGTGCGGGAGTATGAGTACGAAGGAGTGAGGGATCAGATTGAGAAGTTAATAAATATTTCGTATCAGTACGATGATATGCGTACCGTGAAAAAAATGAAAGAGATTGTTCCTGAGTTTCGAAGCATTAACTCTCCCTATGAGGCGGTTGACCGGTTGTTGGAGAAACTGGATGACAAGGCCACGGTCAAAATTCAAAACGCATTTTCAATTTAGGTCTCCCTGCATATTGCAAAGCTTGGTGTAATAGCCGTTTAATGCGTACAGCGAGTTATGTCCGCCCGACTCAATGATTTGTCCCTCCCTTAAAACATAAATCTCGTCCGCATTCTTTATGGTGGATAACCGGTGTGCAATAATGATGGTTGTCCGGTTTTTCATCAGTTTCTCCAAAGCATCCTGTACCAGCCGTTCCGAATCGGTATCAAGTGCCGAGGTAGCTTCATCCAGAATCAGGATCTCCGGATTTTTCAGCACCGCTCTCGCAATGCTTATCCGTTGACGCTGTCCACCCGACAGTTTTCCTCCCCGGTCGCCGATATTGGTCTGGTATCCGCTTTGGGTGGCCATGATGAACTCGTGCGCATTAGCCACTTTTGCCGCTTCAATCACCTCTTCTTGCGTGGCCTGTTTTAAGCCGAAGGCGATGTTGTTGAAGAATGTGTCGTTGAAAAGGATCGCTTCCTGGGTTACGTAACCTATCTTTGAGCGCAGATCGTGTAAGGTAACCTCCTTTATGTTGATGTTATCGATAAAGAGCCCCCCTTCCTGAATATCGTAAAATCGGGATAAAAGGTCGGTCATGGTGGACTTTCCCGAGCCCGATTGGCCTACAAGAGCCACCGTCTTCCCTTTCTCGATCGTTAAATCGATCCCTCTCAGCACCCACTCTTTATTGTATTTGAACCAAACATTATTGTAATGTATCTGTTTATCAAAAGTCAGTTTTTGAGGATGTTGAGTGTCGGTTATCTCATTTTGCGCATTCAATATCTTGTCGATCCGTTCCATGGAAGCCAGGCCTCTCTGCACGGTATATGCCGATCTTGAGAACTCTTTAATAGGGTTGATAATGCTGTAGAAAATGGTGAGGTAATAAATAAAAGTAGCCGCATCAATAATACCATTGCCGCTTAATATAAGCGAGCCGCCAAACCAGAGGACAATAGCTATGGTGACGGTTCCCAGGAATTCACTCATCGGATGTGCAAGATATTGCCGTCTGGCAATCCGGTTAGACATTTTTCTAAACAGGTCGCTCCCCGCATAGAATCGTTTTGATATTTTGCTTTCAGCATTAAACGCTTTTATTATCCTGAGCCCGCTTAATGTTTCCTCAATTTGCGACATCAGCTCACCCCATTTATTTTGAGCCTCAAACGAGCTTTTCTTCAGCGATTTTCCCACCGTCCCCATCACATATCCCATAATCGGCAGCACCACAAAGACAAAGAGGGTGAGTTGCCAGCTGAGGACGACCATTGTAATTAAATAAATAAGAATAAGGATCGGGTTTTTAAAGAGCATATCGAGCGAACTCATCACTGAGCTCTCCACTTCATTCACATCTCCCGAGACCCGGGCCAATATATCGCCTTTACGTTCTTCCGAAAAAAAACCGATAGGGAGGGCCAGTATCTTATCGTTAATTTGGTTTCTGATGTCTTTCACCACCCCTGTCCGGACGGGAATGGTGAAATAGGCTCCGAAATAGGCGGTTCCTGTTTTAAACAGGGTCATAACAACAAGCGTAATCGCCAAAAACATGAGTGTTGTGCTGCCTCCATAGGTCTCAATAAGTTGAGACATATACCAATTCCCGTTATTTAAAACAATATCGATCATCGAGATACCTTTCGCCTCCCATGGAATAAATTCAAAAACCTTATTGTTGACTTTAAATAAAACCTGAAGTATGGGTATGATGGTTGCCAGTGAAAAAACGTTCAATAATGCGGTTAATATATTAAAAAGGAACGACAGGATCACGTATTTCTTATATGGGGGCAAGAAACGCCTGAATATAGTTACAATACCTTTCATCAAAAAATTTACTTTTATAGTAGTTTTAGTGCATAAATAAAAAACGGTGCAAGATACACATAATTTGTGACTCTATATATCAGATTTGACGTTTTTGCAGCGTTTTTGCAGAATAATCTCCAATAAGTACAATTTGAGGTCTTTTATTAATCCATTAGTTGCTAAACCATTACTTCAATGCTTGAAAAAAAATGATTTTTTTTATTAAATTCATTGCGAAAATGTTTTGTTTGAATAAAATCTTTTTCTACCTTTGCATCCGCTTTCCGAAAAACAGCAGTTGTCGGGAAGCATGACAAACGTTCTTTGAAAGTATTCCATACACGTTTTTAAAAAAGACAAGCAGTATATAAATATATATTGGTACCCGTTCAAAATAAGAACACAATAAAGAGGAAAAGGAATAGATTCGTGGAATCTGGGGCAAGTTTGAGGATCACCGGCTGGAGCCGGGTGTTTGTTCAGTTTTTTTTACCGTATATGCCGTCAGGCAGGGATTGGTGACAGTTCAAGACATACAACAAATATACAACGAAGAGTTTGATCCTGGCTCAGGATGAACGCTAG
>MKTD01000065.1 GCA_001898165.1 Bacteroidia bacterium 43-41
TCTTGTGTCATAACATACTTCTTTTTCTGTTTTGAACACAAAGGTACAGGCACCTGATGAAATAGGAAATACGTGGTTTACCGGAGGCTTACACATAATCTAATAAAAAATAATCAACAAGCGGGTGGGTATGCTCCGGAATCTGCGGAAGGGCTGAAAAAGCGATGTGGTGAAAACATCACCTTTATTGTGAGCCGGTTAAACCGGGGAAACGGGTGCATATGCTCCGGAATACGTTGGATTTTTACACTTCCGCCACCGACCGGGTGCATATGCTCCGGAAAAGATGTTCCGGCCCCTTTTTTACCCCTTTTTTTACTCGCTCTGTTTTACAATTTGTCAGCCTTTAATATGGATGCATAACATAATGTTTGATTTTTGAAAGAATATGCTCCTTCCTGAATCCTGGATTTTAGACCGGAATGTGGGTGGGTATGCTCCGGATTATCCATAGGATGAAATAATTATTCGAAAGATGGATATTTTACCTTTCTAATTTCGCCCGAAAAACACTTATAAAGTGATGCGGTAGTTTGCCCCACAGCAATCATTAATGGACTTCGCTGATTGTTCATGACTACGTCAAGCACCGGTATATTTAGTAGTTTGGCTTTCATATCCTGCGTTAATTCCGAAACATCAGCTTCACTTTCAGTCATTTCAAATACCAATTTATCCACAAATGGCCGATATGGCTCCATAATATCATCTGCCAAGCAATAAGCGTTATATTTATTTTGATGATGAATACCTAATGTGGGTAAAAGTCCGCTTGCAACCAATGAGCGGGCTACCACGGCTCGCAAAATGGCATAGCCGTAATTTAGCAGATTGTTAGGCGGAATTCCTTCGCGGTGTCGTATAAATCCGGTGATATTCGTGAAAAGATTCGCCCAATAATAAACAGCAGCACGTGCTTCGTAATTGTCCGGATCACCACTTTTTACATCTGCTGCCCATGCGAGCATGTTTTTTACTATAGCTTTTGATTTGTTAGCTAATACATAGGCTTGATTTTCTATTTTTGCCTGAACGGTTTGTTGCCAAAGCTGTTTTTTCAGTGGGACTGATGTGTCAATCTGTTCTCGAAAACGTTCTGTTTGTGTGGTATTCCCGGTAAGCGGAAGCATCAACCCGGCGGGCATACGGCTGCTGTTGCACGTAATGAGTGCGCAGTTGTTTTCGAGCAATGCTTCCATTACGCCGTGCGTAATGGTCAATTGTTTATTATCGAGAATAACTACTCCGATATCTTCTATCGGAATGGTTTTTACGGATTGCTCTTTAAAGGTTTCGGGCAGCGAATCGCTTTTCACCACTTCAGGTAGTTGAACGACTAACTGCTTGTTGCGCAAACTTAAGTAGGCGGGGTTGCCAAAGTAGAGGGTTCGTTTAATCATAGAAATTTAATTTTCCCATTTTCAATAATAAAATCTTTATTTTCTATTAGAAAATTGAATTTTCCAGGGCTTAATAATAATTTAGGATATGGTGTTGAATTGCTTATTTATTTCCGAAAAACCGTTTTTACCTCTTTTGCCAAACATCTTTTCTGGAAACTCTTCTAATAACTTTTTGTCATCTCTAGCCTCAGCATGATATCTTAATTGTAATCTGCCGTCATTTGGATCAAATATTCTTGTCATAACATATAACCTTTTTAATAATTCTGTTTCTTCCATTTCAGAAAAATAAATTTTAATAATCTCTGAAGCAATTTCTCCACTTTTTATTTCTTTATCTAAATAAATTAGCAATCTAGTGCCAATATTCAATACAGCATATAATGGAATATCAGAAACATTTGAACCTTTTCCTGTCTTTTTGACAGGCTCAAAAAAATCTTTTATTGAAATAATGTTTCCATTTTTCATTATTTTTGACAATTGCATAAGGCTTCTGAAATCATATGTTCTAACAGTTCCGTGTATTCCATCCCAATAGATAGCATAATAAATATTTTCTCCATTAGTCGAATAATAGTTTTGCTTATATGGTTTATCTGATAAATAGATGTGTTTTTTAACGATAATTGGATTTTTTGTGTCTGTAAAGCAGCGAACATGTCTTATTTTATTAATTTTATTTCTATTTTTGTCAATCATGTAAATGCCTTCTTCACAAGCGTCTTTAAAACTTATTCCATCTTTAAATTGCATCTTCATCATTCGAAATAAAGATTTATCGACAATAACGTCTTCTAAATTATTCCAATTATAAAAGCCTGTGTCTTGTGCATTTTTCTTATATTTCAATTCCCTTCTTACAACATAGAGAACTTCTTCATTTATTTGGATTTTCCCATTTTCATCTCTTATTAAACGCCCGTTTTCATCTTTCTTTGCTTGAGTAATTGCACCATAAAATGTTTCTCCATGAAGTTTACCACGTATGCAGTCACCCGTTTGTCGTACTGCTTTGAGGATTGGAATTCTAACTTTTTCTCCATTTTTTATAATAAACTTTCCGTCTTTATCTTTTTTGTAAATAGGTGTTCCGTCTTTATAAGTTCTGTATTTTATTGAACCATCATCATGTCTTTCATAAACAATTTTTTCTGTTTTGTCTTTTATTGGAACTATTTTTCCACACTTACGTAAGGCTTTATTTGCAGGTGATAGTGTTTGGTCTTTTGAAATATAGTTGATTAAAATACTATTTTCAATGAATTCTGTTATTCCTTTAATGTTCCCAAATTGACAACTGAGAATCTCTTTATGTAGTGATTCATAAATTTCAGAATAGTCTTGATTTAAAGACTTTGCTTCTTCCTTTTCGTAAAACAGTTTTAGCATTTTGTCACGTTTTGATGCAACAGGTATCATTGTTAAAATCGTTGCATCAACGGCATGATGAGAGTGCTTGTCTCTATTCTTTTTTTCGTTCATGCTCTGAATACCAAGCATTTTTCTGAAGTCACTTGTTACACTTCCTTTTTGAACCTCAACGCTGTTAAAAACAGACTTGAAATAATGGAAGGCATATTTCGATATTATTCTTGTGTCAACCAATTGACTATTTCTGAAACCACTGGTAACTTCTTGCATTGTAAAACGTTCTACTTTATTTTTCCAATAATCTAATTCCATTTGCCACAAATGCCGTTGCCTTATCGCAAAATCTTTTGACGGTTTTGTTTGTGCTTGTTTCGATTTTGATATATAATATTCTACATTATCTTTTAATCGCTCAACTTTTTCTATCCATGGTTGAATACGTGCTAATATATCTTCATAATTTGATAAAAGTGCTGGGATTTTATTTCTTTTTATTGTTCTATTAAAGTGAGCATCACAAACTGTTAGGTTAGCTAATGAGTTATCAAAAGATATGCTTCTTGGAATTGTGTGTTCAAAATCAACTTTAGTATCATCAAAAAGTGCTGAAATATTTATTAATTTTCCAGTGTAAATACAACGACAGCCTTGCTCTAACCAAAGTCTATACTTTGTAACATCTTTTTTGTAAATATCTACTCTGTCTAATTTTTTCTTTTTTTGTTCACTTATTTGTGGAATTTGCTCAGATTTCTCAGAAACATCATATTGGTCTAACAAAAGACGTGCTTTGTCAATATCATCTTTTGTGTATTTACGTTCAGGGAAGTGTCGTTTAATAGCTTCTTCAAACTCTTTATTTTCTTTTTCTCGTTCACGTTGAAATTTTTCTATTGCCCAACGCATATTCGCATCATTCAAATCTCTGGCAGTTTCTATTACCACTCGAGTATCTTCATCTACAATTCCTTCTTTTATAAGATTGTTAATTTGATGACGTAAAATATGTAATGTTCTCATAGCCATTGGGTTTCTGAATGTGCCAATGACTGGACTTTCAAGTAGCTTTTTAGATAATAATGTTCCATTATATACAAATCGAGTTTCTTTTGAAGGTTTATAAAATTCAATTTGTGATGGATGATAGAGTTTATTTAATTTTTTACAAGCATTGCATTCGCAAGGTAAATTGGATTTCTTTTCTATGAAATTATTCGGACAATTAAGAAAGTCATAGTTATTTGAAATATATGTTTTTATTGCATCGCCTAATTTTGGTAATTTCAAATAATCTCTTTTACTTGATGAGAAAAAATCTTGGTATAATTTTATGACATCTATAATATACCCAAGAATTTGGACAACAGGTTAAGCCAAAATAAATGCTTAATTTTGTGATAT
>MKTD01000066.1:0-7879 GCA_001898165.1 Bacteroidia bacterium 43-41
GATCGACGGCGACCCGAGATTCGATCGGCGCTTTGCCGAATTCAACGCCGCCGAGATGGCCAACGAGTGGATAAGACACACCTACGAAAACGGCTTCACATTACCCGATATGCCCCGATAATAACGGGTAAAAAAGTTCTTTGACATATTGGAGAGAAAAATTTACAGTAACCAGTCGATAATATTGAATACACGGATACTGTATCCTTGCCCGGGGAAGGGGATAATTTCCGGTTTCCCCCGGGTAAGGATGGTTCCTTCGGACAAACGATAAGTATCCATTGCCTCCATCAGGCCTTCCGTTTCCCGTGAACGGTTTTCCGGCGTCAGAAATTCGCACACTTGTATCACGCTAATAATTTGATTGTGTAGCAGGCAAACGAAGTCACACTCTTTCATCTTTTTATGAAAGTAAACCTGATAACCTCGCCGGCGCAGTTCGATAAACACCATGTTTTCCAACAGTCGCCCGCTGTCCTGTGAAAAGCGAAAAGCCACTATGGAACTCAGGCCATTATCTATACAATAGATTTTCTTGTTGGAAACATATTGCTTTTTGAGTGAATAGTCGTATTTGGGAACCCAGAAGAGCAAAAAAGATGCTTCCATATAGGAGATATAATTCTTGGTGGACGTATCGCTCTTTATATCCAACAGACGAGAGATATTGCGATAGCTGAACTCTTTTCCTATGTTGGAAATGAGATAATGCGCCAGTTCCCGAAATGCTTTTTTTTCTTGAATAGTATAACGGAAAAGAATATCTTTGTAAAGGATATTTTCATAAAGCGTGGCAAGGATCTCTTCGTCTTTTGTAAGGCAATAAAGCGGAAAGCCTCCATTGAGCAGGTACTCATCAAAAGCCCTACTTACAGCCGCACGCGATGCCGTTGTCTTTTTCACGGCAATTCCCGCGAAATCAAGGTATTCGGTAAAAGAAAAAGGATAAAGCCCTATTTCCTTGTAGCGCCCGGTAAGGTGTGTGCCTAATTCGCCACTCAACAATTTGGAATTTGATCCGGAGAGGAAAACTTTGTATCCCTCGTCGTGTATTCGACGTACAAAACGTTCCCATTTAGGAATGTTCTGTATTTCATCAATAATGATATTCCGGCTGGCATTTTGCTTGTGCCAAAGGGTCAGTAGAATGGAAAAATCGGACACTTCGAAATGAAGTAACCGTTCGTCGTCGAAATTAATATAGACGAAATCATGACCTAAACGATCAGCAAACTGGCGCAACAGCGTGGACTTACCGCAACGACGAATACCCGAGACAATGACAATTTGCTCACTGTTCAAATAAAGGTCGAAGTCGATTTTCCTGAGAATACCCGGCGATCGGGATAAAAACACCTCCCGTTGGTCGGAAACGACAAAGTCCAAATCATATTCATTTATCATAATACTAACATTTACAATGTGAATAATATTGCAAAACTAACATTTAAAATGTGAATATGCAAACAAATCTCTCCAATAAATTTTTTAAGGATAAATATTTAAAATTTCCAACAAGGATGAAAACAACAAAAACAGTATTAATTGCGCTGTCCTGTCTTTTTTTAAGTACCGCCTGCGCACAGGATAACACAAGAACAAAAGCGGAAAAACAGGGATGGCATTTATCCATGCAATCCTATACCTTCCATCTGTTTACCGTAATGGAGTCATTGGACAAGACGAAAGAGCTGGGATTACACTATATAGAGATCTATCCCGGACAGAAGATGGGGGAAGGTTTCGGGGACGCCGTTTTCGGTTACAACCTGACCAACGAACAGCAAAATCGGCTGAAAGGGCTGGCAAAGGAGAAGGGAGTGAAAATCATTTCTTCAGGGGTATGGACACCCGCACGTGACGAATGGGACAAGGTGTTCGCATTCGCAAAGAGCATGGGGATGGAATTTATCAGCGCGGAGCCGGCCCGTGAAGATTGGGATGTAGTGGAAGGGCTGGCCAAAAAGTATAACATCAAAGTGGCCGTCCACAACCATCCCAATGAGGCTTCCTACTGGAAACCCGAAATCCTGCTGAAATACATCGGGCAAAGGAGTAAATTACTGGGATCGAGCGCCGATGTGGGGCACTTCAAGCGAATGGGGATTGAGCCGGTACCGGCTTTACAGGAACTGCGGGGAAGGCTTATAGCGCTGCACTTCAAGGATATTGCACCGCAGGGAGAAGAGGGAAGCCTCGAAGATGTGGTGTGGGGACAGGGTGTCCTCAACGTGAAAGGAATGCTGGAGGAATTGAAAAGGCAAAACTTCAAGGGATATTTCACGATTGAATATGAGGCAAATTGGGAAAACAACCTGCCTCAGATAAAACAATCCATAGATTATTTTAATCAAGTGGCGAATGAGATATTGTGAATAGAAGAAGTTTTATAACCTATGCTTCCCTGCTGGGTGGTTCTGCTGCCCTGCAGGGAAGTCATACTTTTACGGCATCTGCGAAACCCAACGAAAGACGTAAAAATATCAGGTCGCGAGAGATGCATGCGGATGTCATCATCATCGGAGGAGGCCTGGGAGGTTGTGCAGCAGCTCTTGCCAGTTGTAGAAACGGGCTAAACGTAATCATGACCGAAGAGACCGACTGGATTGGCGGTCAAGTGTCTCAACAGGGAGTTCCTCCCGACGAGCATCAGTGGATTGAATCTCACGGCGCTCCACAATCGTATCGTGATTTCAGGAACAGAGTACGGGAATATTATCGTCGGAACTATCCGTTAACGGAATCTGCGCGGGAGAGAGAAAACCTGAATCCGGGCGATGGCAGTGTTTCCCGTATTTGTCACGAACCCAGGGTAGCAGTGTCGGTATTGACCGATATGCTTTCGCCGTATCTGAGTAGTGGCAAGTTGCAGATATTAACAGACCACAAGGCCAAGAAAGCCTACGTCGTAGGAGATAGTGTCCAGAGTATTGAGGTAGAGAATTTGTATACCAACAACAGGATTGTTCTTACAGCCGCCTCTTTTGTCGATGCAACAGAATGTGGGGACTTGCTTCCGTTAACCGGTACCGAATATGTGACCGGCACCGAATCAAAACAAACTACAAAAGAACTGCATGCCCCGGAGAAAGCGGACCCGATGAACAATCAGGCATTCACAATCTGCTTTGCAATGGATTACCAACCGGAAGCAGATAATGTAGAGAATCCACCTAAAGAATATGATTTCTGGAAACGGTATATTCCCGAGATGACTCCAGCCTGGTCCGGACGATTATTGGATCTCACCTACTCCGACCCGCGTACGTTGAAACCCAAAAAACTGGGATTTGATCCTACAGGAAAAAATCTGGAGGGAATGCTTAATCTCTGGAACTACAGACGGATCATTAACCGTGAAAATTTTCTTGAAGGAACCTACGGTGGTGATGTCACCATCGTGAACTGGCCCCAAAATGACTTCTTCCCCGGCAACCTGATTGATGTTCCTGAAAAAGAATTTCAGAAAAACATCGCCAGAGCCAGGCAATTGAGCCATTCACTTTTTTATTGGCTCCAGACAGAGGCTCCCCGTTTGGATGGAGGAACCGGATGGCGCGGATTGAGGTTGCGCGGCGATATCATGGGCACGGAAGATGGGATGGCTAAATATCCTTACATTAGAGAAGCAAGAAGAATAGATGCTGAGTTCACTGTCCTTGAGGAACATGTGGGCGCTGAAAACCGGAAACTGATTGCCGGTAATATGGCAGGTAAGCGTGCCGCAGACTTTTACGACAGTGTGGGTATAGGTTACTACCATATCGACCTTCATCCCAGTTCCCGAGGCAACAATTATATCGATTTTCCCTCTCTCCCCTTTCAAATTCCACTGGGAGCGCTTCTTCCAAAGAGAGTAAACAATCTCCTTCCCGCCAATAAAAATATTGGAACAACCCATATCACTAACGGTTGCTACCGATTACATCCGGTAGAATGGAGCATTGGCGAGGCTGTAGGATGCCTGATCGCTTTCGCAAAAAAAACAAAGGTACCTTTCAGAGCGGTAAGAGAACGGCGTGAACTTTTGTCTGATTTTCAGCAAATGTTAAGCAAACAGGGCATAGAAACGGAATGGTCATAAACCACATTTGAAAAAATTCACCTAACTTTAGTGGATATTATTAACAACTGACAGGAGATGAAAGAAATAGTTCGTTTAATACTGATTATAATTTTGGGAGTAATGACGATGAATGTGAATGCAGAAAATGTGAAAGACAAAAAGAAAAGAGTAATTGTAATCTGTGCCCATCCGGATGATGCAGAACTGACCACCGGCGGCACCTGTATCCTTTTTTCCCGTTTAGGATATAAAATTAAATGTGTCTCTCTTACAAATGGCAATAAGGGGCATCAGGAAGGTACGAAAAATGAAATAGCTATCCGCAGGTATAACGAGACTCAGGAAGTAAAGAGACGGATGAACTGTGAATACGAGATACTCAATAATGAAGATGGAGAACTGGAAGCAAATTTAAAAAACCGGATGGAGGTGATACGGTTGATCCGGGAGTGGAAGGCTGACATTGTGATCACTCATCCTTCTTATGATTATCATCCGGATCATCGGAACACCTCTTTACTGGTACAAGATGCCGCCTTTTTGGTAAATGTCCCTAAAATATTACCGGAAGTCCTGGCATTAACTGAGAGTCCTTTATTCCTATATACCAGAGGGCGCTATGTTAATCGTCAAAAGCCTCAACCCGATATCGTAGTAGATATTACACCGGTGAAGAAAGAAAAAGCATATATCATTGATGCTCATGCATCCCAAATATATGAATGGTTGCCCTGGATTAACCGGAGCAAGAAGGTTATTCCCGATACACAGGAAGAGAAAATTGAATATATCCTGAGTGAGTATGTATTGAAACGGGGAGAGATAAAAGAAAATGACAGGTCTGTTGTTGAAAAGTGGTATGGAAGCCGGGCAAAAGGAGTAAAAACAATCGAAGCGTTTGAAATCTGCGAATTTGGCCGCACTGTAAACGATCAGGATATTCGGGAATTATTTCCAATGTTTTCCAATTAAAAGAAGCGATATAAAAAATAATATTCGTAGCTTGATAAGAAATAAACGATAAATGAGCAATAATTTATCAAGAAGAACGTTTTTAAGGTCATTAGGCCTAACCACACTGGGATTAGGGGTTGTTCCGCAGGTAATTGCAAATCTCAACGAGGTAAAAAGGATTAAACCGATAGAAGGATCATGGTTTGAGTTCCAGCATCATAACCTTGCCGAAGGAAAATATTGGAATGAAACCCTGAAAACATTCTCCGCAACACAATGGGACGCGAAGGTAAAAGAGATTGCCGACAGTGGTATCCGCTATCTGGTATTGCTCAACGTAGCCATTTATGATAAAACGTTCTATCCTTCCGCGTTACTACCCCAACACAATATGGGCTGTGACGACCCGCTGGAGGCCGTATTAAGCACCGCGGACAAATACGGTGTAAAGTTTTTTGTCAGCAACGATTTCTTCGGCGACTGGACAAAACCCTATTTTTTGATGACAGATCCCGAAGTCAATAAATTACGCCTGACAGCCATGAATGAGATCGCTGAGAAATATGCGCATCACAAAAGTTTCTACGGATGGTATTTCCCAAATGAAACGGGAATATCAGGGCATTACGAAGATTTTTTTATCAATTACGTAAACCGATCTTCTGCCGAAGCGACAAAGCTGACCCCCGGCACAAAAACATTGATCGCACCTTACGGCACAAGGAACATACAAGCCGACGATAAATACGTGCGCCAGCTAGAGTTGCTGGACATTGATTATATCGCTTATCAGGATGAGGTCGGAGTGGAAAAGACCAAGGTAGAAGAAAGCGCCGGGTATTTTGAACGCTTATATCACCTTCACAAAAAAGCTTCGCGCGCACGGTTGTGGGCTGATGTGGAAGTATTCCGGTTTGAAGGGAAAGTATATCAAAGCGCATTACTCCCCGCTCCGGCAGAAAGAGTCATCCGGCAACTTGAAGCCGTCTCCCCGTTTGTGGAGAAGATATTCATTTACCAATATACGGGATTATTGAATAAACCGGGTAGTTTGGCCTTCGCCGGTCATCCGGATTCCCTGATATTGTATAAAGAACTGGCAAAACAGAGAGTAATCAACAATAAATAACAACTAAATAGAAGAAAATGCAAAATAATCGAAGGGATTTTATCAAAAAAGCAGCTCTCGCCGGTGCTTCAGTAGCGGTGATCCCCGCATTATCCGCTTGCAACGGCGCAGGAAAATCGTCCTCGGTAGATGACAATCCGGGAATAAAGAGCAAACTTATTGTGCCTGAAAACAACGGCGTTAAAATAACCGGCACGTTCCTTGACGAGATCTCCCACGATATTCCTCATCAGAACTGGGGTGAAGCCGAGTGGGATCTGGATTTCCAATACATGAAAGCCATCGGTATAGATACGGTGATCATGATCCGCTCCGGATATAAAAAATTCATCACTTATCCCTCTCAATATCTGTTGGGTAAAGGATGCTATATGCCTTCCGTTGACCTGCTGGATATGTACCTGCGCCTTGCGGAAAAATACGACATGAAGTTCTATTTCGGCCTGTATGACTCCGGCCACTACTGGGCGACCGGTGATATGTCGTACGAGATTGAAGACAATAAGTATGTGATCGATGAAGTATGGAAAAATTACGGCGAAAAATACAAAAGTTTCGGAGGATGGTATGTTAGCGGTGAGATAAGCCGTGCCACGAAAGGGGCTATCGACGCTTTTTACGCGATGGGCAAACAATGCAAAGAGGTCTCCGGGGGACTGCCCACATTCATCTCACCATGGATCGACGGAAAAAAGGCGGTAGCTGCAAGCGGAACCGCCCTTAGCAGAGAGGAGGCGATATCGGTCAGGCAACATGAGAAAGAGTGGGATGAAATATTCGCAGGTATCCACGAGGTGGTAGATGCCGTAGCATTCCAGGACGGGCACATCGATTATGACGAGTTGGACGCTTTTTTCACAGTAAACAAGAAGTTGGCCGATAAATACGGGATGCAATGCTGGACAAACGCCGAGTCGTTCGACCGTGATATGCCGATCAAGTTCCTGCCGATCAAATTCGATAAGCTCCGGATGAAATTAGAGGCCGCCAAACGATGCGGTTACGACAAAGCGATCACCTTTGAGTTTTCCCATTTTATGAGCCCGCAATCGGCCTACCTCCAAGCTGGAAACCTATATAACCGGTACAGGGAGTACTTTAACCTCTAACAAGAACGGGGGATCCGTCTGAATTCAAGAATAACAACAGCAATTTAATCTATAACGAAGGATGCAGAAAGCAGAGAATATTAGCAGTTACGTGATTTTTCTTTCCGTTGTCGCGGCATTAGGCGGCTTCCTGTTCGGGTATGATACCGCCGTGATCTCGGGAACGGTGTCGCAGGTGACGGGACAATTTGGACTGACAACGATCCAAAGCGGATGGTATGTGGGTTGCGCGCTGATCGGCTCAATCATGGGCGTAATCTTCGCCGGCTCCCTAAGCGACCGGCTGGGACGAAAAAGGACCATGCTCCTCTCCGCCGTACTTTTTACCGTCTCCGGTGCCGGATGCGCCATTTCAGCCAATCTGGACCAGCTGATCGTTTACCGCATCGTCGGAGGCGTGGGAATCGGGATTGTCTCCATCGTGTGCCCGCTCTACATCTCGGAAGTCTCCCCCGCCTCCCACCGCGGAAGGATGGTTTCCCTCTACCAGCTTGCGATCACGGTCGGGTTTCTGGGCGCCTACCTGATGAATTACTACCTGCTTGACCTGTCCGCAGTTTTCTCCTCGAACAACCCGCTTTTACTCAAAATATTCGCCACAGAAGTATGGCGGGGGATGCT
>MKTD01000066.1:7887-99669 GCA_001898165.1 Bacteroidia bacterium 43-41
CCCGAAAGTCCCCGCTGGTTGATCGTGAAAGGGAGGGAGGAGGCCGCTTCGGGAATATTATCCAGAATCTACACCAGAGCCCCGGAAGTAGCCTTTCAGATCAACGAGACCAGACAGATGCTGGAATCGGAAGTGAAATCGGACTGGAAGCTGCTCCTCACCCCGGGTATCTTCCGCGCGGTACTGATCGGTTCCGCCATCGCCATCCTGGGACAATTTATGGGCGTGAACGCCGTGTTGTATTATGGCCCCTCCATCTTCGAGACCAGCGGGCTCTCGAGCGGCGACTCCCTGTTCTACCAGGCATTGATCGGCCTGGTCAACATGGGGACCACGGTGCTCGCCCTGCTGATCATAGACCGGGTCGGACGGAAGAAACTGGTCTATATCGGCGTTTCGGGCATGATCGTATCCCTGATCCTTATCGGCATCTACTTCCTGAAAGGCGAATCGTTGGGCATGTCGAGTACCTTTCTGTTGGGATGCTTCCTGGCCTATATTTTCTTCACGGCAGGCTCCATCAGCGCGGTGATCTTCGTATTCCTCTCGGAGATGTACCCCACAAGGATAAGGGGGCTGGCCATGTCCATCGCCGGATTTTCGTTGTGGGTCGGTACCTACCTTATCGGGCAACTCACCCCCTGGATGCTGGAAAACGCCACGCCCGCCGGCACATTCTTCCTCTTCGCGTTTATGTGCATCCCCTACATGCTTATCGTATGGAAACTGATGCCCGAGACCGCCGGCAAGTCCCTGGAAGATATCGAACGCTTCTGGATGAAGAAAAAATAAAGAAGAGAAGAAATGTAAAATGATTTTTACTTATGAAAGTTTTACCGTATATTTGTATGATTTTTCATTCATTATAAATAAAAACGGCTATAATGAATCATATATCAGACAATAACTGGTACGCCATGAGCGATGAACGGATTCTTAAGCAGATCGGGGCATTTGTAAAATACTACCGTATGGAGCAAAACAAAACCCAAGCGATATTTGCCAAGGAGGCCGGGATAAGCCGCTCTACACTCAGTTTGCTAGAGAGAGGCGAGACCGTAACGGTTGCCACGCTCATTCGGGTGTTGCGGGTATTGGGACAATTGCGAATTATTGACGGGTTTATTATCCCCTCTCAGCGAAGTCCATTGATTCTTGCCAAAGAAGAAAAAAGGAGAAAGATACGGGTTTCTTCTCCAAAGAAAAAGGATATGTATGTTGACGAAGATATGGATTGGTAACTATGAACACTGCAATTGTAAAAATATGGGGTAAAGAAGTAGGAGCCGTTGCATGGGATGAGAGAACCAGACTGGCCGCTTTTGAATATACTCCCGCTTTCAAGAGGCTCGGCTGGGAACTGTCTCCTTTAAAAATGCCGTTGACCCCGGAACAAAAAATATACTCTTTTCCCGATATACTCAAAGTAAAAGATTCAGGATATGACACCTTCAAGGGGTTGCCCGGATTGCTTGCGGATATGTTGCCGGATCGCTACGGTAGTGACCTTATCAACTTATGGCTGGCACAGCAGGGGCGTCCGGAAAACAGCATGAATCCTGTTGAAATGTTGTGTTTTATCGGTCAACGGGGAATGGGGGCGTTAGAGTTCGAGCCTGCAATCCTGAAACAAAATGTAAATACCTTTTCCGTGGAGGTGGATAGTCTGGTGGAAATTGCCGGAAAGATGCTTTCAAAGAAAGAGGCTTTTATGACAAACTTGAAATCCGACGAAGAAAAAGCAGTGCGGGAAATACTAAAGATCGGAACATCCGCAGGCGGTGCCCGCCCCAAGGCTGTCATAGCCTACAACGAGAGAACCGGAGAAATACGCTCCGGTCAGACCCGTGCCCCCGAAGGATTTCAACACTGGTTGATTAAGCTTGACGGCGTGAGCGAAATGCAGTTCGGAGCGACACACGGTTACGGACGGGTGGAATATGCATATTACCTTATGGCCAAAGACTGCGGCATAGAAATGACACCTTGCCGCTTGCTGGAAGAGAACGGCCGCGCACACTTTATGACTAAGCGCTTTGACCGGGAAGGCAGTTATACGAAACATCATGTGCAAACCTTTTGTGCAATTAAGCATTATGATTATAACCGGGTAACCAGTTATAGTTACGAGCAATTGTTTCAGACTATGCGGGAGTTGAGGTTAACTTATGCCGAGGCCGAGCAGATGTTCCGTCGGATGGTGTTTAACGTACTCGCACGTAACTGCGATGACCATACCAAGAATTTTTCGTTCATCCTCAAACAGGATGGCCGCTGGGAATTGGCTCCGGCATACGATATTTGCCATGCCTATCGTCCCGGAAGCGATTGGGTCAACCAGCACGCCTTAAGTATCTGCGGAAGGCGGGATAATATTACAAGGGAAAACCTGATGACCATTGGAGCATCTATTCGAAGTAAAAAATCGAAAGAAATAATTGACGAGATAAATGAACGAGTCCAAAACTGGAGCTATTATGCAGTGGAAGCCGGAGTGGATAAAGAAAAGAGGGATGCTATAAACAAGACTCTCATTTCTTTATAGTTTACATGCTTTTGTGGGTTTGACCATCATCTTTAACGATAACCTTCCATGCGGCAGGGCCAAGGCAAGTGAAAGGTCTTCAACTGCTTTATTTGTGAAAAAATAGTTAGCCATTTTTTTCTTATTGGCTCTCAACATATCTAAATGTTTTTTAGCATTGAAATTTTCAGCCATTCCACTGTCAAGACCCTCTTCAATGGCGTTTTTCAATGCCTGAACCCTGTTCTCTTCTTCTTCAAGAGGGCGGAGTCCGGCTCTAATAACCTCACTTACATTTTTATAGCGGCCTTCTGAAATTCGATGTTCAACAAAATTTTCAAAATAGCTTCCAAGTGAAACAGATGTATTTTGTCCCATAGCTTTTATTTTTATGCAATGTTGCCAAAATTTGGTAACATGTGCAAGCTTAAACAAGAAAAATTTGGATAATTACATTATGGATAGTATAATAACCAGCCGCCGGCAAGTCTCCGAAGATATCGAACGGTCCGGGATGAAGGAGAGAGGACGGCCATAGGAAAACTATCCTTTGAAATGGGGACAATAGCGCAAAACAAGATTTGGTATCGATCTGCAATCTGTTTGACGCCGGATAAAATACCTTACAAAAAAAGGACTCCAAACTCAATGACTTATCATATCTGTAGTTAAAAAACACAAAATACAAATATTCGTATATTTACAAAACACACTTATTTATAGTATATTGCACGAATATATTTTTTATAGTTAATGTTATTTATGTTAATTATTCGTAAATGACTGTCGCTTTTTTTGTTATATAAAAAAGTTGGCGTAAATTTGCCCGATTTTTGAGCGCACCTATACAATATGCTGAATATTAGCATACTATGTGGTGAAAAGGGATTGAGGCACTTTCTGCAATAAACCTTATTTTGTGATTATTTGCGCGTACACCCTGCAACGCCCGATATTCGGGCAACAAAGAAGATTTTTTACAGTTAGTTGAAGAATAAAAAACCGAAAGAAATTACACAGCAATAGATAGTCGGTTTTTTTGTTGAAATGTTTGTCGGGCCTCGATTGTCCATATTTTACAACAGAACGTCCTATATATATAAATATGACATAGCCGGCCATTATCAACAGGCTACAACATAAAAAACAGATACTTTATTTATTAATTAATTTAAAATGGGAACTAAAAACTTTTTTTCGATCGCCGCTCTTATTATTTGCGGCTTAGTGTGTGTGAACAGCGTAAAGGCTGAAGGTACTCCGTCAAAAACGGATAATGTAACGTTGAATATCAAATTTAAACCGGTTCAATCCATTACTGTTAATCCTGCCCAAAAGACAGTTGACTTGAAATATTATACTTTAGAAAATTACCGCGATGGGGTTTCTACAAAGATGGATGATCATTTAACGGTTTTCAGTACCGGTGGCTTCGTGGTCTCCGTATCAACTACAACCGACAAGTTTGTAAGATCGGCAGGCGGTGAGATACCTGTGAGTGACATTACCGTTACAGCTGAAAACGGCACAACAACAAATTCCACATTCACTCCCGAGGAAGTTTCTCTCTCAATAGCGCCTAAAGCACTGATTACTACAACTGCCGGAGGAAATGAACTCAATTATAACATCACGTACAATAATACAGTTGCCGGGAAAGATTACAACTACATCAACAATTATATCCATCCGGATGCAGAATCAGTATATACCGCTACTGTCACCTATACTATTGCCACAAACTAAAGGCGCAACCGACTAAACAACAGGGGGAAAGGAGTATTTCGCAGGGAAAACCTTTCCCTTTTCCTGTTTAAAAAAAAGATATTTTATCAATGAGAAAACGAAACGCTACCGGCCTGTCGATTCTCGTGGCCTTCTTCCTGTCGGCGCCCCAGGCCCTGTTGTCGCAGGTAGGGATCTCGGTATCCCCTCCGCGGGTCTATTACAACCTGAATCCCGGAGAAACGGGATCTCAGAAGGTGCTGGTCAGTAATGTCAGCAAAGAGCACCCCCTTAACCTCTCCCTTACGTTTGGCGACTGGAAATACGATGAGCAGGGCAATAACCTGATGTTTCCGCCCGATTCGCTGGACAACTCCTGCGCCGGCTGGCTGAGCCTGCCCGGCGGCACATACCTGACTCTGGAACCGGGGGAGAACCGGGAGATCAACCTGGCCATGGCCGTACCGACAGAGGGGATCAAGGGGAGCGTGCAGACTGCTATGCTTTTTGTAACGCAGATGAATCCCGTGGACGGTGTAGATGCACGGGGGGCGGCCATTCGGATAAACGTCCGACAGGGAATAAAAATATACCGAAAGGGAAGTGATCCGGAAATGAAGAAAGTGGAGATTGAGAACCTGGCGTACGACAAAGCGTCCAACTCGCTGCTGCTCACTTTCAGCAACGAAGGAAACACCTGGATCAACGGCCGTGCAACCACCTCCCTGTTCAACCGTGACACCGGCAAGGAGGTGAACTTGGAACCGTCCGATTTTTATACGATGCCCGGCGACCGCCGGACGATGCGCCTCCTTTGCCGGCATACACTGGAAAAGGGGAGATATACCGCCACCGTGATGCTCGATTACGGTGATCCTACAACCATAGAAGCGGCAGAGCTGCAGTTCGGCTATGAATAGGCGAATCATACCTATACTCCTGTTCCTTTTCGCTACCGGCTTTTCGTACGGACAGTTAAATTTCAGCGGCTGGAGCCATAACTATCTGGGTATATCGGACTACAATCAGGCGGTCGATACGGAGGGATACACCTTGAGGTTTGATTATCAAGGTACAAGCCTAAACGAACCTCACTGGAAGCTTTCCGTAAGGCCCACAGAGATCATCCGGTCGGGGGACGGTACAATTTTTCCTACGGAGAAGATCAGCTTTGTACCGAAGCGGACGGAGGGGCAGTCCCAGCCGAGACCGATCCCTACCGTTGAACAGATAGGAATGCCCTCGCCTGTACCGCTCAACGGAACCTCCGAAGTATTCTTAGTGCCCTCTTCCAACGCATCGTTATACAATAAGAGCAAAGATGACTCCTATTATGATTTGAGGTTGTTCTTCGACTTTGTTGTTGCTGGCGGGGCATACCTCGGCCCGTTACAGAATAAAAAATTCGATTTTACCCTCCGGTTTACTGCCTATCAGCAGAATGGCAGAGTGATTGGCACTTGGAATATACCATATACGATTCAGGTTCACCAATTTTCGGTCACTCCACCGGAAGAAAATGAATATTCTATCCGTGTTTCGACGGAAGCTTCGAACGGATTGTTGGAATTTAGCACGATAGCCGATTACGTCAACGGCAAAAGCGTTACTTACTCCGGTGGATTGTCCGTTTCCGCCACCACCGATTATCAGGTTACGGTAAGGTCCATCCCTTTCCATTTCTCCTCCGTATCCGGCAATACCCTCCCGCTGGATGTCGTCCGCCTGCAACTGAGCGGAGGCTCCGGCGTCACGGCTCCGGTAACGCTATCCACCGCTCCCAGGACGATCCTGCAGAGCCCTTCTACCGGCGGCACATCCGTAAATTTCGATATCACTTATTCCACGGAAGCCAATGATCAGCGGCTGCTCAATGTTCCTTCCGAGCAGTACGAGACATCGCTGATGTATGAAATCTCTCCTCGATAAAATATGACGGCCCGTTCCATAGGATTATTGTTGATAGTCTTTTTCGTCTCTCGTGGCATAAAGGCTCAGGAACCTGTTGATGTAGAGATCCGGCAATCGTCGGTCAACCAACAGACCATCAGCCATATTCTGAAAATTACCAACCGCTCGGAACAGTCGTTCAACGGATCTGTCCGGATCGACCTCCCTTCAGGGATCCGCACCCTCACGCGGGACGAGCCGGAAATTTCCGTTACCCCGGGCGACAGCAGCTTCGCCGCTTATAAGCTGTTGGTAGGCGGGAACGTGGAAGCGGGAAGGAAAACCGTCCGTTACGACGTTTACAACGAGAAGAGGGAGAAGGTGCTGAGCCGGGAAGCCTATATCGATATCGCACACCGGGAACAGTTGTTTCTTTTAGGCGATGACTCGCCTGTAATGGCGATCAATCCCGAAGATTCCGTCCGTATTGCCGTAACGGTCAACAACAGCGGCAACACGTATGAAGAGGTGACGGTGGTGTTCAATATCCCTAATCTGCGCGGGCAGCCCCCTTTCACCGAACTGAAGGAGACGGTGGCGCCGACGGAGCAGAAGCGGTTCACCCTTAGTTTTATCCCCAGCGGCAACCTGCTCCGGTCGGAACAGTTTACCGTACAGGTCACCGCCATGAAAGGGAAGGAAAGAACCATCTTCAGCAATAAGGCCGTTACCGTACAGAATGTCTTTACCGACCGGAATTTTATCGATGCCAATCCTGCCCGCACCTTCTACTCCGGACAAGGATCGGACGGCAACTCCGTTACGCTCAGCTACCGGCAGTATGGCCCATCGTCGAACATGATGCAACTGCAGGGAGGGGGATACATGAACCTGCCGGCAGGCTACCTGCACCTGAAGGGGAACATCTATCAATACAGTTCGCAGCGTACGCCCATGGTTACCAACACCTCACTGATGTATAAGCTGTATGAGAACGAGTTCACCATCGGGAATGTAAACGAACAGACGGAATTACCGCTGTATGGACGAGGTGCCAAAGCGATGTTCTCGGATAGGGAGAAAAACAGAACGCTCACGTTTGGAGCGGTCGATCAGAATTTTAATTTAGCCAGTCCCGAACCCTGGTTTTCCGATTACTACTCGTTTTATGCGCTGGGAGCGCTGGGAGCCAACAACATGCATAAGGGTATCAAAGCCATCTATATCTATCAAAAAAATCCGTACGAGAGAGCTATTTATAACATGGGCGGCCTGCAATGGAGAACATTGCTTGGGAAAAACTGGAATATCCAATTAACGGCACACGGCACCTTAAGCAGCTATGAGAACGTGCCGGGAAATAAATTCTCCGGCTCGGCAGAATTCAGGTACAGGGGCGATCTGTCTTCCGGGCTGACCTTGAGCGGGTCGGGGTATTACAGCGACGGATACTTTCCGGGAAGCAGAAAAGGAACGTCATCCTTCACGCAGGAAATAAGCAGTAAACTATTTAAAAATTTCTACCTCAGCGGAAGTGCGGGGTACAACCGGACGGAACCAAAATCGTATACGTACGACTATACCTATCGCTCGGAGAACAGCTACGGCAACGTTACCCTTACCCTGCCAAAATCAGGGAGAGTCTCTTCCTCCCTCTACTACCGGTATCAGGGGGAGAGCTCCCCTTCTTACGCTTCCTACTACGATGGGGAGCCTGCGCCGGGGAACGTACGGATGGCTTCTCACCGGATAGGGGGAATGTTGCGCTGGCAAAGCCCCAACATGAGGCATTCCCTTTTCGGCTCTTTGGAAGGCGGCGCCTTTAGCGATCCGTCGGGGAGCGGCCGTCCGGGACAGGCGAAAACAATGCTGAGCTATTCCTGGCAGTGGCTTACGGCAGAAGCATCGTATCAAAAAGGGGCTTACTACCTCTATGAATATATGATGGCCAGACAGTTGGACAAGGAGTTTTACCGCCTTACCTCCTCGGTAGCGATCAACAAAAAAATATCGAAAAAATTTTCACTTTCTTCAAATGTTAACTTTACCCGCGATGTGTATCAGGGAAATGTACCTTCGATAAACCTCAACGCGGACTATTCCCCGAAAGACGATCTCTCTTTTTTTCTGAATGCCTATTGGTATCAATATCGGTTTATCAACACGAGCAACATCTTTAACGTAGAGGCGGGAGTGACCTGGAACTTCAGCAAGACGCAACCGTTGAGCGGAAGGAAAAGTACCGTTATTGCGCAGGTTTATTACGATCACAATGGCAATAACCGTTACGACAAAGGCGACGAGCCTGCCGACGGTTATCTGTTGAATCTGGAAGACAAAGCGTTTATTTCCGGCAGCGATGGAAAAGTACGTTACTCTCTGGTACCGTACGGGGAATATACCCTGAAGCCGATGCAGGCGGGAAGCTGGTTTTTCGACCGGAGAAAGATTGCGGTAAACAGCGCCAAAACAAAGATCGACATTCCTCTTAAGCAGAGCGGGACACTACGGGGAAGCATCGGCTATATGGGCGGAAAACAGAGTGTGGAAATCGTCCCCCGCTATGAGGGCTTGCGGTTTACCGTTGCCAATGCCGACAAGACCGTCGCCCAGACACTCGTCACCGATGCGGAAGGCAAATTCCGCACCTTCCTGCCTGTAGGGGAGTACACCATTACGTTAGACAGGAAGACGCTGGCAGAACAAACCGATTGCAAGGACCCTGTCCGCACATTCAGGATAGAAGCCGGAAAAGTGAACAAGCTGGAACCTTTTGCTATCGAAATCAGGACGAGGAAGGTGAATGTAAAGAAATTCTTTGCCGAATAAAATGGTCAGTGCTTAATGGGTTACAATAGTATAGGTAACTTGTGAAGTATATACACTTTCCGGTTTATCCGGGCTAACATATTTGTTGATGTATTGATTGGCCGATCCGGCTTGGGTGTTGTCGTAAATAATGTCATATTTCAAATCCCTTCCTCCGCTGTTCGATGTAATCAGAGGAGCAGGGGCGGTAGATAAGGTTACGTCGGAAAATTCGGAATCCGTTTCATTGCCCGTGCTGTTAAGAGCCTTGATCACCACGTCACTCACCGGTATTGTTTCAGTACCTCCTGCCCGGGTAAAATTTTCGTTCGATGCCTCCACGGAAATCAAGAAACCGCCGGTACTGAAAACCGTCAAGTGCCCATCGTGCGTTACGGCAATTCCATTTTGATAATCATTTGTTGACGTATATGAAATATCTGTCGTCTTTTGTGCCGATGTTACAACAATTGTCTGGACGGGACGAAACTTGAGATTGATCACTACATTGCCTGAACCGGACTGTGCTTCCGCCCTGTTCACAGATACCAGAAGCCCCATTACAAGTAAGGCTACTGATAAAAAACGCTCATTTAAACTAAATTCATCCATCGCACCAATAATTAAATATAGTTAAAAATCAACATCTTGCATTTCATTCCCTTCTAATACGGGGCCCCTTACTCCAATTGACGCCTAAATGTAGATAAAATAAATGAAATTCACAAATATTTACTGATTTTTTTTATTTTCCACATCTTCGTCTCCATTCATGTTCCAACCGTTCAGAGTGCCGGTTTACTTTTTCTTTTCCTTTTCCCTTTCGATCCCCGCTTTTTCCTATTCAGCATCCAAAATACGCAGTTGAGTGTTTTTTTTCAAAGCAAGTATTTTGTTGTGCACTACCTTTGCCTCAACAAAAAGAAAAAACATTGACAACTTAGGAACTATTTAAATTTCTTACGAAAGAAGTAAATAAAAGATATTTGTATTTAAACAGTTTCTTAATTCATGAACAATTTAAAATTTTAGAACAATGAGAAAAACAATTTTAGTATGTTTGTCGTTTTTAATGGCAACAGGATTAATGAGTGTGAGCGCACAAACTTCCATCTCTTACGGGATAAAAGGCGAGATGAACCTGTCTAATTTCTTTTTGAAGGATTTAGATACCCAAACGAGTACCATGAAAGTGGGACCTAATTTGGGAGGATTTATGAAAATTGATTTACATCCCAACTTCGCCATTCAGCCGGAAGTGATGTTCTTCTATAGGAACTCGAAAATGGAGACCGGCCCCGCCGAAGATACCTTCAAACAATGGGGAATGCAGATCCCGGTGTATGCTTTGGGACAAACTGAAGCGGGGAATGGCAGGTTTTACGGAGGCGTTGGACCTTACGTAGGTTTTGGATTTGATGCCCGGTACAAAGATGCCGACGTAAGCTTGTATAAAAAGGTAAACGATAAGACCCCTATGAACCGCTGGGATTTTGGCTTAGGAGCATTGCTTGGTTATGAGTTCAACAATGGAGTTCAATTGAATGCCGGATACCAATTTGGATTTGTGGATCAGTTAGACGCGATGAAAGATGATGCCAGCATGCGTACACAAACCGTAAATATAGGTATAGGGTATCGTTTCTAGCAGAAAAGAGATTGCCTCAATAAGCAACGCTTTTGTTTAACGAGATATCGTTCCGGCACAATTGCAGAGAATTGAACGTCGTTCATAAAGTCCGGGCAAACAGAAGTATATTTGAGGCAATCTCCCCGAATAGAACAGTTCTTTTATTGAAAGCCCGGCCGGTTGCAATCAGATTATGGCAGCTCGCCGGGTTTCGGATATTTGAAGTAATAAACAAGAAGACGTATGAAGCTACGAAAAAAACAATCTTTCATCCTCAACTACAATAAAAAGACCGCGTTGACAGCAGCCATCGTGATCAGTTTCATTTTAGCGTTTGTCATGGTTTCTTCGTCCATTTATGCCATATCGTTAGACAGCAGGCTGGGCATTAAGGCAGCCGACCTGATCTCGATGAAATCGATTACTACCCTTCTAATCAATACGTTTCTCCTCTACTTCCTTTTCCGACTCCAATTTTGGGTCATCATGCGTTTTCCCGACAACCGGTACAAGATATGGTTGATCCTGTTGGGATTATTTGTTTTGATCGCTCTACTAAGTCCGTACCTATCGCGCTTGCAATGGTGGTGGTTCCGCGGTGAAGTATCACCAAAAGCCTATTCCACACTGCATTACGTAAAAGATTTAACGGTGCTTATCATCTCTTTTCTGTTCACGGCATTGATCTACCTGATCAATGAGAATCAGAAAAATATTACGGAGAATCAAAACCTCGTCATCGAAAACCTAAAAAACCGGTATAACGCCCTCAAAAATCAAACCGATCCGCATTTTCTCTTTAATTCACTGAATACGCTTAACGGACTGATCGGCTACGACGATGAGCGCGCGCACGAATACGTGGAGCAACTTTCGGCTGTGTTCCGTTACACCATGCAAGACCGCCCCATCATAAAAGTCTCCGATGAACTACAGTTTGTGGAGTCGTATATTTACCTGATGAAAATCCGTTACAACGACGGGTTGCTGGTTCACATCAACCACACAGGCCTTTATCAAGATTATTACATCCTTCCCTTTGGGTTACAGATATTGATTGAAAATGCGATAAAGCACAACGTGATCAGCCGGAAAGACCCGTTGTGCATCATCATTGAAGCGACGGACAACGGCACCATACGTGTTGAAAACAACCGTCAACCCAAACAAGGTGAAAAAAACACTACGGGATTGGGATTGGCAAATCTCAATGAACGCTACCACCTGATGTTCGGCAAGGAAATTGAAATACATTCCGATGATAAATCGTTTGTGGTGGAAGTTCCATTAATAAATCCCCAAATAAAATGAAAGCCGTAATTGTAGAAGACGAATTTGTTGCCGCGCGAAGCCTCGAACGACTTATCAAAGCATCGGGCACGGAGATCGATATTGTTGCCGTACTGCAGAGTGTGGACGAAAGTGTGGAGTGGTTCTCGCAAAATACGCATCCCGATGTAGTGTTTATGGACATTCATCTTGCCGACGGAGACTCTTTCGCGATTTTCGAAAAAACCGACATCCGTTGTCCGATTATTTTCACAACGGCATACGATGAATATGCCTTGAAAGCATTCGAGGTAAACAGCATTGATTACCTGTTGAAACCCATCACTCGGAAAGACCTTGAAAAAGCGTTGGATAAACTCGCTCATTTCTCTTTTAAAAATAATAACGCCGATATTGTCTCGCAAATTGTACAATCTATTCACGAAACAAAGAGCCCGTATAAAAAACATTTCCTTATCCCTTATAAAGATAAACTGATACCGCTTGCGGCTGAAGATATAGCGTTCATCTACTCCGAATTCAAGATGGCTAAAATTGTATGTTTTAATAGCCAGGTGTATTCCATGGACATCTCCCTCGATGAGCTTCTCCGTCAGTTAGACCCGTCGCTTTTCTATCGTGCCAACCGGCAATACATTGTCTCGCACCGCGCCATCACCGATTTATCGTTGTGGTTCAACGGGAAATTGGCGGTAAACCTTTCCGTTACAACGCCCGAACGGGTTATAGTAAGCCGTGCGCGAAGCAGCGAATTTAAAACCTGGTATATGGGAAATGCGGAATAGAGACACATAGCCCCCGTATTTTCAGCATCTCTTTTTTACATTTCATCCTCTAAAATGTATGCTTGGGTAACTTTTTTACCTGAAGGCACGCTCTGTGCCCCTACCTTTGCGGCTGGATTTTTCTCAATTAAGACTAAGAAACATAAACGACAATGAAAAAAATGAATTCAGGAAAAGATCTCATCTCTTGTTTCCTCGCGGTTTTCTTACTTTCGTTCGCGCCGGTTTCCGCACAACACGTGCTGACGCTGGACGAGTGCCGGGAAATGGCGTTGGAACAGAACAAAAAAATTCGCATGGCAAAGGAGGATGCTGAAATTGCAGGCCTTACGAAAAAAGTCGCAGCCACCAAGTACCTCCCCAATTTCAGTTTTAACGGGGGTTATTTGCGGCTCAATAAAGCGTTTAAGCCATTGGGAAGCGACATGTTTCTCCCCGTTGTGCCCTATAATTCCATCGACCCGCTGACGGGAGCTTTCAATCCGGCATCGTTACACGATCCGGCAACCGCATTGAACACCTTTGTTATGAATCCGCAGACGGGACAACCCATGCTTGATGCTTCGGGAAACCCGGTGTTTAAGAATTACGCCCTGTTACCTGCCGACAAAATGACAATGGATTTCAAAGACAATTACTTTGCCTTTTTGACGGTGACCCAACCGCTCTTTACGGGATTTAAGATTACCGAAAGCAACAATATCGCCAAATATGCTGAGAATATTGCAAAAGAAAATGTAGTCCTCACCAAGGCGGAGGTACTGGTTAAGACCGACAAAGCCTATTGGCAGGTCGTGTCGCTGCAAGAAAAAGTCAAGTTGGCCAATTCGTACGAGGCATTGCTCGATCAACTGGTTACCGATTTGGAAAACATGTACGCCGAAGGCATCATCATTCGTAACGATCTGCTCAAGGCACAGGTCAATCAAAACGAAGCCAGGCTAAAAGTCATGAAAGCCGAAAACGGTCTGGCATTAGCCAAGATGGCATTGGCTCAAATTATCGGCATGGAAAATGAAAACATCACCTTACCCGAAAATGTAATCGACAAAGGTTTGTCCGGCGCTTATAGCATGATGAACCCCGGAAACACGAGCGATAAGCGAGCCGAAGTAATCATGCTCAAAGAAAAACTCTCCATTATGGAATCGAGCAAAAACATAGAGCGCTCCAAATTTATGCCCGACATACTGCTTACCGGAGGATACGGATGGATGAATCCGAATCCGTATAACGGGTTAAATAAAGAGTTCGGCGGCGATTGGAGCGTGGGAGTAGTTGTTTCGATGCCTATTTTTACATGGGGTGAAAGAAAACACAACATGAGTACGGCCAACATCAAGAAGCAAAAAGCACAACTTGAGCTTGACGAAGCGCGCGAAATGATTGACTTGCAAATTCGTCAAAATCATTATAAATACAATGAATCCATCAAAAAAGCTGAACTGACCCAACTCTCGAAAGTTCAAGCCGAGGAAAATATGAAAATGGCGAAAGAAAACCTGCTCGAAGGCCGGACCCGCCTTACCGAATTGCTGGAAGCGCAAGTGCAGTGGGAAAACGCATCATCGGAATACATCGACGCGCTTATAGAAATAAAAACCACATTATCGGAACTCGAAAAATCTACCGGGGAAATTTACAGACATCTGGATAATTAGAGCAAAGAACAAAGAACAAAGAACAAAGACAAAAGACAATAAAAACTCCAATTATGAAAATCAACAGGACTATTCTGTACACAACATGTTTCGCAACACTACTTTTTGGGGGGTGCAGCAAAAAAACAACTTCCGGCGACACGGAGGCAAACGCGCAAACAGCCGTAAAAGTAACCGTGAAGGACGCTGTGGAAATGGAATACACTCCCGTGTTAAATTTCACGGGAACAGCGGAACCGAATAAGGAAGTAAATCTGGGATCGGCAATTCCGGGACGTATAGAGAAAATTAATTACCCGAAAGGCAGTTTTGTGCCAAAAGGCGCCGTAATAGCCGAGATGTCTGACGAAATGCTTATCCAGGCAGAGATAGAATTAGAAACTATCCGTAAAGACTTCGAAAGGATCAGCCGTTTGAAAGAGAAAGGCAGTGTCAGTATAATGGATTACGACCATATAAAAGCCAAGTTTGAAGCTTCACAAACCAAAGTGGATATGTTGAAGAAAAACACTTCGATAACCGCCCCTTTCGGCGGGGTATTGGTGGATATTATGGTGAACGAAGGCGAGAACTACTCTTTTGTGCCTTCGGTAAGCCCCGACTTGAAAATGAAAAGCGGTATTGCGACGCTTATGCAGCTTAATCCGTTGAAAGTAAAAATAGAGATAAACGAGAAAGAGCTCAACGCCGTCCGCAAAGGGCAAAGCGTTGGGTTTACCTTTGATGCTTATCCCAACGAAAACGTTTCAGGAAAAATAGCCGATATTTCACCTGTGTTGTCGCCGCTTACCCGAACATTTACCGTAGAGGTGGTTATACCCAATAACGGAACCAAACTGAAACCCGGCATGTTTTGCCGCGCCTCCATCGAAATGCCCCCGGCTAAAGGGGTGTTCGTCCCCATCAACGCGATACACAGACAGCAAGGAACAGGTGACGATTTTGTATTTGTCGTAAATGAAGATAACACGGTTACCAGAACCAAAGTTACACGCGGCGAATCACAAAACAAACTTATCCGCATTCCCGAACTCGACAAAAACTCAGTTGTAGTTATCGACGGGAAAAACAAGCTGAATGACAATTCCAAAATAGAAATAGTGAAATAAAACAGCAATAACAATGAAATTACCTGAAATAGGAGTAAAAAAACCGGTAGCAACAACAATGCTCTTCCTGGCCATCATTATGTTAGGCCTGGTATCGCTAAAAATGCTCCCTTTAGATATAATGCCCGAAATGGAGTTCCCCTCCATTACCGTCATTACCATATATCCGGGCGCTTCGGCAAACGAAGTGGAAGAACAAGTCACCAAACCGTTAGAGACCATCCTCTCGGCAGCCGAGCACCTCAGCGAAATAAAATCGACATCCAAAGAGAATGTCTCATTCATCCAGTTGAACTACAGCTGGGGCAGCGACGTGACTTCCTCTGCAAACAATGCGCGAGACCTCATTGAGCTGGTAAAGATGGAATTGCCGCAGGCAGCCCAGCAACCTATTATTTATAAGATTAACTCGTCAATGACGCCTGTGCTCGCCTATGGTATCAATGCGGGCATCAACTACAACGGTATTGAAAAAATTGTGGAAGAAGATATTGCCACGCCACTGCGCAAGATTGATGGTGTGGGCACCGTTGTTTACCTCGGACAACCCGAACGTGAAATAAGAGTGAGCGTGAACCCACAGCAGTTATCGGCTTACGGCTTGTCCGCCTCACAAATCTCCACCCTCCTGAAAGCCAATAATATCAGCGTGCCGGCCGGAAGTATAAATACGGGTATTTATGATTTTTCGGTACGCGTACCGGGAAAATTCGAAACGGTTGACGAGATCGGAAACACCGTGATCAAAGCATTCAACGGACAAGTGATCCGGCTGAAAGATGTGGCAAAAATTGAAGATACCTTTGTGGAGAAAGAGGCTTTTGCCCGAAATCAAATTGGTGAAGGCGTAGCGCTGATGATACAAAAACAGACGGGAAGCAATACGGTGGAAGTGGTAAACGCAGTGAGGGCGAAGATGGAAGAGATAGAGAAAACACTGCCGTCGGATATTGAACTTCACGAAATCATCAGTACCGACGAGATTGTTACCGAGTCGGTCAATAACCTGACTTCGTCCATCTGGTACGCCTTGATATTTGTCACGTTTGTAGTATTAATGTTCTTGCGCGAATGGAAATCGAGCCTGATCATATTCGTAACCATGCCTGTTTCACTGATCAGCGCATTTATCACCATGTACGCCATGGGTTATACCATCAATCTGTTTTCGTTAATGGCTTTGGTAATTGCTATCGGCATGGTGGTGGATAATGCCATTGTGGTGTTGGAAAACATCACCCAGCATATAGAAAAAGGATCGAAGCTTAAACAGGCTGCTATTTTCGGGGCTTCGGAAATGGGAATGGCTATTGCTGCCTCTACCGCTACAACGCTGGTGGTTTTCCTGCCGATGCTTTTCATGGGCGGAATTGTGGGTATCATGTTCAAACAGTTAGCCATACTCACCTCCGTTTGTTTGGCCGTCTCGCTATTTACGGCGTTGACGCTCACCCCCATGCTCTCTTCAAAATTGTTGAAAGAGGTGCCTCGCGACCATAAAAAACAGAAGCGTTCCAAATTTTATGTGGCCAGCGAAAAACTATTCAATAAAATTGAAAACGGGTACAAGATGTTGCTGGGTTGGGTAGTGTTCCACAAAAGCCTGACCATCATCATTGCCTTTGCCGTATTCGTCCTCACGATGATTTTGGGAAAGAGCATCGGTACCGATTACATTCCCGATTTCGATGCGGGAACGGTCTCTGTGGTGTTTGAAACGGAAGTAGGGACCAGCGCCCGGCAGACCGACAGCGTCAGCCAGCAGATTTTGCAACTTATGCTCGCTGAGATCCCCGAAATAGCCGACAGCGCTGTGGTTTCCATTGCCGGACAGACAAAAAGCGGCGCATTGACCACCGTAGGATTCAAAGAAGGGAAAAATGCAGGGTCGGTGGTATGCCACTTAACCCCTCCCGACAAACGAAAACGCACGGCAGGTGAAATTGCCGATGCTATCAGGGGTCAGGTGGAGAGTATCCCGCAAATTGAAAAGTGCCGTGTGCATGGCGGTAGCGCATTAGCCGCAGCAGTTACCGGCAATAAGCAACCCATCGAAATCATTGTTTCGGGAAACGACTTCAATAAATTAAATGCCGTAGCAATCGCGTTTCAGGAAAAGATGCAGGCCGAAAAAGCATTTACCGATGTGGCAACTACCATCGACCCCGGAAAATTGGAAGTACAGGTGATCGTGGATAAGGAAAAGGCTTCGCAAATGGCTCTCAACACGGCCATGGTGGGTATGCAGGTAAGGCAAAACCTTTACGGAACCGAATCGGGTAATTTTTCCGAAGAGGGGGATGACTACGGTATTGTAGTACAATATGCACCGGAGCACCGCAACGAAGTGGATAAGCTGAAGGAGATGCAGATCACCAACCTGTTGGGACAACAGATCCCGTTGGCTGCCATTGCCGACATAGAAGAGAATCTAGGCCCGTTGGAAATACAGCGCCAGTCGCAACAACGCTACGTTAAAGCCACGGCCGCCCTTGCCGGTATCTCGTTGGGCGAAGCCACAAAGATTGCCCGGGAGATGATCGATAATACTGAGATACCCGAAGGCGTATCGGTAGAAATTGGCGGACAGGTAAACGACCAAAAGTCGTCGTTCAGCTCACTGTTTCTGATTTTCTTCCTTGGGATAGCATTGGTATATATGGTAATGGCGGCTCAATTTGAATCGTTTAAAGACCCTTTCATCATTCTGTTTGCTATTCCGTTTACGTTGGTGGGTGTAATCCTGGCGTTCTTCGTAACGGGAGTAACGTTAAGCGTTACCACCTTTATAGGATTGATCATGTTGGTTGGTATAGTGGTAAACAACGGCATTGTGCTGGTGGACTACATCAACATGTTGCGTAAACGCGACTATTCGCTCCGCGATGCCGTCATGGAAGCCGGCCGTTCACGGTTGCGCCCTGTGTTAATGACTTCACTGACCACTATTCTCGGTATGTTACCTATGGCCATAAGCAACGGTATGGGACGCGAAATGTATGCTCCGCTCGGGATCACCATCATAGGTGGATTGTTGATATCCACATTGGTTACGTTGCTGTTGGTTCCAGCCATATATACAGCGCTTTACCACCGCACATTAACCACAGACCGTACTGCAGTAAGGTTAAAAAGACAACTGGAGCAGGAAAAATAAGAAAACAACATAAGGAGATAAGCAACAGGGAAGGGCGAAGCCGGATGAGAGAAATAGTTTCTAAATATGTAAAGTCTTTTATTGTCGATTATTCGATTCCGTACACCACCGCTTGAAAATAAGCTGGCCGCTTTGCCCTTCTCTTCTTATTAAGAAACGTATTAAAAATTAAAAAAACAGCAACATGAAATTTATATATATTACATGCAACGTGAGCATGTTGGAGGCGATTATCAATTTAATCGATGAGGTGGAACTTACCGATTATCAGGTCATAGAACAGGTAACAGCAAAAAGCAGCTATAGCTCTCCGCGCTTAAACACAGCAGTTTGGCCTGGATACAACTCTTCTGTATTCATACAGGAGAGTGATCCGGGCAAAGTATCTTCATTGATGGAATCAATAAATAAGATGAATCAATCCGCATTCAATAACGGCGAGTTAGTCGCCGTGTTTTCCTGGGATATACATGCTTGTACAGAAGCGGAAAAAACAAAGTAGCTCCTTACATCCTGATAAAACGACACGGGGAGACGACAGACTTATAGCCGTCCTTTTTTTATTTCCTCCACAATTTCGGGATTGATCAACGTAGTGATATCGCCGAAATCGGACTCGCCAACGGCTATTTTTCGCAGGATGCGACGCATGATCTTTCCGGAACGGGTCTTGGGTAATCCGCTTACAAACTGGATCTTATCCAATTTAGCAATAGGACCGATCTGGTCAGAAATAAGTTGATTGATCTCTTTCATGAGATTTTGCCGGTCACGCCACAATCCGGTCTCTTTAAGCACTACGAATCCGTATAACGCATTGCCTTTGATCTCATGAGGAAATCCCACGATAGCACTCTCGGCCACCGTCTGGTGCTCGTTGATCGCATCCTCGATGGGTGCGGTGCCCAGGTTATGTCCTGAAACGATGATCACGTCGTCAACCCTTCCGGTGATACGGTAATAGCCCACCTCATCACGCAGCGCTCCGTCGCCCGAAAAGTACTTACCGGGGAACGCCGTAAAATAGGTATCGATGAACCGCTGGTGGTCGCCCCAGATGGTTCGTGCCATGCCCGGCCAGGGATAACGGATACAGAGATGGCCGATCTGTTGGTTCCTGTCTATTTCGTTTCGCAGCTCATCCATCAGTACCGGTTGGATCCCGGGAAAAGGGAGAGAAGCGTAGGTCGGCTTGGTAGGTGTCACGAAAGGGATGGGTGAGATCAGGATTCCTCCGGTCTCGGTTTGCCACCAAGTGTCCACAAGCGGGCATCGCTTGTTCCCAACATGGTCATTATACCAATGCCATGCCTCCTCGTTGATAGGCTCTCCCACCGATCCGATCACCTTGAGTGAGTCCAGCCTGAACTCCTGGACATACTCGATCTTCTCCCTGGCCAGGGAGCGAATCGCTGTAGGGGCGGTGTAAAACTGGTTCACCCGGTGTTTCTGTACCACCTCCCAGAAACGACTGTGGGTAGGATAGGAAGGGGCTCCCTCGTAGATAACGGTGGTGGCCCCGTTTAACAACGGGCCGTAGATGATGTAAGAATGTCCGGTGACCCAGCCGATATCGGCGGTACACCAGTAAACATCACCTTCATTGTATTGAAAGATATTTTTGAATGTGTACGCCGTATAAACCATGTAACCGGCCGTAGTGTGCACCATCCCCTTGGGTTTTCCGGTAGAGCCGGAAGTATAAAGGATGAACAGGGGATCTTCAGCGTCCATCATTTCTGCCTTGCTGGTGGGAAGCGCTTCATCCAGCAGAGGTTGCAACCAAAGATCCCGCCCCTCCCTCATTTCGATCTCCTGATGGGTACGCTTTACTACCAGCACTTTCTCAATGGTGGACGATTTATGGAGGGCTTCGTCCACGATCCGTTTCAGGTCGATGGTTTTCGCTCCGCGGTAGCCTCCATCCGCTGTTATCAGGAGCTTACAGGTAGAATCATTGATGCGTGTGGCGAGCGCGTTGGCCGAGAAGCCGGCGAAAACAACGGAATGTATCGCCCCGATGCGTGCACAGGCCAGTACGCTGAATGCCAGTTCGGGGATCATGGGCAGGTAGATACATACCCGGTCGCCCTTCTCTATCCCTTGTGCTCTAAGCACGTTGGCCATTTTAGACACCTCAGCGTAGAGCTGGTTGTAGGAAAAATGTCGTGCCGGCTCGTCGGGCTCGTTGGGCTCGAAGATGATGGCGGTCTGGTCGCCTCTGTTGGCCAGGTGCCGGTCGATGCAGTTTTTGGTGATGTTGAGCTTGGCATTCTTAAACCAGGTGAACTCCGCCTTCTCCATGTCATACTCCACCACTTTATCCCATTTCCGGTACCAAGTGAAATTATTCTCTGCTATCTTACTCCAGAACTTTTTCGGTTTACGGACCGACTGCCGATATACCTTAAAATAGTGTTCTAAGGATTTGATGGAATAACTACTCATACTAAGCTGGATTTTTAACAATCACAAATAAACAAAAAAAAATTATTATTTGTGACACTTCAACGCATTTTCTTCCTTTTTTGTTTCGATTTTAGCTTTTTTCGTCGTTATTTTAACAATTGAAGCTGTTATTAAAAAAAACAGCAGTCAAACTTTCCGGCCTACCGCTGTTTTACCTGATATGTGGTTGTAAGAAACCTGTAATTAATCGAACATTTTCCTGAATTTATTGAAAACGTTATTTTTTGCCGATTTAGAGGGTGCAAAGTTAGGTGATTTATCCATATCTGCTATTTTTTTCTTTTCGGCATCGCTCAGGTTTTCAGGAATATAAACATTCACGTTAATAAGTTCGTCACCCGTACCGTAGCCATTTATCGTCGGCAGCCCCTTGTTACGTAAACGCAACACTTTACCCGGCTGTGTTCCGGGATCGATTTTCACTTTGGCAACACCTTCTATGGTGGGGACTTCTACCGTGCCGCCCAATGCAGCGGTCGGGAAGCTTATGAAAAGATTGTAAATAACGTCGTTGTGATCGCGGATCAAGTTCGGGTCTTCCTCTTCCTCCACTAAAATGAGCAGATCGCCGTTAACACCTCCCCGGCGGGCTGCATTCCCTTTTCCCGACATGGATAGTTGCATTCCCTCTTCCACACCGGCAGGAATCCGGATGGAGATCACCTCCTCATCGAGGACAATTCCGTCGCCATTGCAATGTGCACACCGCTTGGTAATTGTTTTTCCATCGCCGTTACAAGAAGGACAGGTTGTAGTGGTTTGCATCTGCCCGAGGATGGTGTTCTGAACCCGTGTCACCACACCACTTCCGTTACAGGTTGAGCAGTTGGAGATCGAGTTTCCGTTTTCCGATCCATTGCCGTTACAAGACGAGCAGGCCACATACTTTTTCACCTTTATCTTCTTTTCCACTCCGTTAAGAACCTCCTTCAGGTTTAATTTCACCTTTACCCGAAGATCGGAGCCGCGGTTGGTGCGCCTGCCCGGCCTGCCAAATCCGCCGAAGCCGCCAAATCCGCCGAAATGGCCGCCAAAGATATCACCAAACTGAGAGAAGATATCCTCCATCGACATGCCTCCTCCAAAACCGCCGCCCGACGCCGCCCCACCCACGCCTGCGTGGCCAAACCGGTCGTAACGCGCGCGTTTATTCTCATCACTGAGCACTTCATATGCTTCGGCAGCTTCTTTGAACTTTTCTTCGGCCGTGGCATCTCCCGGATTTTTATCGGGGTGATACTGAATAGCTTTCTTGCGATATGCTTTTTTTATCTCTTCAGCCGATGCCGATTTTGAGACTTCCAGTATTTCGTAATAATCTCTCTTCGTTGCCATCTTATTCCCCTACAATAACCTTAGGATAACGGATAATCTTACCGTTCAACTGATACCCTTTTTGCACACAGTCAATCACCACGCCTTTCTGTGAATCATCCTGAACGGCGACAGTGGTTATGGCCTCGAACCTGTCGGCATCGAAAGGTTGCCCAAGGGCTTCAATTTCTCTTACGCCATGCTGATTCAGGAAACTTACGAATTTAGAATAGATCAAATCCATCCCTTCCACCATGGCAGCTTTGTCTTCTGCCGTGTGGAGCGCCTCCAACGCACGTTCAAAATCATCTGCCAGGGGCAGCATATCCGTCAACACGTGTTCTCCTCCATTCTTAATAATTTCGGCCTTTTCCTTCATTGTCCGCTTGCGGAAGTTATCAAACTCGGCATGGAGGCGTAAATAGCTGTCGTTTAGCTCATCGTATTTTGTTTGCAACTTTTCTAATGGGTCAGACCCGTCTGCCAGATTGTCTTCAATTTCGGCTTTCAGCTCGTCAGCTTCATCTTTGGCCGGTTCCAAATTCACCTCTTCATCGTGCACCTCTTCCGGGTCGATATAATCGTTATTTTTCTTCATAATCATCTAAAAAATATAAGACTGCCTTTCAGCAATGAGAATATTCAGAAACTGTCGTTTAGCTCGCTATACGATGCGAAACGAAAGTCCGAATCCATCAAAAAATGACTAAAAAACAGTGCATAAAAAAATTCAAAACAGTTTTTCAGAATTTATTACTGCAAATAGTTTGCCAAATTTTCGCATTATTCAAACAATTCGCACCATTCATCAAATATCTCTACCTGATGAGTGCCGTGATTTCTGAGGCTCTCTCTGATTTTTTTCAGTGGTTTCTCTTTACCCAATTGAGATTTCGAGTAAAATTTATCGGCAAAACAGATGATTTTTTCTTCCAGGCTTTTCGGACGCATGTCTCTATGCGGAATGGGCAATTTCCTTTGTATTATGGTTTCTAGACTCAACCCCGTCCCTGTATGGCGTTCACACACCAGTCCGTGTTTAGGAAGCCCTTCCTGTGTAAGCAATTCCCTGCCCAGATAGCCGTGGCAAATGTACGGCATGCTGCCTTCGCAAGCGATATCCGGCGCCCGGGTTTTGAAAATGCCAATATCGTGCAACATGGCCGCTTCTTCAAGAAATTTCACATCTATTGCCAATTCGGGATGTTTTTGTGCGACACGCAGTGCCTTGCCGGTTACATCGGTAACGTGAGAGATGTAAATATCGTAAAGCTTAGTTCCTTCCTTATAATATTTATGAATGATATCCAGGGGTTGCATACACTCTTCTAAGATATTCTTACAACGGGATTACATATTTTTTCAGTGCCGGGTCTTGGAGCGAATTCGGGACGGCGCTTTTTACTTCATCCACAATAATGCGAATCAAACGTTCCCGGATAAACTCTTTCCGGGTAATAAGGCTGATTTCGCGTACGGGAGTAACTTTTTTAAACGGGCGCACATTTTTCTTTTGCTGCTCATTGAGATTATATGTCGCCATTTCGGGTATTACGGTTAACCCGTCGTTTTCATCTACTATTTTTATGAGCGTGTCAATACTTCCTGCTTCGAAAGTGAAAATAGAATGCGATCTGCGCCTTTTTTTCATGTTGCACAGATGCAGGATCTGTGTCCTGAAACAATGAACTTCATCGAGCAACCAAAGCTTCTCGTTGTCCAAGTCACCCTCGTCCAGTTCATTTTTCACGTAAAGCGATCGCTCTCTGGGCGAAACATATGCAAAAAATCTTTCGTAATAGAGTGGCCTTTCGGTAACGGAATCGTCATTCAGCGGGGTTGCTAGAATTCCACCGTCCAGCGAATCGTTTGCCAGGCCGCGGAGGATAGTATCGGTTGTCAGTTCCCTGACTACTATACTGATGCCTGCATCTCCCTGCATGTGCTCCTCCATCAGCCTCGGCAACAGATAAGGCGAAACGGTCGGAATAATTCCCAGCCTGAAAGTTCCTCTTACATTCCCTTTTTCTTCATGGATGATCTCTTTAATCTGGTTTATCTGAGCAACCGAAATACGTGCCTGATCTATAATTTTTCTCCCTATCTCGGTAGGCTGGACCGGAAGCTGCGTGCGATCGAAAATTTTCACTCCCAGTTCATCTTCCAGCTTTTGAACCATCATGCTAAGGGTGGGTTGCGTAACAAACGACGCTTCGGCCGCTTTGGAAAAATGACGGTAATTGTCAACCGCAATGATATATTCAAGTTGCTGGATATTCATTGCTGGTAATTTGAAAAATACTTCATAAACTGAACACGCTCGTACAACGACGGACTGGCAATATTGGCATAATTGAGTTTCCCTTTAAAATCGGATATCTGTTCGTAATTGTTCTGCTCCATCCATTCTTCCACACACGTTATCATGTTGCCAATCACGTCCATCCCCTGTTCGTAAAGGACGCTGCAAAGCTGTACTCCCGATGCGCCTGCAAGAATCCCTTTAATGGCATCTTCCCAGGAGTGCACTCCGGTTGAACAAAGGATGTCAACATCTTTAACACGCCCTGAAACAATAGCGGTCCAGCGCAGTGTTTCGTGAAAATCGGCCGGATTGCTGAAAACTGTTCCGGCTGTAATCTCCATTTTGTTGATATCTATATCGAGCTGATAAAACCGATTGAAAAGCACAATTCCGTCTGTACCTAATGATTTCATTTTGCTGACTAATCCGGGTAAATTACCAATATTCTTGGCCATTTTAACCACAATGGGGATTTTCACCGTTTTTTTCAGCTGCTTCACGATGTTCAAATAAGACTCTTCAAGATAGGTATCGCCAAACTCACCGGCGTTGAGCAGAAAGACATTCAGCTCAATGGCATCGGCTCCGGCCGCTTCGATGCTTTTGGCAAAATCGGTCCATCGCGTCAGTTTATAACAGTTGATGCTTGCTACAACGGGGATACTGCACTCTGCTTTTACCGAACGGATCAAGTCGAGGTATTTCTCCACGTGGTTCATCTCGATATAGGCGTTGATATAATCCGCTGCTTCGGGATAATCGGAGATTTGCACCAGCTTTTCGGTATGATTTTCAATTTGTTCCTCGAACAACGATTTAAGAACCACCGCCCCAATCCCGGCCTTATCGAGCTCTTTTATCTTTGATAATGAGTTTGTTAAGCCGCTACTGGCAGCTATAAACGGATTTTTCAGGGTCAATCCGGCGAATGTTGTTTGTAAGTTTATCATTTCGAATGAATGTTTTTCAATTTTCAATTACGGCAAAAATAACTATTTTAATTGATAAAAGTGATGGTCGCGACTAAATTATTGTGCAATTACCGCTCCCCAAAAATCAATGTCCCTACCCGGATAATCGTGGCACCCTCTTCTATGGCAATAGGATAATCTCCCGACATTCCCATGGAGATCTCTTTGAAATGATCGTCGTCGGAAAAATAGTGTGATTTAAATTCGCCGAACAACGATTTAATCAATCGGAACTCACCCCTTACCTTCTTCAGATCATCGGTATAGGTTGCCATACCCATCACTCCGGCAAGTTGTACATGCGTACAATCGCGCCATTTGCCTTTGGCAAGAAACCGGCGACATTCATCGGGTAAAAAGCCTGACTTTGTTTCTTCATCGGCCACATGCAGTTGCAACAAACAAGGTATTTTGCGGTTACAGGCCACTGCCTGTTTTTCGATTTCAAGCATCAGCCGTTCACTGTCTAAGCTATGAATAAGATGGATAAACGGAGCGATAAATTTCACCTTGTTGCGCTGTAGATTACCTATAAAGTGCCATTCGATATCCCAGGGAAGCATCGGCTGCTTTGCATTAAGCTCCTGCACACGGCTTTCGCCAAAGATCCGCTGGCTGTCGTTGTAGGCTTCTAAAATCTCATCGTTGGAGTGAAACTTGGAAACAGCTACTATTTTAACATCAGCCGGAACCGATTCCCGCAGTTTATCGATATTGCCTCTTACGCTCATTTCCCTGTTTTTGATTGACTTTCCGCGGAATACTTAAACACATCCATAATGGCTGTTTCGGTTACCGATGCCAAAGTGTAATCCACCATCGTCTTGTTCATCTCAGCCTCAACAATCTCTACGGCTTCTTTCAGTAGCGATGCCTGTACAAGCATATTTACAGCCGTTTTCTTTTCGGTGCCGCTTTTTTCATCGAGCGTAATGAAATAGAGCTTTGCTTTGTAATACCGGTCGCCCGTCTCGTTGAAAAAAGTATCTGAAAACCTCACTCTTTTAATATCGGAAACGGTAAACTCGCCCGACATATACGGCTGCATCTCTTCAAGAATTCTCGCTTCAGCCTCCGTAAACGACATTGCATCCACCAGATAAGGTTCTGTCACCGTTTTTATCATACCTGTATCCAGCGTTTTATCGTAGCGGACTTTGCATTCAAACCAGTTATACATAATTTTTATGTTTTAAAATAGAAGTGCGAAATTAAGAAAAATAAGCGATGTGGTCAAACAACATCTTATTTTTTCTATTTTTGTGGTTCCAACATTCCCGTTAATAATGAAACAGCAAAAACAGCTCGGACTCTGGCTTTTGGTTTTCGTATCGTTGGGGTCCATGATCGGGTCGGGGATTTTTAATTCGCCGAAGGACCTTATTCACGTTGCCAACCCGATGGGCACGTTGGCCACGTGGATTTTCGGCGGTATAGGCGCATTGATGCTTGCCCTGGTCTTCATCTACTTGTCGGCTAAAAAACCGGAGCTAAAAAGTGGTATTTACGCTTACGCGCGGGATGGATTTGGCGATTATATGGGCTTTAATTCCGCCTGGGGTTATTGGTCGCTGGGATGGCTGGGCAACATCAGTTACTTGGTGCTGTTTTTCAAAACGCTGAACGATTTGTTGGGAGAACACGCTCTTTCCCCGTTAACCTGTTTCATTCTGGGCTCGGCAATCCTCTGGTTCTATTACTTTATCCTGCTGTCGGGCATTCGTGAAGGCGCCATCCTGAATTTTGTGGTCACCATTGCCAAGCTTATGCCCATCGCCCTGGTGATTTTACTGGGATTTTCGTTGGTGGATAATGAAGTTTTCAATGTGCCCGATTGGCAAACCAAGCTGGCTTCCTCAGGGAAATCCACTACTCCGCTGTTACAAGTGAAGGACGCCATGGCGGTAGTATTGTGGTGTTTTGTGGGAATCGAAGCCGCATCGGTATTGTCCGGAAGGGCTAAAAGCCAGCAAGTGGTACGCCGCGCCATCATCATTTCGGTTCTTTCGGTTTTAGGTATATATATGCTCGTCACATTTGTTGCCATGGCGAGTATTCCGGCAAAAGAACTCGCCGCATCCGATACTCCGCTCTCGCTCGTTTTGGGAAAAACAACGATAGGTGCCGCCGGTTCACTGATTGTGCAGGCAGGCATAATGATTTCGGTATTGGGAGCCAGCCTATCGTGGATTCTACTGTCGGTGGAAACAATGTACGCCGCTGCACGGGAGGGCGTTATGCCCAAAATCCTGGCGAAAGTCAACAAAAAGCAGACACCCGTCAACGCGCTGTTGCTCACGCAACTTTTCACGCAATTGTTCCTGCTGTCGATTCTGTCTCCCGCGCTCAACGAAACCTATCTTGCAGCCATCACCATCGGCACCACCATGGTTCTTATTCCTTACCTGCTCTCATCGCTCTACGCCGTGAAAGTCTCTTTCGGAGGCCGGCACGAGAAAAGCATCTATAAGCTCATTGCTATTCTCGGAACGCTTTACGCTGTGTATGTCATCTACGCCGTAGGAATAAAATACCTCTTTTTGTCCATTATTTTCTATGCTATCGGAGCTTTCGTCTTCCTGAAGGGAAGGCAAGAACAAAAACAAAAGCCCAAACAGTGGGAATGGGCTTTTATACTGATACTGATTGCTGCGGCAATCACTCTTACGGTTTTAATCCTGACCGGAAAAATCGTCATCTGATTTATCGGTTTAAGGTATATCGCACGGTTGCGCCAAAACGCACAGGATATCCTCTCTGTACGTATGCATTCTCTTTACCGGTCATATCCGATGCCCTAAAATAGAATGAGTTGTACTTTTTATCAAACAGGTTCTTTCCCCAGATCTCCAATCCAAAAGAACCTTTTTCAGCGGTAATGGTAGCATTGGTTAACCCGTAGAAAGGCTGGTAAGCCGAGTTATCTTCCGTCCAGTATATTTTTCCGGCACCCGTGTATTGCATATTGGCAATTAGCCTGTCGATAAACGAACCGTATCTGAAATTATAGACGTAACTCGCCCCAACGCTCAAGGTATGTTGCGGAGCAAACGGAATATAATTTCCCGAATAATCCACAGGGACTGTTTTTCCGTTCTCCCTTTTTTCGGTTTGATAGTTTTTGAACTTCGCATCGGCAAAACCGTATTCGGCAAATAAGGTAAAATTGCCGGTAGGATTATACCGCATGCTCAGTTCCGCACCTTGGCTGACCGATTTTCCGGCATTGGTAACAATACGGCCTGCCTGCCCCTGATCCACAAGTTGTATGATCTGAATATCATTCACTTTCGTGTAAAACAGCGCAAATGTCGTAGAGAGCCTTCTTCCGAACATCTCACAACGTCCGCCCAGCTCATAGGTCCAGCTAATTTCTGGCGCATACGAAAGCTGCTCTTCAAGTGTGGGTGTCTGCACGTTAGCCGCCGGTGCAGCAGGCGCGCCACCGCCACCGGGACGCGGCGGCATCATTTTCATAGCATTGCGCATCAACGATTCCATTAGCGAGTTTTGAAGCAACTTAGAGAAAGCCTGCTCGTTGTATCCGCCTGTTTTATATCCTTTTGAAGCTGAAAGATAGACAAAAGCCGTTTCAACCGGTTGGTACTTCAGCGCTAATTTAGGCAAGACCTGCCCGAAATTTTTGCTGAAAGCGCCTTGCATGATGGTATCTCCGTTTACGGGTGTGCCCGGAACAGTGGGGGGCGCTTGTTTGGCGCGGAATTCTATGTTTGCACCCTTACTTTGGGTGAAGTAATCAATTTCGGCATGTTCGTAGTCGAACCGGATTCCGGCAGTCGCCGACAAGCCGTTCAACCCGAAAATATCCTGCAACGTAGATTGATGGAACAATGCCAATCCGCTCAACGGCTTTTTATATACCCCGGGAAGATCAATTTGCTCTGTAGTATATTTCATCACGTAAGGAACGTTCGGATTGCCTGCAAGCGCATCAAAAACCGATTGCAATCCGGCTACTCCCTCTTTTTTTATAGAGACCGGCGTATCAATAGTGCGGTGGTCGTAAAATCCAAAGAGGCCTACTACCCAGCGGTATTTGCCCTGGGTTTCCGACTTTAACGTGATCTCTTGGCTGACAGAATGTTGTGTTTGCTGCTGGCGGATGGAGAAAACCGATAACGGTGTATAATCCTGATCCATCTTCATATCGTCTTTCAAAAACTGGTATCCGGTCGTGGAGTTCAGGCTGAAGCCGTCACCCAGATATTGAAGCGAAAGCCCGTTCGTCACCAGATTTCTTTTGTATGACGACGGTTCATTGAAATTCACGGCTGTGGAATCTTCGTGCATATACGGAAATGCGCCTCCGGTTACGTAATCGTAATTCCCGAAAAGTAACGCTTTGAAAGCAGGCGTGATCTCCCACTCCAGTTTAACCTTACCTCCTGCGTTTTCGGTCGCATCTACATTTTTTCCGGTATAGTTATTTATGAAATATCCGTCATCTTTCTGATAATAGGCCGCAACCGACAAGCCGAAATTATCGGATATCTTGCTGTAATTGGAGCCCTTCACGGAAAACTGTCCATAATTCCCGCCGCTCAGCATCAACGACGTACCCTGGAACGACAACGGCGAGAGCGTATAAATATTCACTATCCCGCCAATGGCATTTCTGCCGTAAAGTGTTCCCTGTGCTCCGCGCAGAACCTCGATACGCTGAATATCCTGAAATTCAAAATCGAATGCCGACGGATTGAAACTCGGCACATTATCTACATACAAACTTACGGTTTGAGAACCTAACCTTGCCCCGATACCGCGAATATAGATAGGTGTTGAAACCTTGGATCCGTATGATGGAATAAAAAAGTTCGGAATCACCCCGCTCAATTCGGGTAGTGATCCTATCTGGCTATTACTAAGCTGCTTTGGAGAAACAACTGAAACTGCCGTAGGCAAATTTTTCAATTGGTTGGTCTCTTTTACAGAAGAACTTACCACCACTTCGTCCAGATAATAGACTTTAAGCGTATCCTTGGGGTTGTCCTCTTTTTCCGGCTCAATATTCTTGGAGTACAAAACAGATACCTGGATAATTGTCAGCAAAATAACTATTAATTTTTTCATCGGATTAAAAATATTCTCTTAGAAACTATTTTGAATTATAACGCAAAGTAACACGATATACAAGAATGAAACAATCACCACAAATAGTGATATTTTTCATTAATCGGGATAAAATCGCAAAAAAATGTATGTTTTTCTGAAAATATTTTGATTTTGATGCAACGTTTTTGCGTTTTTTTCATCTATTAAAATATAGTTTCGTTTTTACCAAAACTAAAAAACAGTCTCTAAGACTAAAAATTAATGGAACATGAAAAGAATTGCATTTACTACCTACGCTAAAATTATTGCCTGGATTTTGGGAATTTTGGGATTCGCCTCCTCTTGCGAGATCCCTGGTCTGGTCGAATACGGAACCCCTTCGGCCGATTATGTGGTAAAGGGAAAAGTTACCGACAAAGCCACCCAACAACCCCTGAAAAACATGGCAGTCATCCACAAATCGGACACATCACCCTACGGGAACGATACCGTAAGAACAAACGCCGAAGGGAGTTACGAACTGAAATTCACCTCCTTTCCTTACCGCTCCGAAAATATGATCGTCTATGCATCGGATTTAGACGGTGAAGAAAACGGTTTGTACAAGTCGGATACCCTGCGGATAAAAGCATCGGAGCTGAGACAGACAGCGAAAAAACGGGGTTGGTACGCGGGCACGTTTGAAAAAACCGGGGCTGATTTCACGCTAAACAAATCAAGCGAAAAAGAATGAATCTTCAGAAAAACATACTGCTTTCGCTCTATCAAGAGCATAAAAAGGCACAGGCTAAACTACACAAGCTCAACTATCTGTTTTGGGAGTGCACGCTACGCTGCAACTTCAACTGCGTACACTGCGGGAGCGACTGCACCAGGGAGAACATTGTCCCCGATATGCCGAAGGAAGACTTCCTGCAAATCCTGTCCGATATCCGTCCTCACGTAGATCCGCACAAAACAATGATCGTGCTCACCGGCGGTGAGCCGCTTGTGCGTAAAGACCTGGAGGAGGTGGGGAGAGAGATTTACAAAATGGAATATCCGTGGGGATTTGTCACCAACGGCTGGGGGCTATCGCAAGAGCGGCTCGATGCGCTTCTCCATGCCGGACTGCGCTCCGTAACGGTTAGTTTGGACGGATATACCGAAGCGTCGCACGAGTGGTTTCGCGGCAAAAAAGGATCGTGGCTCAGGGCGTTGAACGCCATCTCACGGGTAGCAGGCACACCGGGCCTGGTGTATGACGTGGTTACGTGCGTCAATAAAAAGAATATCGATGACCTCCGCAACTTAAAGTCGATGCTTATCTCATTGGAAGTAAAGCATTGGCGGTTGTTTACCGTTTTTCCGAAAGGAAGGGCCAAAGACAATCCGCTGTTGAAATTATCCACTCATGAATTTGTACAAATGATGGAGTTCATCCGGGAGACCCGGGAAGAAGGAAAAATCAATGTCTCCTACGGGTGTGAAGGTTATCTGGCCGACTACGAAATGGAAGTGCGTGACGCTCCCTTTTTTTGTCAGGCAGGCGTTCATATTGCATCGGTGTTGGCAAACGGAGATATCAGCGCGTGTCCCAGCCTTCGGGGCGATTATATTCAAGGCAACATTTATAAAGACGATTTCTGGGCCGTATGGAACACCCGTTATCAGGTGATGCGCGACCGCCGATGGACAAAAACAGGGAAATGCGCCACGTGTAAATCCTATAAATTCTGTCAGGGAAACGGATTACACCTCCGGGACGAAAAAACGGGCGAGTTGCTGCATTGCCACTTGGAGATGATGGGACAACTACAACCTCAAATAAAACGAAGGAGCGTCCTCTCAAAAGCCGTGAGTTTTTTCACCTGATTTAACTTTTGCAAGCTATAGGATTGCGACTAAATCGTTCACTGAAGTTAGACTATTGCTCGCCGTGGCATAATGCAAGTAAACTTGCCTTCTGTTCATTAGTCGCATGCACTATCCGAGGAAACATGCGAAAGTTCAATACTGATTGGAATTGAACCCAAATGTCTTTTCTTTGTTATAAAGTTTAAGGTTCAAGGTTTAAAGTTCAAGGTTTTTCACTTTTAGCTCTTTTGTCTTGGTTCTTGGCTCTTGATTCTTGGCTCTTGATTCTTTTGTCTTGGTTCTTGGCTCTTGATTCTTGGCTCTAAAAGTCTTACAACAATGAAAAAAGCATTATTAATAGTGGATGTTCAGAACGACTTTTGTCCGGGTGGCGCACTGGGGGTGAAGGAGGGGGACCAGGTTGTCCCTGTCATTAACAGCATTATCGACAGGTTCGACTTTGTCATTTCATCACAAGACTGGCATCCCGAAGGGTCTGTTCATTTCGAGAAGTGGCCTCCACACTGCATCGCCCATACACGAGGCGCCGATTTTCATCCCGGTCTGAAAACGGAAAAGATCGGCCTTAAGTTACGAAAAGGGACTGCCGACAAAGACGATGGTTATTCCGCTTTCGAAGCCACCAACGTTTCCTTTTCCGATTTTCTCCGCGACAACAAAATTACAGACCTGTATATCTGCGGTCTGGCAACCGATTATTGCGTAAAAGCATCCGCTCTCGACGCGATCAATCAAGGTTTCCATACATTTGTGATTACCGATGCCATAAAACCCGTAAACGTGAATCCGGGCGACGACAAGAAGGCATTAGACGAAATGTATCAGAACGGATGCGTGCTGTTGGAGTCGGACGACCTCTGATTGGGTTTCACTCCGATGCCCGGCAAATCGCTTGCGATCATCTTGCCATTCTGTAACTGTGCCCCGTCAAAGCAATCGTTAGCGATAAGTAAAGCGCCGTCCAAGTCGGCAAAATCCATTCCCGCATAGAGTTGCGAAGCAGCAGAAATGGCGCACGACGTTTCCGTCATACATCCCATCATCACCTTCATCCCCAACGCTTCAGCAAGATTTCTCATTTTCCACGCCTCACGCATACCGGTACATTTCATCAGCTTGATGTTGATGCCCGAGAACACGCCTTTCAACCGTTCTATATCGGTTAACCGTTGAAGCGACTCGTCAGCAAAAATAGGCAACGGACTCTCTTCCGTCAGTCGGGCAATATTGTCTAAATCCAGCTTCGGCATTGGCTGTTCTACCATCACTATGCCCTTCTCTTTCAGCCAATGAATCATATCCAGCGCCTGATGACGGTCTTTCCAACCCTGATTGGCATCCACCGCCAACGGCAGTGCGGTAACGGAACGGATAGCTTCAATCATCCGTTTATCGTCCGGGCCGCCTACTTTTACTTTTAATATATTGAAACGCCCCAGCGCTTCGCGCGTTTTTTCACGCACCACATCATCCGTATCGATACCTATGGTGAAAGTAGTGTCGGGAACATTTGTTTTGTCAAGCCCGTACATCTTATACCATGGCGAGCCGATAATTTTCCCGGCTAAATCATGTAAAGCTATATCCACGGAAGCTTTGGCAGCCGTATTGTTAATCGCAATACCATCCACATATTCCAAAATCTCATCCAGATGCGTAGGGTCGGAGAAGGCGGACAAATCAATCTTTTTCAGGAACTCGATAACCGAGGCCTGCGTTTCACCCAAATAAGGGGGAAGTGAGGCTTCGCCGTAACCGGTCAATCCATCGTATTCGATCCTTGTGAGCACAACCGGCGTGGTTGTGCGGGAAAACCCCGATATGGTAAACGTGTGGCGGAGTTCAAGGTCATAAGGTGTCCATGATAATTTCATTTTGGAAGAGCTGTTTTTGGGTTTATGTTGTGAAAAAACGGGCGGTACAGTCAGAAATGCTGCTGCCATTGCCGATGTTTTGAGAAAATCCCGTCTGTTTTGATTCATCATCTTTAATCGTCTTTAATAGATAAATAGCCGTTTTATTTACTAAACTTTCGCAAGTTATATGATTGCGACTAAATCATCGTCTGACGATATTTTACGACCCATCCTCGCTCACGTCACTAAAAGAGTAGAACTCGCTTCGCTCAAACAACTACTCTTTTTTTACGTTCATCGTGAGCCATGGGTACCCCGTAAAACATCTAAAGGCCTCTGCTTTAGCCGCATGCAATGTCCGAGAAAACATGCGAAAGTTGAATTTTATTTATAAAATACGCTCTCGGAAATGGCTTCAATGCCTTTTGTATTTACTTCACCAATTATTCTTTTGGCACGCAGATAACGATGGGTATTGTATTTGTCAAAAAGCGGATCTACCGGATCAAGACTGCCTATTTGAATATAATCGGAGGCATGGATGAAGCGTTTATTTCCGATATAAATAGCTACATGAACAACCCTCTCTTTCGGATTTTCCTTTGTCGCTTTCGTTCCGAAAAAAAGCAGATCGCCCGGTTGTAATTTCGAAAAATCTCCGGTTTCATCCACCAGCTTTCCGGTCAACGCCTGTTGCGAAGCATCGCGTTGGAGGATAACTCCGTGGAGAAAATAGACTAACTTGGTGAATCCACTGCAATCCAGCCCTTTGGATGAAGCTCCGCCCCAAACGTAAGGAATCCCCATAAATTGTTTGGCGGTCTTCACTATACTTTCCTGCGTAAACTCAATATCTTCCAACCACTTCTTCAGCTCTTCGACCTCGGATTTTTGTATGTACGCCTCACGCCCGTCGGGATACGTTACCTGATAAAACCTACCTTTCGCTCCTCTCAAAACCAACATATCCCCGATCACCAAATTGGAAACCGTCTGCGATTTAACATCAGCTTCTTCATAAGAGAGTGCATACAAGCCCGTTACCACAACCTTCGGTTTTTTGTTGTATTCGTGCAACTCCGCCTCAGTCATTGTCTTTATAGCATCCGAAACCCACCCGATGTATCCTTCCGGTGTCTGCACGCGTCGCCAGCCGCCTTTTTTATCCAACAATTTTACTGGCATCCCCAGCAGGGCTTCCGATACTGTTTCACTGCCGTACGAGTTGCCCAAGTGCAGCTTCTCTACCGAGTTGTAAATCACACCCCATTTTTTTTCGCCAATCACGTCATCGGGCAACAGCCGGATACCGTTTTTAACAAGCCTCGCCATTTTTTCCGCCTCCGATACTATCTCCTGATAGGCGGCCTTACTGGTGGCTTCGCCTTTAAGAACGAGAGTATCTGAATGTTGCGATGCCGTCACATCAAAAACCTCTACCCGCCTGTCGGGTGCATATTTCTCCTTAACCGTTTGTATAATATGCTGCATATCTCTGTTTTGAGCCATAAGATATAACGTTGAAAATATCCATAAAAGGAATAAAGAAGTTGCTTTTCTCATACTTTGCCGGATAATAGTAATAAATAGTAAATAGAAAGCGAAATTACTATTTTTATTCCAATTGGAGAATGATATCTGAAAGAATTAGGGCAAAATACAGAAATTCATTATCTTTGGTTTTAAAAGTAAAGGAGAAGAATGTATGAAAACAAGAATAATAAACAGCTTATCCTTCATCTTACTTGCCTTTTGTTGCGCAGGCCCCGTCGCCTGTGCGAACAATAAAAACAAACAAAATGAAAGACCTGAAAACCAGGTAGTGGGCGCTCCCCAAAACAACACCGGAGAGGCCAAAAAGCTTGCTGAAGAATTAAAAAGGAAAGGGATTACCGACAAAAAGGTTTTGGCCGCTATCGGTAATGTCCCGAGGCATCTGTTCATCGATAAAAGTTTAGCGGAATATGCTTATCGTGACCGGCCTCTGCCCATCGAAAAAGGGCAGACCATTTCTCAACCTTACACGGTAGCCTTTCAGACGGAACTGCTGCGATTGAAACCGGGCGAAAAGGTATTGGAAGTCGGCACAGGAAGCGGATATCAGGCAGCCGTACTTTGTGAAATGGATGCGGATGTTTACAGTATAGAGCGGGTTCAGGAGCTGTACCTTAAAGCGAAAGAGAGGCTCAATAAATTGGGTTATCATCCGAATTTGTTTTTCGGGGATGGTTACGAGGGGCTACCCCAATACGCACCTTTCGACAAGATACTGATTACGGCTGCTCCCGAAAAAATCCCCGGGAAGTTGTTGGATCAACTCAAAATCGGCGGCTGGATGGTTGTTCCCGTAGGCGGCCGGCAAGGACAAAAAATGACGGTTATAAAACGAGTAAGCGAAGATAAATTCAGAGAGTCTGAATACGGCGACTTCATTTTTGTCCCCATGCAACAAGGCACGGAAGAGTAGTGAAGTTTAGGCGGGAAAATCACTTTTATCAACGTAAAATGGATTATTTTTGCAACTTTATTTCTATAAAATTAATAATAGGTGAACAGACAAAAACAATTTTTAAAACAGGCGGCGTTTCGGTTTAAGCGCTTTGCACGAAAATCGCACAGCGTTTTCAACAGTATCCACAAAACCATTACTATCGGTGTGCTTTCGGGTTGTGCATTGCTGAGCGCTCACGCCGCATCGGTAAATCCGGCGGAGAAAGCAGTGATTCAAACCAAGTCGGACACGATTCCCGAGAAAGAACTGGATGAAGTGGTGGTTACCGCTTCAAAAACTCAACTGCCGCTGAGTATGGCAGCCAAGCTGGTAACCGTAATCACAAGCAAGGAGATTGAGCGGGCGCCCGTCCGAAGTGTAGAAGACCTTCTCAATTATGTGGCAGGCGTAGATATCCTGCAACGCGGGCCGCACGGCACACAGGCCGACATTTCTCTCCGTGGCGGCTCATTCGACCAGGCCGCCATCCTGCTCAACAACGTTAACCTTACCAACCCCCAAACCGGACATTACAGTTTCGACATTCCCGTCAATCTTTCCGATATCGAGCGCATCGAAATCGTTCAAGGACCATCATCGTTGATTTTCGGCGCCAGCGCATTTTCGGGCGGGATAAACATCATCACAAAAAAAGATACACACTCAAACGCGTTTGCCAAACTGGAAAGCGGAATGCACGAACTCTTCGGCGCGGAAGCACGTGGCGCATACAAAATGCAAAATTCCATACATCGCTTGTCGGCAGGCTACAAACGCTCCGGCGGTTATATCCAAAACAGCGACTACAACATCGTCAATCTTCTTTGGCAAAGCCGGTTCGATATCAACGGCGCCAACATCGACATCCAGGCGGGAGTGAACGATAAAAAATACGGCGCCAACACGTTCTACGCCGCCGCTTATCCCAATCAGTATGACGATACACGTGGAATGTTTGCCTCGATAAAGGGCGAAACGGGGGGAAAACTGAAATTTATTCCGCTACTGTACTGGAGCAGGCATTACGATGTATATCATTTGTTCAGGCCCGGAACACCCGATATCCCATCGTGGTACACAGCCCCCAATTATCACCGCAGCGATGTTTACGGCCTGAACCTGAACATGCAATACGCATCGGGCCTGGGAATCACGAGCTTCGGAGGCGAATTCCGCAACGAAGGCATTCTGAGTAGTAATCTGGGACGGTTGATGCGCCAAAAATCAGGCAATTACGACAAATGGGATAACCGTTCGAACATCAGCTTTTTTGCCGAACACAATTTCGTTTTCGATAAACTGACGCTCTCCGTCGGCGGCCTTTACAACTACAACACCGCCCTGGCCGACACACTTAAAGCCGACGGGTTTTATCCGGCAATAAATGTTTCGTACCGTGCGAGCGACGCTGTGAGCCTTTACGCATCGTGGAGTAAAGCTACCCGCATGCCCACCTTTACCGATTTGTATTACAAGGCAGGGAAACATCGTGGATTTGCCGGACTAACGCCGGAATATTCACAATCCGGCGAAGTTGGAGCACGGTACAAAAGCACTGTTTTGATGGCCAACCTGAATGCTTTTTACAGCAAAGGCGACAACCTGATCGACTGGGTACTGAACAGTTCGGATGGACTTTACCATGCGCAGAACCTGGCCTCGCTCAGCACTTACGGCATAGGAGTGGATGCCGTGATAAGTTCAGTACATATCGGTTATCAATATATGACGCAGAAAAGCGATGAAGCCAGGCAAAACAACCCGGTATCGGCATACGTGTTTAACTATTTGCGGCATAAACTTACAGTTGGCGTGCATCATCGGATCATTAAAGACCTTACATTGTCGTGGAACCTGCGTTGGCAACAACGCGCCGGAAATTATCTGAAATACGTTGCCGAAACAAAAGAGGAGATACCAACCGCCTACAAACCGTTTCTGCTGCTGGATATTAAAGCCAACTATACTGTACGCAAGATAAACTTCTTTGTAAATGCCAACAACATATTCAATACCACGCACGTGGATTTCGGAAATATTCCACAACCGGGATTTTGGCTGACGGGAGGGGTAAGCTATCTGTTCGAATCCATCAAAAAATGACTAAGAAATTTCAACTTTCGCAAGCTATAGGATTGCGACTAAATCATCGTCTGACGATATTTTTCGACCCATCTTAGCTCGCATGTACTAAAAGAGTAGAACTCGCTTCGCTTTGGACAGCTACTCTTTTTTACGTTCATCGCAAGCTATGGGTACCCCGCAAAATATCTAAAGGTCTCCGCTTTAGTCGCATGCACTATCCAAGGATACTTGCGAAAGTTCAGTAAGAGATTTATACAGTTTTTACAAAACAGTATATAAAAACTCAAAATATTTCTTAAATAATGAAAAAAGATTTGGAAATATAAAAACAAGCACTACCTTTGCAGTGTACTATCTCACTAATGCACTATTAAACTAAGCAAAGGGACTAACAGCCAAAAGCAAAAAAGATGATTACCATTCAGAACTTATCCTTCAAGTACGGCAAAAAAGAGGTGTTATCCGATATTTCGATGACGCTCGAAACCGGAAAAATTTACGGCCTGCTGGGCGAAAACGGCGTGGGCAAGACCACCCTGCTCAAAATCATTTGCGGATTACAAAAACCATTCGGCGGACATTGCACGGTGCATGGTGAAAATCCGTTTAATCGAACGCCGTCGTTCCTGAACCGCATTTACTACCTGCCCGAAGAGACGGAATATATCCAAAACGACTATTCCATTAACTATTTCGCGAAAATGAACGCCCCCTTTTACCTCAAATTCGATCACACTAAATTCGAAACTATTTTGAAAGAGTTTGACATGGATGTCGACAAAAAATTAAACAAACTCTCTTACGGCCAAACAAAGAAAGCAGCCATTGCCTTTGCCATTGCCACAAACGTGGATTTACTCTTGTTGGACGAACCGAGCAATGGACTGGATATTCCTTCGAAAAGCATGTTTCGCAGAATTATGGCGGAGTATTGCCTAGACACCACTTGCACAATTATATCCACGCACCAGGTTCGTGATTTAGAAAATCTCATTGACCCGATTATTATTCTCGACAACCGCGCCGTGCTGCTCAACGAGACACTGGAGCGTATCTCCGAGAAACTCTACTTCAGCCTGCAACCTTCGATTCCCGCCAACACGCTCTACGCCGAACCCACTTTGGGCGGCTACCTTTGCGTCAGCGAAAACGACGGGCAAAACGAAAGCCGTGTAAATCTGGAAGCGTTGTTCAACACAACCATGCAGCACAAGACACGGATAAATGAACTTTTTGCACAATCGCAATAATCACCCTCCCTTATGAACAACAATACATTCCAATTCAACAGGTTTTACAAATTAATTGTAAGGAACCTTCAACGCAATCCGAAATCGTGGATTCAAAACGTATTGATTTTTGCCGGATTACCGCTGGTATTTTTTCTGATAAATCTTTCAAACATCAGTGCTGCAATTAATCTTGCAAACAGAGTATCCTTCTTGGAAATTTTGACGGGCTTTACATTTATATTCTCACCGTTTATGCTGTTTTTCAACTACAATCATCCCAAGAAAGGACTTTCCGAAGTGATGCTTCCCGCATCGGTATTCGAAAAATATATCGTCATACAACTTGCCTGTATCCTGATTGCCCCGCTCTCCGTCATTTTGCTTTACGGCGGAATGGATACATTGCTTGCACTTATGTTCCCCAAAATATATGGAGGTTATGCCGTACAACAATTCTTTCAAAGTTCAATAAATTGGAATAATATCTCACAAATGTTTGTAACGCAACAGGCTATTCTGTTTTGCAATTTCCTCTTCATTCGGCGAAAGGTATTGAAAACCGCCGGAGCCTTCATTCTCTCACTGATCGTTTTTTCAACCATAATGGGTATAGGTATGACCATTTGGGATTCTCAAACTCCGTTTACCAACGTCGAAAATCTCAGTTTCAGTTTTGGAAGCAGAAATTTTTTCGAGATTCACGTCAATGATCATCCTGTTGTCATCGCAATGCAAATTGTGCGTATTTTTTTACTAGTTGTACTGCCCGCAGCGCTGATGATCGGTTCTTATTTTATAATGAAAACCAAACGCTACTGATCATGAACTTCAACGAACATAAGCCCATATACTTGCAGATTTCCGATTCAATCTGCGAGAAAATTCTCAACAACGAGTACCTCGAAGATGAGCGCATCCCGTCCATCCGCGAGTTGGGAACTATGCTCGGCGTAAACCCCAACACCGTGATGCGAAGTTTTGAGTACCTGAAGTCCATCGATGTCATTTACGATAAACGCGGCGTGGGGTTTTTTATCTCGCCCGATGCCAGGCGTGCTGTAAAAGCCATTTACAAAGACGAATTTATGAACACGGAACTTCCGGCTATCATCAAAAAAATCAAACTGCTGGAGATAGACATTAACGATTTATCGAAAAAAATCAGTAGAGAATTGGGAATGAAAGAGAGCTCATAAAGTTAATTTATTGTAATTTTTATAATTTCATTAGTATTATGTATTGCATAGTATTATTTAAGACATTACTTTTGTACAAAAAAAACAGATACTGACAAGTAAATATTGTGGAACATGATTAAACTTTCAAAAATCAACAAATCCTATCACACCGACGCCATTTCCCTGCATGTTCTCAAAGATATCGATCTGGAGATTGAATCCGGTGAGTATGTGGCAATTATGGGAGCTTCCGGTTCCGGAAAATCCACCTTACTGAACTTATTAGGGATTTTAGACAGCTACGACTCGGGTGAATATTACCTCAACAGCACCCTGATCAAGAACCTGACCGAGACGCAAGCTGCCAAGTACCGCAATGAAATGATCGGGTTTGTATTTCAATCCTTCAACCTTATCAACTTCAAAAATGCGTTGGAGAACGTGGCTCTCCCACTCTATTATAAAAACATCAGCCGGAAAAAGCGAAACATTATCGCCATGGAGCTTCTCGATAGAATGGGACTGAAGAACTGGGCACATCATTTGCCCGGCGAATTATCGGGTGGACAAAAACAACGTGTGGCCATTGCCCGTGCCATGATATCGAATCCAAAAGTCATTCTCGCCGACGAACCCACCGGCGCCCTCGACAGCCAAACCACCGTTGAAGTGATGGATGTCCTTTCCGATCTAAACAATCAAGGAATAACCACCATCATTGTTACCCACGAGCAATCGGTTGCTGATGCCACCAAACGGATCATCAGGCTAAAAGACGGCGTGATCGAGTCCGAAACCCATAATTCGAAACCCGTATGAACGATCATCTTCAGGAAATACTTCAGACCCTGCGTAAAAATAAATTGCGCACGGCACTCACAGGACTCTCGGTTTCGTGGGGAATTTTCATCCTCATTGTTTTATTAGGCGCCGGAAACGGATTAAAAAACGGAGTTATGGAAAACTTCAGCGACAGGGCCGTAAACCGCGTAACGCTTTGGTCGGGAACAACCTCCATGGTCCATAACGGACTTAAATCGGGGCGGAACCTACAGTTTTCGAATAAGGAGGTCGACCTCATCAAAACCGATGTTAACGAAAGCCAGCTCATAGCGGCGCGCATCGATAAAACGCAAATCGTCACGTTTGGAGCTGAATACGGATCGTACAACGTTCGCGGCGTCATGCCCGACTACCGGGAGATAGAGAAACTGGTTATCAAACCCGATGACGGCCGTTTTATCAACGACTTGGATGTAAAGGGAACCAACAAGATAATTATCCTCGACAGTAAAATTGCCGAAACTCTTTTCAAAGGGGAGAAGGCGTTGGGGAATTACGTAAAAGTAGGTGAACTGATGTTTAAAGTAGTGGGTATCAATACAAAAAAAACACGTTGGGGCACTCCGAACGCTTATATTCCGTTTTCAACGGCACAAGCCATTTTTAATCCGAACAAAAAGTTCAACCAGATCACCTTCACTGTGGACGGGTTGGAAACCAAAGCCGAAAATGACCGTTTCGATCAATCCCTGCGCAGTTTGATGGGAAGAAGCCTTAATTTCAACCCGGAGGATAAACAGGCACTGTGGGTAAATAATTCACAAGCCGAATATATTGAGACACAAAAGATTTTTGGCGGGATCACCTTGTTTGTCAGTATTATCGGTATACTCACCCTCATCGCGGGTATCGTAGGCGTTAGCAACATCATGCTGGTTTCTGTAAAAGAGAGGACGCGCGAAATAGGGATCCGCAAAGCCATTGGCGCTCCCCCATTATCCATCCTGAAAATCATAATCTTAGAGTCCCTCATCATTACGGCCATCTTTGGGTACATCGGAATGATTTTAGGTATTGGTTTGACCGAACTGATCAACTTTGTTATGGAACAATCTGCCAACGGGCAACCTGTTTCTGACGGGGTACAAATGTCGATCTTCAAAAACCCCACAGTAAACATGGGATATGCCGTTTTTGCGACCGTTGTCCTCATTATCGCAGGCATCATTGCCGGATACCTGCCTGCCCGTAAAGCAGTAAAAATCAGCCCAATTGAAGCAATGCGCCAAGAATGATACAGATGCGCGTAACACGTAATTCGTAAAAAATGAATACTCAATTGCAAAAAGATAAACAAATTCACCATCCCCGAACTTCGCTTTGGAGGCGGCTTAGAGTGGCTTTATTCGACCTCGACCGTTGGTATGAAATATGGGTAACCATTACCCACAACAAGTCGCGCAGTTTTTTAACGGCATTCGGCGTTTTCTGGGGGATGTTTATGCTGGTACTGATGGTGGGAGCCGGTAATGCGTTAAGCGAAGGTATTTCATCCCAGATAGAAGGATTTGCGGGTAACTCCTGCTTTTTCTGGACACAAAACACATCGAAACCGTACAAAGGGTTTCGCAAGGGGCGGAGCTGGAACATGTTGAACAGCGATGTGGAGATCATCCGCGAAAAAGTACCCGAATTGCAATACCTCTCCCCTATGCTCTTTGGCGGATCGAACGATAAAAATGTGGTTCGGGGCGAAAAGGGCGGCTCATACCGGGTAAAAGGCTGTTATCCCGAATACGACCTGATTGAAAAAAGCAAAATAATAAGCGGGCGGTATATTAATGATATAGACATTGCCGAAAACCGCAAGGTATGCATCATCGGTGAACGTGTTTACGAAGTGTTGTTTCAAACCGGGGAAGACGCCATTGGAAAACTGGTGAAAGTAAACGGCATTTATTTTCAAGTCATCGGTGTAGCCCGAAAAATGTCCAATGCAAGTATCGGCGGATCAACCGACGAATCGGTGATCTTACCTTTCAGCACCATGCAAAAAGCGTTTAATCAAGGCAATATCATTCACTTTTTAGGGGCAACTTCCCGTCCGGGAGTAAAAGTGAAAGTGGTGGAAGATAAAATTAAAGAGACGCTCAAAAGTGTTCACCAGATCAGTCCCGACGACAAGGAAGCCATCAGTTCGGCAAATATCGAAGATCAGTTTACAATGTTCAACAACCTGTTCATCGGCATCCAGGCGCTCATCTGGATTGTGGGACTGGGAACCTTGCTTGCCGGCGCCATCGGCGTAAGCAACATCATGCTCGTAACCGTTCGCGAACGGACCAAAGAGATTGGTATCCGCCGTGCGTTGGGAGCAACACCGCAAAATATCATCGGGCAGGTGCTGACAGAAAGTGTCGTGCTCACCGTTTTGGCCGGGATTGGCGGAATCGTTCTGGGGGTTGGCCTGCTGTCGGCAGTGGGTGTCGCGTTGAGCCAGGGCGATCAGTTTTTCAAAGACCCCCAGATCGGATTTGGAATGGCCGTAGGCTCACTGACCATATTACTGATTATCGGCACCTTTGCAGGCTCTATTCCTGCTCAACGCGCAATGATGATAAAACCCATCGAAGCGATCAGGGAAGAATAATCCGGATTGCGGATTGCGAGAAAACAATAAACATCAAAATTATATTCAGATCAAATGAAAAAAGTATTAAAAATCGCCGGATTAGCGCTTTTAGTGCTATTGGTAATATGGACGTTCATCTTTTTATATAAAAAATCGCGTCCTAAAGTAAAAACGTATCAGATTGAAACCGTTACGAAAAACAACATCGAAAAACGGACAGTGGCAACCGGAAAGGTACAGCCTCGAAATGAAATTCTCATAAAGCCGCAAATGTCGGGCATTATTTCAGAAATTTATAAAGAAGCGGGTGAAAAAGTGGTTGCCGGCGATATTATCGCCAAAATACAGGTTATCCCCGACATGGTGAACCTGAGCGGGGCCGAGTCGCGTGTGGAAAGAGCGCAATTAGCTGCCGATCAGAGCCGTAGCAATTACGAACGCGACCGAAAACTGTACGAAAACCAAGTCATCTCGAAAGAGGAATTTGAAAAAGTTCAACTTCAGTATAGAAGCGATCAGGAAGAACTCCGGGCAGCCAGCGACAACCTGAGCCTGGTGCGTACGGGAATTACCAAAAGTTCGGCAAAATACAGCAATACCCTCGTCCGCGCTACGGTGAGCGGAACTATTCTCGACATCCCCGTCAAGGTAGGAAACTCGGTTATACAGTCCAACAACTTTAACGACGGCACCACTATCGCCTCGGTTGCCAACCTGAGCGATATGCTTTTCGTGGGAAAGATTGACGAAACCGAAGTAGGCAAACTTTCTGTGGAGATGCCCATGGAAATCACCATCGGTGCCATTCAGGACAAGAAGATCCCGGCGAAATTAGAATATGTCTCGCCCAAAGGGGTTGAAGAGAGCGGGGCCATCCTTTTCGAGATGAAAGCAGCTATGGAAATGCCGGCTGATGTGTTTATCCGCGCCGGCTACAGCGCCAACGCCGATATTATTCTCAATCGCCGCGACAGCGTACTTTCCATCCCCGAAAGCTGTATCGAGTTCAGCAACGATTCGGCATTCGTCTATACGGTAAAAAGCGAAAAGCCGCAGGAGTTTAACCGCAAGTACGTAAAAACCGGCCTTTCCGACGGAATCAATATCGAAATCATTGAAGGGTTGAAACTCAACGATAAAGTACGCGGTAACGAGATTATTGAAACGAAAAAGAATTGATCGTAAAGAAGTATGAGAACATCTATCATCATCGCTATTTTTTGTAGTTTGTCCGCAATGGTATCGGCACAGCAATACACGCTCGAAGAGTGCATCAACATTGCCTTGCAAAACAACGTGAACATCAAACAGCAGGAACTGAACAAGGCACAGCGTCACATTGCTTACACTCAAGCAAGGAACGACCTGTTGCCCAGTGTGAACGCATCCGCGGGACAGAATTTTATTTTCGGCCGATCTATTGGCCTCGACAATACCTACCAGAATACCAACTCATCACAGACCTCGTTGGGCGTAGGAGCGAACATCACCTTGTTTGACGGATTGCGGATGAAGCATAACATCGATGCCAAACGTGCCGATTTAAGTGCCGCCGAAGCCGATTTAGAGAAGTTTAAAGACGACATGGAAATAAGCGTGGCAACGGCATTTCTGCAAGTTTTGCTGCAAAAGGAATTGTTGCAGATTGCCAATGAACAGATCCAATTAACGGATGCCAATATGAATCGCCGGAAAGAGTTGATAAAAAGCGGCAAGATGGCTCAGGGCGAGATTTATGAACTTGAAGCGCAGCGTGCCCGCGAAGAACAAAACAAGGTCCAGGCAGAAAGCAATCTTAAGCTGGCATTGCTCGATCTGGCTCAAATAATGGAACTGGACGATTTTTCGAATTTCGATGTTTCCGCTCCGCCGGTGGAGTCTATCATCAGTGAAGGAGTGCCGCTCTCACCATTCGATATTTTTCAAACCGCACTACTCACCCGTCCTGAAATAAAAGCAGCTGAGTACCGATGGCAGAGCAGCGAAAAAGAGGTGTTGATGGCAAAATCGCAACTTTACCCGTCACTCTCCTTTGGCGCTAATTTTGGAACCGGGTATTACAACATGAGCGGACGGCCCAATGACTCGTTCAATAAGCAAATCCGTAACAACATGAGCAATTCGCTCGGCTTCAGCCTGCGGATCCCTATTTTCAATAAATTCCAGACAAGGGACAATATCCGGTTGGCAGAGCTTGCCGCAGCAAACAGCCAATTGGAAATAGACAAGGTAAAAATCGATCTTCGCAAACGTATTGAGCAGGCATACCAAAACGCCTTAGGTGCACAAAGCAAGTGGAGGGCCACGCAAAAATCGGAACTGTCGGGACGGGAAGCATATCGATTCGCACAGGAAAAATTTGATAACGGCCGGGCCAACCCCTACGAGCTTTTTCAGGCGAAAAGCAGCCTCACCCAAACATTATCCGATCAGGCACAAGCAAAATACGAATATGCTTTCCGCCTAAAAATACTGGAATTGTTAAAAAACTGATTTCGTGTAACGGAATCTGCCCATCGTACGTCTTATAGATAAAAATAAATTACTCCGATTATGAAAAATTTCGCATTGACAAATCTATTGATTCTCTCCATCGTTCTTTTCACGAACGGTGCATGTGCTCAAAGCAACCGCATTACAAATAAAAATTACAACGTAACAGCATTTTCCGCCCTGGTATCAAACACGGTGGGAAATATAGAATTCACACAATCTCCCAATTACAGCGTGAGTGCCGAAGGAGATGAAGAGATGGTTAACAACCTGATAGTAAATGTAAAAGACAACAAGCTCAACGTGTCGATGAAGAAAGACCTGAAAAGGATGTTTGGTAACCGGCAGTCGGGAAAGCTCGTTATCAGGATAAGCTCACCAAACCTCAGCCTGATTGAATCAGACGGTGTGGGGAATCTCGAATTGAAAGGAAGACTGGACGCACCCCAATTTAAAATCGTTTCTACGGGCGTGGGAAACATCAATGCCCGGGATCTTGCTTCCGATAATATAGACATCACTTCAGACGGCGTGGGAAATATCGAAATGAAAGGATCTGCCACTTCAGTCTCTGTCGCATCAAAAGGCGTGGGAAACGTAAAGCTTGAGAACCTGAAAGCTGCGCGTGCGAAAATCGAATCGGGTGGCGTGGGAAATGTTACGTGCCATGCAACAGAATCGGTGGACATCAACGCCGACGGGATTGGCAACGTCACCTATTACGGCAATCCCATAACAAAGAATATCCGCAAAAATGGTATTGGGAAAGTAAAATCCGGAAATCAGTGATTTAATTATCAACTAATTACACTTCTCGAACAGTAAAGCACAGGGCTTAGTACAGCAACAAAATAAGCGGGCTAACAACAATCAGGATAATATAACCACTCTACTTTTAGATTAAACTCTATTCAAAAACGGGCGCTTGTTCGAAAGCTCCCGTTTTACTATTGACCGAAAGCTATTCGTTTACCGGATCGCTCCTGTTCCGGAGACCGTAACCGTGTCTTTCAGAACCTATGAGATATATTTGACCATGTAGTATCCTCCAACCATTAACCACAAGAATAATATGAGCGCGAGCAAAAATGGTTTCACTCCGGCTTCCTTGAATTTTCTTAAATGAGTCTCAATACCCAAAGCCGTCATCGCCATTGTCAGCAGAAATGTATCTATATAATTTAGGGCATTTACAACACTCCCGGGTAGCAGGTTTAATGAATTGAAACCGATAACTGCGATAAACCCAAAAGCAAACCAGGGAATCGTAATTTTAATTGCATGATGAGCTGTCCTTGCGCTACGATTGACTTGCCCGGCTATGATCAGGGAAAATATGAGCAGTATAGGCGCTAAAAACATGACCCTTATCATTTTTACAATAACTGCCGTTCCGGTGACAGCCTCTCCCATGCCATTACCGGCTCCGACAACATGGGCCACTTCATGCACGGTAGCTCCCGTGTAAAGCCCCCATTGTTGAATGGTCAGATCCAACAGTCCACTTCTATACAATAGTGGGTATAAAAACATGGCAATAGTGCCAAAGATGACAACCGTAGATACGGCAATAGTTGTTTTATGCGGTTTATTATTTATTACGGCCTCCATACCCAAAATTGCGGCGGCCCCACAAATGGCACTTCCGGTACTGGTCAATAATGCGGTCTCTTTATCTATTTTCAATAATTTCCCCATCAGTAATCCAATGATCAATGTGCCCGTAATGATAATCACATCAATTATAACTGCAGAAAGTCCCACAGACATAATGTTTTGAAAAGTAAGCCGGAACCCATATAGAACAATAGCTGTACGCAACAGTTTTTTTGATGCGAAGGTAATTCCCGGGAGCCACTCTTCGGGCATATTCTTTTTTAATGTATTGCCGTACGCCATTCCCAATACAATGCCAATAATAAGCGGGCTCAGGGATAAGTATTGCATTACAGGAAATTGTGCAATGTAAAAGGATGCACAGGTAAACAGGGCGACAAAAAGTACTCCATGCAGCACATTCGCCCTTTTTTGCTCATTCGTCATCATTTTTCTTTAATTTGTCTAACTTTGTCGCAAAGTTACGACAGAATAAAACCGGTTGTTGCTTTTATATTATTATGCTCCATAAAGAAAAGTTATGAAGGCCGGTACTTTTCCTCTCTTCTTTATAAGACAATAAACAGATTACTATTGACATGTTTAATTTCAGATTACAAGTTTTCTATACTGTTGCGCTCAACGCAAGTTTTACAAAGGCAGCCAGAGAATTACACATCACCCAGCCTGCTATAACCAACAACATCAGGGAGTTGGAAAATTCCCTAGGCATCAGCCTGTTTAACAGGAATCACGGTGGAATATCATTAACCGAAGCCGGCAGGATAGTATTCGAATACACCGAACGTGCTATCGATCAATACAAGAAGATGGAATATGAAATTGGCCGATTGAAAAAATCTTTCTCCGGAAAGCTTAAAATCGGAGCCAGCACAACCATCGAGCAATATGTGCTTCCGGTACTATTATCCAGGTTCAATAAGAAATATCCCGATATCGAAATATTGGTATTCAATCACAATACGATGAATGTAGAAAAGGATGTTCTATCCCATAAAATTGATTTGGGCGTAATAGAAGGGAATCCGGGGCAGATGGAGTTTAAGTACATTCCTTTTATGCAAGATGAGATTGTAGCTATTGCCCATGTATCTCAACCCGTTTCTAAAAAATCACAGATATCGTTAGAGGAACTAATACACACACCGCTTGTTTTACGGGAAATGGGCTCGGGAACCCTTGATGTTATTCTCAGCGCCTTGCAGAGACATGAAATAAAACTAAAAGATATGAATGTGAAGATGCATTTGGGAAGTACGGAAAGCATTAAAAACTTTTTAAAAAGCAGCAACTGTATAGGTCTTATATCCGTCCACGCTGTCAGCAAAGAGGTTGCACGGGGAGATTTCCAGATAATCGATATCGACGGATTAGATATCACCCGTACTTTTAATTTCATTTATCCTCAAGGCCAACAAGATGGGCTAACGGATATGTTTATCAATTTTTGCATGAAAAATAAAGAGTGAGTTGATGAAGATTTCAGGTTCCCGGTTGTCATAAATAGAGGTAGAAATCCCGTACCAAACCTATAAATTCAGGCGTGTAAACGTGATGCTTCTCCTCAATAACCAATTCATTCCTATCCACCTTCTTCTTAACTCCCACGTTAAACTCCAACAAAATTCTTTTAGGCGAGGCACCCCGTACAGGATACACAACTGTTTCGCGGGAGAGATGGAAATTTACTTTTTCGGCCACAAGCATTATATTCTCCCGTTCCAAAAACGGATAGATCAGTGAAAGAGTTCCGGTATCGTTCAAGAGCTCTTTGCTTAATACGAAAAGGTCATTCAGGGTGAGCGAGTCCGCGTGCCGCGCATCAGTCCTTCTCATATCGGGCGATGGCAGCGAATGGGTAAAAAAAGGCGGGTTGGAGACAATCAAATCGAATTGTCCGGCCGCAACCGGCACAAAATCCTGAAACGACAAAGGCAACACCTCAATCCTCTCTTTAAAACGCGAATTTCCAACATTCTCTTTTGCTTGCAAAGCCGCCTCCGTATCTATTTCGATAGCGGTTATTTTTGCCAGGTTGTTTCGCTGTGCGGCAATTAAGGCAATTAAGCCCGATCCCGTCCCCACATCCAGGATCGATCTGCAGTCACTAACATCTGCCCAGGCGCCCAGCAGAACTCCATCGGTACCGACCTTCATCGCACATCTGTCGTGAAAAACAGTAAATTGCTTAAATTTAAAACAGTTATTCCCCATAAACGAAAGAAATTTATATTTGGCACGGAATTTGGTATATGATATACGCGTTGTAAAAACAAAATTAATACATATTCTGTTCTCACGAAACACAATATGAATTGAACCGCATAGAAAACAAGTTAATAATATGTTTCTAAATAAATTATCAATGTTAAAATCGGAAGAAAGCGAGAACAATGTGATATCGTTCATTGCCGGGGATTTTTTAGACGGCAACCAGGAAATAGACGAAAATTATTTGAGAGAAAGCCTTCCGATATTACCGTTGCGCAACACCATTGTTTTTCCGGGAAGCGGGCTTCCTATCTCTGTGGGGCGGAGTAAATCGCTCAAATTGGTCAGGGCATTGGGCAAAAAGCACCGGTATATCGGCTTAGTCTGCCAAAAAGACAATAACATTGAAGAACCTGAAAAAGAAGACCTGTATCAAATTGGAGTTATCGCCGAAGTAATCCGCGTGATTGAACTCGATAAGAATAACCTGAGCATCATCGTTCAGGCAAAAAAAAGATTTGAATGGACAGAGTTCACGCAGACCGAACCTTTTTTTACGGCAAACTACAAGATCCTGGAGTCGAAAAAAGCAGACAAAGACGACAGGGAGTTCAAAGCAATTTTAGACTCCATAAGGGATTCTATGAACCACATGCTCAATATTCTCGGCGATCCGCCCAAGGAACTGTTGCAAACGATCAATCACGAGTCGTTCACCGATATGCTGGTAAGCTACAGCGCTACCAATATACCGATTGAAAACAGGGAAAAGCAGGAGTTGCTGAGCATAAATGATGAAAAAGAACAAGCATATAGGCTGCTGATGATCCTCAACCGCGAAACACAAATACTGGAGTTGAAGATGAACATCCAGATGAAGACCCGCGAAGACCTCAACCAGCAACAGAAAGAATATTTCTTACAACAACAGATAAAAACCATTCAGGAAGAGCTGGGCGGCAACACACAGCAAATAGAGATCGCAGAGTTCCGTAAAAAGGGAAAAGCCAAGAAGTGGAGCAAGGAAGTGGCTGAAATTTTCGAAAAGGAAATAAGTAAACTGGAAAGGTTGCACCCACAGTCGCCCGATTATTCGGTTCAGTTCGGCTATCTGCAAACCATTGTGGATTTGCCTTGGAATGAGTACACCAAAGACAGCTTCAACTTGAAAAATGCACAAAAAATCCTCGATCGCGACCATTTTGGAATGGAAAAGGTGAAAGAGCGCATCATTGAGCATTTGGCGGTCCTGAAGTTGAAAGGCGATTTAAAATCCCCGATCCTCTGCCTCTACGGCCCTCCCGGAGTAGGTAAAACATCGCTCGGGAAATCGGTTGCCGAAGCATTGAACAGAAAATATATCCGTGTCTCGCTGGGAGGCTTGCACGATGAAGCTGAAATCCGCGGACACCGTCGTACCTATATCGGGGCAATTCCGGGAAGGATTATTCAGAACATCCAAAAGGCAGGAAGTTCAAATCCGGTTTTTGTGTTGGACGAGATAGATAAAGTAGGCAACGATTTTCGTGGCGACCCGGCATCGGCATTGCTCGAAGTGCTTGATCCCGAACAGAATTCAACGTTCCACGACAATTATCTTTCCATTGATTACGATCTTTCGAAAGTGATGTTTATTGCTACGGCAAATAACCTTAACACCATTCCCCAACCCCTTCTCGACAGGATGGAGTTGATCAATGTGGGAGGATACATCAGCGATGAGAAAATAGAAATTGCCTATCGACACCTCGTCCCCAAACAGTTGGAAAATCACGGTATAAAAAAGAGAGCTTTCAGCATCTCGAAACCGGCTTTACTGAAGATAATCGAAGACTACACACGCGAATCGGGAGTAAGGGAGTTGGACAAGAAAATAGCAAAAGTAATCCGGAAGATCGCCCGGAAGATTGCCGGGAACGAAGATTATCCCAAAGTACTGAAACCTTCCGACGTAAAAGAATACCTCGGCATCGAAGAGTACAGCAAAGACCGGTACCAGGGCAATGATTATGCGGGAGTAGTTACCGGACTGGCCTGGACAGCCGTAGGCGGAGAAATTCTTTTTGTAGAGAGTTCGTTGAGCCGCGGGAAGGGTTCGAAGCTTACGATCACCGGAAACTTGGGTGATGTAATGAAGGAGTCGGCTATGCTGGCAATGGAATATATACACGCCAATGCCGACCTGTTGAATATCGACCCCGATATTTTTGAGAACTGGAATACGCACGTCCACGTTCCCGAAGGCGCTATACCCAAAGACGGGCCATCGGCAGGAATAACAATGGTAACTTCACTGGCTTCGGCTTACACACAGCGGAAAGTACGAAATAACCTGGCCATGACGGGAGAAATTACGCTTCGGGGAAAAGTGCTCCCGGTTGGCGGGATACGGGAGAAGATACTGGCAGCAAAACGTGCCGGAATTACCGACATCATACTTTGCAAAGAAAACGAAAAAGATATCCTCGAGATCAAACCCGAATATGTGGCAGGATTGAACTTTCACTATGTGGAAGATGTGAAACAAGTGTTGGATCTGGCTCTGCTGGAAGAAAAAGTAAAAAGTCCAAAGAATTTCACCATAACTTAACCTGTCTTCCCATACGGATAAGTTTTGCACAACAATGATTGGGAAAATCATTTATTGGGGCTATATTTGTAAAAACCCCCGTTTTAACCCGGAATTTTATGAAATTTACTCTCTTTCATATTTTTCTTGTTGTTGTTTTTTGTGCAAACTGTTCCCTGGCAAAATCACAATCAAACGACTGGCGTTCTCATTTGGAACAGCTTGCAGAAGAGGGAGCGGACGATGCCACCATCGATAATATGTTTCAGGAACTGACGATGTTGGAAAACAATCCCATGAATTTGAACAGGGTTTCGCGCGAGCAACTGGAGCGGTTTCCGCTGATCAATGACGAACAAGCCTCTCACATAGCCGAATTTCTGGATAAGAACCGTCCCGTTTACTCGGTATTTGAACTTCGGAATGTCCCCTCCCTCGATTTTAATACGGTAGAATTGATCCTGCCCTTTTTTTTCGTGGGCGAAACGGAGAAAGAACAGCTGTCGGTGCAGGAGATGCTGAAACGGGGGCGGCATGAAGTTCAATCCCGATTCGATAAGACCCTTAACAAACGGGCCGGATACGGTGAATTTTCCGACAGTATCCTGCAGCGTTATCCCAACCGGAAATACCGGGGTGAAGATTTTTATACTTCGTTGAAATATGCCTTCACCTATCGCGATAAAATTCAGTTCGGGCTAGTAGGTGAAAAAGATCCCGGTGAGCCCTTTTTTCAGAAAAATTATCCTAAGGGATACGATCATTACGGATTTCATCTTATCGTACGCGATCTAGGTAAACTTAAAACACTTGCCGTAGGTGATTATCGGTTATCTTTTGGACAAGGATTGATACTGAACAACGACTTTATACTCTCCAAATCCTGGAGCACCAACAATATTGTCCGCCGGACGCAGGGGCCCAAGCAACATTTCTCCACTGCCGAAAGCGGCTTTTTCCGTGGCGCAGCAGCCGTTTTTCAAATAGACAACGTAAACATTACCACTTTTTATTCCAACAAAAAGCTCGATGCCAACCTTTCCGGCGATGGGGAAATAACCTCATTCAAAACCGACGGCTATCACAGGACTCTTTCGGAGATGGAGAAGAAAAACAACTCGCGCGAACAGGTAACGGGAGTAAACATCAACTACCGCAAAGAGCAGCTTCAGATCGGCGTGAGTGGAATATATCATGCCTACAACCGAATGTACAACCCGGTTGTTCGCGAATACAACTACTACTATTTGCGCGACTCGTCCAATCTTAATGCAAGCATTGACTATTCATACCGCTTGAACCGGTTGTTGTTTGCAGGAGAAACCGCAATCGCCAAAAACGGAGCTACAGCAACAACCCATATGGTCCAATACTCACCGTCTGGACTGTTGTCTTTGTCGGCACTTTACCGCTACTACCCCATCTCCTATAACGCAATGCACGCGCAGGCGTTTTCCGAAGGGAGCAGGGTTCAAAACGAAAACGGGCTGTATGTTGGCGCCACCTTCAGCCCGTTGCGAAAAATATCGGTAACAACGTATCTGGATATTTTCCGGTTTCCCTGGCTGAAAGATCAGGTGGATAAGCCGTCGGGAGGATTGGATTTCTATTTTTTGGGAACGTACTCCATGGACCGGAACTCCAATTTCGAACTGCGGTACACAATCAAACAGAAAGAGCAGAACGCCGGCTATCCCGATGAAAACTCCAGAACGGTTTTGCCGTACAACACGCAAAAGATCAGGCTCAGGTATAACCACACACTCAACAGCGGTTGGGATTCCAGAACTACTCTTGATGCCGCCCTGTACCACCGGAAACACTTCCGGAAGGAAAAGGGGTATATGCTTTCGCAAAATATCGGCTACCGCGGCAGCAACAAGATTCGTGGCGACTTTTTCGCCGGATATTTCAGGTCGGACACCTATGCCTCCAGGCTTTATTCTTACGAAAGGAACATACTCTCCACGTTTTATATGCCGTCGTTCTACGGCAAAGGTGTTCGATGGGCAGCGTCGGGGCGGTACAACATCACCCCTAAGCTTTCCCTCTCCGCAAAAATAGGGCGTACACGTTATTTCGACCGTGACACCATCGGCTCCGGCACGGAACTGATCAACGGCAATAGCCGGACGGATCTATTTACTTATTTGCGCTGGCAGTTTTGAGTTTAATCGTAAATTATTTTATACTTTTACACTCTCGTTTATCACACGGAGAGCATACTGCCCTCCTGTCCCGTAAGGGACAATTGCAAAGGCATTATCTATAAAAAATATGGCAAATCCATTATTACAAATCGATACGCTAACCAAAAGCTTCGGCGACCGGGTGCTTTACCGCAATATCTCTTTCGGCATTGCCGAGGGCGACAAAATCGGCCTGATTGCCGGGAACGGAGCCGGAAAGACCTCATTGCTGAACATCATAGCCGGCAAAGAGCCTTGCGACGACGGACGGGTTGTTTTTCGAAACGATATCCGGTTTGCCTACCTGGAGCAATCGCCTCAGTTTGATCCGGAGCTCACGGTTCTGGAAGCTTGCTTCCAAACCGAAAACGAAGCTGTGAAAGTCATAGCACGGTATGAAGAGATTATGACATCTGCCGACCATCAGGGATTGGATGAAATTATGGTGAAAATGGATTTGTTGAAAGCATGGGATTATGAACAGCGCATCAGGCAAGTTCTCAGTCAACTCAAGATCTTCCAACTCGACCAAAAAATCGGAGAGCTTTCAGGCGGACAAATCAAGCGGATAGCGTTGGCAAACACTCTTATCTCTGAGCCGGAACTGATTATGTTGGACGAGCCTACCAACCACCTCGACCTGGATATGGTGGAATGGCTGGAAAGCTACCTTTCCCGTTCGGGCATCAGCTTGCTGATGGTTACGCACGATCGCTATTTCCTCGACAGGGTATGTACCCAAATCATTGAAATAGACGATCGTCAAATCTACTCCTACAAAGGCAATTATGCCTATTATCTGGAAAAGCGCGGTGAGCGTATCGCCATGCAGAATGCCGAAATAGACAGTGCGCAAAACATCTACCGCAAGGAACTCGACTGGATGCGCCGACAGCCGCAAGCCCGTGCTACCAAAGCAAAATCGCGTATCGATGCGTTTTACGAACTGGAAGAAAAAGTAAAACAACGCCGACAGTCCGACGACATAAAACTATCGGCAAAAGGGTCGTATATCGGTAAAAAAATATTTGAAGCCAAACAGATTACCAAGAGCTTCGGCAACATCAAAATTACCAACAACTTCAACTACATTTTCACCCGATACGAAAAAATGGGAATCATCGGCAACAACGGCACTGGCAAAACTACGTTTATAAAAATGCTGCTTGGGCTCGAACAGCCCGATTCGGGAAACTTCGATATTGGAGAAACGGTGAATTTCGGATATTACAGCCAGGAAGGGTTGCAGTTTGATGAACAAACAAAGGTAATTGATGTAGTACAGAAAATAGCGGAAGTTATCGATCTGGGCAATGGGAACAAGCTCACGGCATCGCAGTTCCTGCAGCATTTTCTTTTCGTTCCGGCCAAACAACACGATTATGTATATAAACTGAGCGGCGGTGAAAAACGCCGGTTGCATCTCTGTACCGTGCTCATTAAAAACCCCAACTTCCTGATTCTTGACGAGCCGACGAATGATCTCGATATCGTTACGCTCAACATACTGGAAGAGTATCTCATCGGCTTCAAGGGTTGCCTTATCGTTATTTCGCACGACCGCTATTTTATGGACAAGGTGGTGGATCATCTGCTCTGTTTCCACGGTGACGCAGAGATACAGGATTTCCCGGGGAACTATACTCAATACCGCAATTGGAAATCGGTGGAAGAGAAACGGATTGCCGGAGAGACAAAACCATCAAAACCGGACAAAACTGCCGAAAAGCCCAAACCGGCAGAGAAAACCAAACTCACGTTCAAGGAGAGGATAGAGTTCGAGAGGCTGGAAGCTGAAGTCCAACATCTTGAAACGGAAAAAGAACAATTAACGCAACAACTCTCATCGGGCAACCTGTCGCCGGAAGAGTTGATCTCAACCTCAAACCGCATCTCGGATATTGTCGGGCTGATCGATGAGAAAACCTTTCGCTGGCTCGAACTGAGCGAATTTGCCTAATTCTTTATGTAAAAGGAAATGCTTACGCCCATAAGAAAAGAAAAAAATTTGTTTGCAGCAGAAATTCTTACTGCCGGTTATGCCGTAATCACCTCATTTATCGTCATAGCCCTCTGGAACAAGCTGGATAATCCCGTTTCTTTTTTACAGGCGCGCATACTGATAGTCAGCGGTATTCTTTTGATCTATCTTGGCGCGTTCCTGTCTAAATTTGCACCGGCAACCTCCCTTGTCCGTATCCTCTTCTTTACAGGGCTCATCTCCTACTGGTACTCCGAAACTTACGCATTCAACAAAATATTCCGGAACTTGGATCACATCTTTGCTTCCGTTGAGTACTCCATCTTCGGATTTCAGCCGGCGCTGGCATTTTCGCAACATTTCCCATCCAAATGGATCAGCGAAGTGTTTTACATGGGGTATTCCTTCTATTTCCCCATGATGATGTTCATTATTTTATACTGTTATTTTTATCAAAGGGAGAAATTCAACAAGTTAACTTTTATATTCTTAGGGTCGTTTTTCCTCTATTATTTAATCTATATCTTTATTCCTGTTGCCGGTCCCCAATATTATTTTCCGGCCATAGGAACAGCAAATGCAGCAAACGGGATTTATTCGGATATCGGCAATTATTTCTATTTCAATAACAAATTACTTCCCGGACCCGGCTATGGAAATGGATTATTCTATCGATGTGTCAATATGCTGCAAACAATGGGAGAGCACCCTACCGGCGCATTCCCGAGTTCTCATGTAGGCATATCCACCATCCTGATGATATGGCTGAATAAAAACAATAAAAAGATTATGCTCATTCTTTCTCCGTTATACCTTCTCCTCTGTGGGGCAACAGTTTACATAAAAGCACATTACCTGATTGATGTTTTCGCCGGTTGGATAAGCGCCTTTGCTTTTTACTGTTTGCTCGCGTTTTGCTTCGATAAAATCTGCAGCAACCGGTTTTATACCGGGACACGGACATAGTTATTTAGACATAATTTAAATTCCCATCTACAGACAGGTTAAGCACCAAACCGGTTATTTAATTTTGTATCTTTGTAATGAGACTGCCATCAATCTCTCATAAATGCAACAATAAATTAGAATTTAACATTTTATAAAACGATCGATTATGAAAAGTGTAAAAGGAACCCAAACAGAACAAAACCTGCTGAAATCTTTTGCAGGTGAATCCCAGGCAAGAATGCGTTATACATTCTTTGCAAAACAAGCCAAGGAAGAAGGATACGAACAAATTGCAGCAATTTTTCTGGAAACTGCGGATCAGGAAATGGTGCATGCAAAACGTATGTTTAAATACCTAGAAGGGGGGATGCTTGAAATTACAGCAGCATATCCGGCAGGAAAAATCGGCACTACGGCCGAAAACCTGGAAGCTGCCGCCCAAGGCGAAAATGAAGAGTGGACAGGCCTTTATCCTCACTTTGCCGAAGTGGCCGAAGAAGAAGGATTCAAGGAGATAGCCACCATGTACCGCATGATTGCCAAGGCTGAAGCCACTCACGAAGAGCGGTATTTAAGATTGCTCGACCGTGTGAAAAACGGGACTGTGTTTGCCCGCGAAGAAGAAATCGAATGGTATTGCCGTCACTGCGGGTACGTGTTTACCGGCAAAAAACCACCAAAAAACTGCCCGGCCTGCCTGCATCCGCAAGCCTACTTCGAACCGAAAAACAGTACCTATTTTTAATAGGAAAAAGCGCTACTCGTAGCGCTTTTTTTGTGACCCCGACAGGATTCAAACCTGTAACCTTCTGATCCGTAGTCAGATGCTCTATTCAGTTAAGCCACGGGGCCATTGGTTTTGTAATTTTCGCCTGCAAAGTTAAATCAATTTTTAAAACTACACAAATGTTTTTATGTTTTATATTTGCAGAAAAATATATTCCATGAAGAAAGTTTCGATATTAACCGCCTTATTTTTAGTTATATTCGTTGGAATGGCCTTTTCGCAACACAATCACCGAAATACCGGCATCAACGAAAAACATTAAGCCAAGCGTGGAATTCACTTTTTCACCCTGGCCCGGCTACAGTTTGGCTGTAGCATTCCAAAATCTCCCTTCCATGATGAGATACGGGTATCTTAATCATACACAAACTCAAAAAAAATTTAAGTTTCCAACCTTATTTTCGCCTAAAAACGCTTTGTTAATTACCTGAATTATTGTAACTTTGCAGTCCGATTATTAAAATTTATTACTTAAAAGTTTGATTTATAGCTTTTTATTTGCCATTTAGTCCCTTAGCCAGACAAAACGGGGAGCGAGAATCCGAACTTAATTTTATTAAACGATTAAAAACAAGAAAAAGTGAATACGTTAAGTTATAAAACCATTTCCGTTAACAAAGAAACGGCTCAGAAAGAATGGGTTTTGGTTGATGCGAGCGGCCAATCGTTAGGACGGATCAGTTCTAAGGTGGCAAAATTGTTAAGAGGCAAATACAAACCAAGCTTTACTCCGCACGTAGATTGCGGCGATAATGTAATTATCGTGAATGCCGATAAAGTTGAACTCACGGGTAATAAATGGACGGACAGGGTTTACTACCGTTACTCGGGCTATCCCGGCGGCCAAAAGACATCCTCTCCTGCCGACCTGATGAAAAAAAGCCCCGACAGGCTTTTCCGCAAAGTGATAAAAGGCATGTTGCCGAAAAACAAGCTCGGCGATGCCATTCTGAACAATCTCTACGTGTATGCCGGGAACGAACATCCGCATCAAGCTCAAAAACCAAAACAAATAGATATTAATACACTCAAATAATAAGATGGACGTAATAAATTCAATTGGAAGACGCAAAGCCGCTGTAGCTCGTGTATTCATGAGTGAAGGTTCAGGCAAGATCGTTATCAACAAACGCGAACTTGAACATTATTTTCCTTCATCCATCCTGCAGTTCATCGTAAAACAACCGCTGAACAAGCTCAACGTGGCTGAAAAATACGATATCAAAATCAATCTGCAGGGCGGTGGCTACAAAGGACAATCGGAAGCAGCCAGACTGGCTATTTCACGCGCATTGGTAAAGTTAAACCCCGAAGACAAACCTGCTTTAAGAGCCGAAGGCTTTATGACTCGCGATCCCCGCATTGTTGAACGTAAAAAACCAGGCCGTCCCGGAGCAAGGAAGAGATTCCAGTTCTCGAAACGTTAATTTTTGGATATATTCACCGGATCTTTTGCCGGAAAAATATATAAGGATCGTGCAAAGCGGTTTCGCATAGTAACGTTTAGTATCTAAATTGTAAGGACATTGTCGGGGAAGATCACACCGGTAATTTACCTTACGGTTCGACTAAGAAAAAGAATGTAAACGAATAAAAAATCAAAACAAACAATGGCAAAATTAGAATTTGACCAACTACTTGACGCCGGAGCGCACTTCGGCCACCTGAAAAGGAAATGGAATCCGGCAATGGCTCCCTACATTTTTATGGAGCGCAACGGCATTCACATTATCGACCTTTACAAAACAATTGCAAAAACCGAAGAAGCCGGGACGGCTTTAAAACAAATTGCCAAATCCGGCAAAAAAATACTCTTCGTGGCTACTAAAAAACAGGCTAAACCGGTTATCGAAGAAAAAGCGCAAAGCATCAACATGCCTTACGTTATCGAACGTTGGCCGGGCGGCATGCTTACCAATTTTCCCACTATCCGCAAGGCGGTGAAGAAAATGAGCAATATCGACAAGATGATCAAAGACGGGACGTTTGACACGTTGTCGAAACGCGAAAAACTGCAAATCACCCGTCAGCGCGCGAAACTCGAAAAGATGCTCGGTTCAATCCAGGACCTCACCCGTTTGCCTTCGGCAATTTTCGTTGTTGATGTGATGAAAGAACAAATTGCTGTGAAAGAAGCCAACAAGCTTGGAATCCCCGTGTTCGGCATCGTTGACACCAACTCTGATCCGGGCGATATAGATTTCGTGATTCCCGCAAACGATGATGCGGCAAAAGCCGTTGACATGATCGTCGGGTATCTTTGCGAAGCAATAAAAGAGGGCTTAGACGAACGCAAGATTGAAAAAGCCGACGCCAGCGCAGCAGAAGATCAGGAAGAAGAAAGCGCAGCACCACGCAGGGAGAGGAAGTCGAAAGTAGCGAAAAGAGAACGCGTCAAGAAAGAAGACAAAGATGCCATCAATGCATCGGTTGTAAGCAAATACGCTAAAGACGCAGATGTTGAAGAATAATACAGAGGACAGACATCTGCCAGCAAAGCGGTCCGATGTCTGCTCTCTGAAATCTAAAAAGGAAACAACTTAAAAAAACATAGAAATATGGCAGTTACAATGGCAGAAATCCAACATTTACGCAAAATGACAGGAGCGGGAATGATGGATTGTAAAAATGCGCTAAACGAAGCAAACGGCGACTTTGACAAAGCAGTAGAGATTATTCGTAAAAAAGGGCAGGCAGTTGCCGCCAAACGCGAAGATCGCGAAGCAAGCGAAGGTTGCGTGCTTGCAAAAACCCAAGGGAACTATGCTGCGGTGGTAGCGTTGAAATGCGAAACAGATTTTGTAGCTAAAAACGAAGAATTCATCGCATTAACCCAACAGATTCTGGATGCAGCTATCGATCATAAACCCGAAACATTGGAAGAGTTGCTGAACATCCAACTTTCTAACGGGACCATCTCCCAGTTAATTATGGATAAAATCGGCGCTACCGGAGAAAAAATGGAATTGGGTTATTTCGAACACATTTCCGCCCCAACAGTGGTTTCGTATATCCATATGGGCAACAAACTGGCTACTATTGTCGGCTTCAACAAAGAAGGCGTGGCAAATAACGTGGCAAAAGACGTGGCCATGCAGGTAGCGGCAATGAATCCGATTTCGGTTACACCCGACACCATTCCGGCGGAAGTTAAAGAGAAAGAGCTGGAAATTGCACGCGAAAAAGCACGCGAAGCAGGAAAACCTGAAAACCTGTTGGACCGGATCGCCGAAGGCGCTTTGCAGAAATTCTACAAAGAGTCAACGCTGTTGCAACAAGAGTATGTAAAGGACAATAAACTGACCATTGATCAGTTCCTGAAACAAAACGACAAAGAGCTGACTGTAACCGTTTTCAAGCGTGTATCGCTGAACGTATAACAAGTTATTACGACCTCATAAAAGCGCCTTGATTTCTCAAGGCGCTTTTTTTCACCCTGTCCGGGCAAACGCGTTCCTCCTCTTCAATCACTATTCAATGTTAACTGCCTCGAAATGGATTTTCTCAAAATTATATTTTAACTCTTTATTTCTAAACGCTTTAATATTAATGTCTCCGACAGTTACATCGTATCCGTCTTTCTTTAGTTGCCCGGTTATAGTATATGACCCGGAAGTCTCGTATTCAATCCAATCCTTATCATGAAGAGTAGGTGAGATATCGGGTTTACCGGCAAATTCCCGAAGCATTATATTATTTATCGCATTTTTTGTTGTGAATGAATATTCTCCGAGCGGAAGTTCATTTATGTTCTTCTCAGAGTTGAGAGTAAATCGGAAACCGTTATCGGTAAAAAATTCATAGCAAAACTTTTTTTGTGGAGTATTCAAATTTTCAATGGCACTGCCGCCTCTATTGAATAAAAGCCGGGTATTTTCATTTTGAAGCGTCAATAAGTTAGTAAAATAATTCCTGCATTCTATATCATTAAGAGCAGGGATATCCACTTTACCTTTTAAAAAGAATGGTTCCCGATTAGCAACTGTATTAATGAATAAATTCCCCTCAAATTCAAAATACAAAGCACCTGTTTTGTTATTGAAGCTATAGTTTGTTATTTGAAAATGATTATACGGATCAAAATAAGAAGATGTAAAAACTCCTTCGTCTCCCAAATACCAGATTTTATCAATGGCTCCGTTGTCTTTCAAGTAAAAATAAAGCGAAAACCTCTCAGCTCCCTTTCTGCGATAATTTATATGAATGTATAGATTATCGCAATTTTTGTTACACGAATTAAAAGAATCGAAGTGAAAATCATAGGTCTGGTTACCTTTGATAACCTGAACGGAACTATCACCTAAATCTTCCGGAACAGTTTTATCTTCACAATTTACGAATAGAAATACCAGCAGAAATAAACTAAATATTTTTTTCATAAAAATAAGAATTAAATTTACGGTTCCATGGCAAAGGAAACCCTTTACTTATTAAGATGTGAAAAGAAGAAAAACGCTGCATCAACTTGCGTTAAGAAATCCTAATAAATATTATTCACTCTATTCAAGTATCGTTATCCGATAACAAGGTAAGGGGCAGATTACACCAGCTTTTCGATCTGTTTTTCCAGTTTAATCAGATCTTTGGTAAAGTTACGGATACCTTCGGCCAATTTTTCGGTAGCCATGGCATCCTCGTTCATCATCCACCGGAACGTTTTCTCATCAACGGTAATTTTCCCGATATCCATTTCCAGCGCTTTCTCCGCATCAAGCTTTTTCGCCAGTGTGCCTTCCGTTGCTTCCAGTTCTTTCAATAACGATGGCGAGATAGTAAGCAGATCACAACCCGCCAATTCACAAATCTCACCGATATTTCGGAAACTCGCACCCATTACCTGAGTCGGATAGCCAAACTTCTTGTAATAATTGAAGATGCCGGTCACTGAAATCACTCCGGGATCCTCCGTTGCCGGAATTTCAGGTACTCCCCGGTCTTTTTTGTGCCAATCGAGAATCCTTCCCACAAACGGAGAGATCAACCGGACACCGGCTTCGGCGCAAGCAATGGCTTGCACCTGCGAGAAGAGCAACGTAAGGTTGCAATGTATTCCTTCCTTTTCCACGATTTCCGCGGCCTTTATCCCTTCCCAGGTAGAAGCAATTTTTACCAGGACCCGTTCGCGGGAAATTCCGGCAGACTCGTACAACCCAATAATTTCGCGGGCCTTGGCAACGGTCGCCTCGGTATCAAAAGACAAACGTGCATCTACTTCTGTTGAAGCTCTTCCGGGAACTATTTTCAGAATTTCCAATCCGAAATTCACGGCTAATTTATCCATCGCTTTAGATAGCCGCTCCGATTTATCGGATGAGGACCTTCTGGCAAAATCGATCGCATCGTCAATCAGGTGCTTATACCTGGCATCTTGCGAAGCGGCATAGATTAAAGAAGGATTAGTGGTAGCATCAACAGGTTTATAAATTTCAATTGATGAAAAATCGCCCGTATCCGCAACCACCCGGGTATAAGTTTTTAGTTGCTCAAGCAGGTTCATAATGTTGGAATATTAAATTTAACAATACATAATGTTGCATCACATCCGTTTATTCGGTTTCCGCTGAAACATCAGCTTTGACTCCTACACCATCGGCTCCGCTCCCTTCAAGCTGTTGTTTCAGGTAATTGGATATGATGCCTGAGCTATCTTTAGCCTGAGTATTGGTCTCGGCAACTTGTTGCATGGGTTTAGGCTGCTCAACGGTAACGGTTTCCTTTTTTACAATAAGGCGCTCTCCTATGGAAAGTTTATCAGAACGCAATCCGTTCCACGATTTCAGCTGTGCCACCGTTACTCTGTTTTTCTGAGCAATCTTGCCCAGGTTATCGCCACTGCGCACCCGATAATATTCATTCACCGTTTTTGTAACGGTTTCCGGATCTGCGGCTTGTTGCGCAACTAAAGCATCATCCGGTTGTTGAACGGGCGGAACAACTGCTTTCTTCTTCACGACAAGGCTTTTTCCCACAGAGATCCTCGTGGACTTCAGGTTATTCCACGAACGAAGTTGTGAGACAGTCACTCCGTTTCTGGATGCTATTTTCGAAAGGTTATCTCCACTGCGCACCCGATAATAGACGTTTTCCGTATTTCCCGAAACGGATAATCCGGCTGAAACCAGATATTCATCGGTATTTTCGCGATGCGTGATATAGTCGTCTCTCCGGAAGTTCATTATTTCGTCTTTCTTTTCGAGAAACGCATACATTTTATTGGTCGGCAGCACGAGCGCATATCGTTGATAATTACCCGGCACCCTGTCTTTTTTAAACTGCGGATTCCACCGGCGGATATCGCTTAGGGGAATCTCCAGCACCTCGGATATCTGGTTAAAGTGTACCTGATTATCCACGTAGATGGTATCAAGGCCAGCCATGTCACAAACCGATTCTACCGGACAGATATTGTGCTTGTCGTAGAAATTCATGATGTAATTCGCCGCAATAAAGGCAGGAACATAACCACGGGTTTCACGCGGCAGGTTGTAGTAGATCTGCCAGTAATCTTGCTTGCCGCCGCTTCGGGCAATAGCTTTGTTTACATTGCCCGGTCCACAGTTGTAAGCTGCAATCACCAGATTCCAGTCGCCATAAATCGCAAATAAATCTTTCAGGTATCGGGCGGCCGCTTCGGTTGACTTGTGCGGATCACGGCGTTCATCAACCAGGCTGTTTATCTGAAGCCCGTAACCTTGTCCCGTCTTTAGCATAAACTGCCACAAACCCGTTGCACCCGCTCTTGAGACGGCTACGGGATTAAGCGCCGATTCAATTACCGGCAAATATTTCAATTCCAGCGGTAATCCGTATCTGTCGAGCGCTTCCTCAAACATGGGGAAATAGTATTCGCCAATGGTAAGCATATACCCTACCACATCGCGCCTACGGTTGGCATACATATCTATATACTGCCTCACTACCTGGTTGTACGATAATTCCATCTCCGTGGGCAAATCGTAAAGGCGTTTAGTATAAACACTGTCGTGAAACATTATATTTGAGCCTTGACTGCATTTGTTATCCGATTTTGAAAAATCGATCTGCCACTCGTGCAGCAAAGTAGCCAGGTGTTCGTTCAGGCTTTCGGGTGCAACAATGGAGTTATCCTGAATATTATCTTTATTTGGTTGCGTATTCCCTTGAGCAAAAACAATTGTCGTACCCGTTATCGCACACGAAAACAGGATCAAAAAAATCTTTTTCATTCTTTCTTTTTCAGGGAAACCCGCATGGAGTTTCCGGTTGTAATCTTAAAAACTAAAACTGCATCTAAATCCGTAAGAATCCGCCAGGTAATTCGAATCTGCTTTTTTGAAAATTACCGGCTCCACACGCATCGACAAGTCGGGACTTACATCAAATTCAAATAATTGTGCATCTACGTAGGCATCTACAATTCCAAGGCCATAAAGCGCCACGGTTAAAATTATACTGAAGTCCCGGTAATATCTGAAATAATTCTTCCTGTCTTTCAATACTCCTGAAAACCAATTTTTATCAATGGATTCAGGATCATCCCTGTATTGGTATGGGACTAATTTGTGCCATCTGTTTGTGTTGGGGTCGCTATCAAGAATGTCTCTATATCCGCCAAAATACTCCTGGTAATGGCTGTTATTCCATGTTATGGCGTATGAAAGCCCCACAAACCCGCCGTAAAGTATGGGCAACTTCCAGTACTTCCGGTTATATACCTGTCCTAATCCAGGGAAAATGGCCGAATAGAATACTGCTTTTTTCGGATCGGGCTTGAACATTTTTTTCTCCAAGGCAGTACCTGGCGGCAATACAACCGCAATTGAATCGGGTTGCTTTGGAACGGTGTCCTGTTGCGCCGTTAACTGAAAGGCGATACTTATGAATAATAGACAAACAATGTTCCGGTATTTCAGCATAAGCCTTACTTCTTCATTGTATCGAACATACCGATAATTCGTTCCAGGTCTTCGGTAGACGAAAACGGAATAGTGATTTTCCCTTTGCCGTTTTTGTTGTAGTTGAATTGAACATCAGCCTTGAAATAATTGGACAGGTGTTGCTTCAGTGCATTAAAATCATCGACAAACGATCTGCCCGGGCTTTTTTCCCGGCTCTTGTCTTCTTTCCTGCCTGATTTTCCATTTAACGGCTTTCCCTCGGAATATTCGCGGACAATTGTCTCTACGCTCCGAACCGATAACCCGTCTTCCAAAATAAGATTATAGAGAGAGAGTTGCGCTACCGGATCGTTCATAGTAACTAAGGCACGTGCGTGCCCCATGTCTATTTTTTTGTCCTTCACTCCCATTTGCACTTCAGCGGGGAGTTTGAGTAACCTCAGATAGTTGGTGATGGTAGTACGTTTTTTCCCCACCCTTTCGCTTAACTGTTCCTGGGTGAGCGAAAGCGAATCGATAAGATTTTGATATGCCAAGGCAATCTCGATGGAATTAAGATCTTCGCGCTGAATATTTTCCACCAGAGCCATTTCCATCAATTCGTCGTCATTCGCAGCTTTTATGTAAGCCGGAATTGAAGTCAGGCCGGCCATCAATGACGCCCTGTAACGGCGTTCTCCGGCAATGATCTGATAAGAGTCCTCGCCTTCACGACGTAACGTTACCGGTTGAATGAGCCCGATTTTCCGGATAGACACAGCCAACTCTTCCAGCGAGTCTTGGTCGAAAACACGGCGCGGCTGGTCGGGATTAGGGTACATTTTCGAAAGTTCCACCTCACTGATGGATGTAGAGCCTTGCGATTCGCCTTCATTGTAGGCAATAAGTGCGTCTAAACCTCTTCCTAATGCGTTTTTTCTTGCCATAAATTAAATAAATGATATCCAATAGTTATCAGCGAATAACATTCTTAATCGTGCAAAGTTAAACATTTTTCTCAATTAATTCCTGTGCCAACTGCATATGATTGATAGCTCCACGCGATCCGGCATCGTACATAAGAGCCGGTTTGGCATGACTCTGCGATTCGCTGAGCGTGATGTTTCGCTGAATAACCGTGTCGAAGACCAACTCCTTGAAGTGGCTCTTTACTTCTTCGTATATCTGGTTATGTAAACGCAGGCGGGAATCGTACATGGTAAGCACAAAGCCCTCAATCTCAAGGCTTGTGTTCAGTTTCGATTTTATTATTTTAATGGTGTTCAGCAATTTGCTCAACCCCTCGAGCGCAAAATATTCACATTGGACGGGGATAATAATGGAATCGGAAGCGGTTAAAGCGTTTACGGTAATAATCCCAAGCGATGGGGAGCAGTCGATAAGAATATAATCGTACTTTGGCCGCAGCGGATTCAGCAAATCGCGCAAACGCTTTTCTCGATTGTCCATCTGCACCATTTCCAGCTCGGCTCCCACCAGATTGATATGCGACGGAATGATGTCGATATTCTCGAAAGGTGTTTTCATAACTGTATCAGCCGGCATACATCTGCCGATGAGTCCTTCGTAAATGGTATATTTCAACGTCCGGATATCGATACCCAACCCCGACGAAGCATTTGCCTGCGGGTCGGCGTCCACAACAAGTATCTTCTTATCCATAGCAGCCAACGATGCTGCTAAATTAATAGTAGTAGTGGTTTTTCCCACGCCACCTTTCTGATTTGCCAATGCAATAATCTTGCCCATTTATTAATCTCCAATATGAAACAGCAAAATAAGCAATAATTCCCTTAATTCTATGTTAATTAAATAAAACGTTCTGTTTTTTGTTGAAAAAAGATTGTGTCGGGAGTCCTAACCTACAACTCACTCCCACAAAAAATCGTTATCCCCGTCTGCTGCTCTCAATAAATTCTCTTTCTCAAAGAAAAATTCTTTTTCACCGAAGGCCGGTTTAAGATCATCAAACCATGTAGCCGAAGCGCTGTATTTTGCAAAAAAAGGAATATCGACCAGATTGGGATTACGGCACTGCAAAAACCGGAGAACAAACACTTTTTCGCCGTTTACTTCCGACACTCCCAGCAATTGCACCTTCCCTGGGCCGCAGCTCATGCTCGGGCCCCGGACCGTCCGGGCAATGCCGCTTACGTTTGTGTAAGCCTTCCTGAAAATGTTCCATGCCCTTGTAAGGGAAACTTCAAAAAACGCTTTCGATCCGGTGTCACGGGCAACAAACATATAATACGGCACAAGCCCTAACCGGACCTGCTCTTTCCACATCTTCGACCAGATCTCCGGATCGTCATTTATGTTTCGCAACAGAGGCGATTGTGTCCTGATCTGTGTTCCCGTATTTCGTATCCGCTCAATAGCCTGCCTTACGGCATCTGTCGTCAATTCATCGGGATGGTTAAAGTGTGCCTGAAAGGCCAGGTGTTTGCCCGCTTTATTCACTTTCTCGAACAAAAAGAGGAGGGCATCGGCATCTTTATCCGTCAAAAACCGGTAAGGCCAGTAAGCGAGTGATTTAGAACCAATCCGTATATTCTGAATGTGGCTGAATTCTTTCGATAACAACGGTTCTATATAGGCCGATAAAATTCTTGCGTTTGCCGTTAAGGGATCACCTCCTGTGAACAGGACATCAGAGACTTTTGGGTGTTTAAGCAGGTATTTATGCAGCAGCGCACCTTCTTTCATCGCAAATTTCAGCTCGTTCATCCCTGTAAACTGAGGCCAGCGAAAGCAAAACGTGCAATAGGCATGGCAAGTTTGTCCCTGACTGGGAAAATACAACACCGTTTCCCGATATTTGTGTTGAATCCCGTGCAGCTTCTCCCCTTCAAACAGAGGTATATTGTACTCCTGTCCTGCCGGGTTCGGATTTAACTTCAGCCTTATCTTATTCACTTCATTTCTAACAACTTGTTGTTCAACGCCTGACCGCAAGATCTTCGCCACCTTGTCGTAATGCTGTTTCGATAACATCTCCTTTCTCGGGAAAGTAAGCGTAAAAATGGGATCGTCGGGAATATTGCTCCAATCGATCAATTGCTCTGCCACGTAGTTGTTTGATTTAAAGGGAAGAACATTTCCCACTATCCGTATGGCTTCAATTTGTTCGGATGATAAGCCGGATATCTGTGGCAGCTCTGTAAAATTGTGTAGGGTGTAACTCTTGTAATTCATTATTTTACAAAAATAAAAAAATAAATCGTCAATTGTAAACACTTTCTAATTAATTTGGCAAAGGTTTCCATTTTGTATTTTTTAATGAAATTTCCTGTCGTTTTCTCGTTTTTATTAAATATAAGTATTACTTTTGCAATTCCAATGGAAATATTACTAACACATATCACTCCCGGGTACACCGTTATGGATCTAGTCCGACGATGCTTCTAACAATTCCGGTTCTTTGCGGATTTTAGGTTACAGCCGCAAGACAGTTCCTTTTTATTTATCATTTAATTTTTTTTATTACACAAAATGGATGTGGAGATTTATACAGCTACTTCCGCTTATGCAAAATACGCGCAGGAAGTATGTGATTTAATATACGAATCGGCTCAGGCACGCGGCACAGGTATTGCCAAACGGAGCGCAGAGTACATTGCGGAAAAGATGAATGCCGGAAAGGCAGTCGTTGCATTGGATGGGGACAAACTCGTGGGGTTTGCCTACATTGAGACGTTCAGCCACCAACGGTTTGTAGCCAACTCGGGACTTGTGGTACATCCCGATTACCGGAATCAGGGGTTGGCCCGAAAAATAAAGCGTAAAATTTTTGATCTTTCCAGGAAGTTGTTCCCGCAGGCTAAGATCTTCAGTATTACCACCGGATTGGCAGTCATGAAGATGAACACCGAATTAGGCTTTAAACCGGTAACTTTTTCCATGCTTACCGATGATGAGGAGTTCTGGAAAGGCTGTCAGGGTTGCCGGAATTTCGATATTCTTCAGCGCAACAACTACAAAATGTGCCTTTGCACCGGGCTGTTGTACAATCCGGCTCAGCGGGAAGCCGCAGCCAGCTCGTTTGCAAAAAAGGTAGTGAAACCGATTGTAAAGAAAAAAGCACCGAATAAGATACATAAAAAATAATAATCAAACAGATGAACCAGAAAGTAGTTTTAGCATTCAGCGGCGGGCTCGACACATCGTTTTGTGTGCCTTACCTCATCAACAAACGCAATTTGGAAGTCCATACCGTAGTGGTTAACACCGGCGGTTTCTCAGACGAAGAGTTAAAACGTATTGAGGAGCGTTCCAACACCTTAGGCGCTGCGTCTCACACAACCATTGACGCCGTGAACGATTATTACGAAAGAGGCATACGGTACCTGATTTTCGGCAACGTCCTAAAAAACAACACCTATCCCCTTTCGGTCAGTTCCGAACGTTTTTTTCAGGCATTATCCGTGCTGGAGCATGTGAAAAAGATCGGCGCCGAATATGTTGCCCACGGGAGTACAGGCGCCGGAAACGATCAGGTGCGCTTCGACCTGGTTTTTGAAGTGTTGGCGCCCGAAGTAAAGATCATTGCTCCTATCCGGGAGTTGGGATTGTCGCGTCAGGAAGAGATTGATTATTTGAAATCGAACGGATTTGATTTTTCGTGGGAAAAATCGAAATATTCCATCAACCAGGGATTGTGGGGAACCAGTGTAGGCGGCGTTGAAACGCTGAAATCGTCGGGTATCCTTCCCGAAGAAGCTTATCCGTCGCAAGTTTCTGATTACGGCGTGGAACGCATAAAAATAGGTTTCGAAAAGGGGGAACCGGTATCGTTGAACGGAGAGAAAATGTTGCCTGTAAACGTTATTCGCACGTTGCATAAATGGGCATCCCGGTTCGGTATCGGCAGGGACGTCCACGTAGGCGACACCATCATTGGAACAAAAGGGAGAGTTGCATTCGAAGCTCCGGCACCCCTGATCCTGGTAAAAGCGCACCACTTACTGGAAAAGCATGTGCTTACCAAACAGCAACTCTATTGGAAAGATCAGTTGTCAAACTGGTACGGCCAGTTAATGCACGAAGCGCAGTATTTAGAGCCTGTCATGCGCAACATCGAAACGTTTTTAAACGACACGCAACAGTTTGTGACCGGTGAAGTGGATGTGGAACTTCGTCCGTACCATTTTTCGGTATTGGCTTGCAGCACGGATTACGATTTGATGAATCCTGTTTTCGGAGAGTACGGTGAAGTAAACAAATCATTTACCGGACAAGATGTGATTGGATTTACCAAAGTCATCTCCAATCCGTTGAAAATATATTATAAAATTCACGAATAGTCAAATGATTAAAGTATCCATTGCCGGAGGAACCGGTTATACTGCCGGGGAACTGCTCCGTATCCTGCTTAATCATCCCCGGGTGAAAATAGAGTCGGTAATCAGTTCAAGCTCTGTTGGCATGGCGGTTACCGATGTGCATCGCGACTTATTGGGTGAGACCGGCATCACATTTTCCGATCAAACAGGCCATCCGGACGTTATTTTCCTCTGTCTCGGACACGGGCTTTCGCGCGCCTTCCTCAACGAGAATAATGTTCCTGCAGCATGTAAGGTAATCGACCTGGGAAACGATTTTCGCAACGATCCTGTTTTCGCCGAAAGAGATTTTGTTTTCGGCTTGTGCGAGTTCAATCGGGAGAAAATCCGTACGGCTTCCAGTGTAGCAAATCCCGGATGTTTTTCCACTTCCATCATGCTGGCCCTGCTACCGTTAGCTGTTTTGAACAAGTTGACGGAAGATGTTCACGTCCATGCCATCACCGGATCAACCGGCGCCGGGAAAAAACCCGCCGACACCACACATTTCAGCTACCGGAGCGGTAATATCTCGGTTTACAAACCTTTTACCCACCAGCATTTAGAAGAGATTGAACTCACATTGAAAGCAGCCGGAAGCAAAAACTTGCCTCCCATACAATTGGTTCCCCTGCGCGGCGATTTTACCCGGGGGATCTTCGCCAGTGTTTACACCAGGTGGGATGCTCCGATGCCTGAAACTGAAGTGATCAACTACTACAAAGATTATTACAAGGCTTCGCCATTTGTTTTTGTTTCGGATAAACCGATCAGTCTGAAAGAGGTGGTAAACACCAATAAATGCCTGCTTCATATCGGCTTTCACAACGGATATATCCACATTACTTCTGTTCTTGATAATCTGTTGAAAGGGGCATCGGGACAAGCGGTGCAAAACATGAATTTGATGTTTGGCTTAGATGAAGCAATGGGATTAAAGTTGAAAGGCTCAGCTTTTTAGAAACTGTTTTAAATTTTTTTATGAACTTATTTGATGTATATACCCTTTGGGATATCGAACCCGTCCGCGCAAAAGGTTGCCGCGTATGGGACAGGGACGGTGTGGAATATCTCGATTTTTACGGGGGCCACGCCGTGATTTCCATCGGCCATTCTCATCCTGTTTACGTGAAAGCCATTCAGGAGCAGGTAGAAAAAATCGGGTTTTATTCCAACTCCGTGGTCAACAGCCTGCAAGCCGAACTTGCCGAAAAGCTGGGGGAGCAAAGCGGTTATCCCGATTATTCGCTTTTTCTCTGCAATAGCGGAGCAGAAGCCAATGAGAACGCACTGAAATTAGCCTCGTTCCACACCGGGAAAAAACGAATCATTGCGTTCAGGGAATCGTTTCACGGACGCACGTCGGGTGCGGTTTCCATCACCGATAATGCGTCGATCCAATCCCCTTTCAATACGGGGCACGAAGTAACGTTTGTCTCCCTGAACGATTTAGATGCGATCGTGTGCGAGCTGGAAAAAGATGATGTGGCGGCCGTTATTGCAGAAGGTATCCAGGGCGTGGCCGGAATCTTCGTTCCCGAAAATAATTTTTTGCAGCAGCTTGAAAAAGCGTGCAAAAAATACAATGCGGTGCTTATTCTCGATGAGATCCAATCGGGCTACGGCCGTACCGGAAAATTTTTCGCTCATCAGTACGCCGGCATCCAACCCGACATTATTACGGTGGCAAAAGGAATGGGCAATGGGTTTCCCATCGGCGGAGTTTTGATCTCACCCGAATTTAAAGCAAAGAAGGGAATGTTGGGAACCACGTTCGGCGGAAATTATTTGGCTTGTGTGGCTGCAATCGCCGTCCTGAAAGTTATGAAGGATGAGTCACTGGTAGAAAATGCCTCCGAAGCGGGTAATTATCTGCAAAACGAACTATCAAAATACAACGGAATTAAAGAAATTCGCGGCCGGGGATTAATGTTGGGGATTGAGTCGGAACCCGAATTCTCGGATATACGCAACAGGTTGTTGTTCAAAAGTCATATCTTCACGGGCGGTGCAAAAAACAATGTGATGCGTTTACTGCCGCCGCTATCGGTGTCGAAGGAAGATATCGCTCTTTTTCTGGAAGAAACAAAAAAGTATCTAGAAGTTTAACGTTTAAAATACAAGGTTCAAGGTTCAGAGTGAAAAGTGAAAAGTGAATTTTTTTTAGCTTTTAGTTTTTAGTTCTCTCGTCTTTGCTCTTTGCTCTGTGCTCTTTATTCTTGTATCTTTGTTCTAAAAGTCTATTTTATGAACCATTTCACTTGCGTTCAAGATATTGGCGACTTACAGTCTGCCTTGCAAAAGGCGAAGTACATCAAGGAAAATCCGTTTGCCGATCAACATCTCGGTAAAAACAAAACCCTGATGCTCATCTTTTTTAATTCGAGTTTACGCACACGGTTAAGCACACAAAAAGCCGGGATGAATCTCGGCATGAACGTTATCGTGCTCGATATCAATCAAGGGGCGTGGAAACTCGAAACAGGGCGTGGAGTAGTAATGGATGGTGATAAGCCGGAACATATTCTCGAAGCCATTCCCGTGATGGGTTCCTATTGCGATGTTATTGGTGTGCGTTCGTTTGCACAGTTCGAAAACAAAGCCGACGACTACAACGAGGTCATTCTCAATCAATTTATTCAATACTCGGGGAAACCGGTTTTCAGTATGGAAGCCGCCACACGGCATCCACTTCAAAGTTTTGCCGATCTGATTACGATTGAAGAGTATAAAAAAACTGCCCGGCCGAAAGTGGTCCTTACCTGGGCGCCGCATCCGAAGGCATTGCCGCAGGCCGTTCCCAATTCGTTTGCCGAATGGATGAACGCAACGGATTACGAGTTCGTTATCACGCACCCGGAAGGATATGAACTGGACAAAAAGTTTGTGGGTAAGGCCATCGTGGAATACGATAAGGAAAAGGCCTACAGGAATGCCGATTTTATTTATGCAAAAAACTGGTCGGCCTATCGGGATCCGAATTACGGAAAGGTTTTGAACATGGACAAATCGTGGACGGTAGATACCCGGAAAATGGCGCTTACCGACAATGCCTTTTTCATGCACTGCCTCCCCGTACGCCGGAATATGATTGTTACCGACGAGGTTATCGAAAGCCCGCAATCGATAGTTATTCCCGAGGCTGCCAACCGCGTTGTTTCGGCACAAACGGTATTGAAAGAAATTTTATTAGAATTATAATTTACCGATATGTCAATCAATTTAAACACACTCTCCATCGTAAAAATTGGCGGGAACATTGTCGATAACCCCGAAGCATTAAACAGTCTCCTGAGCGATTTCCATCAGCTGAAAGGGAGGAAACTGCTGGTCCACGGCGGCGGCGTAATGGCTTCGAAAATGGCTGAACGATTGGGGATTGAGACCAAAATGCTGGACGGCCGCCGCATCACGGATGCGGAGACCTTACAACTGGTTACGATGGTTTATGCCGGATGGATCAACAAAAGTATTGTTGCTTCGCTGCAAAAAACAGGATGTAACGCTATCGGGCTTTCAGGGGCTGATGCCAACTGCATCCCATCGGAACGCCGCAGCCCGGTGCCCATTGACTTCGGATTCGCAGGCGATCCGGTTACAAGAAAAATAAACGGGAAGTTCCTCTCAACATTAATTGAAAACGATGTCGTCCCGGTTTTTTGTGCGATAACCCACGACGAAAACGGTTCGCTGCTCAACACCAATGCCGATACAATAGCTTCATCGCTTGCAGTTGCCTTGTCGGAGTACTACCGCACTACGTTGTATTATTGTTTCGAGAAAGAAGGTGTTTTGCGGGATGCCGATGACAAAAGCAGCCTGATCCCTTTGATGAACCAGGAGGCATTTGCTAAACTGAAATTGCAGGGCGTGGTTGCCAACGGGATGATTCCCAAACTCGATAATTCATTTAAAGCCATAAACCAGGGTGTTTCAGAAGTCGTCATCCTGCATGCGAAAAATTTGTTGAAGAAAACAGGGACAAGGTTAATTATTGGATAAACTACCGATACGCCCATGAATAAAGAATATCTCCATAACTCGATCGACTTGCTGAGAGAATTGATTTCCCTGAAATCTTTTTCGGGCGAAGAAGAGAAGCGAAGTGACTTCTTGTGCAGGTATCTTTCTGAAAGGGGGGTAGAGACGGAACGGACAGGCAACAACATTATTGCCCGCCAACCGCATCACAACAATGTCAGGCAGACGCTGATGCTCAATTCGCACATCGACACCGTAAGGCCTGCCACAACCTATACTTTCGATCCGTTCAACCCGCCCTTATCCGACACGCACATTTTCGGCTTAGGGAGTAACGATGCGGGGGCCAGTGTAGTGTGTTTGCTGCAAACGTTCCTGCATTTTTACAAAACAGAGTTGCCGTTTAACCTCATGTTGGTTTTGTCGTGTGAAGAAGAAAATTCGGGGCCCAACGGAATGATACGCCTCGCAAAAGAACTTCCGCATGTCCATTTTGCCATTATAGGCGAACCGACCGGAATGCATGCCGCCATTGCCGAACGCGGCTTGCTGGTTATCGATGGGGAGGCCATCGGCGTGAGCGGCCATGCGGCGAGAAACGAAGGGGTGAATGCTCTTTACATCGCCCTGGAAGATATTTTAACGATGAAATCGGTGAAATTCGACAAGATATCACCGGCCATGGGTGAAGTAAAACTCACCGTTACGCAAATTCATGCCGGTACCCAGCACAACGTCGTTCCGGATAAATGCACTTTTGTGGTGGATATCCGCCCGACCGACCAATATACCAACCCTGAAATTCTGCAAATTCTCCAGTCGAAGGTAAAAAGCAAGCTCACAGCGAGGAATCTCACAAACAGGAGTTCGGCTACACCGCCGGATCACCCCTTGATGAAAACAGTAGAGAAACTGGGAATCGAAACATACGTTTCCCCCACCACATCAGACTGGATGCGTATTCCATACCCGGCAATCAAAATGGGACCGGGCGAATCATCACGCTCCCACCAGGCTGATGAATTTGTACGGATTAACGAGTTAGCAGAAGGAATAACCGGATATATCCGGTTTATCAAAGAATTGACCACAGTCAATCCTTTGTATCGGCTTTGAACCTCTTCAGTTCCGGCAGACGGTAGCCTACCGGCTACAGCGCAATGTGGATTATTCCGATAGTTCTACTTTTTCAAAAAAAGATTTTCCAACAGTGTAGGGCAATAGCTTCTTGTGCTGTAATCGTCCAATGATTATTGCTGGATGCGTATTAAATTTCTTTGCAAAATTGATAATATCTTGTTCTGATAAATTATCATTCTCCAAAATTTCACTTTCTTCTTCATCGCTCAGTGTCCATATAACTGCAAATCTGTCAGCTTCTTTCTCTTTTCTCTCGTCATATTCAGCGTATTTTACATTTTCAAGAAAAATATCTTTTTTCCCATGTTTAATAATATGTCCGGCTTCATGAAAGAAAGTAAACCAAAATATATCATTCCTTTTATATCTGCCGCTAAGTTGGATAAAAGGGTTATCGCCCAACCAACGTGTGGATCCATTTATCGGAGCTTTGCTAATGCATGGCGTGTGTACGACCTTTACACCGGCAGAAAGACAGAGTTGCTGCATTTGATAAAAAAAGTCGGCGGGGTGTTCAGCCATCAGACTTTTTATTTCCGGTAAAACTTCTTTGAATTTTGTCTCCGAATAGACCGGTGCATCTAACTCTTCAGACTGTATTTCTCCCATTCTTAACCAGGCAGAAATGGCGTAAGGTTCACCAATATGTGCCAGGGAAATCCTAAAGTTTGTTCTTAATTGTTGACCAAAATAAAATGCTTCCCAAGCCTCCGGTGTGCTTACTTTGAAAAAAGAAAAGAGTGCTGCTGTTTTTTCTGCTATTGACTTACATTGTGGGAGCCAACCTTTTTTTATCATATCTGCGAGCGGAAACTTTCTTGTCCATTCTTCCGCTTCCGCTATAATGATATTTCTCTTTTGCCTTGCCAGATATTCTTCGTAATTTCGTTGACTGTTTAACCAAAAATGAGCCGGTATTTTTGTAACGCTCTCAAACTGCACAGCCATATCAGGTGTGATACCACTTTTCCCATTTAGTATCATCGATATGGTTTTCTCCGGTTTGCCGGTACGAACAGCAAATTCTTTCGATCCCATACCTATTTCTTCAAGTTTTTCGGCAAGCGTTTCACCGGGATGAAAAACTACTTGTGGATAAAATTGATTTTGCTTTGTCATTATCTATATGTTGTTTATTTAGTGATAGTCTTTTATTTCAATAATTTCAACTCCTTTTATTTCGATCCAAATATACTTACCGTCTTTATCAGTAGGAATAGGTTGTTCATGAGGTTCAAATATTAATCGATAAGGATGGTCAAGGTCGCAAGCCCATTGTCCTTTTCTGTCCTCGACTAATTCATGATAGCGACCGGGTAGGTGTCTTACATCTTCTAAGGTGTCAGCATTACGTAAATCATTCAATCTGATGTTAAATTTTTTGGCTCTGATCGCACCCATTTTCCTCTGGCATTTCTTATAGTCATTGGCCAGTTTCTCAATATTTACATCTCCGAAAGTAATATTCATTGCAAAAGTAATTTATTTTTTAATTAACACAAAGTGTAAATTAAAAAATTATATTTATTTAATAGAATGACTTCTGTTCTAGTAACAATAAAACACAACATAAAAGAACATCCGGTGAAATAAAAATGAAGTAAGAAAAAAACTTTTTTAAATCATAATTCTGAGTACATTAGAAATATGCTCTATGTATTGAGGATTAACCTCATTTTCTTTTGCATAACTACTCCATTTAGAAACCACATCGATAATTTCGTCAACAATATACAAATAGTTGCGTATCCCTATGTTTCTTCCCACAGTCAGTAAATCTTCTTTCGTAAAATTGTCCCTTTTGTTGTTTACTGACATTTGATGACGGTTTGTCCACTTACCGGCAGCTGAGTATGAGAAGCATAAGTCGTAAGCCGGTGCAAGTCGCCACTCTCCTGCCTCTGTCATAATAAAGGAGTGATTTTTTGTATGATCGTCATGATTACGGGCTATTACGTTAAATACCATTCGCCTATACATTTGTTCCATGTCAGGATAGGGCAGGTGTAAGCGTCGCATCACCCCAAAGGTTTGCTCGTAAGAATATGGTTTATCTCTATCAAAATGGGCCAAAGCGCAAAGAGATTGCGTGTATAGTTTCGTTCCGGTATCTGTCCTGTCGAAACGTTTGGTTATGAAATGGGCATACGACTTGTCTTCCAAAAGACGGCATTCGGTCATCTCAATTCCACAATCTGTCGCCATCCGGTAATAGCTATATTCTATTCTACCTATTCCCAGCGGATTATCCGTTACTTTTTTATCTTCTACACCATCGAACTTCAACAGCCAATAAGTATATCCCTCGGGTGCCAAAACCTGTCCCGAGCGCACATCACCCGTTTGCTTATTTAATGCAATAAGCGCTTTGGGTTTTGCACCACCCGCTGAAGTTCCGATTTTGATGATATCGTACAGGATACTGTTTTTGGAACGAATATTGGCTTTGAATTGTTCTCTTTTATTTAATACCTCCTTAGCTAATTCTGTCAATTGTCCGATATCCAATTGCGACGAAGAAGTCAGTATCGGGTCGTGATTGGCAGGCTCATATTCCAAGGCGCCCATTCCCCGTTTTCCTATGTAACTTAATCTGTCCAGCGGTGTAAACTCAACTGCCGAACGGCCTTTGGCAGCAAACCACTCGTCCATGATTTTAGTTCCGTAATCGTCCGGCAACGAGTCGGCCATAAACCCCGGCAAGCCTTTGAAAGTTTTTCCCCGGTTTTCGGGAAAATAATAGAGTCGTTCACCCCGCTTTAAATCATCTAACGGCATAATAAGTGGAGCAATATCCCAACCTTTCAATGCAAAAGATTCGTAAAACTCCAGCACGGCACAATTTCGTTCATCGTCCCAATAAGCCGCACCTACATCGTTGTTCCAAAGTCTGATTTTTAGTATGATATTCAAGGTTTTTTATTTTTACGTTGTTTATTTAACAGATTGATGGGACTTTCGGGGATATTCGGGATAAACGCGTCTAAGTTGTTCAACAAACGAAGTTCTCTCAACACAGGTAACAGTGAACTAAGCGATACGGCTTTGCCTTGCTCTATTTGAGCAATGGTAAAGAGGCTCAATCCGGTGCGTTCGGCTAATACTTTTTGTGTAAGTTTTCTTTTTCTACGATACGAACGTAACCTTTGTCCGATTTCCTGTAGAATGGCGTTGTCAGACATATAATACCAGTCCATCATTCTTTGTTTTGGACAAAGATAATGAAAAAATACAAAATAGCAGATATTTCAGTTATTTTTTCATTAATATGAGTAAAACAACAGAAACTTCAGTTGTTTTCCCTATAATAAAATTAATTTTTTCTCTTATGTCCATAACTTAAAATTTAGAATGCCACAATACGCGCCCCAAAGTATTGCCAGGGTTCGTTTCAGGATCAGTTCGCTACAAAAACACATCGATAGAAATATTATTCCTCACAAAAAGAGCAAACGTTGTTGTTGCTAAAAGCAACAATTGTGTTTGTCCTCGTATCTTTTGTTTTTTATAAAAATAGTATCCGCGATTATTACCGGATCCTGAAACTCAGAAACGCAGCAACCATCAGGTTTATTTCTTTTTTTCTATTTGTATCACTTGTGGGCGAATGGTGTCGTTAGATACAGCTTCTATTACGAAAAACTCCGGCACTTCGGTAGCTTCGTCCGTTACAGGCATTATGGTGTATGATTTGCCCTGCTCTACCGGAAAAGTCAATTTATAATGAATGTGCGGGCTGTTCGATTCGGCTATCGACGCGCCGATTATTCCGAACATGGCTCCTGTCATGGCCGCCTTGTCGTCCCATTGACGGAAATGACGGATTTCAATTGTCCGTTCCCCGGGCTTTACATCCACATATTTGGGAAATCCTTTCATGTAACTTCCCACGCTTAACGAGTCTATACGCACCAGCAGCGCCATCTCGGACGTCTTTTTCTTTTTAATCTGAAGTTTGTGCGTCCCCTGATGGATACGAGCAACATCGGTAGCGGTCAGTTTGTCTCCCTGGTAGCCTTTTGTGCTACCGCAACTTGTGGATAGTGCAAGACACGCGGCAATGACTCCGGTGAATAAAAATGTTCTTGTTTTCATTGGATAATTTTTTGTTTTTTGATTGAAAAATTGAATTGGATTGGAACAGCTACCCCGCCGCCGCAGGATAGCTGTTGGTATTTCTGTAATTCCGTTTTACGATATGTCTGATTTTGTTTGCATTATATATTCTCTTTTTTATTGGAATTTGTTAGATTGACAACTCCTAGTTTTATTGCATCTGTTATCAATACTATAGGAAAATTCACCTTTCAATGTAAGGATTATTCAAAATCAGGGTAATAACCATGGTATTTACCTGTTTTCATACGTTCGATAATTCCAATAGGGGCTTTTACTAAACCAATTTCAGCTTTTCGGTTTTCACCTTCCAGTTTACCTACATAACGGAAATCTTCATTAATGCGCCAAACTTCCCATCTTTCCGATACCTTGACCTTATTACCTTCGGTATAGTCTTTACTTCTTCGAAAAATCACATTTACTTCTCCAAAAACAGGGGCATTCCCAATCTTTTTCCATAAACCCATTTTTATACCCAATTTAATAGATGTGTGCGCATGAAAGTCTATCTCTCCTTGAACCGTCTCTGTTAATTCAGGAATTTCATCCAAGGAATATTTTTCTTTGAAAACTCTGATAACACGGCTGTTTAACATAGTCATATCATCTGCAACATATTGAAAGTATTTGTAATAATCGCCACATTTAGTCCCGACAATATCGCCCAATCTTATTATCGTTCGTTTCTGCATATAAATTAAAATTTAATACCAAATTTTGCCCAATACTTTGGAGCAATGGAATTGCGCTGATTATATAAAGAGTCACCATTTTTTTCATTCCGTATTGATTAATCAGATTTTGCTCCATGATCCGTGCCCGGGTCTTTGTCAATCCTGATTTAATTGGTTCATAATCTAGCCCTGCTCTTTCTATTCCGGAACCATGATGTTCGTCAAACCTTACTTGTAGATCACGCTCTGCCATACCTACGTATTTTATATTTCCGTCCACATCCGTACCTTGATAGACAGAATAGTTCCCCTTGGTATTACTGTCTCCCGTCCAAGGATTAACCCAAACCACGGAAGGTGCTCGTGTCCCGTATAACCTCTTGCAAGGAACAGCGCAGGCTCGGTTCCCGGTGCATAAGCCACGTGGGTGACACTGCCCAGATAATCACGACAAATATAGTAAATTTTCCAATTCCCCGCTTCTTTTATATAAACTGCCGGATCCGAATATACATCGCCGCCCAAACACAACCATTCTACGTTGATTTGTGCGTCCGGTTCGTATTGTTTGCCGATGTAGTACCTGGTTAAAAGCGCCGCTGCACCTTGCGCCACGCGTATCTTCACCCGGTCTCCGCCCGCATTGTAAGCAAACGTTGCCGTGGTACCGTTTTCAGTCAGCGTGTTGGGGCGTTGGTAGGACGTATAAGTAACGCTTTGTTCCCTTACGGGCACAGCTGTCCCGGTGGGTGTAAGCATCGTCACCTGATAAGGTTTGGCCGGGTTGTCGTAATCCAACGTTCCCACACCACCTATGGAAGTGATGTTCCCGTTGGCGGCATATACGATGGCTTGTCCCGCGGTTTGGAGAAATGGTTGAACTTCCTACCCAGAAACGTAAGGCATGCAGCCTGCTGTTTATCCAACAAATCTATTTGTTCCATACACTGCTTGAGCATTTCAATGTCAGTTTGATTGAGTACGCCATCCAGGGAGTCGGTAATAACCTGGAGCCCATGCTTGTTTCTGGTACGCCCATGTACCAGCCGGACAAGTTTACCGGGGTCGCGTTCCCCCCGGATAATGGCTCCGATGACCTTTCGCAGGGACACATTATTCCCCTGGTTGGAAACATAGTTGCTTAAACGTATGTTGCACCGCTGCAACTGGTTGCCCATCTGTTGTTCAAGGCGGACCCTGCTTTTGGTCAGACGGTGAATGCTGGAGCTCTCCATCGCGACCAGCCCGCAGCCATTCGCTATCAACGTGTCACGCAAAGCTGTCAGCTCGGGAGTGAGTGTCCCGTAACGTTGCTCTAAAAGTTTTTTACCTTGTTCGTCCAATATACAAGCAAATACGCTATCTTTGTGAACGTCAAGGCCACAAGTTCTTTCCATAATTTGCCGGAATTAAATTGTTAGACAATTAGTTTATTTCATTGGTTTACAAAAACCAACTTACAAAGGTAAGATTTGTGCTTCGAGCACGGTACGGCAAGCCTGTGAAAGTTGCTGTGGCCTTGATTTTTATTTTCATGCGCTTGGAAATACCTTTATTTTCATGTACTTTTGTGTAGCAGCATATTTTTTTGGTTTTGTTTTACAACACAAAGTTGCTGAATTTCAACGACTTTACAAAAAGAATTATGCTGCTATTTTTATATTAATCAGCAAGTTATTTTACTACTTGCGAAAGTTGAATAAATAAAATAATTTTGATGTTTTTATTGTGAATTATCTAAACAATTGAATGAAAAAAATATTTCCATCGGATGGATTTACTGAATTATACAGTACTTATTATAAAAAATCCTTTTTGTTTACTAAGTCCTATGTTCAAGATAAGTATGTAGCGGAAGATATTGTTTCCGAAGCGTTAATAAAATTGTATGAGAAACTGCAGAAAGAAAAGATTGAAAGTATTCCCGCTTATTTATTGACCTTATTGAAAAACCAATCGTTGGATTATTTGCGTAAAAAAGCGGTCAGGGATAGAGTTCACGCAAATTATTCCAGTGTGGATAATGAAGAACTAAATTACCGGATATCCACTTTGCAGGAATGCGATCCCAGCCTTATCTTTTCCAAGGAAATACAAAGTATCATTGATATGACATTGGCAAAGTTGTCTCCGCAAACCAGAAAGATCTTTGTCTTGAGCCGCTATGAAAATTATTCCAATAAAGAGATTGCCGCAGAGTTGAATATTAGTGTGAAAAGTATTGAATACCATATCACTAAAGCCTTGAATCTATTTCGCAAGAATCTAAAAGATTACCTCCCTTTGTTTTATTTTCTTTTTGTTTTTTAAAAAAAATAGATTTTTTGTTTAGGGTTGCCGGGATGTAATACGTCATCTAATTATAACAACGGCAATTTAATTTCCTTTTGCAGGAGATGGACATGGACGATTTATTAAAAAAATATATCGAAGGAGATACCAATAGAACAGAAAATAGAGACGTATTTGAATGGATCAGGCAGTCAGACAAAAATGAACAGAAATTCAAAGCGTTGAGACGATTGTATGATATTTCCATATGGAGGAGTGATGCAGTCGCAGCTCATGTTGTACAAAAAAAGAATCAAAAACGGAACTTCAGTATATTTATACGCATTACAGCCGCCTGTGTACTGGCCTCGATCTTATTCTATTTTTATCAGGAGATATCGGACAAACATATCGAATGGCGGATAGGGAAATCGGGCGCCAAAATGCAAGAAATGAGCGTGCCCACCGGACAATACGCCGAATTGGTGTTGGACGATGGTACAAAAGTATGGCTTAATTCTAAATCAACACTTATTTATCCTTCCCACTTTACCCGTACTGAAAGAACTGTACAGCTTTCCGGAGAAGGATATTTTGATGTGGCTCACGATCCCGACCGTCCATTTAAGGTGGAGACCCAAGAATATATAATAGAAGTGCTGGGAACGGAATTTAACGTCCGTGCTTATGAGGGATTACAGCCTTTTGAGACCTCTCTATTGAAAGGAAGTGTGATGATCAGATCTGTACAAACGTCGAAAGATCTCTATTTGAAGCCAAATGAGCGGGCTATTGCGAAAGATAACGAATTAAATATAACCTTTTTCAACAAAGATGAATTTTTGTGGCGGGAAGGAATTCTTTTTATTGATGATGAGACTATTTATGAAATTCTGCCGGTATTGGAGCAATACTTCGATATGAAATTCATAATAGAGGAAGAAAGTGTTGAAAAACATAGAAAATATACCGGAAAATTTCGTATTCAGGACGGGATTGAGCATATCTTGAATGTACTTCAGATTCAAAATAAATTTTCATATGAAATCAATCAGGAAGATAAAATAATTATTATTAAATGAGTGCCTATGAAATGAGAAATCTTATATCAATATTTGAAATATGAGTTAAACAACTAATTGTTAATAATATCAATTTAATTAATAATGGAACATATTTATAGAAAAAAAGTGAGTGCTTTTAAGAAAATAAGAAAACTCTGTACGTATAACATGCGTATATCTGCGCTTCTTGTATTTACCTTTTTTACGTATACCCTGAGTGCGAATTCACAAGATGTAAAAGTAAATTTAACAGTTAACAACAAGTCTATTATAGACGTATTAACGGAAATAGAAAAGCAAACGGATTATTTATTTGTTTATAGCTCCGATGAAATTAATACCCATAGAAAGGTTTCGGTGCATGCTAATAATGAATCTATTACCAAGGTACTGCAAGATATATTTTCCAATACGGATATTGAGTCAAAAATTGAAGGGAAAAATATCCTTTTAGTAAAAAAACAGGAAAATATAACGGGCGTACGCCAATCGGGAACGGTTGTGACGGGAATGGTCAGTGATTATTTGGGAGATCCACTTCCCGGTGTCAATATACGGGTAAAAGGAGTCAATGCAGGAACCATTACGGATATTGATGGTAATTTTAAGATGGAAGTCCCTTATGCAAACGCAACGTTGGTATTTTCTTTCGTAGGTTTTCAGCCACAGGAAATAGCTCTTGGAGGGAGAAATCACATAGCGGTACAATTAATAGAGGACAGCAAAGCATTGGAAGAAGTAGTGGTTATCGGTTATACCACACAGCGGAAAGCAACGATAACCGGTTCGGTGTCGACAATTACAACCAAAGATCTTAAACAAAGTCCCACGGCAAACATCAATAATGCGCTGGCAGGACGTATGCCGGGATTAATGGTCAATCAATTCAGAGGAGGTGAGCCGGGAGTAGATGTGGCTGATGTCAATATTCGGGGTATGGGAACATACGGAGATAAGTCACCTATTATCATTGTGGATGGCGTTGAGAGAGATATGAGTTATTTGTCTGCGGAAGAGATAGAGACTTTTACAATACTCAAAGATGCGTCTGCTACTGCTGCTTATGGTATCAGAGGAGCCAACGGTGTTATTATTGTAACTACAAAACGAGGTCAGGCACAGGAAAAATCTACGGTGAATTTTAAAGCATCCGTAGGGGTAAATCACCCGGTGAAATTTCCTCAATATTTAGGTTCGGCCGATTATGCCTCACTGTATAATGAAGCCATGATAAACAGCAATCCGAATACCGATCCATCCTCTCTCACTCTGTTCCCAGAGCAATCCATAGAAAACTTCAGAAAAGCAAAAGGAGATAACTCGGATGGTTTGGGATATAACTGGGATTATTTCGATTATGCGTTTAAACCGGGAGTCCAGCAGGATTATAGCCTTTCTGTCAGAGGTGGCTCTAATCAAGCGCGTTATTTCGTGATGGGGAATTACTATGAGCAAAGCGGAAATTATAAACATACCAATTTAACGCAATACGATACCCAGGCGGTATTCAAGCGCTATAATTTCCGTGCCAATGTAGATGTCGATATCACGAAAGATTTTTATGTGAAAGTGGATCTTGGCGCGCGTATTACGGATAGAAACGCACCCGGGACCACAGCTTCGAGAGTGGTTGCCATTGCCAACACTCAACCGCCCTATCTACCGATAACCTTGCCTGATAACGGACATTCGGATAATGAGACCTATGTTTTGAATAACCCATATGGCTTACTATATGGCGATTTCTTACATCGTTACAATATATTGGGAGAGTTGTCGCGTACCGGTTATTTGAATGAAAAGAAAACTTTTTTGAACGGTTCTTTTGCAATCGGGCATAAGTTGGATTTCATCACCGAAGGCTTAAAAGTTGAAGGCATATTCTCTTACGATGCCGAAGAAGGACGTTGGATAAGAAGGGTACTTGAATCACGTGCCGACGGTTATGCAAGTTATGGTCGGTATGCCACCTTTCAGCCGGCGGAAGGAAATAACGGTTCGTTCTATATGAATAATACCGGTTATGAAGGTCGGTATATATTGGGTAATCCTTGGTATAATACCGATGAAACAATAGGAAATAGTTTAAGTCATAATGCTGCTCAAAGTAAGACCTATTATCAGTTGAAGCTGGAATACCTGCGTCAGTTTGGAGGACAGCATGATGTGTCGGGCCTGGTTTTATTTAACCGCTCGACACGCAGTTACGATAACAGGATAGAATATCGTTATCAAGGTATCACGGGGCGAATGACCTATGCTTTTGAAAATAAATACTTGGCAGAATTCAATATCGGATACAACGGATCAGAAAATTTTGCTCCCGGTAAACGATACGGAATATTTCCTGCCGGTTCATTGGGGTGGGTTATTTCTGAAGAATCTTTTATGGACGGTACGAAAAAATGGTTGGACAATCTTAAGATCAGAGGGTCGTACGGCTTAGTGGGAAGCGATAAAATATCGGACTCTAATAACGATCGTTTCGCATATCTGCAGTTTTTCGTAGGCGGAAATGGGTATAATTTTGGAATAAATGAGTTTGGAAGCGGGCTCGGTGGCTTGCAGGAAGGGAATTTTGCCAATCCGAACCTTACCTGGGAAAAAGCCAGGAAACAGAATATCGGTATTGATGCTTCTCTCTTTAACCAACGCCTTAATTTTTCCGTTGATTATTTCTATGAGTACCGGTATGATATCATTACCAGCTTAAGCGGAGGAAATAAATTAGGATTTCCTGATATTGTAGGAAAAGATGCCCCCTTTATCAATTCAGGGATTGTGCAAAATCGAGGTATTGATTTTGAAATAGGATGGAACGGACGTATAGGAAGAGATATAAAATACTATATTAAGCCTAATTTCACTTTTGCGCGCAACAAAATAAAATTTATGAATGAAATTCCTTATGATGAGGAATATCGGAAAAATACCGGGAAACGGATTGATGAACATTTTGTATATGTATTCGACCGGTTTGTCTATGATCAGGAAGATGCCGACCGTCTGAACGCGATGAACGGTGGAAATGGATTTCAATCGTGGGGCAGGCTTTATCCCGGTGATGTCGTATATAAGGATTTGAACGATGACGGAAGGATCGATGATGAAGGAGACCGCATGAATATGGGATACCCAAGGACTCCGGAAATACAATTTGGAATCCCTCTGGGAATACAATATAAGGGGTTTGATCTGAGTGTTCTTTTCCAGGGCGCGACAAATAGTAGTGTCCTATTGAATGGTGCGGCTGTATGGGATTTTCCGGCATACGAACAAGATCAGACAGGAAAAGTGAAACCCATGCATTTTAACCGGTGGACGGAGGATACAAAAGATACGGCTACCTATCCGCGTCTTACTATCGGTGCGAATAATAACAATAAGAACGGAAGCAGTAGTTTGTTCTTATATGATGCATCCTACTTACGATTGAAAAATTTTGAAATCGGATACTCTTTATCGAGAAATGCAATCAAATTTGCCGGATTACAAAATGTAAGAGTCTATCTGCAGGGAATGAACCTCCTTACATTTGATAACCTCAAGAAGGTTGATGTTGATCCCGAAACAAGAAGCGGGGATGGTTCGTGGTATCCTGTACAACGTATTTTCAATTTTGGAATAGATATAACTTATTAATTAATACAGATAAAAACAATGAATAAGATAAAGTTATTTGCCGGAATAATAGCATCTATGTCTCTCGTATTCATGGGATGCGGTGATTATTTGGATAGGATGCAGGACGATAAAGTAAATGAGCAGGAAGTATTCACCCGTTTTGATTACGTAAATCAATTGGTGACAGATCTTTATAGGGATAGTAAATTAGCAAATAGGCCACTCCTATATTTCAACCATTTCAGTACGGCCGCTATTACGGATGAAAGTAGTGCCAGCAGCCATGAAGCAGCTATCCCGCATCAATTCCATATTGGGAATTACGGTCCGTCTCAAGGGATGCCTGATCGTAGTAGTGTAGGGCAATATTGGTGGGATCTGTATACTAAGATCCGTAAAGCAAATATCATACTGGAAGGGGTGGAAAAATACAATACACCTGATAATCCACAAATGGGAAGAGAAGGGGATATTGTGAAAAGAGTGGGAGAAACATATTTTCTGCGTGCGTACCTGCATTTTTTGTTGCTGCGCTCTTATGGAGAAGTTCCCTATGTTGAGCATGTTATAAATCCTGATGGTGACATGTCATTCGTTCAATTATCGGCACATGAAATAGTGGACCGTATTTGTGCCGATGCTGATGAGGCATATGCCCGGGTTGCAGCCTTTAACGGAGGACAGGATTTTGGTCGTGTAGATCAGGGAGCCTGCCTCGGACTTAAAGCAATGGCAAGGTGGATCGCTGCTACGCCGATGTATAATGGAGGTAATTTCCCGAACGATACACGGTTATATAAAGATGAATACGGATACGATCCAAAAAGGTGGGAGGCGGCTAAAACGGCAGCAAAAGCAGTGATGGAGGCCAAAGATAACAGCGGTGGATTACGTTATTCGTTGTATACAAAATATGATGAAACCGATTTTGGGGACCTTAATAACAATAATACGAGTAAAAGTAAAGTCTATCGGCGTTTGTGGAGTATGTTCTATGATATGGATGCAATCCAAAACGAATGGGTTTGGTTTGTAACAAGGGATAAGGATACCGGCTGGTCGGGTGATGTATTGCCTCCGTCGCAAGGTGGACATGCAAGACAGCGACCTCTTCAGCAACAAGTGGATGAATATGAATATATTGCTCCGGATGGATATGGGTACCCGGTGTATGTCGACAGGGCTGTCTCCGACGGATATGACGATGGAAATCCTTATGAGAGCGTCCGGCGTGATCCTCGCTTTTATCGCGATATCCGTTACCATAGTTCTGTTTATCGGGGTGCAACCTTGAACACTGCTGAAGGAAATGATGCTGTAAGCGGAAGTTATCTTGATAATGCATCCCATACAGGTTACTATTTACGTAAATTTTACAAAGATGGATGGGCCAGGGGAGACGGATCTCATGTAATTAACGGTCCTGCTATTTGGCGTCTTCCCGAGATAATGTATATCTATTGCGAAGCTGTAAATGAAACGACCGGACCCAATGAAGAAATCTATAACATATTAAATGAAATACGCGCGCGTTCTTTTATGGCTCCCATTCCTCCGAAAGCAAAAACGGACAAAAAGTTAATGAACGAATACATACAAAGGGAACGCCGTGTTGAATTATTCTATGAAAATCATCGTATATGGCATGCCCGATTATACCTGGAGCCTGATGATCCGGCCGAAATAACTCTTGAAAAAGCTTATCTAAATGCCAATAGTTGGCCGTACCCTAAAACGCAACGTTGGTCTCACGGAATGAAGCCCGTGGAAGATAAGAATGGAAAAATAGAAGTGAGCGGTAAAAAATATAGGATGCAACGATTTGAAATTCAGGAGGGTCGTATGTTTGAAACGCCAAGACATTATTTGTTCCCAATAATGACGGATGAATTGAAACGAACCCCGGGATTGGTTCAAAATCCGGGCTGGTAAAAAACATCATGAAGTAATAAATAAGGTTATCCGAAGTATAAATTATTTTTCGGATAACCTTATTTATTAGTTCCTATGTTTGTAATTTGAATTATCGGCCGAAAATAGCATAAGCCAAGAGAATTATTACATTTGCAAAAGAAGCAGACAAACCCAATA
>MKTD01000067.1 GCA_001898165.1 Bacteroidia bacterium 43-41
TAAGTTAATAAAAATTTCTGAAGGGTTCAAGTCCGGACTTGAACCCTTCAGATTACCAACTTACACAGTTCATGGGATACTCCCTAAGAAAACGGGAGGCCTTTTAAGCCTCCCTATTTTTCATCTCATCAATTTGCCCATAAAGGTTGTTTCTTTATCCGCTCATTTTCCACCGCGTCGTATTTGATATACTCGTCGCGCGTTAAAATTTGCTGCAATTCCAGGTCGCGTTTTTGCTGTAATTTTTCAATTCGTTTTTTCTTGTTGCACAAGCAGCAGTTTTCGGCTTTCTGCACATCAAGCAAAAAATTAAATTCCAATTTGTTAAGCTTCTTGGCTTTATCATCATTAAAACCAATCAGTTCCTGCATCTTTGTTACTTTATCTTCAGCGCTCTTTTTTAATACATCGGCAATAATACCCGTCTTTTGTGCCGAAGCAAGGGTAACGAAAACTGCAAAAGCGGTTAATAGCAATCCTAATTTTTTCATGTCATCTGTTTTTAATGCTCTACTCTGACTGGTTTAAAAAGCATTTGTTTAACGTGAAATTCACTTATCATCATAATGCCCCCATGCGGAAAGCACCAGAACGACTACATGAATCTCCTCTATTTTATATACCAAGCGGTGTTTCTGTGTAATTCTTCGGGACCACTGCCCTGCCCTGTCTTCACCCAAAAGTTTGGGATGCCCGGTTCCTGTAGTAGGATGCTGTTCCAATTCGTCCAAAAGAGCGTCAATCTTCTTTAATGTTTTCTTTTCCCCTGCTTTCCGTAATTTGACAATATCCGCTTTCGCTTTCTTCGAAAGTAAAATAGTGTAAGCCATATCACAGATCTCCAAATAATTCCTTCCTAAGTTCAGGGGTCAGTTTCGTTACTTTTCCCTGTTCTGCCTCTTCCAATGCTCTATCTATCATGGCGAAAAATTCTTCCTTGCTCATCAGGGTGTCGTCTTCCTGTACAGGAACAATTTTGTAGGATTTGTTCTTCCCACGCCGGATAAGGATTTCAACTCCTTCATCCACCTTGTCGAGATAACTTTTTTGCTTATCCCTGAATTCTCTACTGCTGACTATAATCATAACCTATCAATTTATATGTGTACCAATATGGTACAAATATATAAACTTTTTTGGGATTAACACCGTTATTACGATTAAACTACCTCAACAAAAATAATTTATTCCAATCCGAATTTCTCCGGTATCTCGTCCATGATAGAGAACAGTTCTGCAAGGGTATTGGCGCGCAGCAAGGCGATACGCGTGGCTTTAAAATCGGGGATTCCTTTGAACAACGGGGTTGCGGCCAAATGGCGGCGCATATGGAGGATACCGCGTGTTTCGTCGATCCGCTCCACACTTTCGATCACCTGACGTTTCAGGATATCCAGATACCAGCGGAACGGCTCTTTGGGAAGGTGTTCGCCGGTTTGCAAAAAATGCTTTACCTCCCTGAATATCCAGGGAGCGCCAATACTTCCCCGACCGATCATCACCGCGTCAACGCCTGTCTCATCGAAACGCTTTCTGCACTGCTCCTCGCTCTCCACATCGCCATTGCCAACAATGGGGATATGCATGCGCGGGTTATTCTTCACCTCCCCAATGAGTGCCCAGTCGGCCTCTCCCTTATACATCTGCGAGCGGGTACGGCCATGGATCGTAAGCGCCACAATACCGCAATCTTGCAACTGCTCCGCCAACCGCACAATAATTTTCGAATCCTCATCCCACCCTAACCGGGTTTTTACCGATACCGGTTTCTCCACGGCTTTGACCACCTTCCCCGTGATCTCGAGCATCACTTCAGGCGTACGCATCATTCCCGAACCGGCTCCCTTACCTGCAATCTTCCTTACCGGGCAGCCGAAATTAATATCAATCAGGTCGGGATCCGCATCTTCGCAGATCTTTGCAGCCTCCACCATGGCATCGGGATCGCTCCCATAGATCTGTATTCCGATAGGGCGCTCCTGCTCGCTAAAAAAGATCTTCTCCTTTGTTTTCTTGATATCGCGGATAAGGGCGTCGCTCGACACAAACTCGGTATAGACCATATCGGCCCCGAACTGCCTGCATAGCAGCCGGAACCCGATATCGCTCACATCTTCCATCGGAGCGAGAAAAACGGGTTTATCCTTAAATTCTATATTGCCAATTCGCATCCGATTATATTTTTATCAACTTGTTCTTCCACTCTACTTCGTTAAATCCGATCAGCACAAAGTCGTCGGCAACGACAATAGGACGTTTTACCACCATGCCATTGGAAGCCAGAATATCGAGCAGTTCATCCTGTGAAGCCACTTTCACCTTTTCCTTCAAATTCCGTTCCTTGTAGATCATCCCCGACGTGTTGAAGAAACGGCTAATAGGCAGGCCGCTCCTGTCGATCCATACCGAAAGCTCCTCACGGGTAGGATTGTCTTCCACAATGTGTCTTGAAGCCACATCTACATTATTTTCTTCCAGCCATTTGGCGGCTTTGCGGCAGGTGCCGCATTTGGGATATTGTATAAATAACGGTTTCATACGATTGTTTTATTTAGAGCCAGAAATCAAGAATCCGGAGCCAAGACATATTTTAAACGGTCAGAAGTGAAAATCTTGTGTCTTGGCTCTTGTGTCTTTGTTCTCAATCTATATGCAAAGATAATCAATGAGATCTGAATTATAAAATAGTGGAAAGCCGGAGAGAATCGCCGGAACGAAGCATCTGATCGTAACCTGTCACACTTTTGTATCCCGCATAATAATTGTTCTCACTTATATTTTATCCACTTCATCATCTCTTTTATCGACGGTTTCTTGCCATACATCAAAATCCCCACCCGATAAATTTTAGCGGCAAAAAAGGATATCAGGATAAATGTTCCGTAAAGCAACACCAGCGAAAGCAGTTTTTCCCACAACGGAATCCCGAACGGCAAGCGTACCATCATCACGATAGGCGAAGTAAACGGAATTAACGACCCCCAGAATGCCAGCGGCCCGTCGGGATTGCTCACACTGTAAAATCCAGCAAAAAAAGCAAACATGATGATGATGGTTACGGGCATCATAAACTGCGAAGTATCTTCTTCGCTGTCCACTGCGGAGGCGAACATCGCAAAAATGGAAGCATACAGGATGTATCCGCCCACGAAGAAGAGCAAAAAGTAAACGATGATTTCGAACCAATTCACACTTAACACGGCATTCATCACTCCTCCCATATCGAAATTACTCATTTCGGCCGACATGACCGCCGGCGCTTGTTGCGGCAAAGCTATAAACACGGAAAGAGCTGTGAATAACACTCCGGTTAAAACTCCCCAAATAACGAGTTGGGTAATCCCTACCAACCCGATTCCGGCAATTTTCCCGATCAACAGGTTAACAGGTTTTACAGACGAAACCATCACTTCAACCACACGGCTTTTCTTTTCCTCCAGAACGGCCTGCATAACCATATTGCCGTACATGAGAATAAACATGTAAATAAGAATAGTAAACACCATTCCGATAATGGTAGCTATTTCGGCGGATGATTCCGATACTTTTCCGTCGTCTCCCCATTTCATTGTTTTCACGGAAATTTTGGTACCCGACTCAATGATGGAACGAACTTCCGATATGGCCGCTGCGTTCACGTTGCCTTGTTGCGACAAATCGTCCAGCCGTTGCTCCATCACCTTTTCGCTAAGTGCATTTTCAACCATCGTACGCAGTTCCTGCGACGTTTGCTTTTCGGATAAAATGGTTACGGCATTGCTGTTCCTGTTCAGGTCATCGGTAATTTGCAGGATAGCAAAAATATCTTTTCCTATTTTAGATTGATATTCGTTTTGTTGGGCATCGTTGATGATTTGAAACTGATACTGGTCGGTGGACTTCAATAGCGGCGCGTACATCCCGGTATTGTCGATAACGGCAATGTTTTTCACCGCACCGTCGTTCAGGGTGGAGAGCCACAGGGGCACAAACGACAACGCCACCATCAACAACGGCATCAGCAGCGTCATGATGATAAACGATCTTTTCCTTACCCGGGTAAAGTATTCGCGTTGTATGACTAATGATAAGGTATTCATATATTTAATATCTATTGTTTTACGGTTTCGATAAAAACGTCATTCATCGTAGGTATTTCCTCGTCGTAAGCCACTACGTCGAAATTATCGAAAATAAGTTTCGCCAATTCGTTGGTGGCGACTTCGGGCTGCTTCCTGATCCGAATATCGGTAAATTCGTGATAGGGCTCTTTTGAAACCAACGTAAAAGAGGGATGTTCGAACAAGAAATCATTGTTGCGAAGACGAAAACGAAAGATGTTTGTACGATGTTCACGCCTGATATCGAATACCTTTCCCTGCAAAACGACTTGCGACCGATGAATAAGTGCAATATTATCGCACAGCGCTTCTACCGATTCCATGTTGTGAGTGGAAAGGATAATGGTTTTTCCTTCGGCTTTCAGGCGAAGCATCTCATTTTTTATCATTTCAGCGTTCACCGGGTCGAAACCACTGAACGGTTCATCGAAAATAAGCAAATCGGGGTTGTGGATAACAGTGGAAATAAACTGCACTTTTTGCTGCATCCCTTTCGATAATTCTTCCACTTTGCGGTTGTACCAACTCGCGATATCGAACCGCCTGAACCAAATCATCAGTTCACGTTGTGCCTCGGCTTTTGATAAACCGCGCAGTTGAGCCAGATACATGGCCTGCTCGCCCACTTTCATTTTTTTGTATAACCCGCGCTCTTCGGGCAGGTAGCCGATATTAAACACATCGTCGCTCTTTGACGGACGCCCGTCTATAAAAACTTCGCCGCTATCGGGTGCGGTAATACGCGTGATGATGCGGATAAGCGTGGTTTTTCCCGCTCCATTCGGTCCCAGCAATCCGAAAACTGTCCCTTTGGGAACCTCGATACTGACTTTATTTAAAGCCAAGTGATTGGCATACTGCTTGGTTACGTTTGTGGTTTGTAAATACATGATTCGGTTGTTATTCAAAAACTAATACTTCAGTATTATTCGTTCCCCCAGATTCTTAGCCAGCACTTTTTTCAAGTCCTGCAATTGCCGGAGTTCATTCATCAACTCCAGTTGTTGTTGCGTGTCTGCGGTTTCTATGCTTTTTTTCACCTCATTTATCTGCTGCATCACGTGAGCATTTTTAAGCTCCGTGGTGGCGCGGATAACCAACTTGTCCAGTGAGTTTCGTTCGCGCAGGCGTGAGCTTTTCTCATCCTCGCTTTCTCCGATTGATTTTGCATGAATTTTGCTCAACTGATATTTGTCGCTAATGAGGTCGGTTGCCAGTCTGCTGACTTTAGGGTCGGGATGCGTAAGAAAATGCCTGTCGCAAACAAACGACTCCTCTTTTAACCTCTCGCAGGCCTCTTCAAAGATGGTCCTATACAGGTTGTTGGAGAAAAAAACTTCATCTGAAAAAATGAATTTATCCCTCAAAAGATCGAACTTGATTACCTCTATAACAGACGGCCCATCTTCGATGGCTACTTCAACTTCAATTTCTTCGCCGTCTTCTTTTTGTTTCTCTTTTTCATACCTCACAAAAATGGGCAACGTTCCGTATCGGATGATGTACCGGATCAGTTCGCGTTCCGGTTTTTCGTAAGGGTTTCTTGCAGTGAAAAGCTTCTTGCTTCCGGCATCTGTTGTACCCTCGGGTATGGATTCCGTTTCAACGGTTGTTTCCCGGGATTCCTCTTTTTCGAGTTGCTCTTTTCTCTTCTCGTAATTCTTGATCCTTATCTTGTTTACGGCGGCAATAATAACATCTTCGCGCGTATTGAGCAATGTTGCCGTATCCTGAATGTAAATGGAACGCTTGATGTTATCGGGTATAAGCGCGATACTCTGGACTATATTGGTGATAAGCCCCGCCTTTTTAATCGGATCGTCCCCTACTTCATCCAGCAGTAAATTGGTCTTAAAGCGGATGAAATCCTGCTCGTTCTCATCAATAAACCGATTGAACTTTTCGGCATTCTGCTTGCGGGCAAACGAATCAGGATCTTCACCTCCGGGCAACAGCACCACCCTTACATTCATCCCGTCTTCCAGCAACAGATCAATGCCGCGCAAAGCAGCTTTAATACCGGCAGCATCACCGTCGTACAAGACCGTGATGTTTTCAGAAAACCGGTGGATCATTCGTATTTGACCATGTGTCAGCGCTGTTCCCGACGATGCCACTACATTCTCAATCCCTGCCTGATGCATCGACAAAACATCGGTGTAACCTTCAACCAGGAAACATTTATCGGCTTTGACAATGGCATTTTTAGAGAAAAATATTCCGTAAAGTTCCTTGCTTTTGGAGTAAATTTCGCTTTCCGGTGAATTTACGTATTTTCCCGTGTTCTCGGCTTTTTTGAGGATACGGCCGCCGAAAGCCACCACCTTCCCCGATAACGTATGTACCGGAAAAATTACCCTGCCCCGGAAACGGTCAATCAGCGGACTGTTATTTTCACCTCCGGCGGAAAGACCTGTTTTCAACAGATAGTCGCGCCTGTAACCGGCACGTTGTGCCTCTCCCGAAAACGCATCGCGCTGCTCGGGGCTGTAACCCAATTGGAATTTTTTGATTATATCGTCCCGAAATCCGCGCTCTTTGAAATAACTCAATCCTATGGCCTTCCCTTCAGGGTTTTCATGGAGTGCTTTCACAAAATAATCGCGGGCGAATTCGTTCAGGATAAACATACTGTCGCGATCGCTCTGCGCTTGCTTCTCCTCGTTAGTCAGCTCTTTTTCAACAACTTCTATATTGTATTTTTTGGCCAGGAATTTCAATGCTTCGTAATACGAAAGCTGCTCGTGCTTCATAATAAAATGCACGGAAGAGCCGCCTTCGCCACAAGCGAAGCATTTACAAATATTTTTGGCAGGCGACACATAAAACGAGGGGGTCCGGTCGTCATGAAACGGGCATAACCCCACAAAGTTGACCCCCCGGCGGCGAAGCGTAACAAAATCGGACACCACATCAACAATCTGAGCTGTATCCTGAATCCGTTCTATGGTTTGTGAATCTATCATTTGGACTTACGAAAATAGTGAAATAAATTGTTAATTAGAGATAATTTGAAAATAAATGCTACTTTTGTGTAAAGTAAAAATCTAACTTTATTATTTTAAACACAAAGAAAATGGATACTATTAATTGGGCCGATTTATCGTTCGGCTATTTGAAAACTGACTTCAATATCCGCACTTATTTTAAGGACGGAAAATGGAGTGAACCACAAGTTGAAACCTCTGAGTTCTTAAACATCCACATGGCTGCCACCTGCCTGCATTATGGTCAGGAAGCGTTTGAAGGATTAAAAGCCTTTAAAGGAAAAGACGGGAAAATCAGAATTTTCCGTATGCGCGAAAATGCTCTACGCCTGCAGTCGTCGTGCCACGGGATCATGATGCAGGAACTTCCTGTGGAGTTGTTCGAAGAGATGGTTTTGCTTGCCGTAAAGAAGAATGAACGGTTTGTTCCGCCTTACGAAAGCGGTGCATCGTTATATATCCGTCCTATCCTGATTGGGACCAGCGCACAAGTGGGAGTGAAACCGGCATTGGAATACACTTTCATTATTTTTGTAACTCCCGTTGGCCCATATTTTAAAGAAGGCTTCAAGCCTACCCCGATGGTAATCATGCGCGAATATGACCGTGCGGCTCCGCTCGGTACCGGAACATTTAAAGTGGGTGGAAACTATGCTGCCAGCTTGCGTTCAGGAACCAAAGCACATGAGCTGGGGTACTCGGCCGTGCTTTATTTGGATGCCCGGGAGAAAAAATACATAGACGAATGCGGTCCTGCTAACTTTTTCGGCATCAAAAACAACACTTACATTACGCCGAAATCGGAATCCATCCTTCCTTCCATCACCAACAAAAGCCTCATTCAGTTGGCAGAAGACGAGGGGATGAAAGTTGAACGCCGCGCGGTGCCCGTAGAGGAATTGGCTACTTTTGAAGAAGCCGGAGCCTGCGGAACGGCTGCAGTTATCAGCCCGATTTTACGCATCGACGACTTGGCGGAAAATAAGACCTACGAATTCTGCAAAGACGGAAAAGCCGGCCCTATCTCGGAAAAATTATATAAAAAACTTCGTGCTATTCAGTACGGTGACGAACCGGATACACACGGATGGGTAACGATAGTGAAATAAATTATGCATTGGCCGGAGGTTGTTTTATTACGGCCTCCGGTTACTCACCCCATTCGCTGTATGGATGTATGGATAAAAATGAATTGTAATAACGTACGTTTCCGGTAACCTCGGGGCCTAACCAACCGGGTTTTTCGTACGGCTCATCTTCACTTTCAAGTTCAATCTCAGCAATTACCAGGCCTTCGTTTTCACCCTCAAAATCATCCACCTCAAAAATATGCTTCCCTGCTTTGATCAAATACCTCGTTTTTTCGATAACCGCCTCTTCGCAGAGCAGTAACATCTCTCCCGCATCCTGAACGGGAATTTCATATTCCCACTCGTTTCGTTTGATCTTGTTTTCTTCCAAAGCACTTTTGATCGTTACAAATGCTTTCTCACCTTTAATCCGTACACGAACGATAGTAACCCCCGACAGTGCAAGATAGCCTTGTTTAATACGAAAATTTTTAAAGGAATGTGATTTATAATCCCCGTTTACCAGGAATTTTCTTTCAATTTCATAGCCCATAGCAGTTCATTGTTTAGTGTAACAAAATTAGTAAAGATTTAGAGACTGTTCAAATTTGTTTTGCTATTCAAAAAGAAAAAACTATGCTTTTAAGTCCCCGTAATCACTACGAAAAAAATAAAAACATAGTTAAGATTTTGGTTGGATTAAAATAAAAATCAATGCGCGTAATTCTATTGTTTATTAATGAATCCGAAACAAAGGTAAGCGATAAAAAAAAATTAAGCAGGATTGTGCCAACAAAAACGACAAAGTGTGTAATTTTTCCCCACTGCCGTCCGTTACGGTTGGGCAGATAATCCGGTTTACAACCTGTACAACGAGGCCGGACTTCCTGCATCACCTTTCAGAACGGATGACTGTCCGGGTTAGATTTTATCATCCCGTCTTCCAACTGCACAATACGTTCACCGTAGGCCGCAAATTTTTCGCGTACACCGTCATTTCTTCGATAAGGTGATAGGCCTGGAAGATAAAACCCACGAAATTGCGGTGGTATTCACCCCGCTTTCTCTCGTTGAGTTGGCCCACATCGGCGTCGTAGAGCCAATACTCACCGGCAGAAGGCGAATCCAGCAATCCAATGATATGAAGGAGAGTCGATTTGCCCGAGCCACTGGGTCCCATGATGCTGAGAAATTCACCTTCTTTTACTTCCAGGTTGATGCCTTTAAGCACAAACGTGCGTTGAAATTTGGAATCGTAGTATTTGTCGATACCTTGCAAGTGAAGCATATTTCTTGATTGTTAGATTGTTAGACTGTTAGATTTGTTTTACTCATACCGCAACGCTTCCACCGGGTTTCGGGTTGCCGCCCGCCAGCTTTGCCAACTCACGGTAAGCAGTGCCACGATTAACGCCGCCAATCCCGCAAAGGCAAAAATCCACCAACTGAGCGCGAATGGGACGAGCCATTGGTTCATAAAGTACCAGGCGAAGGATGTGGCGATAACAAAGGCAATGGATAGCCAGATGAGTACATTTTTGTTGAGCAAATGTACCACTTCGAAAATGGAAGCACCGTTTACTTTGCGGATACCAATTTCTTTCACCTTGTCGCGCGAGATGAACACAATCAGTCCCAGCAATCCGGTGAGCGCCAGCAGGATGGTCCAGAGCGACAATACGATAATCCCCAAAAATACCACCACAAGGCTGATAAGGGTCAAGACCGATGAGAGGCGGTATTTGAAGATGGCTTTGAAGAGTTGTTTTATGGTTCGCATAGTCCGGTCAATCATTTAAAGCACTTCCGTCATATTCACAGGTGTTTCCATTTGGCTCACCACCATTCCGTCGAACAGGTTGATGATGCGATGAGCGAAACCTGCATCATGCTGCGAATGTGTAACCATGATGATGGTGGTCCCTTCTCTGTTGAGCTCGGTGAGTAAATCCATCACTTCCCGACCGTTTTTCGAGTCGAGATTACCCGTCGGTTCGTCGGCAAGGATGAGTTTGGGATTAGCCACTACGGCACGGGCAATGGCAACGCGCTGTTGCTGTCCGCCGGAGAGTTGCTGCGGGAAATGCTTATCGCGGTGCCCGATGTTCATGCGTTTGAGTACTTCTTTCACCATCTCTTTTCGTTTGGCAGACGGGATTTTGAGGTACGTGAGCGGAAGTTCTACGTTTTCGAACACGTTGAGTTCGTCGATAAGGTTAAAACTTTGAAACACGAAACCGATGTTACCCTTACGTAACTGTGTGCGCTGGCTTTCTTTCAGGTGGCCGACCTCTTCGGTGTCGAAGAAATATGCTCCTTCGGTAGGATTGTCAAGCAATCCAAGGATATTCAACAGCGTAGATTTGCCACAGCCCGACGGGCCCATAATAGCAACAAATTCACCTTTTTCAACGTGAATATCCACATCGCGTAATGCCAATGTTTCCACCTCTTCGGTGCGGAATGTTTTTGTTAAGTTTTCTGTGCGGATCATTTTGTTTATGTCTGTTATTTAATTTTTAACTCCTTATTCTTTTGTATCCATTATTGTGCCAAACTTACAACACGCTGATTATCTGATGTATTTTAGTATATTGCTAAATGATTGTGTAAATTTTTTAGACAGCAGGTGTTAATAAATTAGACAGCGGATTACCGTAGCACACCATTATTAATTTAAGTTATTCATACCTGAGTGCTTCTATCGGATTTTTGGTTGCCGCGCGCCAGCTCTGCCAACTTACGGTAAACAGCGCCACGAACAGTGTTGCCACGCCGCCCAAAACGAATATCCACCAACTGAGTGAGGTTTTGTAGGCAAAAGCCTCAAGCCATCTGGTCATGGCATAATACGTCAATGGCACAGCGACAGTGAATGCGACACATACCCAAACTACAAAGCGGCGGTTGAGCATGGCGAGAATTTCCGCAATTTTTGCCCCGTTTACTTTGCGGATACCGATTTCTTTGGTACGCCCCTGGATAATTTGCATTGACAAGCCGTATAAACCGAGCATCGAAATGAAAATGGCGAGCAACGACATGATGGTAAGCAGTGCTTTTGTGCGTATTTCACGGGTGTAATTGAAGCGAAGGTTTTCGTCCACAAAGCTGAAGCGAAAAGGTTGATCGGGCTCCACACTGCTCCACACGGCACGCAATTCGGCAATGCTTTTCTGCAGATTTCCGGATTTCAAGCGTATAATGAACGACCCTAACTCAGGATGCAGGTAATAAATTGCCGGTTGACTTTCGCTTTGTAACGAACGGTTTTGAATGTCTTCAATAACACCGCAAATTTCGTAATCGCGACCGTCAAAAGAATTTTTAACTTTCAGACCAATCGGATTTTCCACATTCATATTTTGCCAACATCGTTCATTGATAACGGCTTTTGCGCTATCGGTGCCGGAGTATGCGCTACCCATCAGAAAACGGGTTTGCATCACAGTGAAGAAATTACCATCGCTGGGAGCCTGACGAACGGATTTCGTTATCTTCTCACCATTGGAATCAAACTCCAACGAGCCGCCATTATTCAATGGAAATCCCGGTGTATTCCACGTACCGGTTACATCCAAAACGGCAGGAAGTTTTTCCAATTCCTGTTTATAGACCGCATAACGATTAGTAACTTTATCGTTCCACGGATTACCAACCGTTACCAAATTTTCCTTGTCGAAACCCAATTTTTTTTGCAACAACAAATCAAACTGCTTGTTAATACCCACCACACCGATAATCAAGCAGATGCTTATAGCAATTTGCGCCACGGTAAGGCTTTGTACCACAGAAATGTTTCCCTTTTTGGGCAATGCGCGCCCTTTACTGCGGATAGAGGCAGACGGATTCACGCGCATTTGGTTGTGTAACTGCACCAGTACAGGAACAAGAATATTGAAAACGGCTATTGCTGCAATTGCCCCCCATAACAGGGGATTGGTAATGCTGAAACAAATCTCAGTACCCATCAATCCGTTGAAATAGGGCAACAACATATTCGCGATAAACAGTGCTGCCAACAAACAAAAACCTACCAGCAAAAAGGTTTCGATAAACAAATAACCAAAAATGTTTCCGCGGGCGGCGCCCATAACTTTTTGCATTCCGGTGTTGAAGTTGCGTTTGCTACGCAACGCAACGGATAGGTTAATGAAGTTAAATGCGGCAATGAGCAGTACCAGCACGGCCACAAGAATAAAAAGTCGCACGATATTTTCGTCGGAACGCGCAATCGTATCCCAAATCGTATCGGAAGAACGTAAATGAATATCGCTCAATGGCTGAAAGGCAAATACCGGGGTATGTTTATCGTACCCGTAAGCGATTTTGGCTTGTGCACTTATTTTCTCCACAATGCTTTTCCTGTTGGCATCTGGGGGTATTAAGAAATAAAAATTTGAGGATTGGTTGTTCATCGACGTATATTCGTAATTCTGTAATATTTCTTTAGCATGAATATTCATAATTACGTTTGGGCGGTAGTTTGTGGTTACAGGTGCGTCTTCAAACACGCCTTTTATAGTAAAGTCGTATCGGTTTTGAAAACGGAGGATTTTCCCCACAGCCGATACATCTGGAAACAGTTTTTCGGCCTCGCTACGCGAGATAACGGCGGACGAGGCATCGGACAAGGGGCTACTCCCGCCTTCGAGAATATGAACTTTAAACAGTGAAAAAAATGAGTTGTCGGTAAATATCACGTCGTGCGCAATCCATTGCTCATTTTCTACCATAAAAAAATCTTCTTTCATATATTGTACTATAGTTCCACTGTTGAGTTCAGGAATGGCATCAGTTAATTTCCCAAAAAAAGTGATGGGGTGAATCGGGTCGCGTTTTCCATCGTTGATATTGAGCAAACGATAAATATTTTTCGCATCGGGATTGTGCTCCTCAAACGAATATTCGTATTGCACAAACAACGCGATAAGCAAACACACGGCTATACTCAACGACAAGCCAATAACGTTGATAAGTGTCCCGATACGTTGCCGCAGGAGATTACGAAAGGCAAGTTTCAGGTTATACATATTTTTTAGACATTTAGATTATTAAATATTTACGATTGAATTTGGGAGGACGTGAACCCACACCTAATTAAGTGTCAACTTATCATTATCCCCAAAATTTTCGTATCCCGAAGTAATGACCTGTTCGCCGGGGTTAAGCCCTTCCAGCACTTCGTAATACTGCGGGTTTTGCCTGCCGATACGAATATTCCGCTTAGTGGCAAAGTTGCCCGATTTATCCAGCACATAGACCCACTGTCCACCGGTGCTCTGGAAAAATCCGCCGCGGGGCAGCATCACTGCGTCCTGGGGTTGACCGAGTTCGAGGTTGATGTAATAGGTCTGTCCGGTGCGGATGTTTTCGGGATTTTCGCCGTCGAACACCATGTCGATGCGGAATTGCCCCTGCCGCACTTCGGGATATACTTTCCGGACGGTGAGCCGGTACGATTTGTCTTGCCGGTCTAACGTGCCGATGAGGCCGTGCCGCACACGGTCGATATAATGCTCGTCAATCATGGCTTGCACTTTGTAGTTGGTGAGCACATTGATTTGTCCGATGCGTGTTCCCTGTCCGATGCTTTGCCCGATTTCGGCGTCCAGCATTCCGAGTTGTCCGTCCACCGGCGCTTTCACGTTTAGATTATCCAGCCGCTCATAAACGAGTTGCAGCGTTTGGCGCATTTTGGAAAGGTCGGTCGCAAGTTGGCTCATTTCCGACACCATAATCATCGAGTCGTTTTTGGCTTTCTGTTCGTTGATGCGCTGTTCCTGATTAGCATAGTCGTAGTCTTCCCTGGCTTGCAGAAAAGTTTCGGTGGGCACGAGCTTATCTTTGTAAAGGGTCTGTTGTTGTTCGAAGTTGCGTTTCTTTTTCTGGATATCGAAACTCGTTGACAGCAGCCTCCGGCGCGTTTCAATCATTTGATTCTCAAAGTTGATGCGTGTTTGCCGGAGCATATTTTCTTTCTGCGCCAGGTTGGATTCACTGGCCATGATTTCCTGATAGAGTGTTCTGTTTTCCAGTTTCAGGATGATATCGCCCGCCTTCACTGTGGCGCCTTCTTCGATGAGGCGTTCCTTCACACGGCCACCCTCTTCGGCATCAAGGTAGATGGTAGCTATAGGTTCCACCTGCCCCGTGACGCGGATGTAGTCGTTAAATTCTCCCTGCGAAACAGCGCTCACCGTGATTTTATCGCGGTCCACTTTCAACGATTTAGTCCCTGCGCCCGAAATAATTTTAAATAAAATGAATGCGAATACCAATCCGCCGGCTATCCAAAGGATATGCTTTTTCTGAAGGCCTTTCTTTTTTTCGATTTTTCTGTCCATAATGTTATGTTGTTTTGCTTGATGTTAAGACTACCCGATAATCCATTCAATAAATTTTTTCTCCCATATAAAGTCGAATGGTCTGCTCCTTCACCTTCAGTTGCAAAAGGGTACGTATCCAATCGGCTTCGGCCTGGGCGAACTGGTTTTTAGCAGTGTAAAATTCTATGACGCTGATAAGCCCTTGTTCCAGTTTTTTTTCGGAAATGGTATAGGCTTCCTGCAGCGCGTCTTTTTTTGCCCGTAATAAATTCCGTTCGTTTTGCAACGATTTCAGTTGCTGAACATCTTCGTTAATAAGCCGATACAGGCTTTGTTGCTCTTCCTGTTGACGGTTTACGGCCATCAGCCGTTCCAGACGAGCTTGCTTTACACGCGACAGGCCGTTCCATTTGTTGAAAATGGGAATTTGCAGGCTGAGGAAAATGGATTGCGCCATGTTTTGCGACCATTGGTCTTGAAACGGAATGATACGCATGGCGTTGTTGTCGGGATCATTGGGGTTAAGGTGTTCCTTGCGGGAATCGGCATAGTTGGTGTAGATGCTGGTGCCGAGCGAGAGGCGGGGCGACAGCTCACCGCGTGCAATGTCGAGTTGCTTTTGCGATGCTTCCACGTCGAGGTTGGCACGCTGTACGCCTGGCATGTGCTTCAACGCTTTGACGTAAATCACGCTGGGCGAGAATAATGTATCGGTTGACACGGGGATTTCCTCTGTGTCTATACGTAATTCTTTGTCGAGCGGATAATTCATCAGGTTTCTGAGCTCAAGCAGAGCCAAGTCGTGTTGGTTTTGAGCCAGCACAAGATTATGCAGCTCGGTGGCTTCCTGTGCTTTCATCTCCAGCAAATCGGATTCGGCTTTCAGTCCCACTTCAATCAGTTTTTCGGTTTTCTGCAAATTGAGGGTGGTAAGTTCAACCTGCTCCTGCACAATATTTTGTAAATTACTGAAATACAATACGTCGTAATATTTGTTCATCACGGCGAAAGCGATTTCCATTTCCTGTTGTTTAATATTTTCCCGGCTTATCAGATATTTTAATTTCTGAAATTTCACCGTATTCAGGCGCGAGAAACCTTGAAACAGATCCAACTGTGAATCAAGGTAGAAATTCATCGAGAAAAAGTCTTGATTGACAAACGTATTGGTGGTAGGATCAATCGAACGGCCGTATCGTTTATTGGCGGAACTTCCGGCATTGAGCGAAGGCAAAAAGTCGCGTTTCGATTGCCGGTATTGCTCACCGGCGATACCGGCTTCGATGCTTTTATTGGCATAGGCCAGGTTGTTTTCCAACGCATAACGGATGCATTGGTCTAAGTTCATATCCTGTGCAAAAATGGTTGCGCCGGTTATCAAAAGAAAAAACAGAGCGAAAAATATACGTTTCATATCGTTGGTTTACTTTTTATCAGAATAGAAACAATTTTGATGCCAAAAGCACAACTACCAGATAAACACTTAAATACGGTTTATACTCATTTTCGTACTGTAAAAATATTTGACAATATGTGTCTTTTTTTTTGACAATTGGCAGAGGAACTTTACTTTTGTAAGTGAAGTAATGTTTTGAATCGTTACGCCAGATACGAGTAACATTATTGTAATGTTGCTTCCTGTTAAGATTTTCATTCGCTTTAATTCCATCTGATTATAATGCTAAAAATAAAATATAAATAGATGAAAAAAGAATACATAGCTGAGCTATTTAAAAAGTTTGAAGATGCCTGTTATGATTATGAAGGTGTGGAGTGTTGGAGTGCAAGAGAACTCCAAACAATTTTAGGATATGCACAATGGCGGAATTTCAAGAACGTAATTGACAAAGCTGAAAAGTCTTGTGAACAGGCAGGAGAAAATATCAAAAACCATTTTGCTGAATTCAGCAAAATGGTCGAACATTGACCATCAAAGCGAAAGATTTCGCAACCGAACTCACTAGCCATAATGTGGTGGATAAGAATTTGATGGGAGATTCTCAAATATCTAAAATAATAAATTAAGTGACCTGGAGGTCGCTTGTTCCGATATGAAAAATAGCCGCATTTTAATTATTGACGACAATAAAAGCGTGTTAAGCGCCTTGGAATTATTGTTGCAGCAGCTCTGCGAAGAGGTGGTCACGTCGCCCAACCCCAACCGGATTCCGTCGTTATTGGAAACGCAACATTTCGATACCATCTTGCTGGACATGAACTTCTCGGCTGGCATTAACACAGGGAACGAAGGCCTGTATTGGCTGAAGCGTATTCTGGAGCACGACAGCAATCATTCCGTCATTATGATTACCGCATACGGCGACGTAGAATTGGCAGTCCGGGCCGTAAAGGAAGAGGCGGTAGATTTCGTTTTGAAACCGTGGGAAAACAGCAAGTTGATTGCCACCATAAACGCCGCCATTCAGTTGCAAAATTCGCGCAAGGAGGTAAAATTACTCAAGGAGAAGGAGCAGAACCTGAAAGCGGCCGTGAAAAATGACCATACAGTTATTGTCGGAAAATCGGCGCGGTTTCGCGAAACTCTCGATATCGTGGCAAAGGTGGCGAAAACCGATGCCAACGTACTCATCACGGGTGAAAACGGTACAGGAAAAGAAATCATTGCCCGCGAACTTCACCAGCAATCGTTGCGGCGAAACGAAGTGATGGTGAGCGTAGATATGGGGTCGCTGTCCGAAACACTGTTCGAGAGTGAGCTGTTCGGACACGTGAAAGGTGCGTTTACCGACGCCAGGGAAGACCGCGCAGGGAAATTTGAGATTGCCAGAGGCAGTACACTTTTTATGGACGAAATAGCGAACCTGTCACTGCCGCTTCAGGCAAAACTGTTGGCAGCACTGCAGAACCGCGAAATCGTAAAAGTAGGGTCGAATAAGAAAATCCCCATCGATATCCGATTGGTTTGTGCCACAAACAGTAACCTGCACACGTTGGTGAAAGAAGGAAAGTTTCGCGAAGATTTGCTCTACCGTATAAACACCATTCAGATAGAGATTCCTCCATTGCGTGAGCGGGTGACGGATATTCCACTGCTGACCGATTTTTTTCTGGAGATTTATTGTACAAAATACAAAAAACCAGCGTTCAAACTAAGCGATGAAGTGCTGGAAAAAATGAAACAATACGCGTGGCCGGGTAATGTGCGCGAATTGCAGCACACCATAGAAAAAGCAGTTATTTTAGGCGATGGCGATACGCTCACACTGAATAATTTTTTCTTTTCCGACGCCTACACTTCACCCCATACTGCCGTTCGTACATTGGAAGAAATGGAACGGAAAATGATTGCATCGAGCATCCGGCAAAACGACGGAAATTTAAGTGCCGTTGCCACGCAGTTGGGCATCACGCGGCAAACACTGTATAATAAGATCAAGAAATACCAATTGTAGTGCCAGACATCAGCCACTGCTCGCAACCCGTAACTTTTCAACACTATGTACCGACAAAACTTTTATTTCCGTTTAGGCCTGTATATTTTTTTACTGATTGTTTTTTCAGGAGGATTGTTTTTACTTGTGCAGGCATCATCGTGGTACGTAGTTTTGCCCGCATTAGGTATTGTATGGATAGTAACTGACATTATCCGCGTCTTCAACCGCATTCCAAAAAAAATTTCGTACTTCTTCAACGCAGTTGAAAATGAAGACTCTACGCTACTCTTCCCCGAAAAAATTCAACATAAGCCTACTAAGGAGATGAACCAAAGCCTGAACCGAGTAAACCGCCTTATACAGGAGGTGAAACTGCGAAATCGGGAACAGGAGCAATATTACAGCATGTTGCTCGAACAGGTGGCCACGGGAATTGTGGTGATGAATGAAAACGGAAGTATTCTTCAGGCCAATTCATCGGCAAAGAGATTGCTTAATTATCAGGAACTGACGCATATCGAACAACTGAAGCGCATAGATTCCAATCTTCACCAGGCATTTTTCCAGTTGAAGGAAGAAAGTTCGCATCAATCTGTGAAGGTAACGCACCGCAACAGGGTTACGCAACTCTCGCTTCAGGCAACCACGTTTAAAAACCACGAAAAGGCACTGCGTATCGTTTCCATCCACGATATAAGCAACGAACTGGATGCCAAAGAAATAGAGTCGTGGCAGAAGCTCATTCGCGTACTCACGCACGAAATCATGAATTCCATCACGCCCATCACATCGCTCAGCGAAACATTGCTGAAATATTACCTCCCTCCCGAAAAATCGGTGGACGAGAAAACGGTAACCAACACGGTGAAAGGGCTTGAGGTGATTAACGAGCGTGGTGTGGGATTGATTCGGTTTGTGAAGTCCTACCGTAAACTCACCAAACTTTCGAACCCGGTACTAAAACCCATCGTGCTGAAAAACTTAATAGAGCACCTGTTGCTGTTGCTGGAAAACGAACCGAATTTCCACCGTATCCGCTTCCGCGTGGAAACCGATTCTCCCAACCTCAGCGTAGAAGCCGATGAAATGCAACTTTCGCAAGTATTTATCAACCTGATTAAAAATGCCATGCAAGCGGTGGAGAATGTTGCTGAGCCACACATTATTATTCGGGCGCACAGCACCCCCGGTGGACGCTGCGAAATAAAAATGATCGACAACGGGCCCGGTATCCCCTCCGAAATCAGGGAGCAAATTTTTATTCCCTTTTTTACCACTAAAGAGAACGGGTCGGGTATCGGGTTGAGCCTCTCCCGACAGATTATGAAGAACCACGGAGGAAGCATTGAGGTAGCCTCTTCACCGGGAACCACCGTGTTTACGTTAAGCTTGTAGTGACCAAGCCATTCAGTACAAACTTGAATCTGGTTTTTAAGTCCGTATTTTCTAAATTGCGTGGTGTGAAGCGAAACAAGGGGACGTATCTTATGCGGGTATTCCTCTACTAAACAAAAGGCCTGAGACCACCTGCGGCTGAGAATATTTACCGTCTTTAGAAAAACAGGGTTCCCGAAGCCCGTCAACTTTATCGATTTCGAAGTTTACCGTAGCGGCTTTCCGGAAGCAACAGGCGGATCAGGAGATCTGAATACGGTGTCCAACGATATCCAAAAGAAACGTGGTTTGTAGATCGATGCATTTTTATACAAATCGGGTATATTTTTTGCATTGACACAATAACTTACCAACAATTTCCCCTCCGGGCCATACTGAGGATGAGCCATAGCATTATAAACAAACAATGTTGAATCTTTCCCCTCGGGTATGGTATAAATAAGCTTTTTGTCCGACCAGGGACCTTCCGGAGTATCGGCGGTGAAAGTATAGACTTCAGGTTTAAACCTGTCCTGTGTTAACAGGATGAATTTATCATCGTACCTAAAGACGCTGAATTGCTCCGAGATAGGTATGTCAATGCCTTGCAACGCTTTACTCCCTTTCGGATCGTATAACCAGTTGTTGCCGTCAAAATACTCCCAATCCTGTAATTTATCATCTCTCAAACGGGCCCGTGCCACATGCAATGTTGCTGTGAAGTCTTTTTGCGGATTTGAACCATACACATAGTAAAAACCTTCATGTTCGGTGACTCCAAATCCAAAATGTGCCTCTGTTTGCTTCTCAGTCAACAACTCCTGCTTATCAATAACAGATAGATCCAAAAGATTTAGCCGGTAGTACATGATTGAATGCCAGTAGAAATCCCAAGTCCCCTTACCTGTTTGAACAATAGTGGACATAAATACATGCACTATATTATTCTTCACAAAACCGTGCATAGGCCATAAAACAGCCGGGTATCCGTCAACTTTTTCTGCTTTCAGCAATGATTCCGGACTCACTAAGGTACCTCCGGTTATGGTCTTTATTGATTTTCCATCCAATAGTTGCCATACATTACCCATTACAAACGGGGAAGATTCTGCTCTTCTGTTGTTAACGACTTCACCTAAAAAAGAGTCACCCCACAGCCAAAAACTTCTGTTATCATCTATTTGTATGGAGATAGCTCCGTCACCACCTGTAAGAATATCTTTTCCGGGAGGGAATAAAATTTTCACCATTTGGGTATCAATGACCACTTCATCTTTCGCAACCCTATCCTGCTTGTCGTATTGTTGACATGAAACAATTAACAGTAATATTGACAATATAACTAATTGAAATTTTATGCGCATAATGATTGATGTATCCTGTTAATTAATATCCCTCATTTTGAGTTAATCTTCCATTCGAAATAATTATATCGTTATTGGGAATAGGAAATAGATAATTGGCTTCCCTCGGAACAACTCCAGGTTTCGCGACCCCTACCAGTTCTTTTATTTCTTCCAATGTACACATTCTCACCAGGTCGTGCCAACGATGCCCTTCCATAGCAAACTCTTTACGCCTCTCGGCTAAGACAGCCTTTTTAAAATCGGCATAGTTATTCGCCGGAGTATCGCCTAATCCCGCACGGTGACGAACGGCATTCAACGCGTCTTTGGCAGCCTTCGTTGGATTTTGACTTATTTCATTTAATGCTTCCGCTTTTATCAGATACATTTCAGCCGTACGGAGATATGGAAATGTTGCATTGGATTCATTTCCTTTGGGTTCGGCTATCCTATCCCAATATTTGCAAAAATAGGGAGCATCGAATGTTTCCACGGAACCATCTGTATAAGTGAATGACTTAAACAATGTTATGTCACGACGTTTATCGGCCGGCTCAAAAGAATTGTACAAGTCATCGGTTGCCGCAACCCACCCGTGAGCATTATTAGGCCCTCCTTTTTCAGTATTCATCTTAGGTAATAAGCGAACCAGAAATTGATTCCCTTTCCAACCCTGACTCAAAGAAGCATTAAAATTAACCTCCCATATCCGTTCTCCTTTAAATCGGTTTTCCAATTTAAACAAATCTTCATACGAGCCCATTGGAAATACCGGAATCACCGCTTCCGCTTTTTCCACAGCATTTTGCAGGTAAGTGTTATTCTTCATTTTCTGTCCCAACGTTAAATATACTCTTGCTAATAAAGCGGAAGCAGATAATGCATAGGGGCGTCCGTAACCCAGACGATCTTCATATTTCAGATGTTTTTCAGCAAAATCCAAGTCTTCCAGGATCACAGGATAGATCTGATCAACGGGCGTTCTTGAAATCTGAGTCGCCGAAACACTTTCGGTCGGACCCGTGTGTAAGGGGACATCTCCAAAAAAACGGGTCAACTCGAAGTAACACAATGCGCGGAAAAATTTAGCCTCGGCAATCAATTGATTCTTTTTGATTTCATCCGTAAAACTAATCTCAGGAACTTTAGCAATTACCGTATTACAAACATTGATCGTTGTATAAAAATCACGCCATAAGCAAGCAACCCGAATACTATATGCGTCTATTTGAAATTTATCAATAGATTGATATTCAGGAGATGACTGCTTTGAAACTGCATTATCAGACATCAACTCAGGGAGTTCCCAAAAATCATTGAAAAACAATCCGCCAAAGTGATAGCTCCACAAATTATATGCATCCGCATCAGAGATCAGGTAGCTATAGATCGCATCCGTTGCGGCTAAAGCATCAGCTTCGGTTTTATAATAATTTTTATCCACCTGACTTCCTTTTGCTTCTTCATCTAGAAAATCGGAACATGCAGAAAATATTCCTGCTAATAAAATCCAGATTGATAAATATAAATATGTTCTTTTCATTGTGATAGTCTTTAGAAATTCATTTTAAGTCCCAGCATATATAATTTTGGTACAGGATAAGAGCCGTAATCAGCTCCCATGCTCAGGTTGTTTTGTCCGAAGCGGCTTACTTCAGGATCATATCCGGAATATTTTGTAAATGTGTGTACATTTTTTGCACTTATATAAACCTGCAGCGCGTTACACATAAATTTTCTTGTCAGGTTCATTGGAAAATCGTACGATAGTGTAATATCTTTTATCCTCAGATAAGAGCCATCTTCCACCTGATGATCAGAAAATACATTCGACATGGGTGAAGCGTTTGCCCTCGGATAATCATTTGTCGGATACTCCGGTGTCCAGCGCTTCAAAGCAGCTGTTGAGTTGTTCTTTTGACCATCAAAACTTTCAAATGAAAATAGATTGAAGTTGGCAATCGAATTTCCTTGGACACCTTGTAAATAGAGGTTTAAGTTGACAGTGCCTTTATTTTGTCCCATTTTCAATGAAAATGTATTATTCCATCCGTAGGTAAAGTCCGGATTAGCATTCCCTAATTCAAAAAGATCATCTTCATTCAGCACATCACTTGTCCCTTCTTTATTTACATACTTTCTGTCGCCGTAAGAGATTGTTCTTCCCGGGAAAAAGATAATTTTAGTCAGATCTTCACCCAATTGGGCGACTCCATTCGTTTTGTAACCATATATGGTTCCGACGGGTTTGCCTTCCATAACTTTTGTCCAATAATTTATCCCCATAATGCTTATACCGGAAATTCCGTTTTCATTACCCGGCAGATTGGTTACTTTATTCCGGTTAAGTCCGAAAGTTAAGTTTGACTCCCATTTTAATTTGCTATTATCTATCGGTGCCGCGTTGAATGTAAAATCAAATCCTTTATTTTCAAGATTACCTACATTCTGCATTGCCACATCATATCCGATATGTGATTCGGTCGGTACGGTCAACAGTAAATCTTTTGTCTTTTTAATATAATAATCAGCTGATAAAGAGTATCTGCCTTTATATATACCAATATCAAACCCAATATTAAACTGAGCTGTTGTTTCCCATTTCAGGTCCTGGTTACCGAGTGTGTAGGGTGCCTGACCTTTTATGATCAGGGATGTTCCGATATAGGCTTCCGTCCCTTGCAACAATCCCATGGAACTGTAAGGCAGGATACCTTCATTCCCTACTAATCCATAGCTTAAACGTACTTTCAGATTGTCGATAGTTCTTTGTTCCTTCATAAAAGCTTCTTCAGAAACACGCCAGGCGAACGCAGTCGAAGGGAAAAAACCGTATTTATTATTTGCCCCGAATTTGGAAGAACCATCTATACGACCAGTCAATGTAAACAAATAACGGCTGTCATACCCGTAATTTACACGAGCCAGATAAGACAACATTTGCCATGAACTGTACCCGGTATTTGCTAACTGAATTTTGGAGCCTTCCTGAATTGAGTGGTACCCCAGTCGCCCATCCTCAATTCCCGCTCTGGAGACGAAAACAGGAGTAGTTTCATACTTCTGGGAAGTGATAGCAGCTACTCCGTTTACCGAATGTTTATCAGCGAATGTTTTATTATAACTCAGTGTATTTTCCCAAACCCAGGTATAACCATCAGCCTGTCCAACAGTGGCAATACCCTCACTGGCCTCCCCCCGCTTGATATTAACAGGTGCAAAACTCAAATCTTTTACGTTGTAATAATCAATTCCAATGCTTGTTTTAAAGTTTAGTCCATTGACGATAAGCAGATCAGCGTATATATTGCCGGTCATGCGAAGCGTTTTATTCAATTGCTCATACGTATTGGCATCCTGCACCGGATTTCCAACTGCCGGATTTGATAAATTGTTTTCATATACATACGTACCGTCCGGATTTCGCACAGGTAATCTCGGGTTCATTTCCTGCGCCCAAGATGTTATACTGGATGCGATGGCGCTTTCATAATTGGTTACAACACCGTTGGACTGGCTGTAAGAGACATTCATTGTATTTCCGATTTTTATCCGATCGCTTAATTCCTGGTCCAAGTTAAAACGAAGGCTTCCTTTTTTATAATCCGACCCGAGAATGATTCCATCTTGAGAGAAAAAATTGGTCGACAGGAAATAGACAGACTTATCACTGCCGCCCGAAAAAGCTAACTCATAATTTTGAATAGGAGCTGTGCGAAAAATTTCATTCTGCCAATCCGTACTCCGTTTTCTCAGGTTATTCAAATCGGCAAATATCAGTTTTCGGCCGATATTGGCATTGTCCGTAGCCTCATTCCCCAAAATAGCCAATTGTTCGGCATTCAGCATGTCTATCTCTTTTGCGATAGTCTGTAATCCGTAATATGCGTTTATCGATGTTCGTACTTTGCCTTTGTTCCCTCGTTTAGTCGTTACCAAAATCACACCGTTTGCCCCTCGTGCCCCATAAATTGCCGTAGCGGAAGCGTCTTTCAATACCTCGATTGATTCTACATCATTCGGATTCATCAATGCCATGGGATTCAAAGGAGGGGAGTGCATTGCCCCCGAACTTGCTCCTCCATTGATTACAGGTATTCCGTCAATCACATACAGCGGTTCATTTGTTCCCATTACGGAACTTGTGCCACGAATACGAATAGAGGTTCCCGCACCCGGTTGTCCGGATATATTGGTAACCACGACACCCGCGGCGCGACCTTGTAATCCCTGATCAATAGATGTAATCGAGGTTTTAATTAAATCTTCCGATTTCACGGAAGCTATGGCAGCCGTCAGATCGCTTTTTTTCATTTGTCCATAACCGACAACAACCATTTCATTTAAATAAACAGATTGTTCATTCATTGAAATCGCAAGGATTTCCTTATTTGTCAGTTGGATCTCAACCGTTTCATAGCCGACATACGAAAAAACAAGATAATCACCAGCCACCGCATGTATGGTGAATTTTCCGTCAATATCGGTTACTGTGCCATTAGTAGTATTTTTTACTAAAACACTAACACCGATAAGAGGTGTACCGTCATCACCCGTTACAATACCCGAATAATCTTTGTGCTGTGCATATACACTACTCCACAGACAAAGATATAGTAATAAACAGCATAATTTTAAGAGTTTCATGTGCTTCATTTTTAGATATATAATAAATTATTTCTTCATTCCCCAATTTTTGTTTGGTTCCGAATCCAGCCAGATTTCCAAATATCCCCCTCTTCCATAATCTGTGTGATTAATCCAATATCTGTTGTATTCTTTACCGTTCAGTCGGGTTTTTTGGATAAAAGCGCTTTTTGGAGAGTTGTTGTATGTCCTGATCTTAAACTCATCCCCTTCATAATATACAGGATCAAGTTTAATTGTAATCTCGTCGAATACAGGACTTGTAATTTCATATGAAGGAGTTTGAGCACAAGTTCCCTGCACACTAAACAATCCCAATGCCATCAAAGCGCTTACGCCACTCATTTGCCCCTGATCTTCGTCGTGTCCGCCATATCCCCGGTCGGGAGTAATTGCACCGTAAGCCTGTGCCCCGACTTTTCTAACCCAATATTGGGAAAGCCACGGTTGCCCGGCCAGATTGAACACATGAGCATTTGAACATCCGGGCTGATTGGCATAACTCACGTATCCGCTGCCGTATCCGAAAACGAAATCATCTTTTTCGGACTGTTCAAAAGCATAATTTAATTTTTCGCACAGCAGATCATTTCCTCCCATCAACCGGGCCAATACCGGAATATCGTGCGATATCCCCCAGGTTGCCTGCCACGCATTTGCTTCAACCCAACCCTTATTACTTAACGGGTCTGATGTCATCCATTCTCCTTTTTCATCTTTCGGAAAGAGTAATTTCTGTTCAGGATTGTATAATTTCACCCAACCCCGGGCACGCCTCAGATAATAATCAGCATCTTTACTTTTACCCATTTTGGCAGCCATTTGAGACAATGCCCAATCTTGAAATGCCACTTCGATAGTAATTCCGGCATTACCGGGGTAATATCCGTTTTTAATGTAAAAATCAATTTCCTTTGCGGGGCCAATCATACCGCCCGGTTTATGATTCCTGACCATTGCCTCATATGCCGCTTCGGGTTTTGTTTTGGTCAGCATATTTTTTTGGTAGGCACTTGTGATTAAATTGGTTGCCGGACAGCTTGTCATAATATATGAATATCCTCCTGCATTGGGGCCGCGGGGAAGTAATCCGCCGTTTTCGGTATACTGAACAAGACAGGCAGCGAAATCATCCAACACCTCCGGCCATGCCAGTCCCCAAAGGACATTCAAATTCCATTGAGTTAACCAAAATGCGTCGGAATTATACATATGGAAACGAACCGTACCGTCAGAATTTCGGGGTAGCGTGCGAACAATTAATTTGGCATTAACAGTAGCATTCCCTACCCGTCGGCCTTGTGTATAATCGGGATAATCACCCGACACATCATCCAGTTTATGCCTTCCAAGCAATACATGCCATAAATCGGTATAAAATTTAATTTGCTGTGTGTACGTTCCTCCTTTTACGTCAATACGTCCAAGCCAGTTGTTCCATTCCTGCCGTGAGTCGGCTTTAACCGCTTCGAAATCCCACCCGAACCGGTCGTCCTCCATGTTTTTGCGGGCATTGTCTATGCTTGTGTAAGAAATGGCAAATTTAACCTGAATTTCATCACCGGCTTTTACATCATATACGGCGCTAATACCACAGGTAGGTGCATCGTAATAACTTTCGTTTTCATTTCGGGCCGTTTTTTGGTTTACTCCCTGATGTGAAGTAATATTTTTCAGAATTTCTTTATCATCCCATGCATTCAATTGCTGAAACGGTTTATCAAATTTCATCACAAAGAATATTCTCACATTGTCAGGACCGCCCCAGAAACGTCCGGTGGTATTGACTGAACCTTCAATTTCGGTGTTACTCACTTTGATAACACGACTGTCATTCATTGTTGTGGTTCCCAAATATCCGCCCAGATTGAGCAGCAAATTCGAAGTATTGTCTTTTGTATAACGAAGTTTGTAGTAGCTTACTCTGTCGGTTGTGGTTTGTTCTACCCAAATACCGTAATCCTGCAAAAATACCCGGTGATATCCAGGCTGTACAATTTCGCCGTCATGTGAAAATGTGGATTTCCAATGTTGTTCACCTAACACAGGATTTATATGACCGGTGGTAGGCATCAGACTGATTCCCGATAACATCCAACAGTGCACTTGAGGAAATCCAAGTATCTCGAGCGAATTGTAGTTGTATCCGCCTCCATACTGGTTCTTATTACGGGTCAATGGTGCAGCGCTGATCATACCGAACGGACGGCTTCCTGTTACAAAAAAGAAATAACGCCCCCGGGCCGACTCTACGTAAGGATCCACTTTTGAGACATAATCGGTATAATCTTCGGGCGCGGGATATACTTCGATTTCAGATAAGCCAATGTTCAACCCGTCGCCATCGGTAGTTTCGAACTTTATCCAGGTTATTTTTTTAGTCGGAAAATTAATCGCCTTCGCTGTTCCGTCATTTGGTATCTGATTAACGAAAATAGTTGTTCCATCGCTAAAATGTAATGTGCCTCCCGCAATATGGCTTTGTTGTATTGGTCTGTCGTACAGTATGATCCGATTGATATTTTGAGGCTTTTCCCATTCTAATTCGATCCACGGATAATCAATAGCTCCCCAGGAGGTTTGACTACTCGCCGAAGCCCATTCCCCGTGATCCTCAATACCTATCAGTCCGTCAATCACTTTTTGTGCCGAATATTCGGCACATTTTTCAGAAGATGCCGTCACCCTGGCCAAAGGTGCGATATTGTCGGGGCCTGCAAACAGACAAAAACCATACCCGACAAACATACATATGATGAATACTTGTTTACACATAAATCCGGAGTGTTTAATAATTACCCGGACTACAAGAAGCCCAATTGTAATTAGCAGGATTTTCACCTCTGTAAGGAGTGAAATCGGACGATTTAGGAATTGCAACATATTTTTCAACAACCGGGGTTTTCTCCGTATAAGGCTCACCAAGCCACGATAAATCCATAAATGTTTGTATCCATAAACTGGTATCATCCAGTCTCAGGACCTTATATTTATCAATCGTTGGTATATTGGATAAGAATCCGAATTTTATCAAATAAACAGAATCTGCTTTTAACTCTGTTCCGATGTACTTCCATGCACAGTACTGATTTAAAACATCCATCCCCGCTCCTGCCGGATTACCCCAGTCATATTCCCAACTTAAATCACTATTTAAGCGGTACACATTATCTAACATGGCATCCGTTGTGGTGCTTTCTCCGTTTGTTGTTTGCGCGGTTAATTTCCAGTCGAATTTAGACAATCGCCCAAAATCGGTCAGTGTCACGGAAACAGCCAGATCTGAAGCATCAATCAACTTATCCGCTGCATTATATCCGCTAAATGTGTAAATCAATGTTCCCTCTTCGTCACCAACTACTATTTCCTGTTCAAATTCATAGGTATCCGACATACTATTTACCGAAACATTTATCCCATACCCGGGGACTTGCTCCCCATTCACCCATTTTGTGATTACCAGCTTTTTTATGTCAGAGCTTCCGTATGTTATGGCAGCCCTGATCGTATCTCCGGTATATCCCGAAAAAAGTAATTTATCGAGAATTACTTTAGAGTCACGATGAATACTTTCATTTTTCTCGCAAGAAAAGAACATAAGCAACACACATGAAATAGATCCAATAATTTTACATACGGTTTTCATTGTTTTTGTTTTTTGAATTTATGTTTCTATGTTTTTAAATAACTTTTGAACTTATTGTATTGGCTTGCTCGTTCATTTATTTTTATTTACTGGAATAACCAATGCTTCAGAATAACTGATCCAGCGCAAAATTACAGGCTCCTATCGCAATGGCTTTACTCGTTCCCAACGTACTTGTTTTTACGCCAATCTTCTTTATCGCATAGTATATCGCGCTATTTTCATACTCGGGGATAGTCACAGTTTTTGATTCATTTTTTAGGAAAAGTGCCTTCTCGTTTTCATCTTCCAGGTTATAGGCTTTCATTTGCAACCGGGGGAAAATATCGCCTTTGACGGTTCTTCTGGTTTCGTTCATCTCTTTGATCATTGCGGGGAGAATATATTTATGCGCATTTGCAATCCCTCCGCCTATGACAACTATTCCATCTACAATGTTCAATGATTCGGAAATTGTGAAACCGGCAATCTCCCCGAGCTTTTCAAAGCTCTTTATCGCGGCTTCCCTGTTACCTGCTTTTTCCCCTTCGGCAATTTCAAAAATTTCTTTCGGAGAGAGAGTTGATTCATCTCCCGACAGTTCACGGTATTCCCGTTTCACAGCGCGGATACTTACGCCTTCCTCTGCCAAGAGCCGGTTGTCGTACTTGTTTGCCGATAACCAGACAGCACCTCCGCAACCATTATCTCCCGATAAAAGCCTGTTGTCTATCACCACGCCGCCGCCAAAACCTGTACCCAGGGTTACAGCGAGCAGGTTGCGGTATCGTTTGGGATTCCCCGCAGCCTCCAATTGCCGGTTGACTTCGGGCAACGCCCCTGCAAGCGCTTCCCCGTAAGCGAATAAATTGCCATCGTTATTGATGAAAACAGGTAATCCGAATTTCTCTTTCAGATAAGGCCCTAATGCAATGCCGCCTCTAAAGGCCGGGAAATTGGGCAAATCGCCAATTATGCCGTTTAGGTAATCGGCCGGACCGGGAAATGCAAAGCTAATGGCCACGGGTGTATCATCCATTCTTCTCATTGTCTCTTTGAATCCACTAACAATGGAATATAAACATTTTTGTAAATCATCCGGATAGGCCGGAAAATTTACCGGGTCAATGATCTCCTGATTATCTTTTATGGCCGAAAATACAAAGTTTGTTCCTCCCGCATCGAGAGTTAGCACGGCTCCTTTAGTTTTATTGTGCATTTTCTTTGAAAATATTTGTAAGTAGTAAATTTATAATCAGACAGAAAAGAAGGACGGACAGTGAAGCTGAAAAACCGAAATTGTCAATCATCAACCCCTGTACAGGTAAAATAACGGCTCCGCCCGAAACTCCCATGATCATCAGTGACGAAATCTCATTGGAACGTTGTCGATTTTTCTGCAGTGCAAATGAAAAAACGATCGGGAAAACATTTGCACAGGTAAATCCTATAATGAATATAAGGATCAGGGAAAACCAGAGATTCTGTACAAACATCAACACAACAAAGGCTATAATGGCAAAGATGAGTGAGTACCTTAAAAAATAAAGAGGCGGAAATTTTAGAAGCAGCAAGGTTCCCGCAAAAGCTCCTATGGTCTTAGCCGCAAAATAAATACTGCTCCCCAAACCTGCGCGGCTCAACTCCAATCCCATTCGCTTTATCAGCAATTCAGGGGCCGAAGTGTTTATACCGACATCGAGACCGACAATAAATAAAATGCACAGGAAGCAATACAAAATGTATTTATCCTTCAAAAGAGTCAACACACTTTTAAAACTGCTTTGCCTGTTTTCAAATTCCTGTTCTCCTGTTCTCGAGAACAATAACAGCAAAACGGAAAGTAAGGAGGTGACGGAAAAAATAACGAAAGTCACTTTCCAATCTGAGAAACAGTTGGCGGCTACTCCCGCAATAACGGGTCCCAACAGTGAGGAAATAGCTTTAATGAACTGGCCGGCAGTCAGAACACTTGCTATTTTCTCTTTTTTAAACATGGCTGCCACCAATGGATTAAGCGAAACCTGCAGAATCGTATTACTGATACCAAGTAATGCAAAGGCTGACAAAACCATTGGAAAGGTGTAACTGATAAACGGTATGATCATTGCTATGGTGGTGATAACCAAGGAAAGTAAAACCGTTTTTTTCTTACCTATCTGTCCCATCAGTATCCCGGTCGGAATAGAGAAAACCGCAAACCATAGGAATACCATCATAGGAATGGTATTGGCGAGCGTACTCGATAAATTAAAATCGTTTTTGACATAATTGGTGGCAATACCCACTACATCCACAAATCCCATGATAAAGAAGCCGAAAAATACAGCCACTTTAGGAGTCCAGCCTGATTTTGCATTGTCATTATCCATCCTGTTTCTGTTTAAAATCTGACACTTGCCTTGATGGTCACGCATTTCCGACCTGCTGACCTGCCGTGAGGCCTGATAGTATATTCCTGTACAGATGCCGGCACAATGAAGGTCTCGGCATAATGTACGATGAGGGGTTCAAAATTCCCATCCGGACTTTCCACAATAATCTCGTCGCCTTCCACCAGGTTCAAAACATTGACCGAATCGTTTGTCATATGCGGAACCAGCCCTGTGAAGGAGTGTCTCCTTGTTTCTATAAACTGCGTTTTGTGCAAGCCTGTTTTTTCTTCTATCCATCCTTCACCCCGGGCTACCTCTTTAAACTGATTTACCAATTGGGAAGTAACGTAATCGGCATCCCTGTCCCATTGAATAACCTCTTTTCCCCTTTCTAAATTGATGGGTCTCGGCTTCCCGTCCAACCCCAGGCGATTCCAGTCCCATAATTTAAAGGTAAACAAATTGGGAGTAGTACTGATCTCAAGCACGACTGAATTTTTACCTGAACAGTGGATAGTCCCTGCAGGAATCAGAAAATGATCATGTTTCTTTGCGGGAATAGCATAAATATACTTTTCATCATCGAAATTTAACTTTGGGTCCGCATTCGCATTCTCAAGATCATTGATCATAGCCTTGCGGTCGATTCCCTTTTTCAATCCCAGATAAACAGTTGCATCATCTTTTGCATCGATCAGGTAATAGCTTTCATCCTGCGTGTATGGCAATCCGAAGTCATCCCTTGCAAATTGGGTTGTAGGATGCACCTGAAGGCTTAAGTTTCCTCCTTCCATCGTATCCAGAATATCAAAACGAATTGGGAAATCTTGTCCAAACCGTGCTTCGACCGGTTCACCCAACAACTCCCTGCTTTTCAAATATACCAGGTTGACGGACGGCATTTCAAAAGTTTCATCGTTAATTTTCAGTAGTAAACTGTTTTCTTCGGGGACACAATCGAAACACCAACCAAAATTAGTTGCCGATTTATCCAGATTGCACACCTCTTTCATCCACTGTCCTCCCCACGGTGCCGGATCAAAGAACGGAACTACCCTGAATGGCTTATGCGCTGTCCTCTCAATACCGTCGATAAATGTTTTTTTGTCGATAAGTTTCGGCTCCTTTCCAGTGGTATCCAACCAATAGTCCACCTGTTGATATAATCTCTTTTTGTGCTTGTCCAATACCCTCCAATCATTGAAATAACCCCGTTTGTATTGAAGAGAGAAAGCCTCATTTTTATTATTAACCCCTAAACCCGTGACTTCATTTTTTCGCATCCTTTGTTGTATTTCCCAACGGGGCATATCGGCATAAATCAGAATATCCGCTTCTACAATACACGAACTTCCGTGGCCAAATAAAATAACATTTCCGTTTTTTCGTATAGATTTTATTTCCTGGCGTATAACTGATATTTTCCCTTCATCAAAATAATCATAAATGGAAAGATTGTTCAGATAGCCAAACAGGACATCTTCTTTCATAAAACCTTTTGTTATTCGAAGAATTTCACTTTCGACTTTAAAAAGTTCATTCGTATTTACAAATAATTTGTGCGGGACGGTTTTAAAATAAGACATGAGTTGCTCATAGTAAACGCCGGTATAACACTCAATAGCAATTATGTTACCGCTGGTATCCGGAGTAATTTGATCCAGAATATTTTTCCAGCCTTTAACGAGAGTTCCATTTTCAATGGAAGTGGCAGGATATTTATCATATCGAACTCTATTTTCACACATATGATTGTACATATTTCATTATTGTTTGAACATATAAACGCTGCAAATGTATAAAAGAAAATAAATATCTCCAAATTTTTTTAATTTTTTTTACTGTTCCGTTACTCTGTCTAAAAATACGGGCAAGGATAAGCCGGATTTGCACAAATAGGCCGGGTCATACTTCAGGAAATTGATAAAACAGGATGAACTCAGGGATAGGGAATTAATTTCTAATAAAATTTGATTGTCTGAACAATAAGGAATATCTATAGTGAAACCACTAACGGGTTGTGTTTTTAGAAGGAAATGAAATTTCAGGTATAAAAATTGAAAATGAGGAGACAGGATTTTTTAATCCCTGAGAACACTAAAGTACTGCATATAGAGAAATCAAGAGGAGAAGTCAATTTCCTGTTTGTCTATTTTGTCTCTGAATTTAATCCGGAAGTCTCTTTAAACGAAACCATATCACGTAAATATATCAAAGACCGCCTTGGGGGCAAAAGATACCTCATTACACAATTAAATTATACTCTTCTATGTTGTAATCCAAATATTAAGAGAATAATTATATTTTTTTAATTCAAACTATTATCTTTGTAGCTAGGGAGTTGAAGAGGA
>MKTD01000068.1 GCA_001898165.1 Bacteroidia bacterium 43-41
CAATTTTTGTTGTATCATTGTTGCAACAATTTTTGTTGTATCATTGTTGCAAAAAATGTTGTATTCTTATTTGCTAAAACTGCTGTACTTCTGAATGCTGTTTACACTAATGCAATATTAGCTCCAAAATAGTGTGGGGCATCTGAATATCCAATAAATTGTCTGTCATTGGAATTAATTAAACCATTACCATCTAAATCCTTAAACTTAATATCCCCTGGTTCAGCATTTGGTTGAGTGGGTGAACTGCTTATTTCTTCAACAGTTTGGAAGATACCCTCTTGAATATAACCATACCACTCATTAATTGAATGTCCAACTTCAGTACGACTGAAACCACCTACAATTGGCGAAGGGATTTTTGTAACTTTATTCTTATTATACGTCCAATTTAAATTAACATCGTATTTTAACGGTGTATCATAGTTGGAATATCCCAGAGATAATTCAATACCTGTATTTGTAACAGCCCCCGCATTTTGATAAGGTGAGTTATCAACTCCCGCAGTAGCAAGAAGTGGAATTCGAACTAAGATATCTGTTGTATTTCTTTTATAAACATCTGCAATAAATGTTAACTGATTATTGAAGAATGAAGATTCCAATCCTGCTCCTAAAGTAGATGTCTTTTCCCACAAAAGACTTGAATTACCGAGTGATGTTGGACCAACACCAGTATATGTAATTCCTTCAGTTCCTGCTCCAAACGGATAATATAACCCAGTAGAGTTTAATGTCGTTTGATAAGGATATACTCCAATATCTTGATTACCCAATATTCCCCAACTCGCACGAAGTTTTAAATAACTAAGTAAAGGTGTATTTTTCATAAATTCCTCTTCTGATAAAACCCACCCTGCTGACGCACCTGGGAAAATACCTCTTCGGTAACTTTTTTCGATTCTTGAGGTTTCATCGATACGTACACTAGCGCTTAACAGATATTTATTTAGATAATCGTAATTTACTCGACCAAGGTACGATTGAATAGCCCAAGATGATTTTGAACCACTATTGTTGATATTGCTGGAACCCGCGTTTAAGACTTGCATATTTTTGTCATTATTCAAGAAATTATTACGAGTTGCCCACATATTTCGGCTATTAGCCTCCTGAAACGTATAACCAGCCATAGCTGTTAGATTATGAACTGAATTTATTTTTGTAGTGTATGTTAAAATATTATCTATTGTATAATTAATATTTTGATTATTATCAACATTAAGCACTGCTATAGGGTGATCACTGATAAGTCCTTTTGGTCCATAGCTATACGCTGGTATGAAATTATCTTGATCCCAAGTGAAATATTCAGTGTTAAAAGAAGTTTTAAAGTTCAATCCCTTAATTATTTCCCAATCTAGATATGTGATACCAATAAGTTTTTTCCAATTCTGATCGTATCTCCACAAATTGACAGCTATAAGAGGTTGTAACATAGTTATTGGTTCTCCATGGTGTGATGAGACTCCATAATTTCCGTTTTCATCGTATGCTGGAACTGTAGGTGGATAAATCATCGCTCTATCTATAGCTTGTCCCCAATCGGTATTATTTGAAACTCCATAGTTTACACTTAAGTTTAAACCAAATTTTAAATTTGGTAATATTAGCATATCATTACTAAGCTTTACATTAGCTCGATTAAACGTTGTGTTTTTTATAACGCCTTCTCCGGTATAAAAACTAGCTGATACTGCGTATGCATTTGTTTTTGTTCCCCCTGTTATATTTAAAGAATAATTTTGTTTGTACCCCGATTGTGAAATTTCATCAACCCAATTAGTTCCTGCCCCATATGAGCTTACTTCTTGTTGTGAAAAAGGAATTGGCAAATTTGCTGCGGCATAATAATCATTTACCATAGTTGCGTATTCCTTTGCAGTTAGAGTAGGAATTTTATGACGAATATTATCTACAGCACCATATCCAGATACAGAAATTTTCATAGGAGCTTCAAAATTCCCTTTTTTAGTTGTAATTATTACAACTCCATTGGCACCACGTGATCCATAAATTGCAGAAGATGCAGCATCTTTTAGAATTGTAATATTCTCTACATCATTAGGATTCAAATTAGATAAACCATCATTGGTGATCAAGCCATCAATTACAATTAGAGGATTATTGTTCGCTCCAAATGAACCATTGCCCCTTATTCTTATTGTTGTACCGCTATAAGGAGTTCCATTATTTTGATAGATTTGCACACCGGCTAATTTTCCCTGCAAATTTTGTCCTATTCCCTGAACTGCTTGATTTTCCATTTTTGTTTGAGAAACAACTCCAACAGATCCAGTTAAATCTTTTTTAGCTTGTGTTCCATAGCCTACAACAACGATCTCGTCCAAAATCTCAGCATCCTGTTGAAGAATAATACGCATATTTGAAGAAGCAATTAATTCCTGCGATTTCATCCCAACATAAGATATGACCAAAGTATTATATCCACTTGGAACATTTAATGTAAAATTTCCATTATAATCTGTTATGGTTCCCTGTCCCGTACCTTTAATTTGAACAGTTGCTCCTATAACAGGTGCTCCAGACTCATCAACTACAATCCCAGTTACCTGAGTTTGTGATAATACGATACCTACATTCAAAAGAAATAGGATTAAAAAATAATAGACCTTTTTTTTCATAAAAAATATTTTTAAATTCAATTAATTATTAAATTGTTAGAACCATAATTTAAACAATACTGCTATGCAATGTTATCTTTAGAATTAATATGTTTTCATAGGCAAAATATTTAAAAGTTAATAATATTTCTCACTCATTCCCCCACAACTGAGGATCATTCCCTTTTGCTTTCCGCCATGCATCTCTCCAACGGTGCATATCCATATGATTGATAAACGGTTTCGGCTTTCTCATTTCCTGGGTGGGTGCAGGTGGAAGCATCACCGCACTTTCCTGATACCAGTAAGCCACAGTAGCCAGATCAAGAGTCAGGTTATTGTTATGTCCGGTCTCAATGGTTCCCTTTATCGCAGTTTCAAAAAAGATGGGATCGTTGATAAAGAACCGGTATACATGGGTTCTTCCCAACCAGCCTATATCGTTGTTTACCCTTGGATAACCGAAATAAGGATGGGAGAACGGTTCTTTTGGGCACCAGGAAGTGTTGAAAAAATCTTCGGTTCCGGTACCGATCAGGGAAGGGGTTTTTTCTCCGTCGATAAACCACATATCATCACCTTCACCGTACCACATCGGAGTGGGAGAATGCACATAGTAATTGATTCCTACGAAATGGCCCTTCCCTTTGGTATCAATAAAAACATAATTGCGGTCTCCGGTAGTATTGGTTTTTTGCGGAGCTGTAACCGACCACTCCGTTTCCCCTTCCGGAAGCGCTTTTGTGAGGCTGTGATTATACCAGGCGTGAAAGCGACCCATCCCTTCGGGAAGTTTAGCCATCTCCAGGTAATCAACATAGAAATAGAAGGCATTGATTGTCTTATCGGTCTGATTTTCGATCTCTATCCTTGCTCCTTTTTCAAAGGGCATCGCAAAATAGCTGCTCAGTCCGGTTCCATTCTCAGGTCCCGCAGACAGGGGAAACGAGGCGTAGTTATACCCTTCGTCCCACCCCTGGCCAAAGAAAGGCCCGATAGGTGATTCCACAGAAGGATAATCGTTCCCGTCCCAATACATCCTGATAATGATATCATTCCTGCTTAACTCACCGGGTGGCGGGGCAATGGTGATCCAGATATGATTGATCACACCGGTACCTTTTATCTCCGCAATGGTTCTTTTCTCTCCGGGACTGAAAGGTTCCAGGTGATCGCGGTTCCCCCCCGTAGGATCGGTACTGGATATCCTCCTGTTTTTCATGCCCGGTTTCAATTTTGCCAGTTCAAACATCTCCCCCATCGACTCTGTTTGGGAAAAGAGGGAGAACGAAAGCATAACCCCCAGAATAAGGGCGCTCAATTTCAACATTTTAAAATTAATTCTCTCCATAGTATCTATTTATTTAGCTTATTATAATAAGGCTATTTTTCTCAAATCATCTCTATCTGTACAACGGCCCGTATGTTGAGCAAGCGCGGTAATCCGCTCCCTCATTGTCGGAACCGAAGGCAGACCATGCATCGGGACGGAAGATCTTTCCATCATCCACATTGTGCATATTTACCGGGATTGAAAGCGCCGAAGCCAAGGTGATCAGATCGGCGCCGATATGGCCGTAGCTGATGGCACCATGGTTTGCCCCCCAATAATTCATCACCGAATAGACATCCGTGAAACGCCCTTTTCCGGTTAACCGGGGCACAAAAAAGGTAGAAGGCCATGTCTTGTCGGTACGTTTGTTGATGATATCGAATACTTCTTCGGGAAACGCGGCTGTCCATCCCTCGGCGATCTGGAGTACCGGCCCCAACCCTTTGATCAGGTTCAGGCGGCACATGGTCACCGGCATACCCGCCCTGGTCATGAATTGTGAAGAATATCCTCCTCCGCGCATATATTCAAGCGAGGCAGGATACCAGGTGGTCGCGTCTATCATCTTTTTCACTTCATCCTCATTGATCTCCCAGAAAGGTTTCATGACGGGATCACCGTTTTCATCCGACTGTTGGCCGGTACCGTCGAGGGTACATGAACCTGAATTGATGAGGTGGATAGCGCCGTCTTTCAACAATCCCTCCGGTTTCCAACCACTTACCCGTTCTATAGCTTCGGGACTCCAGTAGGTGCGCACGTCGGCAAAGATCTGGGGAGTGTTGGTAAGCAATTGGTTGAACAACATGCTTATACCATTCAGGTGATCGTCCTCGGTAGCAAAAGTGAAAGGCTTCCGGATACCGTTCCAGTCGAACGAGGAATTGAGGACAGCCTCGGAAAAATCACCGTCGGGCAGAAAGTCGGTCCATTGCCGTTGCCCTTGGAAACCTCCCGCTATGGCGTTGTGCCCGAGCGCTTCTTCACCGTATCCCATAGTATCCAGTGCCGGATTCCCTATCATCAGGTCGCGCATGATCAACGTCATCTTCACCACAAACTCCCAGTCTTTATCTTTCTGTTCACGGCTGTGTCTCAGGTGTTCGGGATTAAAATCCTCGCCTTCACGCGACATACAGTTTTCTTTTGTCCAGGCCATCGCTCTTTCAAATTCACCTTTATCGTAAATTTCAAGCTGAATCCGCCGAAGGATTTCACTCGTATCCACAAATTCGGCACGCATGCCGAGATACTCCTGCAAAAAATCGGGATTTACCATCGATCCGCCGATTCCCATCGATACCGACCCAATAGCCAGGTATGATTTTCCGCGCATAATGGCAACCGCCAATCCGGCACGGGCGAACCGGAGAAGCTTTTCTCTTACGTCACCGGGGATTACCCCGTCGCCAACATCCTGCACATTTTTTCCGTAAATACCAAATGCAGGCAAGCCTTTCTGATTATGGACGGCGAGCGCGGCCGACAAATAAACCGCACCGGGGCGTTCCGTCCCGTTGAATCCCCAAATTGCCTTGGGCATGAGCGGATCCATATCAATGGTCTCGGAACCGTAACACCAGCAAGGAGTTACGGATAAAGTCAAACCCACTCCCTCTTTTTCAAATTTTTCGGCACACAAGGCTGCTTCTTTCACACCACCGATTGTTGTATCCGCAATAACGCACTCTATAGGCGTCCCGTCAGGATATTTCAATGTTTCAGAATAAAGTTTTGCGGCACTTTTTGCCAAATTCATCGTTGTCTCTTCCAACGATTCACGTATCCCGCCCCGTCTTCCGTCGATTATGGGACGAATACCAATTTTAGGATAATTTTGTTTCATACACGAGAATTTTTATAATTATCAGTTAAACGTTTAACTTAACAGGAGAGATGGATAAGAACTTTACCAATCAGTAAAACCAAATTTAATTAATCGTTTAACTTTAAAAATGAAAGAATTATTGTCTCACTGACACATTACATTTTCGTTTAACACCAACTCCGCCTCTACAACGATGTTTTCAATTTCGCCGCTTTTCATTTCGATTTGATCAATTAACAGTTCCACCGCATTTTTTGCCATCTCTTTAATAGGTTGCTTAATAAAAGGTACGGTATAGGGCAGGATGTAGAAAGCATCATTTTCGTCAAAACACATGATCTGAATATCTTTTTGAATATTGATATTGTTTTTGATCAATTCTTTCACTCCATTGATGGAGATTGAATTGGTTGTGAAAAATATGCCGTCTATTTTTTCTCTCTTTGACATTAAATTACAAATTGCCTTTTTAATGTCGCTTTTCAAAAAATCATACCGTACTTCTTCCATAATATCTGAATCATATATACCCGCATGTTTCAAAGCATCCACACAGCCGCGCCTGCGTTCATTGATGTGATAATGATCCTGCTTATAGGTGACCAGCCCAATTCGTTTACACCCTTTCTGAATAAGTTGTTCAGTGGACCGATAAGATATCTCATAATTGTTGATCAGCACCGAATTAACCGGTAATTCAGGAAAGCTTCTATCAACCAAAACAAATGGAATCTTATTGTTCATCAATCTTTTTAAAAGATACTGACTATTTTCAGTTGGTGTGATAATCAACCCCTCCACTTGTCGGGCATACAAAAATTTTATCAAATTCTCCATCTCATTCGGCTGTTCATTGGTATTCCCTATGATCACACTATATCCTTTTTGCTCGGCATAATTCTGTATATGTAAGGCCAGCGCTCCAAAAAAGAGGTTGGAGATATCAGCGATGATCAAACCAATGGTTCGGGACTTACCCACTTTTAAGCCCTTTGCCAGGGTATTGGGAATATAATTCAATTCGGCAGCTTTATCCAATATTTTCTGCGACATCTCATTGCTTACACGACCTGCTTTATTTTTACCGTTCAAAACAAGAGATACGGTTGCGGTAGAAACCTCTAACTCTTTAGCGATATCTTTTAAGGATACTCTTTTCAAACCTGATATGGAATAATAACGTTAGTTAATACAAAAGTATTAGGTTAATCGATTAATTAAAAATAAATTTATATGTTTTACAACATATTTTATCTATTTTGAAGTAATTTAGAACAATTTTAAATAAAAAATAATTTCACACATTAAATCTGAAGTGCATCACATCTCCGTCCTGGACGATGTATTCTTTGCCTTCCACACTCATTTTTCCCGCTTCTTTAACTGCCGGTTCGGAACCGTATTTTATGTAGTCCTGGTATTTTATTACTTCTGCACGGATAAATCCCTTCTCAAAATCGGTATGGATGACACCGGCGCATTGTGGCGCCTTCCATCCTTTTTGGAATGTCCAGGCACGCACTTCCTGTGGGCCTGCGGTCAGAAATGTCTGAAGATTCAACAATTTATATGCAGCTTTAATCAACCGGTTCACACCTGACTCTTTCAAACCAAGTTCAGCGAGAAACATCTCCCGTTCTTCGTAGGTATCAAATTCAGCTATTTCAGACTCTATCTTGGCTGCTACAATCAAAACTTCTGCATTTTCGTTCTTTATCGACTCGCTAACCTGATCTACAAATCTATTTCCGCTTACGGCACTTTTTTCGTCAACGTTGCAAACATAAAGTACCGGTTTCGAGGTTAAAAGAAACAGATCGTGAGCGGCTTTATTTTCGTCTTTAGTCTCAAAAACAACTGTTCTGGCTGATTCTCCCCTCAACAATGCTTCGCGGATTTTTGAATAGACTTCAAATACCAGTTTAGCATCTTTGTCACCTCCTGTTTTAGCCTGTTTTTCTATTTTTTGAATTCTCGATTCAATAGTTTCAAGGTCTTTCAACTGTAGCTCGGCATCAATAATTTCCTTGTCGCGAACCGGATTTATGCTTCCGTCGACGTGTGTTACATTCTCGTCTTCAAAACAACGCAATACATGCAATATAGCATCGGTCTCCCGAATATTGGCAAGAAATTTATTTCCCAACCCCTCGCCCTTGCTTGCCCCTTTTACCAATCCGGCTATATCTACTATCTCCACTGTTGTGGGAACAATCTTTTGAGGATGAACCAATTCTGCCAATTTGTTCAACCGTTCATCGGGAACGGTTATTACACCCACATTAGGCTCGATAGTACAGAACGGAAAGTTTGCAGCCTGCGCTTTAGCGTTTGATAAACAATTAAAAAGAGTGGATTTTCCCACATTGGGAAGCCCAACAATACCACATTGAAGAGACATTCAAATAAAAATTTAAAATCGCTTCGCTTCAAGAACCAAGACTGGAGACAAAGCTGAAATTTATGTTTTGCGGGCGCAAAGGTACAAAAAAATACGTGATTTACCGTACTGCCATTTACAAACCGTGTTTAGCCGATATTTCCAACATCCTTTTGATCGGTTTCACAGCTTTTACCCGAACTTCTTCCTCCACAAAAATTTCAGGCCGTTCGTTTTTCAGACACGAATACAACTTTTCCAGCGTATTCATTTTCATGTAAAAACAATCGTTACAAGCACAAGTAGAATCTTCGGGTGGAGCAGGAATAAATTCTTTATCGGGATTTTCTTTTTGCATCTGATGTAAAATCCCCGATTCCGTGGCAACAATAAACTGTTTATTCCCTGAATTTCGGGCAAATTTTATTATGGACGATGTGGATCCCACATGATCGGCAACCTCCAGGATATATTTTCTGCATTCAGGATGTGCCAGCAATAATGCATGGGGATATTCTTTTTTCAATTCAAGGATCTTTTCCAACGAGAATTGTTCGTGAACATGACAGGCACCTTCCCACAAAAGCATATTTCTACCTGTAAGTTTATTGATGTAATCCCCTAGATTCTTATCGGGTCCGAAAATAATTTTTTCATCTGAAGGAAGTGATTCCACAATTTGTTTTGCATTGGTAGATGTCACCACTATATCGGTTATCGATTTTACAGCCGCAGTAGTATTTACATACGAAATTACCGTATGGCCGGGATGTGACTGGATAAATTTTTCAAATTCATCTGCAGGGCAGCTTTCCGCTAAAGAACAACTTGCCATTATATCGGGAATAAAGACACGTTTTTCAGGCGAAAGAATCTTAGCAGTCTCGGCCATGAAATGAACTCCGCAAAGCACAATAATATCTGCCGTTGTTTTAGCTGCCCATTGTGCCAATGCAAGACTATCGCCTACAAAATCTGCAATATCCTGAATATCGGATTCCTGATAATAGTGTGCTAAGATAATTGCATTTTTTTCCTTGCGAAGTCTATTTATGTTTTGTATCAATTCTTTTTTTTCCATTGAACATTATTTATTATATTATATTTAAAATTTAAAGAAATAGAATGATGATGATGAATGCCTGTTGATACTGTTGATAAATAATTTAAAAAATAATTTAAAAATAAATTTGATCACGTTGTCAACAATTAAACTAAAATTAAATACTTTGTTGTCATATTGTTGTACATCTTATCAACAACCTTTTCATAACTGCATTGTTGATAGAATATTTCAAATTTGTTACATTTTTTCTGTTGATACAACGTGCAAAGCTTCCTGGGAACTTCTTGTAAATTTTTTTGCATTCATTAAATTAATTTTTTATATAAGTAAAAATTCAACAGAACAAAATGAAGTTATAGAATAATTCTCTACATAAAATCAACAGCTTATCAACAACCGAGAAAAAACATCGAGTGCAAAAGTATCATTTAAAAATTATTTATCCAATTGCTTAAGTTTTAAAGTTATAAAAAATGGCAAAAATCTAATTATTTATTGTTAAGTTAGAAACACCGGAGTTTCGTTTACAAAATGTTTTAGCTATATTTGCTTGCCAAAATCAGAGGCAGGTGAAAAAATATAATTATCAAATTATTTCAGCTTTTTTTTTGTTGATTGCAGCGGGTTGCGCGTCGACAGTAAAAATAACATCTGTGGCAGAAAGGAATAAAGACGGCGATGTGCTTCTTAAGTGGGAGGTGAGTCCCGATCAGGAAGGGAGCATCAACATTTATTCTTCTCAGTCGGATAGTGATATTTCTGCTTTTACACCCATAAAAACCTCCAATATAACTGATCAGGTAACGGTAATCAACCCTTCGAGCCCCGATATAAGGGAATTTTATATTTTAAAAACCACATCTGCATATTCCGGAATTATAGCTGATCGGATTATTGAAATGAGCAACATAAAAAATTTCAGGGATTTGGGTGGGTATTTCACACGTTCCGATCAGCAGATGAAATGGGGAAAAATTTTCCGTTCAGGCGATCTAAGCAGCGCAACATTGTATGACCAGGAGAGGATAAGGCGATTAAATATAAAAACTATTATTGATTTCAGATCAGACAAAACCGCCAAAAGATATCCCATCCTTGTGCATCCGAACATCAGAAAGATATCGTTGCCAATTACTCCGATGGACAACGAAAAAATAAATGAAATGATGGATGACGAAAATCTGACGCGCAGTGATGCTATTCGTGATGTTCAGGATTCATATATAGGAATCATTGAAAACTACAAAACCGAATTTGCCGAGATGTTCAATGTTCTTACCGATGAAAACAATTATCCTGTTTTGCTTACCGGATCATTGGGAAAGGACAGGGTAGGGCTGGCGTCATTTTTTATACTTTATGCGTTAGGTATTCCACAAAATGTAATTATTGACGATTATCTTTTGTCGCGTCAAACGATAGATGTTTCGAAAATTGCTGAAAATGTAAAAACAAAACCCGAATATTTTCAGGAAGCTGTTACCGCTTTAATGTCGGTAAATGTAGTGTATATCAATTATACAATCGATTATATAAACCAAAAATACGGCTCGGTGGATAATTATATAGAAAAAGAACTTAAGTTAACATCGGGAAAAAAGATTTTATTACGCAAATATCTACTCTATAATAATTAATAAGATTAATTTTTTTCGTACCTTTGCGCCCGATTTTAAAATCCGGGCTTTTTTGTGTCCGAAAAATCAAATTTTGTATATCAAATTTTCTCACATCTTTATATATGTCGTGTTGTGGGGGTTTCGAGAAAATGCGAATACTTTCACAATTAAATTAAAGAAAAATGAGAACTTTTGAAGAACTTGGGATTGCACCCGTGATTTGGCGTGCCATTCAAGAAATGGGTTTTGAGCAACCCATGCCTGTGCAGGAGGAAGTAATTCCGCAACTGCTGGCAAATACCCGTGACATTATCGCCCTGGCACAAACCGGAACCGGAAAAACCGCTGCTTTCGGCTTGCCGATCATCCAAAAAACAAACATTGAGTTACATTCGCCACAAACGCTGATTCTTTGCCCTACGCGAGAACTTTGTTTGCAGATAGCCGGCGACCTGACCGATTTTTCCAAGTATATCGACGATATAAAAATTCTTCCCGTTTACGGCGGATCGAGCATTGAAAGCCAGATTAAAATGTTAAAACGGGGTGTTCACGTTATTGTTGCCACGCCGGGAAGATTAATTGATCTGATTAACCGAAAAACCGTTTCACTGGAGAACGTCCACACCGTTGTGCTGGATGAAGCCGATGAAATGCTGAACATGGGATTTACGGAAAGTATTGACGAAATTCTGTCTCATGTTCCCGATAACCGCAGCATGCTGCTTTTTTCTGCAACCATGCCGCAGGAAATAGCTAAAATTACAAGGAAATATATGTCCAACCCCATGGAGATAACCATTGGGCGTAAAAACGAAGGCGCACAGAACGTAAAGCACATCTATTTCATGGTTCACGCAAAAGACAAATATCTTGCGCTAAAACGGATTGTGGATTACTACCCCGATATATACGGCATTGTGTTTTGCAGGACCAGAAAAGAAACACAGGAGATTGCAGATAAACTTATCCAGGACGGTTACGATGCCGATTCGTTACACGGTGATTTGTCGCAGGCGCAACGTGATTATGTGATGAACAAGTTCCGCTTGCGGAATCTGCAATTGCTGATTGCTACCGATGTTGCTGCCCGGGGCCTGGATGTGGACGATATCACGCACGTTATTAACTTCGGTTTGCCCGATGATTACGAAGTTTACACGCATCGCAGCGGCCGTACCGGCAGGGTGGGGAAGACCGGAACTTCCATTTCCATTATACATACCAAAGAGAAAGGAAAAGTTGCCCAGATTGAGAAACTTATCAACAAGAAATTTGAGTACCGCCAAGTTCCCAAAGGGGATGTTATTTGCGAAAAGCAACTTTTCAACTTTGTGGATAAAATAGAAAAAGTAAAGGTAAACGAAGAAGAGATTGCCCGTTTACTGCCATCCATTTTCAAAAAACTCGATTGGCTGGAAAAGGAAGATGTTATTAAACGTATGGTCTCGTTGGAATTTAACCGGCTGATTGACTATTATCAAGCCGCCGAAGAAATAGAAGAACCCAGGGAACAGAGCTCCAGGAAAGAGGAACGCGGTAAAGGGAAAAAATTTGAAAGGAACGAAGCGGGGCCGAGGAAAGCCGAAAGAGGCTATGCCCGTTTTTTTATCAATATCGGAAAAATGGACGGCGCCAATCCGGCTAACCTGATGGGCTTTATCAACGATTATGTTCCCGGTAAGATCAGGGTAGGGCGCATCGATCTGATGAAAAACTTTTCGTTTTTCGAAGTTCCCGAAGAAAGTACCAAGCAGATTCTCAAATCCTTTAAAGGAGTCTATGTGGAAGACAGAAAATTAGTGGTTGAATTAGCTGACAACAATATGCAGGAGAATAAGAAATACAAAGGTGATAAGCCGAAACAGGATTTCAAAGTTTCCAAGAAAGGGAAAAAACGATACTAGGAGGTAACCCCTTGTCTATTAAATGTTCAAAAGCAGAATTTCAAATATGAAAACCTGCTTTTGTTTTTTTTAATATGAATTAAAGAAAAAAATCTTTAATTCATTGTTTATAATTCGAAATTAATTAGTTACTTTGCAGTGTGGAATTTAAAACTAAATTTCTGTTCCTGAGATAATTATAATTAATAGAGATTGTAAGCAGATAGAGCAAAAAATAACGAAACTAATTTCTAAAACCACAAAAAATAGAAGAAATAAAATTTTAAACAGATGAAAAGTAAACTTTTAATCAGAGATCTCACGTTAAGAGACGGTCAACAATCGGCTTTTGCTACCAGAATGAACCAATCGCAAGTCGACAGAGTGTTACCTTATTACAAAGATGCCAATTTCTATGCGATGGAAGTTTGGGGAGGCGCAGTTCCCGACTCCATAATGCGTTACTTAGGCGAAAATCCATGGGACAGACTTAAAAAAATCAGCGACGGTGTGCAGGGAGCGTCAAAACTCACAGCACTTTCGCGCGGACGAAACCTGTACGGATATGCTCCCTATCCGGATGAAATTATCGACGGATTTTTCAAAAATGCAGTCGCTAACGGACTCAACATTATGCGTATTTTCGATGCGCTTAACGATGTTGACAATATAAAATCGAGTGTAAAATACATTAAAAAATACGGTGGAATGGCAGATTGTGCCGTTTGCTATACTATCGATCCAAAATATGAAGATGAGGTAAAAATTGTTGAAAAAAAGGGCTTCCTCGGGCTTTTCAACAAAAAAGAAGAGGTGCGTGTAAAAAAAGAAAATGTTTTTACCGACCGGTATTTCCTCCGGAAAGCCAAAGAGATGCTGGCGTTGGGTGCCGATATGATCACCATTAAAGACATGAGCGGGCTGATTCCGCCTACACGCGTGGCAAACCTTATATCGTTGTTTAAAAAAGAACTTGATGTCCCTATCGATTTCCATACGCATTGCACCCCGGGGTACGGACTGGGTTCGGTGTTCTCGGCAATTGTGAACGGAGTGGATGTCGTTGACACCAATATCTGGTATTTTTCCGGCGGACCGGCTGCTCCTGCCATAGAGCTTATTTATATTTTCTGCCAAAAACTGGGTATTGAACTGGATGTGAACATGGAGGCCGTGGCAAAAATCAATGCCGAACTGTTCGGAATTCGCAAAGAGTTAGAGGCATTCGATACTGTAAAACAGTTCCCTAATCCATTTAATCCGCTTACGGACACTCTGCCGGCTAATATTGATAAGTTGTTTGACGATGCTGTTGCAGCAGCTCAAATCAATAATGAGGCTGCTTTGCTGGAAGCCTGCCACCGGATCGAGGCATATTTCAATTTCCCCGAACCCGACGAGATGGTGAAGAACGCCGAAATTCCCGGTGGAATGTACACCAATATGGTTGCACAATTGAAACAATTCAACTCATTGGATATCTTGGAAGATGCTATGAAGTTGATTCCCAGTGTACGGCTCGATGCAGGATTGCCCCCATTGGTTACGCCTACAAGCCAGATTGTGGGTGTACAGGCGGTTAGCTCGGCTTTGAACCTGAAGAATGGGCGGGAGAAATACGCTAATGCGTCTAATCAATTTGTTGCGCTGGTAAAAGGTGAATATGGGAAAACTCCCGTTCCGGTAGATCCGGATTTCAGATTTAAAATTGCCGGAACCCGTAAAGAAACTCCATACGACACAAGCACATATAAACGACAGGAGAATCCTGTTTTGCCGGAATTTGGGAATGCACGGCTGGCAAAAGATGAAAAGGAGGAGTTATTGCTCGAACTTTTTCCTGCCGTGGCAACCAATTACCTGAAAAAAATCCGCGAAACGGAATTTGTATCGCAAGGACCGCAGGAAACAACAGTAATGGAACCAGAAACAACATCTGCCGCTGCCGAAGCAAAAGAGCCCGAAGGATACATTGTAGAAAGCCCGATGCCGGGAAGCATAATGAAGCTTCTGGCGAAAGAAGGCGACGAGGTCCAGAGAGGAAAAAGCCTGTTCATCCTGGAAGCCATGAAAATGGAGAACGATGTAATTTCTGAATATTCCGGGAAAGTATATAAGATATATGTAAAACCGGGCGATATTGTTCAGGCCGGAGAGCCGATCATGAAGATCGTAGATTAGTGAGTCGGATCCACATGGATATTTATAAATGGTGTAGGTGTGAATCTGCACCTTTTTTTTTATCTTTGTGAACCACATTGTTACAATTATGGCAAAACGAAAATTTTCACAAACACAGTTGGGCTTCATCACTATACTTTGGGTGATTTTAGTAGGCTATATTCTCATGAACGCCGAAATAAACGCCATCACTGTTATTTCCATTATTATGTCGGGTATCATCGTATTTGTTCCTATTTACAAAAATCTACGAAAATAAACTTTTCTCTGTCAAAATATAAAAAAATAGCGAAAAATACTTTCATTTAAATTTTTAATTGTATTTTTGTATTTCAAAGTGATTGTTTATTAAGTTATCACAATTAAACTCTTTTTTTATGAAGTACGAAGAAGTTATCAGTCTGGTGAAAAGACGTTTTCCAAATGAGCCCGAATATCTTCAAGCTGTTGAAGAAGTGGTTGAATCTATCGAAGAGGTGTACAATCAACATCCCGAATTCGAAAAAGCGAATCTGATCGAACGGTTAATCATTCCCGATAAGATTCATACGTTCCGTGTCACTTGGGTTGACGACAGGGGCAATGTGCAAACCAATATGGGATACCGTATCCAGCACAACAACGCTATTGGCCCCTATAAAGGCGGAATCCGTTTTCACGCATCCGTATCGCCTTCCATTTTAAAATTCCTGGCCTTTGAGCAGACTTTCAAAAATGCGCTCACCACGCTCCCCATGGGTGGGGCTAAAGGCGGATCGGACTTCTCCCCACGCGGAAAATCGGAGGGTGAAGTGATGCGTTTCTGCCAGGCTTTTACCGAAGGGCTGTGGAGGGTTATCGGGCCGGATACCGATGTTCCGGCCGGGGACATTGGCGTAGGCGGCCGGGAAGTAGGGTATATGTTTGGTAAATACAAAAAGCTAGCTGGTGAATTTACCGGGACGTTTACCGGAAAAGGGCGTGAGTTTGGCGGATCACTTATCCGTCCGGAAGCCACGGGTTACGGGAACGTCTATTTTCTGTTAGAGATGCTGAAAACCCGGAATATCGATATAAAAGGGAAGAAATGCTTAGTGTCGGGTTCGGGAAATGTGGCTCAATACACGTGTGAGAAACTGATTGAGCTGGGCGCCATTCCGGTTACTCTTTCCGACTCCGACGGGTATATTTACGATCCTGACGGAATTACCGCGGAAAAACTGAATTTTGTGATGGAGTTGAAAAATCTCTATCGCGGCCGTATCCGTGAGTACGCGGAGGAATATGGCTGCAAGTACGTTGCAGGTGCCCGTCCGTGGGGTGAGAAAGCCGATATTGCATTACCTTCTGCCACACAAAACGAAGTTGATGGGGACGATGCTCAGGCTTTGATAACGAACGGGATCATTGCCGTTTCGGAAGGCGCCAATATGCCCAGTACGCCGGAGGCAATTGAGATCTTCCAGAAGCACAAAATCCTGTATGCTCCGGGAAAAGCCGCCAATGCAGGAGGAGTATCGGTATCGGGATTGGAAATGACACAGAACTCGGAACGCTACAGTTGGAGCGCTGAGCAGGTGGACGAAAAACTGAAATGGATAATGGGCAATATTCACGAAAACTGTGTGAAATACGGTACCGGACCCGATGGTTATATAAACTACGTGAAAGGCGCCAATATTGCCGGATTCATGAAAGTGGCCAAGGCAATGATGAGTCAGGGAATTTTATAAAAGCGGCTTTTGCCGCTTTTTTTGTCGATTTGCCTTAAATTCAGTTTCATAAATTTTTTTTATTCTCAGAATTGCCGTACTTTTGCAACCGGAAAAAAGGAGGGTCGGGTAGCTCAGCTGGATAGAGCAACAGCCTTCTAAGCTGTGGGTCCTGGGTTCGAATCCCAGCCTGATCACTTTCAAAACAAGGCACTTACCGATTGGTTTCGGTGAGTGCTTTTCTTTTTGGTCATACATAGGTTAAAACAACAAACACACTCCCAACCCCAGCCTATGCTGCAAATCCCGTCAAAACCCCAACTTAACCTTCATTCTAATCAAACTTCCCGGTACCGTGAAAACTTCCAAGCACCCCCTTCAGCCCCACACTCCAACGCATGATCAACCTCAATCCCTCCCTCCTAACCCTCATCAACGAATTCCAATTGGCCGGGTGTCTGTAGATAAGAGCACTTCATTTGACCTTACAATTCAAAAAAATATGCCTAAATTTGCATGAAGAGCAGAACGTCGTTGGTAGAGGTGAAAATGCTATAATTACTCCCGAATCTTGGACAACAAGTATCATGAAAAATAATATTTAGAAATAGTGCAGCGTTTTTTGTTATTTTGCGTCTATCTGATATATGTTCTTTTAATTGGTATTAATTTTTGTTTTACCAAAATATAGTGATAATTTTACAAAAAATGGAACAACTTGTCACGATAAAAACATTTACTTATCCCCATGAGACATACGTGATCAGGGGAAAACTGGAATCGGAAGGGATACGAACCTTTCTCAAAGATGAAATGACGGTGCAGGTGCATAATTTCTATTCCAATGCAATTGGAGGCGTGAAATTACAAGTCCTTTCCGAAGATGTAGAAAGGGCGTTAAGTATTATCGATAGTGTAAAAGAGCTCCCTCACAAGGTAGTTGTTTTTACAAAGAGAGAACTTGACAGGACAAATGCCTGTCCTTTCTGTCATTCTGAAAATATAAGTCGGACGAGAAAAGCCAATTGGCTTACGCTGATACCTTATCTGATCGTGGGGTTTATTTTTCCGGTGTTTAAATATTCCAATGTCTGTTTTGATTGTGGAAAGGAGTGGAGAGTAAAAAAATGCTAAGTACTGATATTTTTATCTCTTGTTTAAGCTTCATTTGTCAATTCTCCCTCTGAAAACACATTATTGACAAAACGGCCATTTGCTGGCGGTTGAGCCAAATCGTTTCATCTTTTATCCTAACCTCTATGCGTTTGAGCGGGGAATGTCGTAGGACGTTGTCAAGCTCCATCCCCGTGCATTAGCGATTCGTTGTTTATTTCTTTACTTACATCACATTGGCTTCAACTTCCTGTTGAGTCTATCAATAATCTTTTCTAACCGCGCTTGACGGGTTTTGTCTGTCTTGGCATCAAAATAAAATCCGGCATATGTCCGCTGTATCGAATGCGACATAGCCTGCAAATTGCTATAAGCAGTCTCATGCGGCTGAATGATTTCCTTGAACACCTGTATTTGTTCATCGTCAATAAGAATGCGTTCAGCATTATCCCATAGACCGTTTTTTCTGGCGCGTTCTATCGCTTCAAAACCCTGTTGGGTCATTAACCCCTTCTCCATAAGCGTTTGTGCCAGCTCCTTGTTCTTAACAGACCATTTGCTTTTGGAGATACGTCGTGCAAAATATTTTTTATAAGTATTGTCATCAATAGATTGTATCTGTCCGTCTATCCATCCGTGACAAAGCGCCTCTTCCAACGCATCACCGGCAGAGAGTGTGTCAGATTTCTCCTTTTTGCTGAAGAGTAACCATATTCCATCGCTTTCTGTCCCAAACATGCCAAGCCATTCTCGGAAGGCTTGTCTATCAGTAAATGTCAATATTTTATCCATAAGCAATTTTATTGTTCGCTGTTTCAATCTGTATCGGTTTGTAAATCGCCAATGAAATCAAGTCGTTTATCAGGTTATTGATTGTTTCTTTTCATTTGATATTTCAATTTTTGCTGTCATTCTTCTATGTCGATATTGTATTTGTCTAAAAGTCCCGAAACGCCCAAAATTGAAAATCTTGCTTTTTTTATCCGGTTAATTTCCGGGTCAATGGAATAATTGTAAGAAGTCCGAAAGTCCACTTTTTCAAGTGTTGTGTGGTCAAAAATGGCTTGAGTTAAATTGCAGTTGTCAAACACAGAACTTGTCAGGTCGGCTTCTGCAAAGTCGGTTTCCTGTAGTTGCGAATTTTTGAAAATTGTCTTTTTGATTTTTGTTTTGTAAAACGAAGAATGGTTGAGTTGGCAACCGTCAAACGAAAAAGAAATTCCGAATTTGTTGCAGGTGTCAAAGCGAAGTCCCAACATTTTACAGTCTTTGAATTTTACTTCCCGAAACGCTGTCTTGTTGAGTTTTGCCAAACTGAAATTGCAACCGTTAAATGTGCAGTCTATAAACTTAAATTCGGAAAGGTCGTCGTCGGCAAAGTTGCAACTGTTGAAAATACAGTTTTCGTATTCGCCCTTTGTCAGCGTGTCGTTTCGGTTAAAAGTTTTGTCTTGTATGTATGTTTCTGTCATTGTCTGTTCTGTCCTTTGGAACGGTTTCTCGTTACATTTGCCACTAACGTGCCACACACACAAACGCCTGCCACAACATTCGTAAATGCTAAATTATAGCATGCGTATAATCGGTCATATTGGAGCGGTTCACGAATATTCATTAAATTCGGTTTTCAATCTCCGTTTTGGATAAAAGGATTGCTTTACCCATATCTGTTTTCGCCCCTTACATAATAATATTTTTTTTTACATCAGTAGAATTAATATTGTGTTCATCTTGATAATACTTTAAATTTTACTCAAACTATTTAATTTTTCAGCCTGCCTTGTCTTTGATACAGTCTGCTTGTCACACTTTCGCCCATATTCCAAAGTCTGTTGAAGGCGGTATACCTGTGAGAGGATATCCGTCTCCCTTCCCAGGTGCTTGGAAAGGAAGAGACCGGAATCCTATTTTTTATCTTTCAGCAAGCTCTCCAAAAGAGCATTTTTCTCTTTTTCCAGTTCCAACATGCGTTCGTAGAGGGCGGTTTTTTCATTAGACAATTCTATGTACCGGTCAACAGGGTCGGGGTTGTTGTTGATTACATTGTAGCAGGCACCACTTCCTTTCTCAAATGTGTTGTTCTCAATTATCACCGTTACCGGGTCTTCCTCCAGTTCCCTGATCAATTCGGGGGTCACGTTCAGTGCTTTGGCAAATTTTTCAATCACTTCATCTTCCAACACTTTTTTCTGTTCGTAATTGGAAACCCGCGCCTGGGTGATCCCCATCATATCAGCCAGCACTTCCTGCTTAATTCCTAAAGCATGGCGAAAACGCTTTACGGCATGCCCGTGATGGGTATTTTTTAAAGTTCGTTCTTTTGTCTCCATTTTTTAATCTGTTTTCCGTGTTATAGGACAAAAGTAATGACTTTTGGGGATATACGAATAATTATATCCGGAAATTGCATAATTATACTCCGGTTTTGTTCCGGTATTCACAAAGAATCTTTATTTCTTTGCCGTTGTATTACTATTTTTAAGAATAACAGTCATGCGTTTATCTTGAATAATAGCTTGTAATACGTTGATTGTCTGTTTATAATATGAGATTTAGTAAGAGGTGAATCTCTTTATTATGTAAATATTAAGTAAAAAATTGTCAAACTGTTAAAGATAGGTCTATGGATACATAACAAAATTTAGAACGAATTATTATCTTTGTGTCGTATTAACGATACGAAAATAATGTAGCGCTTTTTTGGTCTTTACTACGAATCCGCAAAATTCAAACACGAGACCGAGAATGGAAGCGCCCTTAGCAATAAGGGCGTGGACATTGTTCTATTCTCGTGTGAAGGCCCTTGCGGAGCCTGTAGTGAGGAATAGCGACGATCGTCCGCGCCTCTTTTTTATATCCCCGCATATACATTCTTCGCCCGTACGATTGCCCGTTACCGCACTGGGGTTCAGTTATCTGCAAACTCCCTTCTCTCTCAGCCGGCATTAGCCGGAAATATCCGTTTAATTTTTCAATAAACGCCGACAAGCTATCAACCGATTGTAACGGATCAAATTTGTAGTCGGCTTGTAAACATTAACATATACTGTGATGCAATTTTTTTTACAGGATATCTAATAATCAATCTAAAACAAAATTCAGGAATGAAACAAGTAATTTTAAATTCAGTGAAAGGGATGATATTTCTCTTAATGTGGTCATTTTCCATATGTATGCTCGCCCAAAACGTAACCGTGAGGGGCACGGTTACTGATAACTCGGGAGAGCTGTTAGTCGGTGTTACCGTGCAAGTGCAGGGAGCATCTGTTGGTACGGTTACAGATATTGATGGTGCTTTTACCCTTCCAAACATCCCTTCCAATGCTACCTTGGAAATATCTTACGTGGGTATGGTTTCGCAAAGTGTTGCTGTTAACGGAAGAACAAACATCAATATTACGCTGACTGAAGATGTAGAAGCGTTGGAAGAAGTGGTAGTTGTTGGTTATGGGACACAAAAATCCAAAGAATTAACCGGTTCGGTAGCATCTGTTAAAGGAGATCAAATCAGAAAAATACCAGTTCCCAATGTCCTTAATTCTTTAGCTGGAACAATGGCGGGTGTTACTGTTAATACAAGGAGTGGTGAGCCGGGATTGGATAATCCTTCTATTTTCATTCGGGGAAAAAATACGCTGGGAAATAACGCTCCATTGATTATAATTGACGGAGTTCCAAGAGACGGCCTGGAAAGGCTTAATCCAAATGACATTGAAAATATAACTATTCTAAAAGATGCCACTGCAGCCATCTACGGAGCACGTGCTGCCAACGGAGTTATACTTGTAGAAACAAGAAGCGGAAGAGCCGGAAAACCAACATTCAATTTTACATATAATGCAGGCTTCCAGCAAGACACAAGGGTCCCCAATATGACGGATGCTTTTACTTTCGCATCCATTCAGAATGAAATAGAGACTCTACATGGAAGACCGGCTATTTATAGTGATCAGGAGTTGGAGCTATACAAAAATGGAACGGACCCGTACTATCCGAATACGGACTGGTATTCTTATATTACAAAAAAATTTACCCCTCAAAATCGTTTGGATTTTTCAGTGGATGGGGGAAATGAGAAGATGACGTATAGACTCTCACTGGGAAGAACATTCCAGGACGGACATTATAAATATGGCATTACAGAACACGAACAATATAACTTGCAATCTAAAATTGATGCAAATATTTCGAAAAATGTCTCGATCGGATTAAATTTAAGAGGAACAGTTCTGGATGGCATCAGACCTTACAACTATAATGATATTTATCCTCATATTTTTTTATATCACCCAACATGGTTTCCCAAATGGCCGGGAACTGATTACATGGCTCCCGGACGTGATAACGATAACTTAATCAATAGGGTAAGCGCAAACGAGGGATATAGGAGATCAAAGAGTAAAATGCTTCAATCGACTCTCACTTATCGGATAAATGCTCCCTGGCTTGAAGGTTTATACCTTAATGGAAGCTTCAATTATGATTATACCAATAACTTTAATAAAATTTGGTACGAACCGAGTTTCGTTTATTACAGAGATGAAAATACCGGTGAATATACAAGAGGAAGGACAGGATTCGGGGCTGATGATCCTAGTTTAACCGTGAATACAAGAAACAATGATATGTTTTTATGGAATGTGATGCTGAACTACGAAAAACAATTGAATCGACACAGCATAACCGGTTTGGTTGGGTACGAACAAATGACAAGCAATTACGATTATTTACTCGGCTCGCGGAGTCGTTTCGTATCCACTAAAATACATGAACTATTTGCCGGAACAAGCGATAGAAACTACATGAACAATGATGGATCGGCAGGAGAATCGGCACGTATCAATTATTTCGGGAGATTAAATTATAATTATGCCCAGAAATATTTGTTACAATTTACTTTCAGGTATGATGGTTCCCAAAATTTTCCACCCAACAAAAGATTTGGCTTTTTCCCGGGTGTTTCTGCCGGATGGAATATTTCTGAAGAAACATTTATGAGTGAAGTCGATTTTATCTCATACTTAAAATTAAAAGCATCATACGGAAGAATGGGAAATGATAATATCCCTGCATACCAATACCTGACAGCGTATAGATTTGGCAGCAATTATGTGATTGGAGATGTGGACGTAAACGGTCTCAATGCATTGAATGTACCTAACCCTGATATCACCTGGGAGATAGCGAACACATTTAATTTTGGAATAGATTTTTATTTGTGGAACTCACTGCGTGGCGAAATAAATATTTTTAATTCAGAGAGATCAAACATACTCACCAAAAGATCGGCGGTAATTCCTGAATATACCGGCCTGCAATTGCCGGATGAGAATATTGGAGTGGTTCGTAACAGGGGGGTAGAACTTGAAATTAGTTATAACTCTAAATTCAGAGACATCGAATATTTTCTTTCAGGCAACTTCTCTTTCGCAAGAAATAAAGTTATCTTTACTGATGAAGCTCCAATGGCAGAAGAATACCAATTGGCTACCGGAAGACCTTTGGGCTCAAGATTGTTGTATAAATCTATCGGGATCTTTAAAGATCGGGACGAAATTCAAAATTATCCACATTTGTTAGGTGCACAGCCAGGCGATATAAAATATGAGGATGTAAATCAAGATGGTGAGATAAATTCATACGATAGAATACGAATTAATGAAACGGCGGATCCGGAAATAATATTTGGATTAAATGCCGGACTCACGTACAAAAATTTCAATGTATCTATACTCCTGCAAGGCCAGGAAAATGCCAATTTCTTAAATACAACAGATTGGACCACTTCGCTGAGTAAAGGGGTGGGTAATTATTACCAATGGCGTGTAAACGATCATTGGACTCCTGAAAATACAGATGCTACGATGCCAAGAAGTTCCGAGAGCAGGGGTGAGAATACACAAGCTTCAACTCATTGGCTTATAAATGCCGGATTCTTGAGATTAAAGAACGTTGAGATGGGTTATAACCTGCCTGCCAATTGGATAAACAGAATCGGATTGCAAAACTGCAGGATTTATTTGAGTGGGAACAACCTTTTTTTAATTTATGATCACATGAAAGAAATTGGATATGATCCGGAAGTGCCATCTCCATGGTATTATCCACAACAAAGAGTTTACAACATAGGTGTCAATTTAACATTTTAACTTTATACTACGATGAGAAAAATAAAATATTTAATTGTATTAACAATTTCAGTAATCTTTACAAGTTGCAATAATATACTTGATATTGAGCCAAAAGATAGAATAACGGGGATATGGACAAATGAGGCTTTGGTAGAATCTTACGTGCACGGTATGTATAACAGTTTACAACACGGATTTTGTGAGGCTTTATGGGGTTCTCTGACTGATGAATTGCACGATGTGCATAATAACGGAGGAGCATGGATTATCCAGCGGGGAGAATTGACTTCAGATAATATTTCTACACTGAGTACCACAACTACGACCCCGTCTTTCAATAAATGGGGATATGCCTATGCAAGAATAAGGGATATCAATGAATTCTTTCAACAAATTGAATCATCTGATTTCGAGGATAAAATCAAAAATCGCCTAAAAGGTGAAATGAAATTTATACGGGCATACTTATACTCGGAATTGTTATGGAGATACGGGGATGTGCCATTGATCACACAGGTTTTTGCTCTTGACGACGACTATACGACTGTGAAGAAGGAAAGTTACGATAAAGTGGTTGATTTTATTGTCAATGAACTGGACGAAGCTGCCGTACTATTGAGTCAGAGTGAAATTAAAAAGGGCAGGGCAACACCCGATGCCACTGTAGCGCTAAAATCCCGTGTCCTGTTGTACGCTGCAAGCCCGTTAAACAATCCTTCGAATGATCTGACAAAATGGGAAAAGGCGGCAGAAGCGGCAGAAGCGCTTATAGATAAATACACACTTTACCACGATTATAAAAATCTTTTTTTAGAGGACAATAATGAAATAATATTTGGGAGATATTTCACTAAATCTATCAATCACAATATTAATGGCCTTTCCGGTGCAAATAGCCTTTACGGGGGCGGGCATAATCACCCTGCCGAAAATATTGTTATGGATTACGAAATGATAAATGGTGAGCTTCCATACAGCCTCGATGCTTCAAACAACATCATCGCGAATCCCGGCTCCGGATATGATCCGAAAAATCCTTATCTGAACAGAGATCCAAGATTTTATGCTTCGATACTCTATGACGGTTGTATTTTTCAGGATCATGAAATTGAAACCTTTGACGGCGGGATCGATTCTCCCTTAAGTAGTGTATTACCGTGGAATGCTACAATGACCGGGTATTATCTTTATAAGTTTATTGATCCCTCTAAATCTGTAAATTTAAGAACAGATGATTTGAGTACTAATCCCTGGATATTTTTCCGCTATGGAGAAATTCTATTGAATTATGCTGAGGCAAAATTTGAATTGGGTGATGAAGATGCTGCAAGAAAATCCATTAATCTAATCCGGGCAAGAGTAAATATGCCTCCTGTCAATTCTTCAGGGATCGATTTAAGAAATAAGATACGTCATGAAAGAAGAATTGAATTAGCATTTGAAGGACATAGGTTTTTTGATGTCAGAAGATGGAAAATTCTTGAAGAGGTATCCACAAAGCAAATCTTAGGAATGCAAATCCGGAAAGCCCAAAACGGGGACAAAAGTTATGACATTAAAGTGGTTGCACCGGTTGCATATTATGAACAACACCTTAAATTGCCGATACCGCGAACAGAAATCGATAAAAGTGGAGGTGCCTTAATTCAAAACACAGGATATTAATGAATTCAATACATAAAGCAGAACAATTATTTTGTTTTATCTTTATGTGTTTTTAAATCAATGGACAAATATGAAAACGCATTTGTATAAAAAACTCTTCTTATCCTTCTTTTTTTGCGGTTTATCGTTTTTCTTTTTTATCTCTTGTTCCAGTATTCGGGAAGGAGAAGTTTCGAAAAATGATCAGCTTGATAAAGAAACATTTAAGAATCCCGGAAAAGATCATTATCCGGAGACTTGGTTTCATTTCATCGGAGGGAATGTGTCGAAAGAGGGCATAACCGCTGATCTGGAAGCTATCGCTGCAGCCGGTATTTCAGGTATCCAGTTATTTCACGGGCAATTCGGGGGTGAGTGGCCGGGCGTGTCCCCACAGATCAAAGCGTTGAGTGAGTCGTGGGACGAACTGATTGTGTGGGCAGCAGAGGAATGCAAACGGTTAGACCTGAAGTTCACCATGCAGAATTGCCCCGGGTGGTCGTATGCAGGAGGGCCATGGATTGAACCGGAGAATTCCATGCGGCATCTGGTGCGTTCCCGTACGGATATACATGGCGGCCAGACGGTAGACATCCAATTAGAAATGCCCCAACCCAGTGAAGAGGAGTGGCGCGATTATAAAGACCTTTTTGTTATCGCGTTCCCTACACCGGAAGGTGATACCGGAGCCCGGTTAATTCCGGCCACGGTGCAAGGTGACCGTGCCGATCTGGCGTGGAAAGAGTGCCTGTTGGAACGAAAAAGATTGGTATTGCCACCTTCATTCTCGAGACCTGCAACTATCGATATCGGGTTTGACGAAGAGACAACCGTACGGACGGTTGAGTTTCCGCCGGTAAATTCATTCTCCCATGCATGGAGCTATTCACCGGATATCACGATTACTATTTATGCTGAAACCCGTGATGGAATGAAACAGATTGCCCGGTTAGACATGCCGCCGGGCAGCTGGCAGGATGACCAGCCTATTTCTATCGCGTGTGCGGAAACAACAGCACGATCATACCGCATAGAAATCTCCAACCTGCATGATATGGCAATATCATATATTAATTTTTATTCCGCAGCCCGTCAACAGAACTGGGAATCGGAGGCTGCCTGGACGTTAAGGAGAATTGTCAGGGAAGAGCATCCGGAACAATCAAAAAACGGCTGGGTTGACCCTTCGTCCATCATTGATATTACATCCAAAATGAATCAGGAAGGAGTATTGGCATGGGATGTCCCCAAAGGAAAATGGACAGTGCTGCGGATTGGCCATGTGAACACAGGAATGAAGAACGGTCCGGCTCCTCCCGAAGCTACCGGATGGGAATCCAACAAGTTGGATGTATCTGGGGCCAAGGCGAACTTCGAGGGCTATATAGGCCGGTTGATTAACGATAACAGCAGCCTGAAAAACGGGTTATTGAACGGCATACTGATCGATAGCTGGGAGTGCAAGACCCAGACTTGGACGGCAGGTTTGGACAACATTTTCCGGGAAAAATGGAATTATACCCTGTTCTCCATGTTTCCCGCCATCTTTGGGTATGTAGTCGAAAATCCGGAAACCACAGCCCGCTTCCTTCGCGACTGGCGCGTCACTTTAAACGACCTGTTGGTGAAGAATTTCTTCGGCGAAATGAGTAGCATTGCCCGAGAAAATGGATTGAAAATCTCATTTGAAACGGCATGCGGAGATATTTTTCCCGGGGATATACTCGAATATTACAAATACGCCGATGTCCCGATGTGTGAATTCTGGCATCCACGACAGGAATCTTACGTCGGCAGCATTGAATTTAAGCCGGTAAAGCCGTGTGTGTCGGCAAGCCGTATGTACGGAAAGGGGAGAACCGCCGCTGAAGCATTCACCTCTTTTGACTTGTCGTGGAATGAGCATCCCCGTTTTCTGAAAGATATAGCCGATGAGCATCTGGCGCGGGGAGTGACCCATCTGGTGTTCCATACCTACACGCACAATCCCCGTACAGACTTCTTACCCCCGGGTACCTCTTTCGGTTCCGGTATAGGGACGCCTTTCCTGCGTTTGCAGACCTGGTGGCAGCATATGCCACACTTTACCGGTTACCTGGCAAGATGTAATTATATGCTTGAGAGCGGAAGCCCGGTATCGGACGTATTGATGTATCTGGGTGACGAACAGAATCACAAACCGCCACAATCACTTGATTTTCAGGAAGGTTATGCATACGATTATTGCAATCCGGATGTATTGCTGAACCGTCTGTCGGTCAAGAACGGTCAATTGCTGACACCTGAAGGAATTGCATACCGTATTTTATGGTTATATGACTGCAAAAGAATGTTACCCGAAACGTTGGAGAAGATACTTTCCTTTGCAAAACAGGGAGTAACTATCGTAGGGGAGGCGCCTACGGGTATTGCCACATTAAGTGGAGGAGAAACGGAAGAAGCACATTTCCGGAAGGCGGTTGAAGCTCTCTGGGGGAACGGGAAGCAGAGCGTACGTAAGGTAGGGAAAGGAAAAGTCTATAACAGCAATATCAGGTCGGCCCTGGCGTCCGAAAAAATTCAACCGGACATCAATATCAAGTTTTCCGACGTGCGCTGGTTGCACCGTAAGACAAACGACTCTGATTTTTATTTTCTGTCTGTTCCCGGAGAAAAAGGATACAGGGGTACTGTTTCATTTCGCAGTAAAGGGAATGCCGAGATATGGGACCCGCTTACTGGTGAAATCAAAGGTGTGGCTTCTAAGCTGACGGAAGATGGATATACGCATATAGAGGCGGATTTTCCGGCAGGCACATCCTGCTTTGTGGTGTTTCGGGAAAGTAATGTTTCTCAACTGGAAGAATTGCTCCCTGTTGCAGAGAAAAAGGAGATCCAAAATGGCTGGGAGGTCTCTTTCCCTGCCGGATGGGGAATAGAACAATCGCCTGTTAAGATCGGGCGGTTAATGGCGTGGAAAGATATTCCGTCATTAAACACGGAGGGTAAGGCCTTCTCGGGTACGGCTGTTTATCATACGACATTCCTTCTTGATGATACAACGGATAAAGCGCACTATTTGCTTGATCTGGGACGGGTGGAGATGATTGCAAAAGTGAGACTGAACGGATCGGAGGTTGCTACTAAATGGACTTATCCTTACAAAATGGATATTACCGATTACCTGCAACCGGGCGAAAACAGACTGGAAATAGCCGTGACCAGCACCTGGTTCAATCGGCTCGCCTATGATGCCGGTTTGCCTGAACATGAGAGGAAAACCTGGACAATCAACGCTCCAAAAGCAGGCTCACTCCTAAAAGATTATGGGTTGTTTGGGCCGGTTTCCATCTCCCGAATGCCTTAACAAAATCCCGGGTATCGGGATGAAGCTCATCCGTTTGAGTTAATTTAGGATTTACGTCAATCTCCGATTGAGGAATTGACCAAAGTATGTATTGTGTTGTAAACTACACTCTACTTTCATCTGTATAAGATAATTAATTTTTTCATGTTATATAGTTTATTGATCTTGTCTTGGGAATTACCACTAACGTGTTATATACGAGCGTATAATCGAGCATATCGGGGTGGTTTTATCCTACCACTCCTCTGCCGGCTGTCACACCCTTTTTTGTGCTGTGCCCAAAACGATAGGGTTAACCAGCAATTCGCTTGTGAGATGAGTAATGTAACTGTTTCGGGTATAAGAGGTAGGTATTTCTTTGTTGTAAGCCAATAGCGTTTTCCGATCCAACTGATTGAAAAATAAATCAATGGCTGTTTGTTCTATTAAATTATCTTCTGGGTATTCCCAAGTCATAATGTCAACTTCTTAAAATTAGCATTTCCCAAAAGTGACCTCATTTGAGTAATGGCAATTTTGTTTAATTGTATTAATCGTCCGCTTTGTGATAATCCCTGATGAATGAGCACGGCATTGATGCTCTCCATATTGCTTAACACTACCAGTTGTTCTATGGTAGCTGTATCCATACCTGCCTGCTTTTACAAGCATTCCCTTTGCCTGTGTTCGCTCAATCCACTGCCCCGCAGACATGATAAAGCGGTTTACACCAGCTTCTTGTTCAATTACCCCGAATTCGGGGTAATTGAAACCGGAGTTGTTTATTTTCTCCCAGGTTCCAAGATATTCCGGTGTGTTTTTGTTGCCTGCATATTCTCGCTGACTTATTTATAAGTCTGAAAAACAACATGTTTTGTATCGAAAAGACATAAAACTCTTTCTACAGATTCTCAAACGGACTATTAATTTTTGTCATTCATTTTTACTCCAAATGGAATTTTCAAATTTAGTGAAATATTTCTACCGGGATTATATAAATTCACCTCTTTCAATGTCGATAAATGGTCAATATATTTCGTGTCCAATATATTATTGGCGCTAATGCTCAATGAAATAGATTGATTTTTCATTTTTATATTACCTCCAATGCCTAAATCCATAAGCGTGTAACCCGCAGTTGTAGTTTCGTCAGGAGCAGCGTTGTTTTGATTAAATGCGGTGCATGTATTTACTGAAGCAAACGTCTTTTTAAAGAACAACAACTTTTCTTTTTCGCCCCTTAATTCAAAACGTAATTTATGAGCAGGCACAAATGGTAGGAAATCGCCATTATCTTGTTTGCCGATTACCGATGAAAACGTGGTTTCAAAATGCAATCCTTTTAATGTTTTCGGATGAACATGTAAACCGGCTTCACCTCCAAACAAAGTCGAATTTGCCTGTTTGTATCTGAATATATCTATTCCTGAAGCTGTAGTGTCGCCTGTTGGTGAAATAAAAATATAATTATTGACAATGTTGCAAAACCCTGCAATGTCAAAAATGATATTATCCTCATGGTAATGAAGGCTTATATCCGTTTCATACGCTTTTTCCGGAGCAAGATTATGGTCTCCGATTTCGTATCTCAATTCATGTTGTCCGTTTGAGGTAAGTTCTGCCAAATTTGGAGTTCTGTATGCAGCCGCAAAGTTTGCTCTGAATAATAGTTTTTCAGATACATTATAAGTTGCACCAAGCGACCCGCTGAAACTGCCATAAGACTTCTCAAGCGGCGCACGGTAGGTCATTGAATCTGTTTCTAGCCCAATTGCTTGAGTAGAAATTGTCTTATTATCGTAACGAATGCCCGTTTGCACTTTAAGTTTCTTGAAAAATGCATATTGCAACAAGCCAAAAGCAGAATAATTATTTGTTGCGGCATCAGGCAATAATTTTGTTTCTCTCTCATTCAGGTTTGTATTGGTTTGATTGAATCCCTGAACCCCGATAATATATTCTGAGTTTTCCTTCGATGGCAAATGAAGCTTGGCATCATAAGTCAAGGTTGCAAGTTTCATTTGTATTTCATATACGCCAACATCGCCAAAATGAAGTAGTTCGGTATTCTGAAACGCTGAATTAATATCAAGTTTAAATTTGCCTAAATACAACTTGTTTTGAGAAGAAAGTAAATGTGTATTCAATTCCTGATAAAAAATTTCGTTCATTCTTCCTCTCTTGGTGATTGCTTCAATTGCTTCATCTTCTACCAGTCCAAGTTTTTGATTGTCGAAGTCATAAAACAATTTGAAAGTACCAATCTTATCAGAGAATCCTGCATTTGCCTTGACAGACATTTCATTAAAACGTGAGTTTGGAACAAAAGCGCCTCCTCCTTGAAGAAAATCGGCGTTTGTTTTTTGTCCAACCCTTAAACCTCCGAAGAACTTTTTCGATGCTCCTTTTATACCTAAATTATTCGTCATGCCAAGAGTATTTGAAAAGAGCTGCATATTGTAATCGCCAATAATATTGCCAATCGGAGCAGGTTTTTCTTTTATAAAATTGATAACGCCACCAATTGCATCTGACCCATAAAGCAATGAAGCTGGTCCTTTGATGATTTCAACATCTTCGATTCCAAATTCGTCAATTCCGAGCGGATGATGACTCGAATACTGGTAATTTTCAAATCGTACTCCATTATTTAAAACCAGAATGTCATTCATTGAAAGCCCACGAATGACAGGCTTCGAGACTCCGCTTCCTTTAGAAATCATATCAACTCCAGGCACTTTTGTAAGAACTTCTGTAAAATTTGGAGTGTTCGTAATTTTCAGCGGGTCGAGTTTGATAATATCAATTTTTACGGCGTTTTCATGTTGTGTTGAGTTGTAACCCCCTGAAACAACTATTTCTTCCAATTCTAATGCGGTTTGGCTTAGGGCTATATTCAATTCTAAACTGTTTCCATTTAACTCAACTGTTTCAATCCGGTTGGTATATCCCAAAGCAGAGAATTGAATTTTAATTTTACCGTGAGGCAAATTTGATAATTCGTAATTTCCATTGGAATTTGAAACCATGCCTTTATTTATGTCAGGAACGAAAATGTTTGCCCCAATCAAAGGGAAATTGCCTTGGTCTGTAATTTTTCCTGTTATTTTGTTTTGTGCGTTAGATATATGATATGACAATACCATAACGCAAATGATAATTATTTTTTCCATTCAACTACGTATTAATTTTTAAAACAAATTTTCATTTAACACCTCGGAAGGAGTCCATATCAAATCTGTCTATATGGTGGCGCACGTAAAAAACGAATATTTAGAGAGTGAAGAATAATTAACCAACCTGTAATTACAATAAAATAATTTGTTACAGGTTGCTCTTTTGGTAAAACAATATTTTCAGGGTCTGACGAAAAAATAGAAAATTCAAAATCACAAACAGCACATTTCTCATGAAATACATGATAATGCTTCTCATTCTTTGCTTTGCTTTCAAAGTGTTCATGATGATGCTCAAGTTTGACTATTGAAGGTAAAATGAATACAAACAATAGAAATAAAGAAACAATATTTTTAAATTTTCTAATGATCAAGCTGTTAATTCTGTCGTGTCTATGTCTTTTTTAATGAGCCATAACGTGTTATATACGAGCGTATAATCGAGCATATCGGGGTGGTTTACGAATAATTCATGTGCGTTTTACATCACGCCTCCGGGATGAAATGCAAATGTAACTATTATTTCGAAAATTATTAAGTTTTTATTACTCGGTTACATAATTTGCAATGGAACGTCCCGGAGGAATGGAGAATGTTATATATAGTATTCCCCATTCTTTGTACTAAAATATCAGCAAGTTAAGCTAAAGATTTGTCATTGTTAAAAATACATAAACTTTTTAAT
>MKTD01000069.1 GCA_001898165.1 Bacteroidia bacterium 43-41
AAGTTAATAAAAATTTCTGAAGGGTTCAAGTCCGGACTTGAACCCTTCAGATTACCAACTTACACAGTTCATGGGATACTCCCTTTAGTCTCCAACGGATTCTCGGCTTCTTTGAAGAACTGATTCTGCAATTCAGGTACATTTTTATCTGCCTTGATATCCTGGATCCCTTTCACAAATTGTTCTACCACACTGTTCAGAATAAGTTCACCCGCCCGGGCACTTGCCTTTGACCCGTCACCCGAATAATGGTTGGGGTATCGGGCGTACCACCATATTCCCGAATAAACGTTTGGAAGATTTTTCAACCTGTCCAGATCCATACCCGATTGCTGTCCTGCTTTTTCGGGATGGACTAAATCCGGAACAATTGCTTTAAGCGTAGAAGTTTCCGTGTTTCCGGCATGCTGGTCATATTGGTCGTGTTGGGATAACGCTTCCGCTTTCTTTATCACTTCCGGATCATAAGTGGGTTGAAACCAGTAAAGGGCGTAATCTCTTTTTTCAGATAATTGCGCCATGCCGAAGTAATTCAGAAAAGCATTGTTTCCACCGTGTCCGTTGATAATGATGATTTTCTTAAAGCCGTTCCGGCTTAGTTCATCGAGTGTCTCTTGCAACACTTTCCATATAATCTCGGGCGAATAGGCTATTGTTCCCGGCTGATGGCGTGCTTCGTTTATCTGACTGAAATAATACCACGGGAAAACAACCGTATATTCCTTCTCAGCAGCGCGAAGTGCTATTTCTCTCGCTGTATATAAATCGGTTCCGAGCGGCATATGCGGGCCATGTTTTTCGAAAACGCCAATCGGCAAAATAACGGTTTTGGAACTTTTCTCAACCGCTGTAATAAATTCGGGTGCTGAAAGTTCCTCCATCCTGAAAGGAAGATTTTGTGCCTGTGCGTTAAGTACAATTAACAACACGGCCGCTGATAAAAAGTATTTCATAGTAATAAATTTAGAAGATATTTTAACTTAAAAGCTTTTTCACCATTTCCGAAATGGCGCGACCTTCTGCCTTTCCCGCAAGTTGCCGGGTAGCAACCCCCATCACCTTACCCATATCTTTCATTGATTGGGCACCGGTTTCGACAATAATCGACTGCACTGCCGATTCTAACTCCTCCGATGAAAGTTGTGCAGGTATAAACTCCTGAATAACACGCAATTGCGCCAATTCGTCTGCTGCCAAATCGGCTCTGCCTTGTGTGGTATAAATTTCAGCACTGTCCTTACGTTGTTTCACCATCTTCTGAAGAATTGTCGTTGCCGTTTCGTCCGAAAGTTCATCGGATGCCCCTTTGGCTGTTTTGGCTTCCAAAAATTCTTTTTTCACACCGCGAAGTGCTTCCAGGCGCACTTTGTCTCTAGCGAGCATTGCCTTTTTTATCTCGTCGCTGATTGTATCAAATAAGTTCATTGTTTAATTATTTAAAGTTTTTAGTTCCAAGTTCAACATCACTAATCGAACAACGATGTTGCCGAACGGATTTCTGTCTTGTACAGCCGTGGATTAAAATCCCGATCGCGTTTAAATACCGGTGTTTTTTCAAGTGCTTCCAACACTTTATCGTCATCGAGTTCGTCCATCGTAAGAATAAACGGTTCAAATTTATAATTGGCAGTGGAAAGCATTTTCAATCCCAATGTCCCGTAGTACTTATCGATCAGTTTCTGCTCATCTTCCTCTTCCTGCCGCCTTTGATCTTCTTTGATTTTCCTTTCCAATTCTTCCGCCTTGGTTTGAACTTTGTGTTGTTCTTCCATTCCGGGAACATCCGTAATGGAAAAACCGGTTGCCAACAATGTAACCTTAACCTCCTCGCCCAAATCCTTTTCTACGGCAGCACCCCAAATAACCTCAATCCCGTGGCCAAATTTCGACATAAAGTTGTGCAGTGCGTTCATCTCCTCCATCATAAGCGGATTCTCTTCGCCAAAGGAGAGGTTGATCAATATCTTTTTCGCGCTGAAAACATCGTTGTTGTTGAGCAAGGGTGAATTTATGGCATCCTCGATGGCCTTATTCACACGATCCTTTCCGGTACCGATCCCGCGGCTCATAATGGCTACCCCCCCGTCTTTCAAGGTGGTCTCCACGTCGGCAAAGTCAAGATTCACATGCCCGTGTATAGTGATGATCTCTGCGATGCTCTTGGCTGCGATTGTCAACGTATCATCAGCGCGGGCAAAAGCATTGAGCATCGTAAGATCGTGGTAAATATCCCGCAAACGCTCGTTGTTGATGACGAGCAGCGCATCCACATTGGCGGCGATCTGCTCCACGCCTTTCAACGCTTGCACAATTTTACGCTGTCCTTCAAAAACGAAAGGAATGGTAACAATCCCTACCGTAAGAATGCCCATGTCCTTAGCTATACGCGCCACGACGGGAGCAGCCCCGGTTCCGGTTCCTCCGCCCATCCCGGCTGTAATGAATGCCATACGGGTGCCATCGCTCAATAAATCCTGAATGAGCTCGATACTTTCCTCAGCAGCCCGCTGAGCCACTTCGGGCTTATTCCCTGCACCAAGGCCGCCTGTAGTATGTTCACCCAACTGTATTTTCACAGGCACAGGTGAACTCAACAAGGCTTGATTATCGGTATTACACAGTGCGAAGGAAACATCGTGTATGCCCTCTTTGAACATGTGGTTCACTGCATTTCCGCCACCACCGCCCACGCCGATCACTTTAATAATGGCTTCGGTACGGCTGCTGATCTGTAAATCTAATATTTCGTCATCCATAATTTGAAATCATTTTTTTATCGTTCACTGGTCGTCCTCTTCTTCCTCAAACATAGTCGAAAACATATTTTTCATTTTTCCACCTATATTGATGGATTTTTCTTTTTTATTCTTATGCCCTTTCTCATTGGGCTCTTTGACTTTATCTGTTTTCTCTTTTTCCCCGAAGAAATTACTCCAAACCGATCCTTTTGACTTCTGGTCCGGTTGGGCCTCTTCCTCGGGCTCCTCAACCATCTTCTCGCAATCTTCGTGAGCCAGCAAAAGCATTCCCATCGCCGTTGCCAAGGCAGGATCATTGGCATATTCGGGGGTGTTGTTCACCAGGGCTTTCCGGGAAGATGCCTTACGGACAGGCAAATCGAGCTTTTGAGTCAAATACTCTTCCAGATTTCTCAGTTGCGACGCACCGCCTGTCACAACAAGCCCCGCACCCAGTTGTTCCTGATATCCGGAAAGCCGGATTTGTTCCTTGATATTGGCTGTAATTTCATCGAGGCGCATCACAATGACCTTGTTTAACTCCACCAGATCGATATCCGGCTTGGATGAAAACGGCGACGAGAAAAGCGAACTCTCGTTGTTTTCCCGGGCTTTGCCAAACTTTATTTTATACTGTTCCGCTTCGCTCTCCACAAAGTTGAGTTCCGCAATATCCCGGGTGATGTTTTTCCCTCCAAAAGGGATGGTCACCATCCGGCGCAAAAGGCCTCCCTTATAAACGGACAACGTGGTGGTTCCGGCGCCGAAATCGACGAAAGCGCAGCCCAGTTCCTTCTCTTCTTCGGTAAGGGTGATTGCTGCAGCGGCAAGCGGGGCTACGATGAAATCGGCAATCTGTAAGCGCCCTTTATCCACGATGGTTTTCTCGATGTTAAAAGCCAGATTGGGGCGGCCCACCACAATCTGATACTCTGCCTCAACAACGGAACAGGTTACTCCAACCGGATTTTTCTCGGGTTTGTCATCCAGAAAATACTCCACATCGCCAATAGCGTATTTTCGCTTTAAATCGGGCTTGTACTTATCAGCTTCATTACGAAGTTGTTCCACCACGTTTTCGGTAACGATGCCGGACGAAGAGAGTTGTTTCATTTCCCGGATCACTTCCGTATGAACAGATTGTCCTCCAAGGGAGACATAAACTTTCCCTATTTTCTTGCCCAATGCGTTCTCGAGCATACTTATTAGTTTCCTTACAATCGCACTGGCTTTATCAATGTTGTAAATTGTTCCGCGGCGGATACTGTTCTCCGACGGTAGGGAGACACACTCCAAAACGGAAATAACATTGCTTTCGTTTTTACGTCCGATAATACCGGTAATTTTGGAAGTTCCCAAATCAATGGCAGCTATAAATCCTGATTGAGTCATATATTTTAGATTTTTAGACTGTTAAACTGTCTATAAGCCTATAAGTCTTGTTCTCTTTGCTTAAAAATGTTTAAAGTCCAAAGTTTAAAGTCTTTTGTCTTTACTCTTTGCTCTTTGCTCTTTGTTCTTTACTCTTGGCTCTTGGCTCTATTTTTTTGTACAAACCACTTGGTTGTCGTATTTCAAATTTATTTCCGAATACCTGTTCCATCCTACCACGTTCAATCCTTTCTCTATGAATAAGGCAAACTTGGCCAGTTTTTCGGAATAATTGTCTAATTTCCCCAACACGATCCTGAAATCCCCCGCACGTGGAATTAACTCCACATCTTTATCGGGTTTTACTACAATCTGATCGACCCACGCGTTCCAATCGGGATTTTCGTTCAGGAACTCCGCAAAATCGTATAACTCGTTCTGCGCATATTCCTCATCAATAGCTCCGGTAGCAAGGGGCACATATACGGTGAAGTTGGGAGAAACGGGCATCCGTTCCCGATTATCATCGATATAAAAACTTCCTTTTGTATCGGAGATAACCCGCAAAACCGGTTCGCGCTGATAAATGTTAGCCACAACCAATCCGTTTTGCGCGGTATATACTTCAGCAGATTTCACCAACTTGCTGGTCAGGATCGTATCAAGAATTTCCAACGTATTTATCTCGCTCATTGTTTTACCCACCGGGTAGATCTTTTTTCTTTTCAGTAGATCCTCAATGTCTTTCTGATGTATAAACTGAGTGTGTAAACTGTCTTTTACAATTACCTCGAATTTACTGCACACCTCGTTCCCGGATGAACTATTGAAGTAGATAGCCGAGAAAATAAGATAACCGATTACCAACAACGAAGCCAATATGATGAAAAACTTTTTCATTTACGCAAAGATACAAATTGTATCGGATTTATTTTCCGATAAATCTTTTTTCTAACAGTTGCTTAATCTCGGGCAATAGTTGTTCTATATCACCCGCCCCCAAGGTAACTAAGACCTCCATGTCCTTGTCTTTTAAAAAGTTGAGCAACTCTGCTTTTTTTAAAAGCGTTTTCTCTTTCGATCTGATCTTATCAAAAATAATCCGGGAAGTAATGCCCGGTATGGGTTCTTCGCGTGCCGGATAAATATCGAGTAAAATCACATCATCCAACAACGAAAGGCTTTGAGCAAAATCATCGGCAAAATCACGTGTACGCGAGTAGAGATGGGGTTGAAAAACACCGGTAACCTTTCGGTCGGGATACAATTGCCTTATCGACCGGATGGATGCTGCCAGCTCTTGCGGATGGTGTGCATAATCGTCGATAAAAACGATTTCGGGAGTTTTTAATTGAAAGTCGAAGCGGCGTTTTGCACCACCAAAGGTCTTCATCGCCACACGAATCTCATCGGGCTTAACACCGCTCAACGCAGCTGCCGCGATTGCCGCCACGGCGTTTTCGATATTCACTTTCACAGGTGCGCCCAGTTGGATATCGGTAATCCGGTTATCGGACGACACAAAGTCGAATATAATTTCTCCGCCGCCGATACGGATGTTCTCAGCGTGAAAATCGCCCTCCGATTCAGAATAGGTAAAAACTTTCACCGATTCATCTACTCTTGGCGTTACCGATATATTTTTCTTCAAAATCAGGTACCCGTTCTTACGGATAAGTGACGTAAAATGCTCGAAACTTTCGCGGTAAGCCTCAGGTGTCCCGTAAATATCCAGGTGGTCGGGATCGGCAGATGTAATAATAGCAATCCAGGGTTGTAACCAATGAAAAGAACGGTCATACTCATCCGCTTCCACAACGGTAATGCGGCTTTTGTCCGACAACAGCAGGTTGGTGCCGTAATTTTTGAGGATCCCGCCCAAAAATGCATTGCAATCCACCTCCGATTGCCGCAATAAATGGGCGATCATACTCGACACCGTTGTTTTTCCGTGCGTTCCCGCAACACAAACGGCATCGCTCGTTTTGGTAATCTCGCCCAGGACTTGTGCACGTTTCATCACAGTGAAATCGTTCTGCCGGAAATACTGCAGTTCGCTGTGCGATGCCGGAACGGCAGGCGTATAAACGATAAGGGTTCTTTCTTTGGCGAGAAATTCAGCGGGGACCAGTTGAACACGATCCTCGTAATGGATTTGCGCTCCTTCAGCCGTCAACGCTTTTGTAAGCGGGGTTTCCACACGGTCGTATCCGGCAACCGATATTCCTTGCGACATAAAATACCGCGCCAGATTGCTCATGCCGATACCGCCGATCCCGATGAAGTAAACCGATTTATAATTCATAATTGCATAAGAAGTTTTTGGATCTCATCCACAATCCGTTTTGCCGAATCTTTTTGGGCTAATTTTATAATGTTATCGCTTAACGATTTCAACTTCTCGTTATCATCCACCAGCCTTAACGCCGTGTGGAAAAGCAGTGTCCGGGCATTGGCATCCGATACCATCACGGCCGCGTCTCTTTTCACAAGCGCCATGGCGTTCTGCGTCTGGTGATCCTCGGCAACGTTTGGCGACGGGACAAGAATAACGGGTTTTCCCAACAGGCAGAACTCCGAGATGGAGCCGGCCCCGGCACGAGAAATCACAAGGTCCGCAACAGAATAGGCATAATCCATCCGGGAAAGAAAATCGAACAGATATACATTTCCGGGGATTTTCCCCTCTGCCTGCAAGCCGGATATCTCTTTGAAATAGTATTTTCCACACTGCCAGAGAACCTGGACATCGGATTTTCCGATATCGGGAAACGATCCGATTATGCTTTCGTTGAGCGTGCGCGCGCCTAAACTGCCGCCCACCATAAGGATAGTTTTCTTATCGGGATCTAATCCGAAGTGCACATATCCGTTTTGGCGGTTTTCTTTAGAAACAACTAAATCCTGACGTGTGGGATTCCCAGTGAGCACAATCTTTTCTTTCGGGAAGAACCGTTCCATTCCTTCATACGCCACGCAGATCCTGGCCGCCTTCCGTGCCAGCATCTTATTGGTTACTCCGGCATACGAGTTCTGCTCCTGCAAAACAGTGGGGACACCTTTTGCAGCCGCCGCACGAAGGGTTGGCCCACTGGCATAACCGCCCACCCCCACAGCAATATCGGGTTTAAAGGAGTTAATAATGCCCTTTGCCTTCTGTAAACTCTTCAATAACTTCACTGCTACCGAAACGTTTTTCAGCATATTTTTCCGGTCGAAGCCCGCTACGGGAAGTCCGATAATTTTGTATCCTGCAGCGGGAACACGCTCCATCTCCATCCGGTTTTCAGCGCCGACGAAAAGGATTTCGGCATCGCTCCATCGTTCCTTTATGGCGTTGGCGATGGAGATGGCGGGGAAGATGTGCCCGCCGGTACCACCGCCGCTGATAATTACCCGTGGCGGGTGGGGTGTTGATATCATACCTGAATAATTTTAAATTCTACTTTTTCTTCCAGTTTATCTATGGTTTCCACAGCCGTTCCCTCATCTTTTTCTTCATCGGGCCTGTCTGTTTCATCCATCGGCGCCTCTTCTTTTTTCTTCCCGATTCCAAACCTGTCCGCACTTAAAATCAATCCGAAATAGGCGCATGTGATGAGCAGGGATGTGCCCCCGCGGCTGATGAGCGGCAACGGCTGTCCGGTTACCGGAATAAGGTTCACGGCCACCGCCATATTGATGAAAGCCTGCATAGACAACATCAACGCCGATCCAAGAACAAGATATTTCGGAAAAAGTTTCTGAGTTTTCCGGGCGATCATTCCCGCCCGTATAAGTATTATGATGTAGAGCAGCAGTACAAAAATTCCACCTGCAATACCCATCTCTTCAATAATGATAGCATAAATAAAGTCGGAATATGCCTGTGGAAGGAAATCGCGCTCGGTGCTGTTGCCCGGGAACCTGCCTATGATGCCTCCGTTGGCAATGGCTATTTTGGCGTGCGCCACTTGATAGTTCTCGTCGGTAATGGTATAGTATGTTTCTTCGGCCTCTTCTTTGTGGCTGCCAAATTCCGCGATCCGGTTTTGCCAGGTTCCTACGCGGCTTAACGCACCGGAGCCGGTCCAATCGGTAGGGATCACTTTCAGCAGTACAACAAACAATACGATAAAAGCAATCCCTGTTCCGGTCACCTTCAGCAATCTTATCAGCTTTACATTCCCGATGAACATCAGCAAAAAGCAAACCACAAAGAGCAACGCCGCAGTTGATAAATTATCCATCGCAATAATACCGCAAACAACCACCATCAGCCCGATCATCCATTTGAAAAGCACGCCATCATTCGTACCATTTTGCTTGCTGAGCAGGAACGCAATCGTGCCCATAAGCGAGATTTTGGCAATCTCCGACGGCTGGATGGTAAAACCAAATATAGAGATCCACCGCTCAGCGCCATTTACCGTAGTTCCGATAACCGGCGTGAGCAGGAGTAAGATGATCGAAGCGATAAGCACAAAAATCAGGGAAGAGAAATATCGATACGGAATATTATGAATAAGAATGATGACCCCCACTCCGCCAATCAAAAACATGGTGTGGCGCAGAATGGGGCCCCATTGATTTTGCTGTTTATAAACAATGGTGCTGGTTGCACTGAAAATTTCAACCAGCGAAATCACACACAAGATAACAAATACCAGCCATACAACCTTATCGCCCTTGAAGATTTTCACTCCCAATCGTCCTATCGTGGATTTTGAGTTTTCTAAATCTTCCTGGAAATTATTCTGATCAAATGCATTCTTTATTTTATCAAGCATATTTTTACTGTTTACAACCTCCTCACGCAATCTTTAAATTGATCACCCCGGTCCTCGTAATTTTGAAACAGGTCGAAGCTGGCGCAGCAGGGCGACAACAAGACGGTATCGCCTTTCTCCGCCATCCGGTAAGCAGTATCAACAGCATCCCTCATCGAATTTACATCTTCAATGTCAGGTACCATCCCATCGAAGAATTTATGAAGCTTGCTGTTGTCCTTTCCTAAAAATATCAACGCCCTGACCTTCTGTCTTACCAGGCTTTCAATCTCCGTATAATCGTTCCCTTTGTCGGTTCCGCCGAGAATCAGCACTACTTTCGTACGCATGCTTTGCAGCGCATACCAGCACGAGTTTACATTGGTAGCCTTGGAATCATTTATATATTGTACACCCCGCACCGATGCCACTTTTTCCAATCGATGCGGAACACCTTTAAAGTCCGAGAGAGCCAGGCGTAAATTATCATCCGAGATATCGAGTAATTTAGCCACAATCCCCGACGCCATAGAGTTATACAGATTATGCATTCCCTGCAACGCCAGCAATTCCAACTCCATATCAAAAACGCTGCCTTTGGTTTGTATGTACATTTTATTATCCTCCGAATAAGCCGTAGCCCTGTGATTATTTTTTTCAGTAAAAGAATAGAGATCGGATGCGGGTTTTAGTTTTTCGATCTCTTTTGTCACTACCGGATCGTCCATCCAGTAGATAAAAGAATCTCCCATCTTGTGGTTGCGTATGATCCGCATTTTCGCATCTACGTATTTCTGCATATCGTGATCGTATCTATCTAGGTGGTCGGGCGTTATATTCATCAACACAGCGATATCCGCTTTGAAATCATATACGCCTTCCAGTTGGAAACTGCTTAGCTCCAACACGAAGTAGTCGAAACTCTCTTCCGCCACCTGCCTTGCAAAGCTTTTTCCGATGTTTCCGCCCAACCCCACATTCAGCCCAGCCGATTTCAAGATGTGATAAATAAGGCTTGCCGTAGTGGTTTTACCATTGCTTCCGGTAATGCAGATCATCCTGGCGTTGGTGTATCTTCCGGCAAACTCAATTTCGGATATTACCCGGATTCCTTTTGTGATGATTTTCTGCATCAGGGGGGCACTATCGGGAATGCCCGGGCTCTTTATCACTTCACTTGCAGACAGAATACGCTCCTCGGAGTGTCCGTCTTCCTCAAAATCGATTCCGTAATTGATAAGTGTTTGCCGGTGTTCGTCTTTCAGCGTTCCCGAATCAGAAAGGAAAACCTCAACTCCTTTTGCCTTCGCAAGAATGGCAGAACCAACGCCCGATTCACCACCACCCAGGATAATCAATTCATAATTCATAATTCTTAATTCTTAATTACTTTCCCTATCTCATTTTCAACGTTGCCACTGCTATTACCGCCAGGATCATCCCTATGAGCCAGAATCGGGAAACGATCTTGGGTTCGGTGAGCGGAATCAACGGTTTTTGAATGATGGCATCAATTCCGGCATTTCCTGCTTTCTGGAAATGATGATGCAGGGGTGTCATCTTGAACACCCGTTTTCCGACACCCGTTTTTTTCTTTGTATATTTGAAATAGGTCACTTGCAGAATTACAGAGAGGGCTTCCACAAAAAAGACGCCGCACAAAATAGGGAGCAACATCTCCTTATGGATAAGCACGGCAAAAACTCCGATAAGCCCGCCTAACGTCAAACTGCCCGTATCACCCATAAAAACCTGAGCCGGATAAGCATTGTACCACAGGAACCCGACAGTAGAGCCCACAAACGCGGCAGCAAAAACCATCAGCTCATCACTTCCGGGAATGTACATGATATTCAGGTACGAAGCAAAATCGACACGCCCGGACACATAAGCCAAAACCCCCAGCGCCACTCCTATAACAGCCGATGATCCGGATGCGAGTCCGTCCAACCCATCCGTCAGGTTAGCGCTGTTTGAAACTGCCGTAACAATCAGAATGACAGATAACACGAAAACGATCCAAACCGCTTCATCGGCAAAATCGCCCATCCAGGAGACAAGCGAGCGATAATCAAAATTATTGTTCTTCACAAAAGGAATGGTCGTTTTTGTGGTCTTGATGTCTTGTCCCCGAAACTGCACCTGCTCAATGACATTGTTTACCCGGATCTCGGTGTTCTCACGCGAAACGATATTGGGGCTCAAGTACATAATCAAGCCTATGATCAAGCCCAAGCCTATCTGTGCCACTACCTTGAATTTCCCCTTCAACCCTTCCTTATCTTTTTTAAATACCTTGATATAGTCATCGGCAAAGCCTAACGTACCCAACCAGACGGTGCTTATTATCATTATAATGATGTAGATATTCTCTAATTTCCCCATCAATAGTATTGCTACCAGGATGGAGAGAATAATGATGACGCCGCCCATTGTTGGTGTTCCCCGTTTGCTGTACTGCCCTTCCAAATCGAGGTTGCGAATGGTTTCACCTATCTGCTTCTTTTGTAACCTCCGAATGATTCTGGCGCCGACAATTACTGAGAAAAGCAACGAAATAATGGCAGCGAGCGCTGCCCGGAAAGTAACAAACTGGAACATTCCGGCTCCGGGGAAGTCGAGTTTGTCTAGATATTGAAAAAGATAATACAGCATACGAGTTACAAATTACGGGTTACTGGTTATAAATATTTTTTCCACTTCTTCTTTATCATTGAAATGATACCTCACACCTTTAATTTCCTGATAGTCTTCGTGGCCTTTCCCTGCAACGAGAATAACATCACCCGGCTTAGCCAGCGCACAGGCGGTTTTTATCGCTTCACGCCGGTCAACAATCGAAAGCGTATTGCGGCGCTGCTCATCATCTAACCCGGCAGCCATATCGTCAATGATATCCTGCGGCTCTTCGAACCGGGGATTATCGGACGTAAGAATTACTTTATCACTTAATTCCACAGCCTCGCGCGCCATTAACGGGCGTTTGGTTTTATCACGGTTTCCGCCACAGCCCACCACCGTTATTATATCGCCTTTCTTATTCAGCACCTCGTTAATCGCATTGAGGACATTGGTCAGCGCGTCGGGCGTATGGGCATAATCAACAATGGCGGTAAAATCTCCGGGCGACCGCAGTGTCTGAAAACGTCCTGCCACAGGTTTTAAAACGGACAATATCCTAAGCACCTCATCCGGTTGTTGCTCCAGCAGAACAGATGCTCCGTAAACCGCCAGAAGATTATATACGTTAAACACACCCACAAACTGCACGATAAGCTGCTTCCCGTTTATTTCTATCTCTGTTCCGTCGAAATGTTTCTCAAAAATCCGTGCTTTAAAATCCGCTAATCCTTTTACGGAGTACGTGTATTGTTTAGCTTTTGTGTTTTGAAGCATCACCAGCCCGTTTTTATCATCGGAGTTGGTGAGTGCAAAAGCCGTTTCGGGCAAAGAATCGAAAAACGCTTTTTTGACGTTCCTATACTCCAGCATATTTTTATGATAGTCCAGGTGATCCTGGGTCAGATTGGTAAAAATTCCGCCATCGAAATTCAATCCATACACCCGTTTCTGATGAATAGCGTGAGAGCTCACCTCCATAAAGGCATATTCACAGCCGGCATCTACCATTTTCCGGAAGAAAGAGTTCAGGGTAATGGGGTCGAGCGTGGTGTGCGTGGTTGGATAGCTGTCATCGTTCACACAGTTGGCTACGGTTGAAAGCAACCCTGCACCATAACCCAATGCCCGAAACATCCTGTGCAACAAAGTGGCAATGGTTGTTTTACCGTTCGTTCCGGTTACTCCAATCAATTTCAGTTGCTCCGATGGATTTCCGAACCAGACAGAAGCAATTTGTGCCAATGCGACAGCCGAGTTTTCAACCTGGACGTAAGTAACCCTCGAAAAATATTCTTCGAACATCGGCTTATCGTAAACCACAACCAGGACATCCTGCTCTATGGCCTTGCCGATGTAGTCGTGCCCGTCGGTATTGATGCCCTCCACAGCAATAAAAAGCGAACCTTTCTGCACCTGTCGGGAATCGGAAGTGATGCCTTCAACCTCCACATTCTCCTCACCGTAAATAGCTACTATTTTACATCTTTCTGTCAGTTGGCTTAGTTTCATATCTATTTTATCTATTTCAAAACCTGTACTTTCCCGGCCTTTTACCGTAGCGTTATGCTGATGGTTGTACCTTTTACCAGCTTACTTTCCGGAACAAACGATTGCGAGACTACTTTCCCCGAGCCGGTCAAGTTAACCCTCAATCCCGATTTTTCGAGCAGGTAAACCGCATCTCTCGCGCCCATCCCCAACACGTTTGGAACCGAATTTTTATTTATGGCCAACGCCTGCGGGTGGTAAGCCACACTGTCGTATCTTACTTTTACCCAGTCGGCAGCGGCATCTAAAACGGAAGATTTGAAATTCAACATCGACAATACCGTTTGGCTGTTTCCCCAGTTTCCGCTTTTAATGGCCGGCATTTTTTGCAAGGTAGAATCCACCTGTGCCTGTTCGGGAGCGAGTTGAGTTCGTTTCACATATGTCTGCTCCGCTATACTTTTAAAAACCATCCCGGCTTGTCCTCCACCCGATGGGACGCCTTTTGGTTTTCTGATTCCTACAAAGCAAGTATATTTTGGATCCTCGGCGGGGAAATATCCGCAAAACGAAACGTAATAATCGCTATATCCGCCACCACTGGCAATTTGTGCCGTACCCGTTTTTCCCGCGATGGAAAAATAATCCGATTTCACTACTTTGGCCGTTCCTTCCTCAATAACCCCCACCAGCATTTCCCGAATCTGGGCCAATGTAGTGTCCTTACACATCTTTTCGTTCACCACTTCCGCCTTGTATTCTTCCACTATCTTTCCGTCTTTCAACAACGTTTTAGCAATAAACGGCTTGATCATTTTCCCACCGTTGGCAATACCGTTATAGAACATGAGCATATAAATGGGCGGTACTTTCGATTCATAACCGAAAGACATCCACGGGAGTGTGGTTTTTGACCAGTAATTCACTTTATCATCGGGAAAACGGATGGACGATGTTCCTTCAATCCCGTTCAACGGGACATCCCAGGTGAGTTTTTTACGCAAGCCGATCCTGTCGATGCCTTTTACAAATTTAGTCGGGTCGTTGGCATATGCCTTAAGCACTATTTTACTCATCACTACGTTGGAAGAGATTTCTATTCCTTCTTTTACAGTAAGGTACCCTCTATCGCGGCCTTGCCGCCAATAGTGGTCGCGCACCCATTTACCGTTGTACTGATACAATCCGTTACCCACATGAAACGAATCAGTAGGGGTTATCAGCCCGTCATCGAGCGCCACCATTACCGTTACGGTTTTAAAGGTTGATCCCGGTTCGTTCATATACGAAAAAGCATTGGGGTTGCCTTCGGCGTAGTTCCCGTTACTCATCCGGTCTAAGTTGGCAATGCCTCTGATTTCACCCGTTTTGGTCTCCATAATGATTGCCGTCCCCGATTCGGCCGAGGTCTCTTCAAGTTTTGCCCGCAAAGCGCGCTCCGTTACTTCCTGAATATCGGCATCGAGCGTAGTTACAATATCGTATCCGTCTTTTGCGGCAATCTCCTCTATGTCTGTCCACCTACCCTGTATCTTTTGCCGGCTTTTCACTCCCTCAACACCCCTCAACAGCGAATCGTATTTCAGTTCCAATCCGCTGGCGCCGCCCTTCTCCAGGTCTTTATAAACGTTTCCCACCGTTCTGTTGGCTAAATTCCCGAACGGACGTTTGCGCGCATTTTTCTCTTCAGCAATTAACCCGCTGCGGTTGGAACGCTGGTTCAGGAACGGATAGGTGCGGATTTCCTTCAAATCGACATACGAAATATCGGGACGAATAATGCGCACATAGCGCGATTTCAGCGTCACTTTCTTTTCGATGCCTCGCGCAGCATTTTCTTGTATTTGCCGCTCTTCCTTTTCACGAAGTTTCCATCCGCTCAGGATGATGCTCTTGTATTGCGATGCCGTTCTATCCGGAAATTTTTCAGAAAGGGCTAACGAAAGGTCACCGACATACTTCATCAATGTGTCTTCTCTCATCCCTTCCGCCCAAAAGTCCATATAGATGTTGTACAACGGCTCACTGGTAGCCAACAGTTTTCCGTCGTAAGTATAAATATTTCCACGCTTGGGCAAAATGACACGGTCTTTGATTATGGTTTCCTTTTCACCAACTTCACGCCATTTCTTTCCTTCTGCCGTAAAAACGATCTTCCCGGCAGAGAAAATAATCAGGATCCCAACCCCCAAAAGGAAGAAGACAATTAAGCCATAACGATTTAAAATGCTCCTTCTATTTTCATCGGTTTTCTTTTCCATTTCATTTCTTTCCTTTCTGAATGCGATAAACCGGTTCGTTGTTTATTTTCAAGCCCAGGCCCGACTCTTCCATTCTTTTCTCAATCTGTCCCTGGCGGCTGGCTTCGGTTAGATTGGATGAAATATCGAGCGACTCATACTTGGCGTCTTTCAGTTCCACTTTTAAACGCTCCATCTCCGCTATTCGCTGCAAAACCGTGTAGCGATGGCTGATGAACAAAATCATAACGACCACCAGGACAACGATGAATGTGATGTTTCGGACGAAAAAGTTTTCCGTTAAAACATTTCCGCCGAAAACATGTACGAACGATTTTCTTATGTTGCCTAATTTCACTTTCATTTTTTATCGAGTTGCGTGATACTTTTTCTCCGCTATCCGCAGTTTGGCACTTCTCGAACGCGGATTGTCCACCTGTTCTTCTTCCGTTGGCACAATCACTTTTCTGTTGATCAGTTCAAACGGAGTCTCTATATTTCCATAAAAATCCTGGACGATATTGCCACCGAAATTTCCCGTCTTAAAGAAATTCTTCACCAAACGATCCTCCAACGAATGGTATGAGATCACACTGAACCGCCCGCCGGGCTTCAGCATCTCCAGTCCCTGCTCCAGCATTTCCTCAAGGGCTTTCAGCTCATCGTTTACTTCAATACGCAACGCCTGAAACGCCTGAGCAAGGGTTTTGTTTTCCTTTTCACGAGAAGTGAACGGTTTCATGATCTCCAGAAAATCGGAAACAGAATCAATTTTTTTTGATTGGCGATAGGCAGAAACAGTCGTTGCTATCTTCCGCGCACTTTTCAACTCCCCGTAAAAGAAAAAAATATCCGACAACTTCTCTACCGGATATTCGTTCAGTATATCGGCGGCAGATCTTCTGGCCAGCCGGTTCATCCGCATATCCAAATCTCCCGGTAGCCGAAAAGAAAATCCACGATCGGGATCGTCAAAATGATGCGACGACACCCCTAAATCGGCAAGGATTCCATCCACTTCATCTATGTGATGATAGCGCAGGAAATTCTTCAAAAATCGAAAATTGCTTTTTACAAAAGTGAAACGCGGGTCCGGGATATTGTTTTGGTATGCATCGTCATCCTGGTCGAAAGCAAGCAGCTTGCCATTCTTCCCCAGCCGTTTCAATATTTCTCTTGAGTGCCCGCCACCACCGAATGTTACATCAACATACACCCCCTCGGGACGAATATTCAACCCGTCTATACTTTCGTAAAGCAATGCCGGTATGTGGTACGGTTCAGTAATCACCCCATTAACTCTTGTAATTTTGCGGAAAACTCATCGGGATCAACCAGCGGTTTCTCCAGTTTTTCTTTCGCCCATATCTCGATTGTATCGTCCACGCCCAGAAAACGGACGTCGGCTTCGATACCCACCAGCATCATATAACGTTTCGGGATTAAAATCCGTCCGCTCGCGTCCATTTCAATGCGTTCGGCATCGAGCACGAACTGACGAAAAACCTGCTGCTGTTCCTTGTTCCACTTGTTGAGCCGGCTCCTGAGCGTTTCAATCTCGTCCTCCCAGACCGTTCCGGGATAAAGCACCAGACAATCCTGAAAGATATCTTTGCGAAGCACCAAGAACTCTTCGTTAGCACCCTGCAGACGCTTACGAAAAGTGGCCGGCACAAAAATCCGTCCTTTTGCATCGGCTTTTGCTTCAATATTTCCCAGAAATTGTAACACTATATTCTTAGTTCTATGATTTTTGCGGTAAAATTACAAAATAAATCCACTATCCCCCACTTTTCCACACATTATTTTTGATAAAGTTATCAACAGGTATATATAATGCTGATTATCTTAATATTACCAAGATTTCGACAAGATAAACTTTGTAGAATATTTCTACTGTCTTAAATAAATGTGACTGACTTATCCAACTTTTCTTAATTATTTTGTATTTTTGTAAGTCATAGGAAGGTCATTATGTCGGAAAAAATTGATTTCAAATTAGATATCGATGGTGTCTTGCGGGCGAAAGCGAAAAAGCACTACAATAAAATCCCTAAATTTGCTATTAATTACCTAAAGCGCACCATTTATCAGGATGAATTAAATGCGATTATCGAGCGAAATCAGGATAAGCAAGGCGTTGATTTTATGTGTGCGCTGGTGGATAAGGAATTCAGGTTAGACCTGAAAATCCACGGGGAAGAGAATATCCCCGAAGAAGGGAAATTCATTTTTGCTTCCAATCATCCGCTGGGTGGTCTGGACGGTATTTGCCTGTCTGCCCACTTAGGTAAGAAATATGGCGGAAAAATCAAGTACCTGGTTAACGATGTTTTGTTAAACATTAAGAATCTCGAATCCATTTTTGTCCCGATCAACAAATACGGTTCACAAGCCAAACTGTCGGCCGCAGCCATAAATGAGGCATATACATCGGACAATCAGATCATTACCTTTCCTGCCGGATTATGCTCGCGAAAACAAAGCGGTAAAATAAAAGATTTGGAGTGGATGAAAAGTTTCGTAGTAAAAGCTATTGAACACAAAAGGGATATAATCCCTGTCCACTTCGATGCAAAAAACTCGAATTTCTTTTACAATTTTGCCAATATCCGCAAATCATTGGGATTAAAATTCAACATAGAGCTCATTTACCTGCCCGGTGAAATGTTCAAAAACAAAGATCAAACGTTTCACATCACGTTTGGAGAACCAATCTCCTGGCAATCGTTAGATAAATCAAAAAGTCCCGCGCAATGGGCGGAAGAAATAAGAACCATTGTTTACAATTTACCTCAAGACAACAATTAAGTATGGAAAAGATCATTGATCCGATCGATAAAGCCCTCATAAAAAATGAACTGACCGTAGGAAAAAGAATACGTTCCACCAACAAAGCCAATAACGAAATTTACATCTTCACCGCTCACGATTCGCCCAACCTGATGCGGGAAGTGGGCCGGTTGCGTGAAATCGCTTTCCGCTACTATGGCGGAGGAACGGGATTAGAAGCCGATATTGATAAATACGACCTGATGAAACATCCTTATCATCAGCTCATTGTTTGGGACCCGGAAAAAGAAGAAATTTTGGGCGGATATCGCTTTATTATGGGCAGAAAAATAGACTTTGATGAAAAAGGAAAGCCGATGCTTGCCACGGCACATTTGTTAAACTTTTCTGATAATTTTATACAAAATTACCTGCCCTACACCGTAGAACTGGGACGCTCGTTCGTCTCCCTCGAATATCAATCTACCCTGCACAGCCGTAAAGGCATCTTCGCTCTCGATAATCTCTGGGATGGTCTTGGCGCCCTCACGGTAATCGATCCGTCGATGAAATATTTTTTTGGAAAAGTAACCATGTACGGGACCTACAACAAAGAAGCCCGCAACATGATTTTGTATTTTATGCACCTGCATTTTCCCGATCCCGACAAACTTGTAACCCCAATCAACCAACTTGTTACCGATACCGACACGGCCAAGATGCGGCACCTGTTTAAAGGGAAGAGCTTTAAAGAGGATTATAGAGTTTTGAACAAGGAAGTCCGCAGTTTCGGTTTGAACATTCCACCGCTTATTAATGCCTATATGGGTTTATCGCCCTATATGCGATTCTTCGGAACTTCCATAAACGACGAATTCGGAGATGTGGAAGAATCGGGTATCCTCATCGAAATCAATCAGATCCTCGAAGAGAAAAAGCAGCGCCACATTGAATCCTACATTAAATCCAACCCAAGCAAGAGATTCCTTATCGGATTGAGGAGAGCGATCTCGGGAAAAAGTAAAAAACGGTTTTGATTTTCCTGCCATAAACAACACGTACCGCAATCGTAAATTGCTGATAGTTTATTTTTTACACTTAAAAATGCAATCGTTTGCACAGGTAAAAGCAGTTAAAACGGCTGTTTTACTATGCAATTTTTTGCATTAACTCTATTTTTGTACCGAGAGCGGACAGTAATTTACAATTCTGTGAAAAAGTAGAGAGTAAATAATTATAAACCAGTTAATCTTACAACGTTAACAAACATGTATGTAAATTTCAAAAAAACTATGAAAGCGTTCTTGATGACAGTGTTGTCAAGCATGCTAATGATTTTATCGGTTAGTGCTCAAACGGGTTCTACGATAAATGTGCGGGGAACGATAAAAGATGTTGCCGGCGAACCGATTATCGGCGCCAGTATCCTTTTACAAGGAACAACCTCGGGTGTGGTAACAGATTACGATGGAAATTTTTCCATTCAGGCTCCGGACAACGGAACACTCGTAATCTCCTATGTGGGCTATGTAACCCAAACAATTGCCATTCAAAACAGGAAGGCCATCGATGTAATCCTACAGGAAGACACCGAACTTCTGGAAGAAGTGGTAGTGATCGGTTATGCTACGGGAAGCACGCGTACCATATCGGGTGCTGTGGAAAAGGTTGGCAGAAAAGATATGAACGCCGGTGTTGTAGTAAATCCCCTGGATGCACTTAAAGGAAAAGTAGCCGGTGTAAATATTCAGAAAACCGGTGGCGACCCAACAGCAGGAAGCGCTATCAGGATTCGTGGTACGACTTCATTGTCCGGTGGTAACGACCCACTTGTTGTAATTGACGGAGTATTTGGCGACTTGGCATTACTGAATGCACTTTCGCCATCCGATATCGAAAGCTTCACTATCTTGAAAGATGCTTCGGAAACAGCTCAGTACGGTTCAAGAGGAGCAAGCGGTGTTATTGTTGTTACGACACAAAAAGGAAAAGCAGGAACAAAGTCCATCAATTATGACGGAACTTTCGGCGTTGAGGATGTTTATAAAACGATCGATATGCTGAATGCAGATGGCTACAGAGCCGCCGTACAGTCGATGGGATATGCCAATGCATTGGACAAAGGCGCCAACACCAACTTTATGAAAGAAATGCTGCAAACCGGTTACACTCAAAACCACCGTATTTCTTTTGGCGGAGGCACGGCTGAAAGCAATTTCAGAGCATCATTGGGTGTTATTGATCAAAAAGGGATCATCCTAAATAACTCGATGAAAAATTACACCGCAAAGATTGATGGCAGCCAGCTTTTCTTCGACAACAAACTGAAACTTGACATGGGTATGTTTGGTTCAAAAAAGGAGAGCAGATATGTAAATGATTATCAAAAGACATTCTACTCTGCTGCATCCTTCAATCCTACTTTTCCAAATACCCAAAATGAAGATGGAACCTGGCCCGAAGATCCGAATGCAAACGAAGTGGATAACCCGTTGGGACGTTTAACCATAGACGACAGGGAAGACAATGCCTATTTGTCAACAAACGGGCGGTTAACCTGGACCATCAACGACAACCTGAATTTCAGCGCATTTGGGTCCTACACCTACAATGCAAAAGAAAACATGAACTATATTCCTACCAATATCAAACAAGGTGTCAGGGAAGGTAGAGGCAAAGCTTTCAGAGAAATGAAGAAAAGCAATATCCTGATGGGTAACTTAAGCCTGAACTATAAGAAAATGTTCCAGAACAGCCGCTTAGACGCTTTGGCATTGGTTGAAGGACAAAGCTATAATTATACCGGATTCGGAGCAAACGCACGTGGATTCGACACTAACTTTTTCGGTTATGACAACTTAGCTGCCGGTGCTGTGGTAAAATACGGCGATGTGAGTTCGTACAAAAACGAATATAGTTTGAATTCATTCCTCGGGCGTGTGAACTATATGTACGCAAACCGCTACATTGCTACGGTAAATATGCGTTTCGACGGCTCTTCGAAATTAGGAGAAAACAACAAGTGGGGTTTCTTCCCATCGGCATCCCTTGCATGGGTAATGAGTGAGGAATCTTTCCTGAAAGACATCAAAGAGATTGACGAGATTAAATGGAGGGCCGGATACGGACGCACCGGTAATCAGGATGCAATTAGCGCATACAATTCACTTTTGTTAATGGGGCCTTCGGGGCTGACAAGTGTAAACGGAGTTCCAACCGTTACTTACGGATACAACAGAAATGCCAATCCCGATTTAAGATGGGAAACCAAAGACATGTTCGATATGGGTGTGGATGCATCATTCTTTGATCGCAAACTGACAGCCACCATCGATTATTACTATTCAAGAACGAAGGATTTACTCTATGAGTATGCCGTGCCCGTTCCTCCATTTGTACATCCCAAATTGCTTGCCAACTTAGGAGAGATGGAGAACAGCGGTTTGGAAATTTCACTCGGAATCACTCCCTTAAGAACAAAAGATATGGAATTGACCGTTTCGGGAAATATGGCATTCCAGAAAAACAAGCTCTTATCGTTAAGCGGAACCTACATGGGGCAAGAACTCAACGCAGCCGAATATATGCAATTGGCAAGAATTAACGGCGCCGGATTCCAAGGGGGCAACACGTACGTAACTTACCAGGTTGTGGGACAGCCGTTGGGCGTTTTCTACCTGCCGAAATCAAACGGTATCATCAATGACGGTTTAGGAAGCTATACCTATAATATCCTGAATCTCGATGAAGATCCTGCTATTAATTTGAATAATGGAGCCGACAGGTACTTTGCCGGCCAGGCCATGCCGAAAATGATTATGGGAACCAATATCAGTTTCCGTTACAAAGCATTCGATATTCAAACTCAACTGAACGGCGCATTCGGGCATAAAATTTATAACGGAACATCATTATCATATATGAATATGAATGTATTTCCAACTTACAACGTATTGCCCGATGCACCCGAGAAGAAAATTTTCGACAGCACCGTAACCGACTACTGGTTGGAAAAAGGAGATTATCTACACATAGCTTATGTAACATTAGGTTATAACTTCAATGTAGAGAAGATGAAAAACTGGGTAAACTCTATCCGCTTGACAGCATCTGTAAATAATCTGCACACATTTACCAACTACTCCGGATTATCACCGATGATAAACAGTACCACTGTGAATGAAGAATTAGGGTTGGACGACAAGAGATTCTATCCTCTTTCCCGCACCTATTCACTGGGTTTAAGTATTAACTTTTAATTGAGGTAAAATTATGAAAAATAAAATATTATACAGTTTTTTACTCTCGTTTGCATTTATCCTTTTCAGTTGCAGCCTGGATGAAAATCCGGCAGATCAGATGCCCGAGAGCGAAGCATTTAAAAGCCCGGTGCTTATCTACTTGAACACCGTTGCCAACCTCTATACTGAAATTGGCGGCTCGGGAGGAAGTCAGGGTTTGGCCGGGCCAGACAGGGGAATCTATGACCTCAACACCTTTACTGCCGACGAAGCGTTGCTTCCCACCCGTGGCGGCGACTGGTTTGACGGCGGCCTGTGGCAAGATATTTTTAAACATAACTGGAAAACCGATAATTCGGTAGTAAAAGGCAGTTGGGACTATTTGTACAGAGTGATTGGAAAAACCAATCAATCGCTGGATAAACTAAATTCATTGATTGAAGAAAGTCCCGAAAACCCATATCTTCCCGTTTACAAAGCAGAAGTAAGAGCTATCAGGGCAATGTACTATTATTATTTGATGGATTTGTATGCACGCGTTCCTATAGTAGAAACCGCAACAGTGAAAATTGCCGATGTAAAACAATCCAACCGTTCTGAGGTTTTCGCCTTTGTAAAGAAAGAACTGGAAGAATCAATTCCATTTTTATCCACAGCTAACAGCTCAAAACAAGGTGAGTATTACGGAAGGATGACTCGCCCGGTTGCTTTCTACCTGATGGCTAAACTGGCCTTGAATGCGCAGGTTTACGGCGATGACAATTGGACGGACAACAACGGCATTCCAAACGGAACGGCTACGTTCAATATCAACGGAGCAAACAAAACACCCTGGGAAGCTACTATTGCTTATTGTGATTCTATTATTGCATTAGGATACACATTAGAAAGTGATTTCTCCAAGAACTTCAGCGTAACCAACGAAAGTTCCAAGGAAAACATTTTTGTTATTCCGATGGATCCGGTTCTTTACTCGGCACGCAACATGAATTTGGTCCGCTCAAGACACTATGCACACGCAAAAGCCTATTCGCAAGACGGATGGAATGGTTCATCAGCCACCAAAGAGGCCTTGGCTATTTTTAGAAAAGGCAGCGAGGACCCGCGTATGAAAAAGACTTATTTCTTAGGAAAAGTATATGGTCCTGATGGAAATCCTGTAATGGACGGCGATAAAGAATTGGAATACAAACCCGATGCAATTGCATTGGATGTTTCAGGTACGCCAAATGAAAAGACAGCCGGAGCCAGAATGGCAAAATATGAGTTCGATAATACGGCACAGGCCGGTGGACAATTGGTTCACAACGACTGGGTATTGTTCCGTTATGCCGATGTGCTTTTGATGAAATCGGAAGCTTTGGTTAGAGCCGGACAAAACGGCGATGCCGAATTGCAACAAGTGAGAGGAAGAGTGGATGCAACCGCAAGAACTGCAACTCTTAATAATATTTTGGACGAACGTTTGCTCGAATTTGCATGGGAAGGGTTAAGGCGTCAGGATCTGATCCGATTTGGAAAATTCCATCAACCTATTTCCGATAGGCCGGTATCAGCTCCTTTCAGGACCGTATTCCCTATTCCGGCAGATGTTTTGTCGTTGAATGCTAACTTAACTCAAAATCCGGGATACACCAACTAATTAAACTGAGACAGAAATGAAACATTTATATAAATATCTATTATTCTTGTTACTGCCTTTCTTAGCGAACTGTAGCGATAACGAGAATTGGACCATTGTTGAAGATATTCAACAAGGAGTATATCTTAGCGGTTCGGCCACCGTTTATAGTGGAGAGGCTCCGGCATCGGCGTTAAAAGTGATACCTTTGGATGGAGACGTGAAAGAGTTGCCCGAATTGGTTGGAATTTATACCTGGCTAAAAGCAAGCGGTGATTTCAGTATTTCTATTGCTACCGATTTAAATCAGGTTACAAAATATGGTAATGGAGGCGAAGTTAAGAAAGCCAATAATATTTCGGTTTATACGCTTACTCAAGATGCCGCTCCTTTGAAAGTTGAAAAAGACGGGTTCTATTACGTAATCGTAAATACAGCTTTAAAGGAAATAAATGTGCTGCCTGTAAACTATGGTGTAATTGGAGCCGCAACACCACAGGGATGGAACGGTGAAACAGCATTGAACGCCCCTTCTTTCGACGATAGATTAACCATCACATGGAAAGGCAAACTCAATATGACGCCCGGTGGTTATAAATTCAGACACGGCGGCGACTGGGGTAATTTTGTAAATATTGAAGGTGGAAAAACAGCCAGGATCTTTACGGATTTAGGAAACTTCGGAACTTCGCAAGCACCTCTTATCAAGAATTCATTGAGCCAGGTAAGGCCCGGAGGCCCCGACTTTACTACCGAAGTGGGAGGCGAATTTGAGTTTACCGTCCAATACGACCTGCGTTCAAGAGCATTCAATGCTATGTTCGATATCATTGGCGAAGCAGTTGTTCCGCCCAAATATCCCGAAAAGATGTATTTAGTGGGCGATGCAACCGCTTATGGCTGGGATGAGCCCGGAACAAAAGCAGCAGCAGAGATGCATAAACTGGCCGGAGGCGGTAACAACATAGGTATTTATTGGAAAATTCTCCACCTGGAAGCTGGAAAAGGATTTAAAGTATCCAATGCGAAGTGGTCGGATCCAAACTTAGGTTTTGCAGAAGTGAAAGAATTTGACCCCAAAAGTGTTGAAGTAACAAACAGTGGAGGCAATATGTCTGTCGCTGCTTCGGGGATGTACACCGTTGTTTTGGATTTACGAAATAATACGACAAAACTATCTGTGGTGCCTGCCAAAGTTTACGGCATGGGAGATACGTTTGGCGGATGGGATAAGGATAAAGCTGCCAATCTGTTTGTGGAAGATAAAACAGCCAAAACCCTTACGTCACCGGCATTGGTGAAAGACGGCAACATAAGAATGTATGTATCTCACGCCTGGATACCCGATTGGTGGCACGCCGAATTTAATGTCTTCGGTACAACAATTGAGTATAGGAATGACGGAGACGATCAAGCAACTGTTCCTGGAACTGCCGGTCAGAAAGTTACATTACATTTCGATGACAACACAGGGTCCATTAAGTAACAAAAATTTAACTATCAAAAAGTCTGAAGCCCTCAAAACAGCTTCAGACTTTTTTTTCCTACTTCTTCCAATGAAAAAAATAATCCTTTCCCTTCTTTTTCTCTTGGCCGTTACGCTGTTGAACGCGCAACAGGTAAACGTTGAACCCGCCTTCTGGTGGAGCGGTATGGAAGAGCCTGAACTGCAACTGATGATTTCGAGTACAAACATTGCATCGTACAAGGCAACCGTTACGGCAAAAGACGTATATCTGAAAGAAGCGGTTACGCTCGAAAGCCCCAACTATCAGATTTTGTATTTAGATATTTCGGAGAGCGCTCCGCAAAAGTTTGATATTGTTTTTACGGACGGAAAGAAGAAAATAACGTACAACTACGAACTGAAACCACGCAATCCCAAACGAAGGGAGATGAAAAGTTTCGATTCGTCTGACGTGCTGTACCTGATTATGCCCGACCGGTTTGCCAACGGCAATCCCGACAACGACCAGATCCCCATGCGGATGCCTTATAAGGTGGACCGCAACGACCCCAACGCCCGTCACGGAGGCGACTTGAAAGGTATTTCCGACCGATTGGATTACCTGTCCGATCTGGGCATCACCGCTATCTGGCTCAATCCTGTACTGGAAAACGATATGGAAGGCGGATCTTACCACGGTTACGCCACCACCGATTACTACAAGGTTGACCCGCGGTTCGGGTCCAACGATGAGTACGTCAAGCTCATCAGTGATGCGCACGACAAAGGAATGAAAGTGGTGATGGATATGATTTTCAATCACTGCGGGAGCGATCACCCCTGGATGAAAGATATACCATCGGCAGATTGGTTCAACAATTTGGGCGAATATGTGCAAACATCACACATGAAGGAGATGTACTTCGATAATTACGCCTCGGAATACGACAAAAAGAAAATGACGGACGGCTGGTTCGTCCCCACGATGCCCGATCTCAATCAGCGCAACCGTCATGTAGCGAAGTACCTGATCCAGAACAGTATCTGGTGGATAGAATATTCAGGTGTGGATGGAATCCGTCAGGATACCTATCCGTATGCCGATTACGATATGATGATCGATTGGTGCAACGCGGTATATAAAGAATATCCGGAGTACAATATCGTGGGCGAAGCATGGTTGAATAACCCTATAGGAACAGCATTCTGGCAGAAAGACAGCAAGCTGAACAACCGCAAAAATACGAACCTCAAGTCGGTGATGGATTTCCGGTTTATGGGACTGTCCCACAGTGCCTTCTTTGAGGAAACCACCGAGTGGAACGGAGGACTTCACGGCGTTTACGACCACATGACTTATGATTTTATATACCCCGATATCTATAATGTGCTGCGTTTCTTGGACAACCACGATACCGACCGGTTCTTGAAAGAGTATCCTTCCGACCTCTCCGGATGGAAACAGGCGGTTACCTTCCTGCTCACTATGCCCGGTACTCCACAAATTTACTACGGTACCGAGTTGCTGATGCACGGCAATAAAAGCCGTAGCGACGGCGATATCCGACTCGACGTACCCATCGATCAGTTTACCCGTGAAGGGCGGGACAAAATCCAGAACGAAGCGTTCGATTATCTGAAGAAATTGCTCCATTGGCGGCAGGGGAACGGAGTGATCGCCCGCGGCGGTATGAAGCATTACGTGCTGCAGAAAGGAGTCTATGTCTATGAGCGTTATCTCGGAGACAAAAATATACTGGTATTTATGAACGGGACATCAAGCGATGTAGAAATAAACCTTGACCGTTATAAAGAGTCTATTAAAGGCAAATCGAGCGGGAAAGATGTGATTTCGGGAAGAACTGTTTCGTTTGGACAAACGTTGAAGTTAAGCCCGAAAGAGGTGCTTGTGTTGGAATAACGGGACTCGTTTGCGACCCATCTTAGCTCGCGCCAACTAAAAGAGTAGAACTCGCTTCGCTCAAACAACTACTCTTTTTTACGTTTATCGCAAGCTATGAGTCCCCGTAAAATAGCTAAAATGTCTCTCGCATTAGTCGCAAACACGACCTAAGGATACTTGCTAAAATTGAATAACTGACAATAAACCCATATTACGATGCAACTATTTTCAAAAACCTTTTACCTGTTCCTTCTCCTGCTTCTCGCCCTTGCCTGCGGGAAAGATCCGGTGATAACTCCGGAACCGGAACCACCGGCAATAATTAAAGAGGGGTTTTCGTGGAACCCCGAAACGGCAGATGCGGATAAGGAGCTCACCATTTGGTTCAAAGCTGTTTCAACGTCACCACTCTACAACTATACAGGCGATGTCTATATCCACACAGGCGTTATATCAGAAGGTGTGTGGCAATTTGTCCCCGCTGAATGGAACCAAAACCTGGACAAATGCAAAATGACTAAGGTGGCAGGCGAAAAATCTACCTGGAGCATCAAACTCTCCCCATCTGTCCGGCAATGGTTCAGTTCGGGAGAAACTCCCGTTACCAAAATCGGTATCGTTATCCGCAGCGCCGATGGCACAAAGAAAGGAATTAACAATGATTTTTTTATCTCAGTTACCGATAGCAAGTATAAAGCATTCCAACCCGCCGCGGTAAAAACCGGGACTATGCCCGCAGGCTTACAGTACGGCATCAATACAGTGAACAACAATACCGTCACATTGGTGTTGTACGACAAGGATAAAAACGATGCACGAAAGGATTTTGCCCATGTGGTGGGCGATTTCAACAACTGGACATTGAGTAACGACGAAAAATCGCAGATGTTTCGTGACGATGCCGCCGGATGCTGGTGGATAACAGTCACCGGATTGGATGCAACAAAAGAATACGCTTTCCAGTATTATGTAGGCAAAACGGGCGAAGACCCCATCCGGATTGCAGATGCATACAGCCGAAAAATTCTTGACCCTTCAAACGATCCCTATATCTCCTCCTCCACCTACCCCGACAACAAAACTTATCCGGCAAAAGGGAACGGAATAGTTTCTGTTTTCAAAATCCAACCCGATACTTATAACTGGCAAGTTACAAACTTCAAAACTCCGGCAACCGATAACCTGGTTATTTACGAATTGTTGCTGAGAGATTTTACAGAACAGGGAAATATTAATGGAGCCATTCAGAAATTGGACTATTTGAAAGATCTCGGTGTAAATGCTATTGAACTGATGCCGGTACAGGAGTTCGACGGGAACGACAGCTGGGGCTATAATCCCGCATTCTATTTCGCCCTCGACAAGGCATACGGCACCGACCGGATGTATAAACAATTTATCGATGAGTGCCACAAACGCGGCATCGCCGTAATCTTCGACGTGGTGTATAATCACGCTACCGGAGCCAATCCCTTTGCCAAAATGTGGTGGGATGCCAAAAACAATAAAACCGCTGCAAACAACCCTTACTTTAACGTGGATGCTCCCCACCCCTTCTCTGTTTTTCACGATTTCAACCACGATTCGCCACTGGTACGTGATTTTGTGAAACGCAACCTGGAGTTCTTACTGGAAGAGTACCATATCGACGGTTTCAGGTTCGATTTAAGTAAAGGTTTTACCCAGCAAAAGTCATCGGATGATGATGCTTTTAAGAAGTATGATGCCAAACGGATTTCTTATCTGAAGGAATACAATAATACTATAAAAGAGGTAAAGCCGGATGCTTACGTTATCCTGGAACATTTTGCCGACAATGCGGAAGAAACAGAATTGGGCAAGGCGGGAATGATGGTGTGGCGAAATATGAACTGGCAGTACGGGCAAACGGCAATGGGCTACCAAAAAGACAACTCAGACTTGTCGGGAACCTATTACAGCACATCCCGTCCGGCAAACAGCCTGGTCAGCTATATGGAAAGTCACGACGAGGAACGTGCGGCATATAAACAGACCCAGTGGGGAAACGGGATCCTTAAAACAAGCCTCGATGCACAGATGTCGCAATTAGCGACCAACGCCGCCTTCTTCTTCACCGTACCGGGACCAAAAATGGTGTGGCAGTTTGGAGAATTAGGATATAATTATTCAATTATGAGTGATCCATCCGGCGTTGTACACGATTATAACAACGATGAATACAAGACATCAAAAAAGCCGGTGAAGTGGGAATATTACAATGTACCGCAACGTAAACAGTTGCACGACACCTACTCCCGGCTGATTGACCTGCGGTTTGAACATCCTGAACTGTTCAACGCCACCGCCACCCTCGACTGGAAAGTGACACCCTCATTCTGGGAGAACGGCCGTTTTATCACGCTTTCGTCATTTGGAAACAGTAAACAAATAGTTGTAGTTGGTAATTTCACCAACGCTGCCATCAACGCCACAACAACCTTTCCGAAAACCGGCACTTGGCATGACTATATAAACTCCGGGGAAAAGCTCAATGTCACGTCATCTACTATAGACATCAGCATTCCGGCGAATAGTTTCAAGATATATTCTACGTTTGTACCATAAAACCTTTCGCTAAACAGAAATTTTGCAAAAGCGCATTGCGGCTCAAAACCGCGATGCGCTTTCTTGTTCTCCTCCGTAAATAGTTGTTAGCCCGGAAGTAAATTTTCTCATCCTGTTCGCTAAAAATACAAGCTAATATGCTATCTTTGTGAACGTCAAGGGCGCAGGATTTTCCCATAAATTGTAGGAATTAAATTAATAATAGGAAACTGGCGTCTGTTAATTAATGACAAAGGTAATAGAGGTAGGCTAAAGTCCATGCACGATTCACATTTCGTCTAATTTCCTGATTAACAAAATTCAGTCTCCTATGCAAAAACTTATTTATTTTATATTCCTCACCTATCCGTTTCTCTCCTTTTATGCTCAAACAGATAGTACAGAATCTTTGTTGAAAGAACTTGACTCGGTTGTAGCTGATCATAACTTATATTCTGCTGAAAAAGAGAAACGGATAGAGAGATTAAAAAACTTATTAAGTTATACCTCTTCAAATGATTTGCAATATGGAATTTATGAAAACTTATTTTATGAATACAGTTCTTATAATTCCGACTCTGCATTGTTATATGCCAATAAAAATATTTTGATCGCCGGAAAAACGGGACAAGAAGATAGAATTATAAAATCAAATCTTCATCTGGCTTCCATATTGGGAATCTTAGGGATGTATAAAGAGTCATTGGATATAATCAATCAAATCGATATCAAAAAACACCCCTCATTAAAAGGTTACTACTTTCATATATATCGAATCGTTTACGGCTCAATGGCCGATTATAGTGTCCCAAATCTTCGTATAAGTTATTATAATGATCTGGCCGACTCATATCGAGACTCCCTGTTATCTGTACATAAGCCTATGACAAGTGACTACGTAACAGTTAAATCAGATCAACTAATCGTTAATGGACTATATGATCATGCCCTGGAATTACTGCTATCCTATTACCCGAAAGTCACGGATGATCTCCATGAAAGAGCAATTATGGCCTATAGCATATCCAAGGCATATTCAGGAAAAAAGGAGACAGGGCTTGAAAAGTATTGGTTGGCTGTTTCTGCAATCAACGATATTAAAACAGCTACAAAAGAATATATCTCATTGCGCGACCTGGCCGTTCTGTTGTATGAAGAAGGAGATATCAACAGATCTTACAGGTACATGAAGCGTTCCCTCGAAGATGCTTTGTTTTGTAATGCCCGGCTACGTACTCTAGAAATTTCGAATATGATGCCGATAATCGACAAAGCATACCAGCATGAAGTAGAGTCACGACAAAAGACGATGTTGATTTCGCTGCTAAGTATTTGCGGGCTATCGATACTACTCATAATCGCCGTATCATATATCTATCTGCAAATGAGAAGAATATCCACTGCAAGAGCAGAGCTCGCCGATGCAAATTTACAATTAAAAGAATTAAACAGTGAACTGACAATTATAAATACCAAACTGAAATATACAAATGAAGCTCTACATGAAACCAATATAATAAAAGAAAAATTCATCGGCCATTACATGGCTCAATGCTTCGTTTACTTAAATAAAATTGATGAATATCGCCGACAATTGAACAGATTGGCCATCAGTGGTAAAGTTAATGAGATTTTTGCAACAATTAAATCCACAAAATTCATTGAGAAAGAATTAAAAGAGTTTTACAATGAGTTCGATCACACATTCTTACAGTTATTTCCCACATTTATAGAAGAGATGGGAGATTTAATGACAGATAACGATGAACTCCAATTAAAACACAATGAAATATTAAATACAGGATTGCGCGTATTCGCCCTCATAAGGCTGGGCATCAAGGACAATGAAAAAATATCTTTCTTCCTTCGTTACTCTTTATCTACAATATATAATTGTAAAACAAAATTCAGGAACAAAGCGAAGGGAGTGCGTGAAGAGTTTGAAAACGACGTAATGAAAATTGGCACAAAACATAAACAATAGAAAAAGTTAACACTTCCGTATCCATCTCTCCCCATAAAATCCATTTTTATGAGAAGGGATTTCTTTTTTTTTTAAGACATACCACGCAAAAAGTTATCAATACCACTACTTTTCACCAAAGAATCAAAAGACATCATCTATCTGGTAATCTGAATTTTATATAAAATATTCGGACTCTGATAACTACTTTATGTTTCCAACAATAACACTTGCCCTTAATTGGAAACTATTTTTGTGAAAACCATTTAAAAAAACTTATGAACTCAAAAAAAATTATTCTTCTGTTTATTTCATTATTTATCATTACCTCCAATCCCTTTAGGTTAGAAGCAAGAGATAGCCCATACACCTCGAAAGGAACAGGGCCTAAATACTGGATTGCCTATGAATATTGTTACGACAATGATGTACCAATTACTGAAGACCTTTGGAAATCAAATATCGATTGGATCGATAAAAATTTTAAAGCCTACGGCTACGATATGATCTGTAACGATGGGTGGATAGAAGGAGCCCAGACCATTAACGAAAATGGATTTATAACCAAATACAACAGTAATTGGGCAAATGGCTTTCTATACTGGTCGAAATACCTGAAAGCCAAAAACCTGAAAATGGGAGTTTATTATAATCCCATGTGGCTAACACGGACTGCATACGAAAAGAACGTCTTGGTAAAAAATACAAACCATCGTGCACGTAATATTGTCGGTCAGAAAGCCTTTAATAATGATTTATATTGGGTAGATGTAGAAAAACCCGGTGCAAAAGAATGGATCCAGGGGTACGTCGATTATTTCAAAAAAATGGGTGTAACCAGCATTCAGAAATACAGCAAAAATGGCAATGGGCGTGCAGCAAATTTAGCAACAGCCGTACAACATAATTAGCAAC
>MKTD01000070.1 GCA_001898165.1 Bacteroidia bacterium 43-41
TCTTTTTCATATCACAAAATTAAGCATTTATTTTGGCTTAACCTGTTGTCCTAATTCTTGGGTATATTATAATCGACCATATACCGCAGCCTCCCAGCTACTCACTGAATTGTGGGATTGCGCGGATAATGGAACGTCCTACGGCTCATGTTTTCAATGATTAAACGCTCCTGTCGGAGTTGTACGCTGTGGCAGTCGGGTTCTATCTCGTGCAAAAGTTCCTCCAGTTCGTAATAATCCTGCTGTGTGAGAATAATAGGATTGCCGATATATGCGTCTATTCTCATACCTCGCCGAATTTATCAATTTCACATTCAAATATTTCTACCTCTGCATCACAGGTATATAAGCCGTTTTCTTTGGAGTAGTCTATCGCTTTAGCCTCGGAAGTGAACACGCCGAAAAATACACGGCTTGCCCTTGTCCTGTGAATATCCGTTTGGAATAATATAAATACTGTCATTTTGATAATGTTTTTAAGGAGTGGGATTTCTCCCGCTCCTTGTTGAACTTCAAATTTATACCGCTACTGCCTCCGCTTTCGCTTTCTTTTCAGCCTTTTTCAGCCCTGCGATACGTTCGTCCAATCGGGCATTCTTCTTGCCGTATTCCTCTTTGTGAGTGCTTACAATTTCCTCCGTCTTTTCGGGCAGATGTTGTTTTGAGAACGCCAATAACATACCGCCTTTTTCATCGCCTACGGTTCTTGTACCGTCCGTAAGGTGGCTATACAGGTAATCACGGCGTACAATGGTTTTCTGTTCTTCGGTCAGCGAAGATGCGATTTTGAGTTTCTTCTCGTCCGTCAGATAGCCGTAATAGTCGTTTTCTTTCAGTCCTACGGCTTTGTAGTTATGACGGCGCAACTTAGACAGCATAAAGAAATACATTGCTGTTTCTTCTTCGGCGGTAAATGCCGACTGCGGTAGCTGTTCCGTGCGCAAAAGTTCCTTTAAGCCCTCGGCTGTCTTTTCGTCTGCCAATTCGTTGTTACGCTTTTTCTTGGCGGTAAGGTCGGAGATTAACTGCTCGTTGGTCTTGGTGTCTTTGGTGGCTACCTCTTTGTAGTACATTCTTACGTTGCTATCGCCGATTTTGGCATACACACGAATTTTACCCTGCTCTTTCAGTTCTTCAAGGTGTGCCGTGTGCTTGGTGTACTTTTCCTGCTCCTTGCTGTATTTCTCCTGTGCCTTGTCGTAATCTTCGGGCTTTTTGTACTCGGAGGCTTGCGGTTCGGTCGGGGCTGTGGGGTATGAATTAAGGTTATACGTTTGCACGTTCTTAAACTCATAACCGCCCTTTTTGATTATTTGGGTAGCCTCGTTGTCGTGGCTGTACTGTTCGCCGACAAAAACGAGTTTCGGGTCGGCAAGGGCTACGGCTTGCGCCTGTTCTACAAGGTATGCCGTTTGCTTGTCCGACAAACATTTTTTGTTGGTACACTTGCCACAACCGCCACTCTCGGCGAACAGGTCGAAATTGCTTGAATTGTGAATACATTTCAGACACTTGGATTTATCGAAACTGTAATTATCAAGGTTATTTGTATAGCAGTTCCGTATCTTGCCCTCCAACGCATTAGCGGAGATTTGACACCATTCGCCTGTGCCGTCCTTGCCTAATCGGTCGTTCAAAATATCCTCCTGTATCTTTTTATCATACTTGCTTATAACAATCCCCGCCGATGCGGTCAGCTTGCCCTCCCTTACGAGGTTGGCAATGCCTTTAATGAGGTCGCAAAGTTTCAGCATTTGATAGATATGCTTTTCGCTCTTGCCGTATGCTACGGCGAGGCTTGCAATATCGTAACGCTTTGTGTCTATAAGGCGTTTGTAAGCCTCTGCCGCCTCCATTGGTGGCACGTCCTCACGCTGTAAGTTCTCGGAGATTGAAAGGTCATACGCCTGTTCGTCTGTTGCCTCCCGAATGATGCAGGGGATTTCGGCAAGTTTGAGCATACGGCACGCCCTAAAACGGCGTTCCCCGCAAATGATTTCGTAATGTTCGCCTTTCTCGCCCTTGCGCCGTACCGTAATGGGCTGTATCAGTCCATGAACGGAGATACTTTGCGCCAACTCTTTCAGCGCATCGACATCAAATGTTTTTCGGGCGTTGTAATAGCTCGGCTCTATCAAGTCCGATGCGATGTTTACGGCTTTGCGCTGTCCGTTGTCGGGTGTGCGTACTACTACTGCGGTTACTACTTCGTTTGCTTTCTCTGCTACTGTTACGGCTGTGCCGTTGTTCTTAATTGCTGTCATAATTGTAATTATTTGAATGATTATTGATTTTTGTTTTCTATTTTCTTCGCTAACCACTTATCCCGCCTCATTCGGCACTCGGTAAGGGTCGGCATCACTACGCTAAAAAGTTCGCCGTCCGTATCCCGGTAATCGTACTGGAAAAGCCATTTCCCCCGAAAATCCTTGTAATGCTCATAATTTTCTTCTCCTGCGGGGCATATTGATACTCCGTGCAGGTTCATTTTAGGCTGTTTCATATTACTGTCTGTTTTTAGGGTTATTGGCACAAATGGGGCATATAACAAGAATTTCCAAAATGTCGTTATCCTCTTTGTCGGTTACATCGAAACTGCATCTAACGCTGTCGCATCCGCACTTTCGGGGGTTGTGTTCAAATGAAAAACTGTTATTCGGATAGTTGTTTGCGTACTCGTTCAATGAGCCTAACGAATTGAAATACTTTGGTTTCATATCTTTTATGTTTTAGAAAATTAATACTATCAAAAGGAGGATAAAGCCCACGATAACGGCAAGGGAAATAAGACAGGACAAAACGCCTTTAATGATTGCCCACGCTAAATAAATCCCTGCGACAACCGCCACGAACGACCAACCCCAGAGGGCAAAACCCGCCACCGTAAAAGCTATTTTCAAAACCCAACCTATGCTGATTGGAAGGTTTGAGAATCGTTGTTTCCTGTTTTTTTCTGCTGTTCGTATCATAATTCTGACTTTTTTTAGAACGCTATGCCGTATCGGAGCCGGTTATGAGTGATCGAGTTTCAGGGGCAGAGAAAGGTAGTGTTTAGCCGCTGCAAGTTTTTCGGGAATAAATACGCTCGCCGGAACGGAAAGAGGAAGATTTTTCACGAAACCGCCCTGCGGCTCGAACTTGCTTCGGCGTGAAGAACACGGAAATACTTTCGCGCATGAAATCGAATCACTTCATCGGCTAAGTAGGCATTCCGCTGAAAGAGGAAGAAGTTATAAGATACGGGTAGTAGAAAAAATCACCGATTACTCCTAATAACCCAAAGCAAGGAGTACAAAAAGCGGCATGTTTTAACCGCCACCGGAATCAGTTTGCACTTTAGCTATAGACAAGTGCAGACGCAAGCTACCAGTCTGCAAGGGATTGGTATGTATTATATTTTAATGAGTTACCTTTGTTTTCCCGTAATCGTAGTATTAACGATTAAAAATAAAATGATATGGAAATAGTCAATATAGAGGGGCGTACTTATGAGGAAATGATGCGCCGTTTTAAGGAATTTACCCAAAGGGTAGATAATTTATGTAAGGAAAAAGGGAACAAGGAGATAGGGCAGTGGTTAGACAGTCAGGATATTTGTTTGATTTTGGATATTAGTAAACGGAAACTACAAACGCTACGTGATAGCAGGCAAATCGCTTTTACGATGGTCGGTCACAAGGTTTTCTATAAAGCCGGAGATGTTCAAAAAGTGATAACTAAGATGTCAGAGAAGAAGGAGGTAGAAAATGAATAATAGATTTTCAGATAACGAGACTGGCGGTCTTATCACAAAGAAAACGCCTCAAATAATTGAGTTCTTTACTTCGCTTGATAGAATGTTGGACGGATTGGAGCAAATGAGTGAAGGCTACAGACCCTTGCTGAATGGAGAACGCTACCTTACCGATAAAGAGTTGGCAGAACGCCTGAAAGTAAGCCAACGTGTTTTGTATGAATACCGGCAAAACGGCAAAATACCCTATTATCAAATCGGGGCAAAAATACTTTACAAAGAATCTGATGTCGAAAAAATGCTGGAATCTCATTACCGGAAAGCATACAGATAACAAATAGAGGCGAGTTTTAATTCTCGCCTCTATTGTTATAATATACTTGAATTATTGAGATTAAAAATTCATCGCTTTTATTACATTTTCCATATCTCTTTTAATTGAGCAATCGAGGACTTTCGCATAGCGTTGGGTCATTTGCAATTTCTTATGTCCCAAAATTTTGGCTACATTCTCAATCGAAACATTATTTGCCAAAAACACAACCGTAGCCGCCGTATGACGGGCTATATGACAGGTCAGAGGCTTATTGAAATTCAGCAATTTAGCTATATCCCGCAAATAATCGTTCATGCAAATATTGCTGAATACCGGCATTACAACGCTATTTTTTGCACAAAGCGGATGATCTTTGTATTTTTCAATAAGTTTTAATGCCTGAGGAATCAAAGGGATATTGCACATTACTCCGGTCTTTTGCCGGGGCTTCCTTATCCACAACCCTCCTTCGTTGTCTTCCTTAATATGCTCCGGCTTTAAGGTTTTAACATCAGCGAAGGCAAGTCCGGTATAGCAACAAAAGACAAAAATATCCCGTACTTGACTGTGCTGGGAAATCTTAAACTCCGTATTTATTAATGTAGAGAGTTCTTCTTTAGTCAGAAACTCGACATGGGTTTCCTGTTCTGTAAACTTAATACCGAAGAACGGATCTTTTTGCACCCAACCGTTTGCCATAGCTATACGGACAATCTTTTTCAAATTCTTCAAATGTTTGAGCGCCGAATTATGGTGGCAACCGCATTGTGTTTTGAGGAACAGATCGTAGAGCCGCACAAATTGATTGTCAACGGCGGTAATAGCAATATCTTCTGTCCCGTGTTGGTGGACTAAGTACTCTTTAAGTCTCAATAGGGAAGTGTCGAATTTCTTGGCGGTTACTTCGGCATAATCCACGCCAACCAATGAATGGACTTGTGTATTATGTTCTGAAAAAATTTCAATAAGCGTTTTCGGCTTATCCGGGTCTTCACGTCCTTGCATAATATCCGCGATAGTACGGGCTGTTATTTCCCGTCCGTCCATTTCCAGTTGACGAAAAATTTTGAAAATCTTAGTCCGATAGACTTCGATAAAATGATTGAGTTCTCGCGCAGCAACATTATTTGCCGTCGCACATTCTTTAGTCTGATTCCATTTATTAGGTAAAACGGAACGTTTAATCATGATTTCCGCCCTTGCGGAATCAACGGTTATACGCAGACAGATTGGAGCTTCTCCGTTTTTAAGAAGTTTGGTTTTCTTGATGAAAAACAATACATCCAACTTGGTGTTTGATAATGCTTCGTACATAGCTTTTTTTGTTTACAAAGTTAATGACTATGCACCTGTCAATAATTACGCAAAAAGCTGATAATCATGGAATAAAAACCTGCCAAGGTGGACTTTTTGTGGACTTTGGCGTAGAGAATTTTGCTCCACCTCGTAGTCGTCGTTTTTTATGCTTTTTCGTGCCGAAAACGGCACTTTTGGGCAAAAGAAAAACCTCAGTAATCGTTTGATTTACTGAGGTTTGCTTAAAATTGCTTGATTTTTTGGCGGTATGGACGGGACTCGAACCCGCGACCCCCTGCGTGACAGGCAGGTATTCTAACCAGCTGAACTACCACACCGTTTTTGGTCGCTATCGGGGACTTTATTCGCCACTGCGATCGGTATCGTTTCGATAGCGAGTGCAAAGGTAGTTATATTTTTAAATTCCACAAATGTTTTATCGTATTTTTTCGTTTTTTCTCACATTCGCTATCGGAAACTGATTATTGCTTCAGCCATTGGTCGAACCAGCGGAAGAACTCGCGCTGGAACAGGATGCCATTCTGCGGCTTGCTGATCCAATGGTTTTCATTGGGGAAGATAAGCATGCGTGAAGGAATACCGCGGAGTTGCGCTGCATCAAACGCCATCATTCCCTGCGATGCTAAAATACGATAATCCAGCTCGCCGTGTGTAATCATAATGGGCGTATCCCATTTATCCACAAAACGATGCGGTGAAGTAGCATATGTTTTCTGCGCTACAGCATTTAATTTGTCCCAATACGGTCCGCCCATATCCCAATTGGCGAACCACATCTCCTCCGTTTCCAGATACTGCGCTTCCAGATTGAAGATCCCCGCATGTGCCAGGAACGCCTTGAAGCGTCCTTCGTGATTTCCGGCAAGCCAATAAACGGAAAATCCTCCATAACTTGCACCTGTGCAACCCAAGCGGGTTTCGTCCACATACGGTTCTTTCGCCAACGCATCGATGGCTGAAAGATAATCTTTCATGTTTTGTCCGCCGTAATCACCGCTAATCTGTTCGTTCCATTCCTGCCCGAAGCCCGGCACTCCCCGCCGATTGGGCGCTACCACTATATATCCGTTAGCAGCCATCATCTGCAGGTTCCACCTGTAAGACCAGAACTGGCTTACCGTACTTTGAGGTCCACCCTGGCAGTAGAGCAATGCAGGATACTTTTTGGTGGAATCGAAATCAGGCGGATAAACTACCCAGGTCAGCATTTGTTTTCCATCGGTAGTTGTAATCCAGCGCTCTTCCGTTTCGCCCATTGTTAATTGCTCAAGAATATGTTTGTTTTCGAAAGAAATTTCAGTAGCCTGCCCGTTGGCAAGGTTAACGGAGTATATTTCATCGGGTTGCGACATAGAGTGACGTTTTGCAAAGAGCTTTCCGTTTCCAGGTGCAACCGATGCATAATCGTGCTTGCCTTTGGTTATCGGCGATATAAGTTTCGATTCGGTATCGGCAGAGAACAACTGCGTTTTGGCCTCAACGCAAGATACCAAATAAATGGTTTTGTTGTCGGTGTTCCACACAAACGCATCGGTATTATAGTCGAAATTCTCCGTCACATACGTCTTATTCCCACTTGCCAGGTCCATAACAAATAACCGGTTTTTATCCGCCTCATAACCATCGCGCTCCATGCTTTGCCAGGCAAGCTTTGAGCCGTCGGGCGAAAACTGCGGGTTTACATCATACCCCATCATCCCTTCGGTCATGTTTGTCGTTTTTCCGCTTTCCACATCATAAAAATAGATATCGGAATTGGTTGAAACGGCATACTCCTTCCCTGTTTTCTTACGGGATGTGTATGCGACGGTTTTTCCATCGGGGCTCCAGGCCAGCTGCTCTATTCCTCCAAAAGGCAACATGGGCGCTTCATAAGGTTCATCCTGAAGCAAATCGATACTGTTCGATAATTCATCGCCATTGAAATCTGCCACAAACGTGTGTGGCACTTCTTCCACCCAACTGTCCCAATGCTTGTACATCAGGTTATCCACTACCCTACCCGATGCTTCCGGCAAATCGGGATACTTATCTTTTGTAGTCTCCCCTACCTTCACGTTCTTGATAAACAGCACTTTCTTGTTGTCGGGTGAAAAAATGAAACCATTTATGCCTTCTTCCACATCCGTTATCTTCTTCATTCCGCTACCGTTGGAGTTCATGGTCCATATTTGCGATGTTCCGCCTTCGTCGCTCAGAAACGCAATTTTCTCCCCACCCGAAATCCACTGTGGATTGCTCTCCCTGGCGTTGGTAACCGTTAACTGTTTTTTATCGCTTCCGTCGGCATTCATCACAAAAAGCTCGGGATTGGTCTTGTTCTGCTTAATATCGACGTAAGTAACCTGATAAAGTATTTTTGACTTATCGGGCGATACTTCCACACTTCCGATGCGTCCGAAACTATACAGAATTTCAGGTGTCATCAACCCGTTCTCCGCTTTCACGTTCGATTTTCCGATAACCTCTCCCGGTTTTTGTTCGTTGTTACAAGAGAGTAACAATCCAGCTGTTGCCATTATCATAAAAAACGATTTAAGTTTCATAAAATATTTATTTATAGCTATTTGATTTTTAATCTGAAATTTTTTCAACAATTTTTCCGTCCATCATATGGATGGTCCGGTCTGTAATTGATGCCAGCTGTTCGTCGTGCGTTACGATGATAAAGGTCTGATTTAACTTGTTGCGAAGTTCGAAAAACAATGAATGCAGTTCGGCTTTGTTGTCGGTATCAAGGCTCCCCGAAGGTTCATCGGCAAAAACCACCACGGGGTCGTTAATAAGTGCACGGGCAACCGCCACACGCTGTTTCTCCCCTCCCGATAGTTCTGCAGGCTTGTGCTCCATTCGTTCGCCCAGCCCCATCATCCTCAAGAGCTCTTTTGCTTTTTTCTCCGCCGTGCCGTGCTTTGCATTTCCAATCAGCGCCGGTATCATAACATTTTCCAAAGCAGTAAATTCCGGAAGAAGCTGATGGAACTGAAAAACGAATCCGATATTCTTGTTACGAAAATCCGCGAGTTTCTTTTCGTTGAGCTTGCTCAAATCGTTGTTATCAATGAATACCTTACCTGAATTTGCCTTCTCAAGCGTTCCCATAATCATCAGCAAAGTGGTTTTTCCGGCACCGCTGGGGCCTACAATCGACACTATCTCACCTTTATTTACCTCCAAATCAATCCCCTTCAGCACCTGAAGATCGCCAAAACTCTTGTATATCTGCTCAACCTTTATCATTCGATATATTGTTTCTAAATAGTGTGCGAAGATAGTGAATTACTTTAATACAGTTGCAAGAAAAAGCGTTAGTATTTATTAACTAAACCTTCCTGTTGAATACCTGTTGTATGGTATATATTTGTCGGGCAAACCCCGATATGGACGGGCGGAAAAAATAATTACAAAATGAAAAGACTGTTCGAATTCAGAGAAGAATACAAAATAGGAGAATTAAATGAAGCTGACGTAAAAACCAATCCGTTGGAACAATTTCAGCAATGGTTGCAAGAGGCTATCGAATCGGAGATTCCGGAACCCAACGCCATGACTATCGCCACTTGCACCGTAAATGGGAGACCCTCCGCAAGAGTAGTGTTATTGAAAGAGGTAAATAAAAGCGGATTTGTGTTTTTCACCAATTATCTTAGCAGGAAAGGCAGGGAATTACTTGAAAATCCGTTTGCCGCCCTCGTTTTCGACTGGCATTCCATAGAGCGTCAGGTGCGGGTTGAAGGGCGGGTAGAAAAACTTTCCACCCATGATTCCGATGTCTATTTTAATGAGCGCCCGCGCGAGGCGCAAATCGGCGCCTGGACCTCACCACAAAGTAAAATTTTGAAGAGCCGTGAAGAGTTAGATGAAATTCAGGCCTCTTTTGAAGAAAAATTCAACAATCAGGAGATTCTTCGTCCATCGCATTGGGGTGGTTTTATTGTTCTGCCCACAACCATTGAATTCTGGCAGGGACGTCCCGGCCGCCTGCACGACAGGCTTGTTTATCGCAGAACCGGAGAAGGCTGGACGTTACAGAGGCTGGCACCCTGATGCAACCTTGTTACGGCTTCTAACTTTTCGGAACGAATCATAAATTTCTCTAACGAGACCTACTTAATCTTCGTAAATAAAAAAGAAGATTGCACATTTGTTACCAAGATCTACAAAACACTCATGATCTACAAAACACTATCGTGAAAAGATATGCAACCCTGTGGACGCTGGTTCTTTTATTTCTTTTCTGCCATGCACCAAAGACAGCAAAGAAAAGATCTCAACATATCCTAATATCTGCAGCAAATTTTGAAAACGCCATTGTGATCGACGGTGTTGCTGAATAAACACCATAAAAGAGGTTACACTAATTATCTAACACTACTAAGTATCCAATAGATAATTCTAACACTCTGTCGGATACTTTTTTTATTATCACGGCAGCTAAATTAATAATAAAAAAATAATGAAGGAATTGAACCTGAATTATATTCCTAAACCGCCTGAACAACACATATACATCTCACCTGATGGCCTATATCAATTATCAATTATCACTCGCCGACCTGACGAGGAAAACATTTTATGACTTTCAAAATCAGCAGGAAATTAAATAAGATCTAATTTTTTTTACTTACTTTGTAGAAAAAAATGAAACTGAAAATTGATCGTAGCAGTTCCGTTCCTTTACACAAGCAGGCAGAAATGCTTCTCCGCGATTTAATAACAAAGGAAGAATACAAAGAAGGGAAAATGTTACCCAACGAAGTAGAATTGTCTGAACAATTAAAAATATCGAGAAACACATTAAGGCAATCCATCAACACCTTGGTTACAGAAGGCCTGTTGATACGAAAAAAAGGAGTGGGAACACGAGTAGCTGAGAAAAACTTATACAGTGAAGCTACAAACTGGCTGAGTTTTTCGCAAGAAATGAAATTGTTGGGAATAAAAATCGAGAACTTTGAGTTGCACGTCAGCAAACAGGCTCCAACTGAAAATGCAAAGCAATTCTTTGGAATTACCGACGATGTAAAGATTCTACGTTTAGAAAGATTACGCGGTAAAGAAAATTTTCCTTTTGTTTACTTCCATTCCGAATTCAATCCTAATATTAAACTGGACGGCACAGAAAACTTTATCCGGCCTCTGTACGAAATATTGGAAAATGATTACAACATAATTGTAAAAACTTCCAGGGAAGAGATCAGGGCAGCAGGAGCCGACCAATTTATCGCTACTAAATTAGAAATAGAAGTCGGCGACCCAATCCTTATTCGAAAAAGATTTGTAAGCGATGTAAACAATCTGCCTATCGAATACAATATCGGCTGGTACAGAGCAGACTCGTTCAGCTACAAAATTGAAAGCATCAGGGAGCCCAAAACTTCTTCTCAAAACAGTTTCTAAGCCGACCCCGCTTAAAGCGATTTTCGTACCTTTCGACGCCATTAAAAAGGCGGAAAGTTGACGATTACTGTGCCGGATAAACCGATTTAATTTTCACAAAATACATCGCAAATGAGCGATATAAAAAGTGCGTCCATTTTCCGAAGGGTACGATGAGCAAGGCCCATTGCGCCAATACCGTTATATGGAAAAGGTAAAGCCATTTATTGCCTTCCAAGATATTTAAATCGATGAAAAGGCGTACTAAAAAAGCAGTTAGCCCCATCAACAGGAGCCAGATCACAAAAAACCAATCGGACGGCCCGGAGTTCTTAGACAATGTCTTTTTTTTCTGAATCCGGTCTTTCACAAAATCCACCGTGATGATGAAAATAAAAGCGCTTTCCAAATAACCGAGGATGATTACAAACAGGTTCCCGGTGCTGAACCAGTTCAAAAATACGGTGGTAAACAGCAGTAACAGATAGGCAAACACCAGAATCAGGTGCTCCAACCAGCGGAAATGATTGTCGTCGCACTCCTTGGCACGTTTTTGCGTAAACATATGCACGAAGAGTTCGCCCAATGCCGTAAAATACGTTTTGAGCGGCACTTTCCCTCCCGGTTTAACAACGGTGAAATACCACATCCGCAGCAGGTTAGGAATAAATATCACTACAAAAACGGTTGCGATGGCTGTTCTTTCAAACAAGTGCCCGAAGTGGAGCATTTTTTCCAGTTCCCCATTCACGGAATTGGCAAAGAGCAGCACGCCTGCGAGCACCAGTGCCATTGCGGTAAGGAACGCAGGCAGGTACTTGTAAAACAGGCCTGAAAGTCCCGTCCAGTCGTATTGCGCGGTGAGCCATCTTCGCAGCGACATCATCAGTTCGCCGGGATTTGCTGTCTGCGGACAATGGGTTGTACATTCACCGCAATAATAACATTCCCAAGGCTTTAACGATTCTTTTATTTCATTCTCCAGGCCCAATGCACTCAACCGTACCATTTCGCGCGGAAAGGAGTCGTCGGTTGTAGATAGTGAACACACTGCCGTGCACGTTCCGCAATTGTAACAGGCGTTGAAGTTCACGGAACCGTATTTTTTCAGTTCTTCCGAAAATTTCGGATTTATTCTGCTTGCCATTATTTTACCAGTTTATACGAATAATACTCATCCATATCATCTATTTCGCCCGTTGCCACTACTCCGTATTTCACCAGCGACATCAGGTAATACGTAACATCGTGTTTAGGTATTTGCAACCTTTCCGATAGTTGTGCAATAGTCAGTTCCTCGTTTTGCAAAATATCGGTTATTGCTCTTTTTATCCGATTGAATTCTTTCAGTTCTTCTTTCACGTGTTCGGGAACACCCTGCTTTTCCCGAAGATATTTAGCTGTTTTTCCTACTTCTACTTCCATTGTTTTATACTTTTTCGTTTATCCGCCGGCCAACTGCTCAATCATGCTCATTATTTCTTCGCTCGAGTAATTGATCAGGTTAATGGCATCGGGCGGACAAACCGGTGCACACATACCGCAACCTTTGCAGACTGAGTTATTAATTACCGCCACCTGCTTCCCGTTAACATCTTTTTGCCCGATGGCATCAAAAGGACAGGCTTCGGCGCATTTTCCGCACCACGCACATAAATCGGTGTTTACTTCGGCAACAATCGGCTCTGTTTCGAGCATACCTTTGCTGATGTACGAATACGATTTTGCCGCTGCCGAAAGCGCAGAATTTACCGATTCCACAATATTTTTTGGTCCCTGACAAGTTCCGGCAATGGTAATTCCGTCGATAACAGTTTCCACGGGGCGCAGTTTCATGTGCACCTCGTTAAAGAATTTATCCCTTCCTTTCGGCAATTTAAACATTGTTCCTATCGAATTATCTGCCCTTGGGACCATTCCGGTAACCAGAACCACCAGGTCGGCTTCAATCTCCAGTTCTTTCTCTTTTGTCAGTACGTCTTTAATTTTCACTTTGGTTTTACCGTTTTCGGCATAGACCTGTGGCGGGGCATCTTCAAACGATTGCAGATAAATATCGCCTTGCTGCAATGACTCGGCATACAGCAATTCCTGCTTTCCATACGTGCGGATTCCACGATTGAAATGGAAATTGTAAATCTCTTTGAATTTCTTTTTTGCCTGAATGGCCGCGTGAATAACCGATGTACAGCAATAACGCGAACAGTATCTGTTTTCTCCGTCAACCTGGCGGCTTCCCACACAATAAATATAAGCTATTCGGTTAATTCTCTTACCCCTGTATTCCAGGTATTTTCCCGAAAATGAATCTATTAAATGCTTGAAATCGGGCAGTGTGATAACGTTTTCGTAAGACGAAAATCCGAATTCCCCTGCTTTTGGCAGATAGGGATCGAAGCCGGTAGCAACCACGACAGAACCGACGTTGAACTCCATTGTTTCGACCGGGTCTCCCGCTTGTTGCGCTCTCTTACGCACTTTCAACGTAAAGTTCCCGATACTTCCTTTTGATGAAATCACTTCCGATCCGGTAAGAACAGTTACGTTATCGCGTTGCAGCAAATCGGAATAAATGCGGTGGGACAAATCGCTCCCTTTCTCATCCGACATGGCCAACGGACCCCACGTAGCAGTGTGTCCGCCTACTTTGTTTTCCTTCTCGATAAGAATTACACTCGTGTTTTTATCGGAAAGCGATACAGCCGCTTTCATCCCCGAAATTCCTGCTCCGATAACGGCAATTGTTTTCTCCGCTTCAAACTGGTTGGGATACAATGGCTCGGCATAACGCGATTTGGCTATCGCCGCTTTAACCAGGAGAATGGCTTTTTCGGTTGCTCCGATTTTATCGTCGGAATGTGCCCACGATGCCTGCTCGCGGATATTGGTGTGAACATAGGTATATTTATTCAAATCCCCACGTTCCGTAACGCTTCTGAATGTCGCCAAATGCAGTTTCGGCGAACAGGAAGCCACAATTACTCCGTCTAAGTTGTGCTTTTTGATGTCGTCAACCATATCGTTCTGATTGGAATCGGAACAAGCGAACACGGTTGTTTTTGCCAAAACCACTCCTCTGTCGTTCTCCACCGCCTGACGTACTCTTTCAACATCAACATAATCGGAAATATTTCCTCCGCAGTGGCAAATATATACTCCTATTCTTTCTTTCATAGTTCCTGATGCTGAATTAAATAACTAATTGCTTCGGACGATGCGGAGCCTGCCGAAAGAATGGAATCGGGAATATCCATGGGTGCTGAAGCTGTTCCGGCAACAAAAACACCGTCGATACTGGTTTTGGAAGGACTTCCCAACAAATCTTCCTGTGCTACGAAATTGAACGGGTCTAATTTCAATTCGCCACGACCGAATATTTTTCCGACCGTAGGATTGGACTTCACGCCAACGGAAAGCACTACCATGTCGTGTTCGGCTTCCCTCACCACTCCTTCGTTGATGTCTTCGTAGCGGAGGATGAGATCGCCGTTTTCTTTTTCGGCTATTTTCCCGATTTTACCTTTCACAAAATTCACACCCATTCCTTTGGCTTGCTGATAAAACTCTTCAAATCCTTTTCCGAAGGAGCGGATATTGATGTAGTAAATGGTTACGTCTGCCATCGGTAATGCACCCATCAGCAACTGCGCCTGTTTAATGGAATACATACAGCAGATTTGCGAGCAAATGGGATTTCCAACGGTTGCATCGCGCGAACCGGTACAGAGCACATAAGCAATTCTGTCGGGAACTTTTCCGTCGCCCGGGCGTAAAATGGTATTGAACGGACGCGTAGGTGCAATTTCGCGCTCCATTTGCATAGATGTAATCACGTTTTTGTATTGTCCATAGCCGTATCGCGGTATCAGAAGCGGGTCGAACAGATTAAATCCGGTGGCCAGCACAACCGTTTTGGCGTGCAGTTCGTAGTATTTGGTTTCCATCGTGAAATCGATGCAATGCGTGGGGCAAACTTTTTCGCACGCACCGCAAAGCGTACAATTCTCGATATCAATTGCAGCCGCTTTGGGATTGGCGATGCTGAAAGGAATAAAAGCCGCTTTTCTGCCAATCAACCCGAATTGATATTCGTCGCGGACACTCACCGGGCAAGCTTTTTCGCACAACTGGCAAGCCGTACAATCTTCCACACGGACATAACGCGGTTTTTTCGTAATTTGAGCCGTGAAATTGTTTTCCGATTTCTTGACAATAGCGGTTACTTCACTTTCCGTGAAAATAGTAATGTTTTTATGTCGGGCAATTTCCGATACTTTAGGCGTGGTGATACAAGCCGAACAGTCCAGCGTGGGAAAAACCTTGCTCAAGAGGATCATTTTTCCGCCCAGCGAACGATCTTTCTCCACCAGCAACACTTTATAACCGGTGTTTGCCAGATTAAGCGCAGCTTCGCCTCCGGCGATTCCGCCACCCACAACCAACGCATCGTAATTGAGAACTTCTCTTTCTTCGTTCATCGCAATCTATGCATGTAATGTTTTAATCAGATAATCGTTGAAACTGCGTATTTGCTTCACGAAAGACTCGCTGCACACCGAACAGATAGCAGCCATCCGTAAACGCGCCGGATCGATGCCGGTCCCTTTCATTTTGTCGTGCGTTATCGAAACTACGTTTCCGGTTTTTTCGGTACAGCTCTCTCCAAACACGCAATCACTGCCATCGGCAGCAATAAATACACCATCGAAACCCTTTTCATAAGCATGTAAAATCCAGCTCGGTTTTATTCCGCTCGAACAAGGAACGGTAATGGTATAAACCGTTGGAGGGTAATGCAGCTTGAGCAATCCCGCCATATCAATGGCGGGATCGGATATTTTCTCGGTGGAAAAAACCAATATTTTGGCGTTCTTCTTCATTGCGAAGCAAAAGTTTATTTTTTCTTCATATAGACTTTGAAATATCCGTTTTCTTCAACAGCGCCCAGGTATTCATGACCTTGTTTGCCGCACCATTTCGGAATATCTACTTTGGTTCCTTCATCTGCCGAAAGAATTTCCATCACATCGTTTGAGTTGATGGTTCCGATAGCTTTTTTAGCTTCCAAAAGTGGGCCCGGACAAGCTGTACCCCGTGCATCTACCGATTTTGCGACTGTTAATGCTTTTAATTCTTCTGTTGTCATTTTCTTGTTTTTTTATACTGGTTAATTATTCACTTTTCACTCTTCACTCTTCAGACTGTCTTTTGTCTTGGTTCTTGGTTCTTGGTTCTTAATTTTTCACTTAAATAAACCACTGCATACTGCTTTCTCCGGCATCCGCAACAAATGTGGTAGCCCCGGCATAACGAAGATGCGGGTAATCGATCATTTCTTCTTTCTTGAAACCCATCAGGTTCATCGACATTTCGCAAACCGTGATTTCTATGCCCAGTTCGGCGGCTTCTTTAAACATCGCATCAAGCGACATCACGTTTTGCTTTTTCATCAGCCTTTTAATCATCATCGGCCCCATGCCGCACATGTTCATGTTCGACAGTTTCAGCTTATTGCGTCCGTTGGGAAGCATCATTCCGAACATTTTCGAGATAAAATCTTTTCCTTTTGCCTTTTTCTTGGGATCACGCAATGCAGAGAGCGCCCAAAAAGAGAAAAAGAGTTTCACTTGCGTATCCATAGCTGCTGCAGCCAACGAAATAATCATGGCCGCCAGAATTTTGTCCATATCGCCCGATACGATAGCAACAGACAACTGGTCTTTGCGGGAGTTTTCGAGCCGGGTGGTTTTTGCTTTCAGGCTCTCTAATTCAGCCTGGAGCTTCTCCACAGTTATTGTATTTGTACTTTCCATTAAATAGATGTTTTTGAGTGAATTAATACGATGCAAATTAAAGATATATTTCTTTAATTATCTGTTTTTACTGGGGTGAAGATTCTTACATTTTTTTGTGATATATGTCACATTTTTATCTACTTTTGCGATATGAAGAACGAATGCATCGATTGTGCCTGTGTGATAAAATCATCGAGCACGCTAAAAAATTGTCAGATTGAGATGTTGGAAAATAACCACGCAGTAGTGAAATTCCGCAAAGGGGACTCCATTATAAAACAGGGAGTTTTCTCCACGAATGTGATTTTTCTTCGGAAAGGATTGGCCAAAATTCATATCACAGGGCCATACCGCGAACAAATTGTCCGTCTGATAAAAGCGCCGACCTATTTGGGTTTGCCCACCACGTTGGGCAACAAAATAAATCAGTACAGTGTTACTGCGGTATTGGATTCGGAGGTTTGCTTTATTGATATTGATGTTTTTAAACGTGTGCTGGAAGAGAATAGGGAGTTCTCTTCCTACATCATTCTGGAGTTATCCAAAAGCGAGTTGGAGGCCTATCGCCGATGTGCCAACCGCACACAAAAGCAAACACGCGGCAAGCTTGCCGACGTGTTGCTCGATTTTTCCGAAAACATTTTCAATTCGGATGAGTTTGTTCTCCCTGTTTCACAATCGGATATCGGGAATTGGGTTGATTCAGGCAGGGAAAGCATCAACCGTGTCCTTTCGGAATTCGCCGCCGATGGCATTATTGAAATGACCGGAAGAGAGGTGAGAATCCGTGATAAAAAACTCCTGAAAATGGTCAGTCAAAACGGATAGGTGAATCATTTATCCTTCTTATCAATATCCACAAAAGAACGGCCTCGCCGTGGCATGCCTTTTTCGTAGTTGTCACAGATACCGTTTTTATCAGCATCTGTAAAAAAGCGGCCCCGGCCTTGGCCATTGCTTAATCCCGTTCCCCGGCCCTGGCCGCGTCCGCTGCCGTTGAGCAGGCGTTGATTGCCGTTAGCGTTACGGTTTCGGGGTGTTCCGTTCTCAAAGTTATCGCAAACGCCGTTATTGTTTTTATCCACAAACGCAGGGCCGGTTTGAGTGGACGTTGTCGTATTTTTCTTTATCTGATTCTGATTCTGGGCGGTCGCCAATCCCATGGCGGCAACCAGCGCCATTGCCGTAATAAATACTTTTGTTTTCATCTTCTCTTATTTTTAATTGTTATTTATGTGTTTATATTTTATCTATTGTGATCTCCAACCGCGTCCGTACCGGTGCCTGTATTCCCGGTCTCCGGTCGTACTGTCGTTCCGCCCATACCTCCCGAAGTTAGCAGTTGTTCCATCTCTGAAAAGGGGGAGAAACGCTTCCTGCAACCGCTCACATTGCGATGAATCACATACCGATCTTATTTTCAGATAAAAATCGTTGGTGATATTTTTCAATTCCGTATGATGCCTGCCCAAACAAGTCGATAAACGATGTAATCTCGCCGAATCGGGCTGAGGTCTGTTCAACTCTCCGAACATCTCCTCTTTCAGTGAATCCATTTCGAAAATCAGGATGTTGGCTTGCGGTTGAAATTCGCGGTTCGCTTCCCTGAAAACATCCATTTGAGCATCATTGAATCCGATCTCCTGCCTGAAAAAACGCCCGGTTAAGGGGTTTTGCCGGTTTTTGTCGATGACAATCGCCAGGTCGTCGCCTTTGCTCTGCCGATTATGGTAAAAAATGGTTCCGATGGTCGCCAGGTTCAAAATCAATAACAATGCGACAATAAACCACAATATTCTATTTGTCTTATTCATAATTATCGAAATTGTAATATTCTAAATTCTCTATCTGGCTGTCGTTTATGTTTATAACCGTTTCAGACGAACTGTTGTCAATATAACTGTTGCCGGCAGAAATCCCTAAAAACGCAACAGCGGCTATGCCGGCAGCAACAGCGAAGGCCTGCCAGACAGGAATCCTCTTTATCTCCGGCCTTTGCGGTTTTTCAATCTCCGCCATCACGCGGGTGCTTAAAAACGGATTAGGCGCTGTCTGCTTTTCGCGTCGGATAAGATCATCAATATATTGTTCCGTTTTCATTTCGTTGTTTCGTTTAATAGGTTAGACATTGTTTTATTTAATTTCCTACGGTTCAGCTTAATTTTCTTTGTAAATTGTTTTTTGCTCTTTGTAACAGTTGTTCCACAGCGCCTTCCGATGTATTCATCACCGAAGCGATCGTTTTTTGAGAAAGTTCTTCGTATTTACTTAAAATAAAAGCCATTCGTTGTCTTTCGGTCAATGAATCGATAGCTTTTTGAATACGCCGATCACGTTCCGACTCTTCCAGTTGTTCCAGCGGTGTTTTCTCGTTGCCCGGTTTGGTGAAAATATCTTCGAGGGATTGGAGCAACCGGTTTTTACGATTTCGATTGACGAAATTTATGCTCATGTTCACGGTGATTCTGTAAAGCCATGTGGAAAACTCCGATTCTCCTTTGAAAGATGCGAGCGACTGATACACCTTCACAAAAATATCCTGCGTGATATCCTCAGCATCTTCTTTCGAGTGAACAAATCCCATAACGGTTCGAAACACCTGCAATTGGTATTTTTCCATCAGCATTTTAAAGGCAGAGGGATCGCTCGAATTTATTTTGTATATGAGTTGTTCGTCCGACATTTACTTGTACTTGTTTCAGCGTTGCTTAGTCGCATACACTATTTAAGTTTCGCATATATCAAATTAAATATTAGACCGTAAATAATAATTTTTCCTACGGTAAAGATACATTTTTTTATGAAGTTGTTAAAGTTATCGTATCTTTGTAAGTAAGTTATCACTCTCTTATTTAAACGCAACATGGAAATAAAGCCACGACAACTGGAAATAATTGAAGCCACCGGAAAGATTCTGACGCAATCGGGCGTTAACGGATTAACAATTAAAAGGCTGGCTGACGAGATGAATTTTTCTGAAAGCGCTATTTACAGGCATTTCGAAAGTAAAGAGGATATTATTCTCACCCTGCTGAAATATTTAACCCAGAATATTTCGGTAATTCTTGATAAAATCCCCTGCACATCCGACGCGGATGAAGATTTAAAAACCGTTTTCCGGAGAATTACCGTATATTTTAAAGAAAACCCCTATTTTGCGGTAGCTGTTTTTTCGGAAGGGTTGCTCGACGAGAGTTTGAGAGTCAGGGATACCATAATGAATTTAGTAGGTATGATGACACGTCATCTACTCTCTATCATAGAGCGCGGGCAACAAGAAAATAAATTCATCACCACCATAGTTGCCGGCGATTTGGCTCAAATAGTCCTTGCCACTTACAAACAGCTGATGTTTACCTGGAGATTTCAAAACTTCGAGTTCAATATTACAAAAAGTGTTGACAAAATGACCGACACGTTTTTGCTGATTCTCAAAAATCATCCCGATTAAAATAAGCCGGCCGGCTATTGGAAAAAACTGAAGCAAGAGGGGATGCAAATTTTACGTCATTTGACAGTTCCCTCGGTTAAAAAAAAATAAATTAACGATTTAATGCTTTAAAAAGCCGAATAAATCCTACAATATTTAAAAATGAAAATTATGTCGGATAATAAGTGGTATCTTTGCAGAATTAGGTTTTCGCGTAATTTAATCACGTATTATGACTAATCTTATTGGAAACATATCACAGATTATTGGGCCTGTGGTGGACGTTTATTTCGATTTAAAAAAATCGCAGGAATTGCAACTTCCCGCTCTACAAGATGCACTTATTGTCACAAGAGACAACGGGCAGAAACTGATATTGGAAGTACAACAACATATTGGCGAATTTACGGTTCGCACCGTGGCAATGGATACCACAGACGGATTACGTCGCGGGACGGAAGTGAAAGCGCTGGGAAAACCCATCAGCATGCCTGTGGGCGATCAGGTAAAAGGGCGTTTGATGAACGTGATAGGCGAAACTATCGATGAACTAAAGCCACTCGATCAAACCGGAGCTTACCCCATTCATCGTCCTTCACCCAAGTTCGAAGACCTGACCACGAACCAGGAAATTCTTTTAACCGGAATAAAAGTAATCGATTTGCTGCAACCGTACCAGAAAGGCGGAAAGATAGGACTTTTCGGCGGAGCGGGTGTGGGCAAAACCGTACTGATTATGGAGCTGATCAACAACATTGCCAAGGGTTACAGCGGATACTCCGTTTTTGCCGGTGTGGGAGAACGCACACGCGAAGGGAACGACCTTTTGCGCGAAATGATCGACTCGGGGGTAATCCGTTACGGTGAAGCGTTCAAGAAAAGTATGGACGAAGGCAACTGGGACTTAAGCAAGGTGGATTATGACGAGGTGAAAAAGTCACAGACCACCTTGGTTTTCGGACAAATGAACGAGCCGCCCGGCGCCCGGGCATCGGTAGCGTTGTCGGGGCTCAGTATTGCCGAATCGTTTCGCGATCAATCGGGTGAAAGCAACGACATTCTCCTTTTTATCGACAACATCTTCCGGTTTGTGCAAGCCGGATCCGAAGTTTCTGCCCTGCTTGGGCGAATGCCTTCGGCAGTAGGTTACCAGCCCACGCTGGCAACAGAAATGGGTCTCTTGCAAGAGCGCATTACCTCTACAAAAAACGGTTCCATCACATCGGTACAGGCTGTTTATGTTCCCGCCGATGACCTTACCGACCCGGCTCCGGCAACCACTTTCTCCTATCTGGATGCCACCACGGTGCTGAGCCGTAAGATTTCATCGCTCGGCATCTATCCGGCTGTTGACCCGTTGGAGTCATCTTCACGCATTCTTGATCCGCTTATCGTGGGCGAGGATCATTACAATACCGCCATGCGCGTAAAACAAATCCTGCAACGGTACAAGGAGCTGCAGGACATCATATCCATCCTGGGAATGGAAGAACTTTCCGATGAAGACCGGATCACCGTAAACCGCGCCCGCAAGGTGCAGCGTTTTCTCTCCCAGCCTTTTTACATGGCTGCACAATACACAGGGCAACCTGGAGTAATGGTTCCCTTAGATGAAACTATCCGCGGATTCAACATGATCCTCAACGGCGAACTCGATTCATATCCTGAAATGGCTTTTCTGAATGTGGGCACCATTGATGAAGCCATAGAAAAAGGGAAAAAATTAATGGATCGGTCGCGCCTGCAACAGTAATTTACTCTCTTTGATTATGCAATTAGAAATTATTTCACCGAAAAAAATGATTTTCACTGGCAGCGTCGTTTCCGTTACGCTTCCCGGTGCACTGGGTTCGTTTCAGATACTGGAACATCATGCACCCATTATTTCATCGCTCGTGAAAGGGAAACTTTCGTTTGTAACTGACGAAGACGAACAAATTGAATTGCTTATCGAAGATGGTTTTGTGGAAATGAATAATAACAAGGTAACGGTTTGTCTGGAATCAATCATCAAGGAATTATGAAAAAATTAATCAGGCATTTTCTCATTGTTCATACCCTAATGTTGTTCGTAGCGGGGTTCGGCGTGTGGTATCTATTAAAAATACTTTCGCCCGAAACATTAATTAATACGTATTTTATACCTCCGCTCTTCTTCTACCTGACCGGGCTGGCCCTTATTCTCATCATGAAGGGAATTCCGAAAGACAAGCCTAAGGAAATGGTGAATATGTACATGTTGTTGAGAGCGATAAAAATATTCATTGGCGTATTAATCATCACTTTTTACTGGTTATTTGACAGAGAACAGGTACGTAGTTTTGCCATTATTTTTATTATTTTCTACCTGATCTATCTCGGAGTAGAGACTTACATCTATATGAAAATAGAACTATATCTGAAAGAAGAACAGAAGAAAAATTATCCGGTAAAAAAGAAGAAACATCTGGAGGAATGATGAAACGCCTATTTCACATATTGATATGGGTGAGCGGGCTGTTTTTAACAACCTTACCCCTTTCGGCCGCTGCGGAAACCACTCCCGGTGAGCAGGCAGAGGAATTTAATGTAAAAGAGATGATCCTCGAGCACCTGGCCGATGCCTACGAATGGAAAATTGTGAACTGGGACAATGGAGATATAACCGTTCCACTTCCGGTAATTCTACATAGTAAAACAAGCGGATGGCACCTGTTCCTGTCGTCGAAGCTGCACAATAACGAAGGTTCATACAACGGATTTTATATCGCTCCCGAAGGGAAGTACAAAGGGAAGATTGTTGAAAAAGATACTTCGGGAACCGAAGTAAGGCCATTAGACCTTTCGCTGACCAAGAATGCCGCATCGCTTATTTTTTCGTCCGTTTTGTTGATCATTATCATTATGGGCGTTGCCCGTTCAATGAAACGGAACCCGATGGAGGCTAAGAAAGGATTTATCGGCTTTATGGAAATGTTTATTGTCTCCATCAATGATGAGGTTATAAAACCGGCAGTCGGAAAAGATCACGCACGGTATGCCCCTTATCTGCTGACGGTGTTTTTCTTCATCTTCCTGAACAATGTATTGGGGCTTATCCCCTTCTTTCCCGGCGGGGCGAATGTTACCGGAAATATTGCCGTAACTATGATCCTGGCCATCACAACCATGCTTGTTATTAATCTTACAGGGACAAAAGAATATTACAAGGAAATTTTCTGGCCCGATGTGCCTAAATGGTTGAAAGTGCCTGTCCCGCTCATGCCTGCTATCGAGTTGGTTGGCGTTTTCACCAAACCTTTCGCCCTGATGATCCGTCTTTTTGCCAACATCACCGGCGGACATTCCACCGTGATAGGATTAACGTCCATTGTTTTTGTAACGGCTGGCATGGGCGCAGCCATCAACTCATCAATGTCTCTGCTATCGGTAATATTCACCGTATTCATTTTGTTCGTGGAGTTGCTGGTAGCCTATATACAGGCATACGTGTTCACGATGTTGTCTGCCGTTTTTATAGGGATGGCGCGCGTAGAATCGCATCAGAAAGAAAAAGAACTCATTGAAACAAAACATATTAATAAACAAATAAATTAATTTAGAACAATTATGGAATTACTTTCAATTTTATTACAAGCTACCGGTACCGGTTTAAATGTTCTTGGTGCTGCATTAGGAGTAGGATTTGCCGTTTTAGGAGCCGGATGGGGAATTGGAAAAATCGGTACATCGGCCATGGAAGGAATAGCCCGACAACCGGAAGCGGCCGGAGATATCCGGATGAACATGATTATATCTGCCGCTCTCATTGAAGGGGTGGCATTATTTGCTGTTGTGGTCTGCGGATTTATCCTTTAATAGCACCGGTATGTCACTATTGACCCCCGAACCGGGGCTTGTGTTCTGGATGACTCTTTCGTTTGGGATTGTTGCGTTCATTCTGATAAAATATGGATTCCCCATTATTTTACAGATGGTGAACAAACGTAAAGATTATATAGACAACTCGCTGTTGGCTGCTAGACAGGCAAACGAAGAACTGGCAAAAGTAACGGAGAACAGCCAGGCCATTCTGGAGCAGACCCGTATAGAACAGGCCAAGATGCTGGAGGTAGCAGCACAGACACGCGACCGGATGATTGAAGAAGCAAAGGGACTCGCCCGTACGGAAGCCGATAAGATTGTTGCAGATGCTCAAAAACAAATAATCATTGAGAAAGAAAATGCAATGCGGGCTATCCGGAGCGAAATTGCCTCCCTTTCGATAAGTGTGGCCGAAAAAATTCTTCGCGAGAAACTGAACACGGAGGAAGAACAATCGAAAATGATCAATCGGCTGATGGACGAAGTGATGATTTCTAAATCGTAATTTGCAATGAATACCGGACTTATTTCCACCCGATACGCTACCGCTTTGCTAGATTTTGCCATCGAACAAAACCAGCAGGAGAGAGTATATTCAGAAATAAAAACACTTCTGCATGCCTATTCGGATGTGAATAACTTCCGCGAAGTACTGGCAAATCCGGCTATACACGTATCGGAAAAAAGAAAATTGATTCATACTGCTTGCGGGGGAGATATTTCAAAACCGTTGGAACAGTTTATCGATCTACTGCTAAAGAACAAAAGAGAAGAACGGTTACAATACATTGCTTTGCGTTTTTTGGAATTATACCGGAAAAAATTCGGCATTTTAAACGGAGCGCTTATCACCGCTACAAAAGTTGACAAACCTACGTATAACCGGCTAAAGTCATTTATAGAAAGTAAAACAGGCGAAACCTTAGAATTGGAGCGGCAGACAGACGCTTCCATCTTGGGAGGCTTTATACTTCAGGTAGGCGATGATCGATTAGATGCAAGCGTATCGAGGCAACTTCTCCGGATAAAAAACGAATGGGATGAAACCGACATAAATAAAAAGATTAGTAAACAGAAGGAATAAATAAATAAAATCGTCTGACAACGAAAGATATGTCTAACAATATAATAAAAACGAGCGAAGTATCAGAAGTATTGCGCATGCAACTGCAGGCCATAGACACCGATATACGATTCGACGAAACCGGCGTTGTGATGCAGGTGAGCGACGGCGTTGCCCGAATTTACGGATTACGGAATGCTGAAGCTAACGAACTGCTTCGTTTCGATAACGGTGTGAATGCCATCGTTATGAACCTTGAAGAAGACAACGTGGGTGCTGTTTTATTGGGGCCTTCGGTAGGAATTAAAGAAGGAACGATTGTAAAACGTACCAAACGGGTAGCTTCGGTGTTTGTAGGAGAAGGAATGCTGGGGCGTGTAATAAACACTATTGGCAATCCTATCGATGGGTTGGGAAAAATAACCGGAGAGGTTTATGAAATGCCCCTGGAACGGAAAGCGCCCGGAGTGGTTTTCCGGCAACCCGTAAACACCCCCCTGCAAACGGGGCTGAAAGCGGTGGATTCCATGATCCCCATTGGCCAGGGGCAACGGGAGCTTATCATTGGCGACCGTCAAACCGGGAAGACCAGCATTGCCATCGACACCATCATCAACCAACGAAGCCGGTACGATGCCGGCGATCCGGTATATTGCATCTACGTAGCTGTCGGGCAAAAAGGATCCACGGTGGCCTCTATCGTGCAAACACTCAAAGAATACGGGGCAATGGATTATACGGTTGTTGTTGCCGCGAATGGTTCCGATCCGGCTGCTATGAGGTACTACGCACCGTTCACCGGCGCCGCAATAGGCGAGTATTTCCGTGATACGGGACGAAATGCGCTGGTAGTTTATGACGACCTTTCCAAGCAAGCCGTGGCCTACCGGGAAGTATCGCTTATCCTACGCCGCCCCTCAGGACGAGAAGCATATCCAGGGGATATCTTCTACCTGCATTCGCGTTTGCTGGAACGTGCAGCACGCATTATCTCGCAGGAAGAGATGGCTGTCCAGATGAACGACCTTCCCGAAAGCCTGAAAGGGAAAGTGAAGGGTGGCGGCTCGCTTACCGCTCTTCCCATTATAGAAACTCAGGCGGGAGACGTGTCGGCCTATATTCCCACGAATGTGATCTCCATTACAGACGGACAAATTTTTCTTGAAACCGGCTTGTTCAATAGCGGTAAACGTCCTGCCATCAACGTGGGGATCTCGGTATCGCGTGTGGGCGGGAACGCTCAAATCAAATCGATGAAGAGAGTGGCGGGAACGCTCAAAATCGACCAGGCGCAATATCAGGAGCTTGAAGCATTCACCAAATTCGGAGGCGATATGGATAAGGTAACGGCAATGACCATCAATAAGGGGCAGAAAAACGAACGACTGCTCGTCCAGCCGCTTCACCAACCCATGAGCGTGGAAGAACAGATCGCTATCCTCTATTGCGGTACGGAAGGGTTATTGGCCGATGTCCCGCTGGAGAAAGTATCGACATTTGAAAAGAATTTCCTTCAAACACTTGAGCTGAACCACCGGACAGATGTGCTGGATAAGTTAAAAAACGGCGTTATAAACGATAACGTTACCAAAATTATGGAAACCGTTGCAACCGATACTATCAAACAATTGTAGAAAATGCCGTCGTTAAAGGAAATAAAAACACGGATACAGTCGGTGCGATCTACACGAAAGATCACATCGGCCATGATGATGATCTCTTCTTCCAAGTTGCGAAAGACACAGAAAATCACCGAAAACCTGTATCCCTACCAACAAAAACTGCAACAGCTGATGGAGCTCTTTGTAAATTCGCAAAACGATTTTACCTCTCCTTATGTCGAACGGCGCCCGATAAAACGGGTGGCGGTTATCGCTTTTTCATCCAATACAGGCCTTGCCGGCAGGTTCAACGATAACGTGATTGCTCAACTGAAAGATACAGTAAACAATTATCTCCATTTGGGAAAAGAGAATATACAAATCTACCCCGTTGGCGACAAAGTGCGCGAAGCCGCCCGGAAAATGGGCTTCGAAACGACCACCAATTTTCATGCCATTGCCGACAAGCCTTCGTATGAGGCGACACAACAGCTGGCTTCGGACGTGATGGATCTGTTTTTGAAAAAGAAACTCGATAAGGTGGAGTTGATTTTTCACCACTACAAAAGTAAAAGTACACAGGAGCTTGTGCAAGAGACCTTTTTGCCCATTACCCTGAACACCCCCGAAGAGAAGTGGAATATTCCGGAGCTCGATTACATTGTTGAACCGGACCCACAAACCATCATGGAGCAACTCATTCCTAAAACACTGAAACTCAAACTCTACACTGTTCATACAGATTCGGTATCCTCGGAGCACGCCGCACGAACCATTGCCATGCAAACCGCTACCGATAACGCCGACGATTTGCTAGACGACCTCACGCTCCAACACAATAAATTACGCCAGCAATCCATTACCAACGAGTTGTTGGATATCATTGGCGGATCGTTTGGAAGAGATTAACCCAACCGTTCTATCTTTTCCAACCCGGGCCGGTTGAGGATATTGATCTCTTTTCCATTGAGCGCAATAGCTCCGTCACGCTCAAACTCTTTCAGGATCTTGATGGCGCTCTCCGTGGCTATGGAAGCAAAATTTGCAATGTCCTGCCGCGACAGGTGTGGAAAAACCGTCTGTCCCGAGAAATCATCACCGCTAAGATATAACAGTGCCGAAGCCAGCTTACCGCGCATCTGTTTATACGTAATATTACCGATAACAGCCAACAATTGACGCTCCTCGCGAAAATTTCGCGAGGTAATCCGCATGGCAAACTCCGCATTGTTCATCAATAATTTGCGCATACTTTCCTTATCGATCATGCAAACCTGCGCATCTGTCACTGCCATGGCCGATGTAGCATGTATGGTTTCTCCGAAAACGGATGCAAATGCCAGGAAATCGCCCGGTTTTGCTAATTGGAGATTCAATTGTTTATCGCGCCCTGTTTGAAGGTAAACCTTTACCAATCCGTCCATCACCAATAAAACGTGCGTGGAGAATGCGCCCTGTTTAAACAAAATTTCTCCGGTCAAATAGGTAAGTTCTGTTTTACCGGAACTGATGAGCGTCAGTTCTTCGGGCTTCAAATCACGAAAACAGGCCACCATCTTTTCGCAATTGTCTGTATCGTTTACCGGAAATTGGTTCATTCGTTTTATTTTTTACCTTCAAAGATACAACCTTTTCAGATAACTGACATTTGTCAGTCCAAAAACTGACCAAACTCATCCTGTTTCATGGAGTATGTCAGTCGCGTTTCACGATTTTGAACCCGATCATGCCCTAACTTTGCCATCGGAAAATAACAATAAAACCAATTATAATTATGAAGTATTTAAGAACAAACATTCACGAAATTGAAACTGCTGCCGAATTACAGAAAATTATTAACGAGAACGAAAATGTAATGGTCTGTTGCGGGCGCATGGGGCCGATGTGTATCCCTGTTTATGAAATAATGGAAGAACTGGAAGAAGAACGTCCTGAAGTGAAATTCTACTCCATGGCTTTCGATAGCCCGGAATCGAGCGTTATCAGAAATGCACCCGAGTGTCGCGGATTTATGGGGCTTCCCTTCACCATGTATTATAAAAACGGAAAAGTAGCTAAGGCAACTACCAGCATACAGAATATGAAGCAAATCACATCAAATCTTGATCAGTTTCTGTCTTGATAATTAAATTACTGAGCTTTAGCAATTTATATGATTACGACTAAATCATCGTCTGACGATATTTTACGACCCATCCTCGCTCACGTCAACTAAAGAGTAGAACTCGCTTCGCTTTGGACAGCTACTCTTTTTTACGTTTATCGTGAGCTATGGGTACCCCGTAAAACATCTAAAGGTCTCTGATTTAGTCGCATGCGCTTTCCAAGAAAATATGCAAAAATTGAATTAGATTATGGAAAAAATATACGATATAATGATTTTGGGAGCGGGAGCAGCCGGATTGTCCGCCGGAATTTATGCCTCGCGCGGGAAATTGGATACGCTGATATTAAGCGAAGGCATCACGGGTGGACAAATGGTGCTGACAAACGAAATTGCCAATTATCCCGGTGTAGAAACGATAAAAGGGTACGAATTGGTGGATATCATGAGAGGGCAAGCCAAAAGCTTCGGATGCACCATCAAAGCAAATGTTAAAATTGTACGCTACCAATTATCGGGCGAAATAAAGGAAGCAGAGCTGGAAGACGGAAGAATATTCCGTGCAAAATCAATAATACTTGCTCCCGGCGGGAAACCCCGCTCACTGGATATTCCCGGCGAAAAAGAATTCGAAGGCAGGGGAATTTCATATTGTGCCACGTGCGATGCCGATTTTTTCCAAGACAAACGGTTAATTGTTGTGGGTGGCGGAAATTCCGCTTTGGAAGAAGCCGTAACCCTTACCAACTTTGCATCGCAGGTAACGATTGTGCATCAGTTCGACCATTTTCAGGCATTCGCCCATGCTGTGGAAGAGGCGAAGAAAAACCCGAAAATCAGTTTTATAATGGAGTCAGAGCTCAGGGCGTACATGGGTAACGGGACGTTAGAGAAAGTTCAGATTGAAAACTTAAAAACCAAAGAGATCTCCGAACTGGAAACCGACGGTGTTTTTGTTTTTATCGGTTACAAACCCAATACCGACGCGTTTAAAGGAACGGTAGAGGTCAACGAGAAGGACGAATTCATTGTGGACCCGGCAATGAGAACCAATATTCCCGGCGTTTTTGCCGCAGGCGACAGTATTGCCAAACGCTACCGGCAGGTAACCACAGCCGTGAGCGACGGCACAATCGCCGCACTCAGCGCTACCGAATATGTGAGGGCTAATGATTAAATTTCCTCCACACTCCACCATGTAAATCCTTTGATTTCTTTCCTGTTAGGGAGTATAAAACTCACCAACCAGGCTATCAGGATACCTGCTGTCATTCCTATAAAACCATACAATAAAAACGACAGAGGAGTATTTTCCTTGAGAACAATCAGTACAATCAGCCCCGCTATTACACCGGCAAGAGCCGCTTTTGCCCCCACGCGCGGGAAGAATACTCCCAGAATGAAAAGAGCTCCCAATCCGCTGGTGAGCAAGCCCAGAAAAGTGTTGAACTGATCCCACAATGAAGCGATATTCCATGTTGCCAATACCAGAGCCATGCCCATCCCCAGTAATCCGCAGAGGAGACCCGACCAACGTGCCACTTTCAGTCGGGACGAAAAGGTTTGTTCCGGAAATATGGTTTGATAGAAATCGGAGGTGATCACCGCCGCGGAAGAGTTGATATTGGATGAAAGGGTTGACATGGCAGCAGCAAAGATCGCGGCAATCAGTAATCCTGCAAAACCTATTGGCATCTCCGAGACAATAAACTGCGGAAATACCGAATCGATATTGGGATTGGTCACCATCATATTTGCCGGGTTATCTCTATAGAAAGCAAACAGGCCGGTTCCTATCAGAAAAAAGAGAATAGTAACAGGCACACTTAAGATTCCGTTCAACCAAATACTGCGGGAGGTAGCTTTTTCGTCTTTCGTGCTCATGTAACGCTGTATAATAGACTGGTCACTGGTGTAGGTGATTAGTGAATTGGCCACCCCGCCAATCAACACTACCCAGAACACCGGTTGTGAAAAATCGAACCGAAAGTCGAAAGTCCTGAATTTATGAAACTCAATGGAGGTATTCCAGAATTCTCCCAAACCGCCATCAATTCCTATAATGTAGGCTAAGCACCCGGCGCCGTACCATATTGCTATGGTCGGTTTCCCAATGCTCGCCTCCGAACCGTACGTACACCTTCCAGCGTATACG
>MKTD01000071.1 GCA_001898165.1 Bacteroidia bacterium 43-41
GACGATTAATTCGCTGATTATAAGTGTAAATATCTATAATTCAGCAGACCCTAAATAGCGATACAACTCCGGAGAAAGGGCGGAGACGATAATTTCAAGGGGAGGATTACGTACTTCGTAGTCCTCTTCGTTGATCTCGACTACTGTATAATACCCCATAATATTGACATTCAGCGTATAAGCGTCGTTCTTAAATAAATTATCGGTAAAGACGAGTGACCCGCTGTATCGGCTGTTTTTTTCGAAAATAGCATCAAAAAAACTGTTTTTAGGATCGTTGGCAAAAATGGGGTCTTCTTGCGTATCAATGAACAAACCAAACGGAACGTATTCATAGTCGGGAGAGCTGGACGGTGCGAGTTTGGATATTCTTAAACCAAAATAATTGGACTCATTACTTTTTGGGGTCCTCAAGCCGATGTGTAAGCGCATCATCCGGAAAAACGGCTCTACCGTAATATTGGGAATATTTCCGTAGTATCTGTAGTAATAGCTGTCATTTCCGGATTGAACCGGTGTGATGTAGGTTACCGTATCTACTTTTTCGATAGTGGGCGGCGCGGGGATAACGGTTTCCGCCCAAACGGTTTCCAAACCGGGCGCTTTTGCTTCAAGCCGGACGCGGTCGCCGATTTTGGCATGAGATACGGAACGAAAATAAGAGACTCCTCTTCGGGAAGATTGTTTTGTGCTATCGACTCCCGTCAATTGCATCTTTTCTATAAGCTTGTTGTTGATACGCAATTCCACCGAAACGTCTTTCAAATAGGGCGCGGTGCTGTCGGTATTGGTAAACAAAAAACTTTTGCTGATTGAAACAGTAATCGGCACATCGGGTTCGATGATCCCATTCATCACTATTAACGGTCTTTCGTTGGAGAAATCCACATCAAGTTGACGTTCGCAAGCTATCGATAGCGTCAGAAAAAAAATAAGGGCCGGACAGAATATGATCTTTTTCATCTTTTCAAAACTTATACGTGTAAGAGAATGACGGAATGATGGGAAAAATGCACAGACTTTTGAGAACAGGTTTTCCTTCTTTCCACATATACCCTCCATAGGAGGTTGGCTCTTCAATCACCTCATGCGACGGCATTACCAAGAACGAGTTGTGGTGTGAATAGGTATTATAAATGCTCAAATTCCAAATGCCCATCCGCCCGTTCTTTTTGTGGCGATAGTAATTGAAGCTTAAATCGAGCCGGTGATAAGCCGGCATTTTAAAATTGTTGCGCTTGTCAATGTACTCTTGTTCCAGTCCTTTATCGTCTACATATTTCTGTATGCCCAGCGTTGTCCAATTGCCTGTGGAGTAAATCCACGAAGCGCTCGCGTCGAACTTCTTGTTGAATTTGTGCATCACCACCGCATTTATTTTGTGCCGGTTATCGTATTTTGCCGGATAAACGCGGCCACGATTAATTTCGCCATTCGGAAATTGTCGGTTCGACCACGAAAGCGTGTAACCCAACCATCCCGATGTATTCCCGAACGATTTGTTCGCCATCATCTCCACGCCGTACGATCTACTCAATCCCTGCGTTACCCGCTGTTCCCAATTGAGGTTGCTTTCAAGAAGGAAAGAACCCTCTTTATACTCCACCTGATTCTTAGAGGATTTGTAATACCCTTCAAGCGAAAGGTCGAACCCGTGCCAGCGGCCGAAAAGGCCTCCGGAAATTTGATGCGACACCATAGGCTTGATATTTTTGGTGATGGGAACCCACAGATCATTCGGCAAGCTGATGTAGCTGCTCTGCAACAAATGTACATACTGGTTCATCTTGCCGTACGAGGCTTTGAGCGACCAGCTGTCGGAAAGCAAGTAACGCGCCGAGACGCGCGGCTGAACGCTCAGATAGGATTTCCCTTGCACGAAAAATCCCGATAAATGTACTCCTGCATTTATTTTCAGGCGTTCGTTCAAATTCACCTCATCCTCTGCATAAAACGATAATTCTTCCACAGCCACCCGCTCGTTGGCGAAAGTGATGGTATCGCTCCGTTTTTCGATATCGTCTTCCGCCATCGACACAATCCCGCTCTGTTCAGGATGAAAATTGTGGTGCAACAGGGAGGAGCCAAACCGGATATAATGGTTGCTGACGGGGACGTAGTTAAATTCGAGGCGGTAACCGATATCCTCTATTCCGGAGTGATAGTTGGTTTTATTATAACTCACGGTACGTTGCGTTGTACCTTCTCTTTGAGTGATTATCTTTTTTTCGTTATTTTCCGCGTCAATGTCCGATGAATACCTGCTGTAAACCAACGTGGCGTTCGAAAACAATTTACTGTTCATGACGTACGCCCAGTTGAGCGATGTCATGCGTGTGCCCCACCCCATATCGAAATTGGTTTTGTCTTCATCAATTTGGTGATATATGTCGTAAGAGTACTCACTTTTTGCATCCATATTCAGGAACAGTTTGTCTTTTCCGTCGTAAACGCTCAGGTATAACCGGCTCCTCTCCGAGAACTTATGGTTGATTTTGGCATTGAAATCGTAAAAGTAATATCCCGCATCGGGTTTTTCATAATTGTTGGGATCCTCTTTTTGCCCTTTTCTACCTACGTAATACAATGCCGGGCGCGCAATCAGGTCGAGATACGTACGGCGAAGCGAAACATTGAACGAAGTCTTCTCTTTCGCAATCGGCCCTTGAAAATTAAACCGTGAGGATATCAGCCCGATGGACGCCGTTCCGCTGAATTTATTCATATCGCCGTCGTTCGTACGCACATCCACTACCGATGAAAGTCGCCCTCCGTATCGTGCCGGGAAACTGCCTTTGTAAAAATCCATGGTTTTCACCGCTTCCGGATTGAACGTAGAGAACACTCCTCCCAGGTGATTTACCTGATAAAGCGGATTTCCATCCACCAGATAAAGATTTTCATCTAAATTTCCGCCCCGCACGTACATTCCTGCCACACCCTCTGTTCCGGCTGCCACGCCGGGCATGAGCTGCAGGGTTTTGATCACGTCCCTTTCGCCTAAGAACGAAGGCAACGCCTGCAATGTCTGCGAGGTAAGCGTTATTTTACCGGTTTCCATATGATGCAATTGCTCCGTCTGTTTTCCTTCTATCACCACCTCTTTAAGCAAAGAGACGGGTTCTAAAAAAAAATGAATTACAGTGTCATTTTCTGCAACAAAAGTCGCTTCGTGCGAGGTGTATCCCACGTAGCTTGCCCTCAGGCGTACTTCCCCGGGCGGAATAGAGAGGCTGTAAAATCCAAAATTGTTGCTTACGGCCCCTTTTTGCGAAAGCAGATCGAATACATTGGCGGCGATAAGTGTTTCGCGTGAGCCCGATTCGTGAATAAATCCGCTTATGGTAACGTTTTTCGGGCGTTCTTTCAAAATTACGTGACTTCCCCGGATAAGGAACTGAATGTTGGTTTTACCAAAAAGCTTTTCCAGCAACGTTTGCAGCGACATATTCTCTACACGAAGCGTTACGGGTGGAAAGTTCTCCAACAATGCCGGATTGTATGAAAAGGTGTATCCCGATTGCTTTTCAACCTGTTGCAGCACTGTGGTAACCGGCTGTTTTACAACATGGAGAGTGATTTTTTGCTGCGCCGATGCCCCCACATGGGAGCAAACGGCCAGCAGAATGAAGATAGTGTAGCGTTTCATAATCTGATGACCAGGTGTGTATCGAGTGTCAAATTGATGATATTTACGATCTCAACAACGCTTTTTTGTGCGAATGACGATGTAAATGTGAGCGCCGACTCCTCTTCGGGCAACTCTATTTGCACGTCATAGAAGTTGGACAAGACCAGAGACACATCTTTCAGTTGCGAATTATTAAAAACAAGGGATTGTTTTTTACCGTTGATCTCCATCGAACTGCCGGGTGAGTTTACTTTTATATTTTCGGTTCCGGCAGTGTAATGCACCGACATACCGGCGGTACAGAGCAGCGGGATAACGGGACGGCCGGGTGTGAACAGTACTTTTCCCGATGTCACGCTAAGGCGGGTTTCAGCATCGTCGGCCAGCGCCGTAAATTCTGTGCCGAGCACCCGTATCTGCGCTCCCGGCGTGGATACGATAAACGGCTTACCTTCGTTTCGAGCAACGGCAAACGAAATTTCCCCAAGCATGGAGACACGGCGTTCGGTTTTACCGAAATTTTTATCGTATTTCAGCTCCGCACCCTGTTGCATCTCGATGCGGGAACTGTCGGGCAACACATACAATGTATTATCGGCTTTGGCTATTAACTCCCTCTCGATGTTTGACGTGAAATAAAAAACAGTCACCACCAGTAACAACGCGACGGCGGCTGCCGCACTATAGAATAGCGGCAGTTTGCGTCGTTTGCGCTCGGGCGCCATCTGTTTTTGTATCTTTTCCCATCCTTTTCGGGGATCAAAAACGTTGGGTTTGTAGTGCCTGGCTACAAATCGAATGCGCTCGTCTATGTCTCTATTGTTGTCTGTCATTTTGTATGCTCTACAGTTAAGACGCAAAAAAGAAAAAATCCCTCACTCGCAGAAGAGACATCTTACGCAAAAAAGAAAAGATAGGCCTTGATATCTTTTGCGCGTAGCGACTGCATGGCGCGCAGGACATGATTCTCTACAGTTTTTACGGTTAATCCGGTTTGCCCGGCAATGTCTTTGTAGCGCATTCCGTCACGTTTTGCCATTAGAAAAATTTCGCGGCGGCGTTCCGGCAGTTCGTCAATCATTTTCCAGACACGCGCCTCCATCTCGGCGCGTTCCATCTGCTCGTCCTCCGTGAGGAACTCTTCGCCGGACAATTTATCGAGAGAGGTGGTCGGTTTGGCATCGCGTATGCGGGTAAGGCAATTGTTGCGGACAGCCGTATAAAGATACGCCTTAACCGATTTTATCGCCTCCAGTAGCTCCCTTTTATCCCATAAATTCACAAACGTTTCCTGCACCACATCTTCTGCCTCATCGGCGTCGCTCATAAAATGCAAGGCGTGCACACAAAGCTGACGATAATAGCTGTGGTAATATTCCGAAAACTGTTTTTTTGAAATCAACATCAATTACAAGGTTGGCTATTGTCCCATTTCTTACTCGTTGCCCTTATCAGTAGTGTATTCAATAATTTTTTGCGCGTTATCGGGTAGATCAACGGCTCTTGCTAGTCCCGGTTTGATAAGTTTCATCATAAATCATTTTAGGGTTATATGTATAGATGAAAAATGAGAGAAAATGTTGCATGAAAAGTATAAAAAGTTTGTTTTTTAACATTTTTTCTATAACTGCCGGGCCGTTTTGAGCGTTCAGACGGTTTTTTCTTATGAAATAACCCGTGGTTGATAAATCAAATCTTATCGTATGGCAACGATGCAATAACATCGGAAATTTTCGCCAACCCTTCTTCCAGGGGTTTTGAAACCATTCCTTTGATAAATGGATTGAGATTGGCCCGAAGTGTTATCTTCATCTTAGTATCTTTCTCGGCTTTCTGCACAAGCTGAATCCACAGAAAAACATCAAACGGCAAATTTTCAGATTTAAATTTAACCAGTTTGCTGGGTTCCCGCTCTATCACACGAAACCGGACTTCCCCAACCGGATCGACACGAAACGAACAGGAGTCGCTGTCGAACCTAAAGTCCCTGATCTTGTCTTCGGGAATTTGCTCTTTTATCAAATCGAGTTTACTCAGATCCGAGAGTACACGAAAGATATCCACATCGTTGTGAAATATGGTTTTTATATCGCTGGTAAATTCAGTCATTTGTTCACTTTTTGGGCGGTTGTTCCCCACGTTTCGGGATTTTGGCGCCAATCCTGCAATGTCTTCACCTCAGACTCGGCGATATAATCAATTTGAAGCGCTTTGTCTAAAATGGCATCGTAATTAGTTAATGTGGTTAATTCCACGCGAGCCTCTTTCATATTGGCTTCTGCCACAGGAAAGCCATACGTGAAGACAGCCACCATTCCAAGCACATCCGACCCGCTTTGGCGAATAGCTTCAACGGCTTTCAGACTGCTTTGTCCCGTAGAAACGAGATCTTCAACAACCACTACCTTTTGCCTGGGCTTCAAATCGCCTTCGATAAGGTTTTCCAATCCGTGATCTTTCGGCGCCGAGCGAATATAAACAAACGGCAAACCGAGCACATCGGCTACGATAGCTCCGGGAGCAATAGCCCCTGTTGCAACGCCGGCAATGGCTTCGACCTGCGGATATTTTTCAAGGATAATCCTTGCGAATTCTACTTTTATAAAGTTGCGCGTGGCCGGATACGACATAAGTTTCCTGTTATCGCAATAAATGGGCGACTTCCACCCCGATGCCCAGGTAAAGGGATTGGATGGCTGTAACTTTACAGCTTTTATTTTAAGAAGCTTTTCGGCTGTTAATTTTTCTACGGTGTTCATAAATTGTATCTTTAATCTTTCAGAATGGATGCAAAAATAATAGATTTTATCGTTAAAAAGGGAGTTTTGTCCGGGTTTTATTCAAAACACCTCTCCAAGTGTTGCAATACTTATCTTTATACCGGGGCTTTTCAGCAAAGCGTAGGCGCAGGCTTCCAGCGTTGAGCCCGTGGTAATTATATCATCGACCAATAAAATATGTTTATCGGCATACATAGCCGGATGCAGCACATCGAAAATACCTTTCACATTCTCCCATCGCTGCGTTTTGGTTCGTTTGGTTTGTGTGGGATTGAAAATGGAACGCACTAAGTTTCCGCTGGAAACGGGGATGGATGTTGTTTCCGACAAACCATCGGCTATTGTTTCGGCCTGATTATAACCTCTCTGTTTTTGTTTTTTAGGATGCAGCGGAACAGGCACGATAAACTCGATGGGCTTAATAAATTCACTACCGAGCAAATCCTTACCAAACAGTTTTCCCAACAATATCCCGATCTCTTTTTTGTTGTTGTACTTGAGCTGGTAAATAAGCGGCTGCAAGACACCTTGTTTTGAATAGGCACAGAAAGTGGCCGCCCGTTCGAACGGAAATCTGCCTGCCAAGAGAGTTTCGGCAAAATTATCGGGTTCAGTGAAATTATTGGTTTTGGGGAGTGTATGCAGGCATTGCAAACAAACACCCTCTTCGGATGGTAAAAGCCCTGTGCCGCAAACCGGACAACAGTTCGGGAAGAAAAGGTTCGACAATTCATTTAAAAAAGCTCTCATAACTGTTCGTCATCGTCGGAGGTATCGTCCAGGCATTTCAAAATATCCGGCATCGAAAATCCTCTGTCCAACCCAAAACGAATGACTTTAGCCCTTTTTTCGTATTCGGTCCTCCCTTTTACCGATTTCAGCTTCTTGTCCAATAAGGGTTTTAACGATTGAACGAGCAGTTCATCGGAGAACTCTTCAAATGCCTCGTCTATTGTTTCCTGTGGAATTTGTTTCTGCCGCAGGGCAAAAACAATTTTAGCTTTCCCCCATTTGCCGAAACGGAGTTTATCGTTGATAAAACTGTGAGAATACCGGGCATCGTCGATGTATTTTTGTTTCAACAAAAGAGACATGATCTTATTGACCGACTCTTCCTCGAGTTGCATTCTTTGCAATTTCTGCCGGATGTCGAACGAACAGTACTCCCTCCTGGAACAGAGCTTCGTCATACGCTGGTAAGCTGCTTTCTCCATAGCCTACCCTCTCTCGGCTTTAATCATCCGCTCGTTACCCGAAATATCTTTTTGCCGTTCAATATTCCCGAACCCCCTTTGTTGGAGCAACATTTCAATCTGATTCCCCTTTTCCCGATTGATTTCAAAAAAAAGTTTTCCTCCCTTATTCAGGTTTTTCAAAGCAAAGTCCGCTATTTTTTCATAGAAAACCAACGCATTCTGATCCGAAACAAACATAGCCAGGTGCGGCTCGAAATTCAGTACATTTTCCTGCATCTCCCCCTTTTCAAATTCAGTTACGTAAGGAGGGTTGCTCACAACGATATCGAACTTTTCATCCGAAACCGATTCCTGCAGGATATCTTTTTCCGCAAGGAAGAGATGAACACCGTTTTTATCTGCATTCTTTCGGGCTACTCCCAACGCATCCCGTGAAATATCCCACGCATGAACTTCTGCAAAAGGCAATTTTTTAGCCAGCGTGACAGCAATGCATCCGCTTCCGGTTCCGATGTCAAGAATCTTCAGGGGTTCATTTTTTACCGAATCTACGATCCATTGCACCAATTCTTCAGTTTCGGGACGGGGAATTAAAACAGAGTCGTCTAGATAAAAGGTTAATCCGAAAAAATCGGTTTCACCCAAAATATATTGAATGGGTTCAGAATTTTTTAATTTACCGACAATTTCACTCAGTCTCTGCATCTCCGCGTCGGATAAATGGTTAAATTTGCACGTCAAAACATCCGCAAGCGGAATTGAAAACTCTTTTTCCAGGATCAAGCGGGTTAAACTATTGATCTCGTCTGGAGAAAAGAGACCTTTTAATTCATTTTTTATGAAGTTTTTCACCTTTTGCATTGTTGGATCATTTGGTAAAACAAAGATAGGAAAAATGACGATAGACGAGAAATTTATGTGCCGTTGCCTGCAGCTTGCCAAAAAAGGGGAAGGGTTTACCAGGCCCAATCCCATGGTGGGCGCAGTAATCGTGCATAACGGGCAAATTATCGGTGAAGGCTATCACCGGCGGTTTGCCGAAGCGCATGCCGAAGTGAATGCCATCCGTTCTGTGAAAAATACGGCGTTACTTCCGTCATCTACTATGTATGTTTCGCTCGAACCCTGCGCCCATCACGGAAAAACTCCGCCTTGTGCAGAGCTGGTCATTGAAAAGAAAATTCCAAAAGTGGTTATTGCCGTTTCCGACCCTAACCCCCAAGTATCGGGAAAGGGTATCGAAATGATGCGGGACGCGGGGATTGATGTAACTGTAGGCATCCTTCGAAAAGAAGCCGGGGAGTTGAACAGGGCCTTTTTTGTGAACCAGTTATACAACCGCCCATACGTGATTCTTAAATGGGCGCAGAGCGCCGATGGATTTATCGACCATAAACGGTCGGCGGCAGAAGAAAAAGCGCCTGCACGGATATCAAACGATCTGACTCACAGCATCGTTCATAAATTTCGCACCCGAGTGCAGGGGATCATGGTGGGGACCAATACCGCCTTATTGGACAACCCGAAACTGACCGCCCGAAAATGGTTTGGAGACAACCCTACCCGAATTATTATTGACAGGGAAGCCAAAATTCCTCCGGATGCCGCAATCTTTAATGATGATGCGAGGGTTATCGTTTTTACCCAATCGGATTATCCGATAAAAAAGGGGAACATCAAGCCCATCATCATCGATTTTAACGGAGACACAAACAGGCAGATTCTAAAACATTTGTATACGGAGAAAATTTATTCGGTTATCGTTGAAGGCGGTGCCCGTTTATTATCTACTTTTATTGAAAAAGATCTTTGGGACGAAGCGTATGTTGAGATTTCCGAAAAGGAACTAATTTCAGGAGTGAATGCTCCCGAAATCTCTATGGATAATGCGATTATTAAAAAGTATTTAGATTCAACCCAACATCATTTAAAGAATAAAATAACTCAAAATTTTCTTTAAATATTTATTTTGCTATGGTTTAAGCGAAAAATCTTTCTACTTTTGCAGAACTTATACATATTGTACAATATTTTTTTGAAACAAATGACAATAAAATATCTCTACCAAACTGTTTCTACACTATTATGGGTCTTGATATTCTCTTCCTGCCTGAATTCATCGCAACGCGATATTGAGTTGTCTCACGATGCTCAGATCTATTCCTTCGGCATGGCATCCTCGAAAGACACAACCAGAGTGCTCTCGGGCACTAAGTTTACCATTGACCAGATTAACAACAAGATCTTCAACCAGGACTCCCTGCCCTATCTTTTTCATGTTGACAGCATTCGTTTAAATATCACCGGAAGATCAAGCTATGCCGTTCCCAAAATTGTCATTAATCTGCAAGACAAGGACAGCTCCTACCTGTGGAACGGAAAGGATTCCGTCGCTTTTAAACGGTTAAAATCGATTGAAACAACTGCTGAAGATGGTAGAGCCGTGAAATTATACGAGTTCAAGGCGAATATTCACCAACAGGATCCCTACATCCTGAACTGGGCACAGGTGACTCAAAATTATCTGATTACTCCGGTTGACAAACAAAAGACCATTCTTCACGACGGAAAATTTATCACATACTACAAATCGGGAACAATAATTAAAGCTTCCACCTCTTTATCGTCAGACGGGAAGGAGTGGACTCCGGAAACTGTTTCCGGGCTGCCCGCCACGGTAAAAACAAGTACCATCTTCCCGATAACTAACGGTTCTTCATCAATCGTATATGCTCAGGATGCCGACAACACCGTTTATCAATCAACCAATGGATTGGTTTGGAGCAAGATAACCTCCGATTATCCGGTCACCGCCATATACGGGAGACTGCCTTCGGCATCGGGAGAATTTGCAATACTTACTGCCGTGAATGATGCAGGGACGCTTAAGTTTGCCCTCACAAGGGATTTCACAACATTCGCCGTAAAGGGTGTTATACCCTTAGACGATACGTTGCCTGTAACTGATTTTTCAGCGGTCAGCTTAGAAAACCCCACGGTTTATTCAGCAAAATACATTATCCTCTCCGGAGGAAAAGACAGGAACAATATGGTGAACAACAAGCTTTGGATCATTCAGGAAATGAACGGGGAGATCACACATCTCCCTGAGGATTCTTCCATTGCACTTCAATTGAGCCGGTTGTTCCTGTACGATAACAAAGTCTATTTGATGACTTACGAAACAGGTAAGAACAAATTATATCACTCAGAAAATTACGGGTTAAACTGGATATCGGGAGGCACAAATCAAACTCTTCCCGATAACTATACAGGGAGGATCTCCGCATCGGTAATTACCGATGCCAATAATTACATCTGGATTTTCGGCGGAGAATCCGGAACACAGGCGCCCATTGTGGATGTTTGGAGAGGAAGGCTCAATAAATTATCGAAATAAAGAAGTTTTTTCGATAATTTACGGTCAGATTTTCCGTTAGAAGAAGACAAACCAATAGAATCAGCAATGAAAAAAAGTAAATTTGTCTTTTTTCTGCTTTTTATCACTGCAACATTTTACGTGAACGACGTTAAATCGCAGGAATACAAGTATGAGGCGGGCGGAGCTTTGGGAACATCTTTCTATTTGGGCGATGCCAACAAAACGAAGTTCTATCAGTATCCGGGATTTGCCGGAGGCGCTTTGTACCGGTACAACATTAATTTTCACTGGGCGGTTAAAGCGAACCTGCTTGCAGGTACGGTATCCGGGAATACAACAGGTGCAAACAACGTTTTCCCTTTAGCGCAGGAGGCATCATTTAGCAGAACGTTTATCGATTTAGGCGGACAGATTGAATTCAACTTCCTGCCTTTCAGTGATAAATTCTCGTACAGGGATGCGAAGCCATACACACCGTATATTTTCACAGGGGCCGGAACAACTTTCGCGACAGGTAATAACTTGTTTTTAAATGCAAATATACCGATAGGTATCGGTTTCAAATACAAAATAAAAGAAAGGTTGAACATCGGACTCGAGTTTTCCATGCGAAAATTATTCAGAGACGATTTCGATGTAACGGAGAAAAATGCTGATTGGGATTTAGAGGCTCCTTACGGCATAAAAAGCAGCATTTTAAAAAACCAAGACTGGTATTCACTTACGATGATCTTCTTGACCTGGGACTTCGGAATCAGACATGATCCGTGTTGTGAATAACTTAACAGAGAATAAAAATTTATGTCATTACTTGACAAGATTGATAAGGAAAACGTACCGCAGCACATTGCCATCATAATGGATGGTAATGGCAGATGGGCTAAATCCAGAGGGTTGGACAGGACCGAAGGACATAGAGAAGGTGCTGTGTCTGTACGAAAAGTGGTTGAAGCAGCTACTAAAGCAGGGGTGAAATTTCTTACCTTGTATGCTTTTTCTACCGAAAATTGGTGCAGGCCGGAAGAAGAGATAAGCACATTGATGGAGTTGATGGTCTATACCGTTGCCAAAGAGACGGACAATCTGATTAAAAACGGGATCCGGTTGCACTGCATTGGGGATATTCAACGGTTACCGGAAAACACCAGAAATGCATTGTGTCGCTGTATCGAACAAACGTCCTCCGGAGAGAATCTCACCCTTGTATTGGCCTTGAGCTATTCATCGCGCTGGGAACTGGTCAACGCTGCAAAAGCCATTGCCGCCGGGGTCAAAAACGGAGTTTTGGATGAGAACTCAATTACCGAGGAAACCGTCAACGAATATCTGACAACAAAAGATATGCCCGAACTTGACTTGCTCATCCGGACCGGAGGAGAAATTCGCATCAGCAACTTCCTGTTGTGGCAGGCAGCATACTCGGAATTATATTTTACCGATATTTTCTGGCCCGATTTCGATGAAGAACGGCTTTATGAAGCTATCCTCGATTTCCAGAAGAAGGAGAGGCGTTTCGGTAAAATCAGTGAACAATTAGAAAAGGGAAACCCCTGAATTTCGATATACAAAACTGAAAACTTAACGGTTGAAACGAAAGAAAAAAAGATCACGATGTTGAAGAAAACATTCTATTTAGTCATACTATTTATCCTATTCTCGCAGGTAGTGTCATTTGGGCAGGCCATAACCAACGACACCGTCAAGACTACATCTGCTACAGATGTTCCCGTTGTGAATTACACGGCATCCCCCAAAAAATATATCATTGCAGGCATTGACGTTACCGGCATAGAAGGAACGATGTATGAAGCCCAGCCTTTCGTATTGGTAAGTTTTTCGGGATTGGCAAAAGGACAGGAGATCCAAATTCCGGGAGAAGAGGTTACCAATGCCATAAAACGATTTTGGAAACAAGGCTTGTTTTCCGATATTAAAATCTTGCAAACCAAGATAGAGGGTGACAGCACCTGGCTCGAAATCAGGCTGACCGACAGGCCACGCGTATCGGATATCCGCTATATAGGAATGAAGAAAAGCGAACGCGAAGATATTGAAAAAAAGATCTCTATGGTAAAAGGCAATCAGATAACCCCAAACCAGATAAACAGTGCAAAAACCATCATAAAACGTTATTTCGACGAAAAAGGATTTGGAGAAGCAGTCGTCTCCATTATGCAACGCCCCGATGCAAGTGCTAAAAATCAGGTGATTCTCGACATTGAGGTAGATAAGAAAGAGAAAATCAAAGTCAATAAGATCAACATAGAAGGCAACGAATCTATCTCGGACCGCGCACTGAAATGGGCGATGAAAAAGACGAACGAGAAAGGCAATATCCGACACCTTTTCCGTTCAAAAAAATTCGTGGAAGATCTTTACAAGGAAGACAAGAAGAATCTCATCAATAAATACCACGAATTCGGTTACCGTGATGCTGAAATAATCCGCGATTCCGTTTATAAGAACGACGAAAAAACGGTGAACATTGACATTGTTGTGAGCGAAGGTCCTAAATATTATCTGCATTCCATCAACTGGGTGGGAAATACACAATACAATTCCATCGATTTAGACAGAATGCTAAATATGAAACCGGGAGATGTCTATAACCAGAAGAAATTACAGGAAAGGCTGATGTCCGATGATGATGCTGCCATCAACCTGTATCAAAACAACGGTTATCTGTTTTCAAACATCGACCCGATTGAAATAAACATAGAAAACGATTCTGTTGATTTGGAACTCCGGGTTACCGAAGGTCCAAAAGCAACCATCAAGAAAGTGATCATCCAAGGTAACGATCGCCTCTATGAAGACGTAATCCGCCGCGAATTACGTACTAAACCGGGAGCCGTTTTCAGCAAAGAAGATTTGATTCGCTCGATACGTGAAATAGCCCAAACCGGACATTTCGACCCCGAAAACCTGCAGCCGGGCGTAAACCCAAATCCGGAAGACGGTACCGTTGACCTTACCTATCCGCTGACTTCCAAAGGGAATGACCAGATTGAGTTTTCTGCCGGATGGGGTGTTACGGGATTGGTAGGTAAGTTGAGCTTAAAACTCAATAACTTCTCATTGAAAAATTTACTCAGTAGCGAAAATCACAGGGGGATTATTCCTCAGGGCGAGGGGCAAACACTCATTCTAAGCGCACAGACCAACGGACGTTATTATCAGTCTTATCAATTTTCGTTTATCGAGCCCTGGTTTGGTGGCAAACGCCCCAATAACTTTTCGTTAAGCGCCTATTACTCGAGATATACAGGGCTCAACTCCGATTATTACACCCAAATGAATCCCTACTCGTATGGCGGATACGGTGGATACCCTTACGGATATGGCGGATACGGCGGATATCCTTATGGAGGGTACGGTGGATATGGCGGATATGGAGGCTACGGAGGCTACGGATATCAGGATATGATGGAGTATTCGTACGACCCTAACCAGGTGTTTGAGATGATCGGAGCTTCCATCGGCTATGGGAAAAGACTGGAATGGCCCGATGATTATTTCCAGATCATGGCAGAGTTGGGATATCAACGTTACAACCTCAAAAACTGGTCGTGGAACCAATTCCCTTTCCAGACAGGCTCGAGCAACAGTGTAACGCTTGGACTAACTTTGCAGAGGAACTCCATCGACAATCCCATCTATACGCGCTTAGGCTCGCAATTTACCTTGAGTGTGAGCGCAACACCCCCATTCTCCCTGTTCGACAATATCAATTATTCGAAAATGGCCTACTCCGATCCTGCAAAATACACGTGGAATGAATATCACAAATGGAAGCTGAAAGTCAGGACATACACCCCATTGGCTCCGCTCACTGTAAAAAGGACTCCGGTTGTGGCAACCAGGGTGGAATTCGGATTTTTGGGATATTACAACAAATATAAACAGACTCCTTTCGAAACATTCGACATGGGCGGAGACGGTATGAGCGGCTACTCCTCCTCCTTTGCAACAGAAAACGTCGCGTTGCGGGGTTACGACAACAACTCAATCATCCAACAGGGACGGGCATACACGCGTTTGGGATTAGAGCTCCGCTACCCTTTGATCCTTGAGCCAAACTCAACTATTTACGCTTTAGGATTCGTAGAAGCAGGGAATGCATGGTATAACCTGAACGACTTTAATCCTTTCGATCTGAAGCGCTCTGCCGGTGTAGGAGCCCGCATCTTTCTGCCAATGATTGGGCTGATGGGGATAGACTGGGCATACGGATTTGATCCTATCAGGGGGAGTCGGACAAATAGCGGAAGCCAGTTCCACTTTATCATCGGACAGGAATTTTAAGAAATTGTTTTGGATTTAACAAAATTTATTTATGTCGATATAAACGAAAACCATTTTTCGATGTCTTTACATTCACAGAACAATTAAAACGACAAAACATTATGAAAAAGACTCTATTCTTAGTTGGCTTATTCTTAGCCTTGGCTATCGGAAGCACTTACGCACAAAAATTTGCGTTCATTGATATGGAATATATTTTAGGAAAAATTCCGGCTTATGAAAACGGGAACAAGCAGCTCGAAAATACATCGAAGCAATGGCAGAGCGAAGTAGATAAAGCGGCCAAGGATGTGGAAGCGATGTACAAAAAGTATCAGGCCGATCTGGTTTTCCTGGCAGGTGAGGCAAAAACAAAACGTGAAAACGAAATAGTTGCCAAGGAGAATGAGATCAACACGTTGCGTAATAAATATTTCGGACAGCAAGGGGAGCTGTTTAAACGTCGCGAAGCTATTATGAAACCTATTCAGGATGATATTTACAATGCCGTAAAGGAGATTGCCGCGGCCAATTCTTATCAGGCAGTGATTGACAGGGCTTCAGCATCATCCATCATATTTGCATCACCAAGTATCGATATCAGTGATCAAGTTTTAGCTCGATTAGGATATTAGTAACCAAATATTTATTATCTTTGTGACGCAAAAAAAACAACATTCAAAGAGACTGAACTGAACATCATTGCAGTCTAAAACTCAAGAAGCTTAATAAAAATTTAATAAACTAATCATGACTAAAAAATTAATCATCCTGTTGCTCGCAATTGCCCCCATCGCTGCTGTTGCACAAAACGCAAAACTAGCTCACGTAAATACTTCCGAGCTTTTTAACAAGATGCCTGAGATCCCGGGTATTGAAACCCAATTGAACACCAAACAAGAGGAGATTTCTAAGAACGGACAAGCGCTGATTGACGAATTCAATAAAAAAGCAGAAGAATTTCAAAAATTAGCGGCCACTTCATCTGAGACGGTTAAGGCCGACCATCAAAAACAATTGGATTCGATTCAGGAAAGATACCAGATGTTTTTGCAAAACAGCCAAAAAGAGATGGAAGAATTGCGCCAGAAACTGTTAGCTCCGGTTCAGCAAAAAATTGTCAACGCCATTAAATCTGTCGGTGATGAAAAAGGATACACGTATGTTTTTGACCTGGCAGCCGGAAATCTGGTTTATGTCAGTACAACAGCAGAAGATGCAACTCCTTTGGTTAAAACCAAGCTGGGCATCCAGTAATAATTTCTCTCAGCAAGAATAAAAAGGCTCCCGAAGACAGGGGGCTTTTTTATATTATCAGCGGTTATTCCAGATCGTCTTTAACACTGCTTTCGGCCTCTTGCGCCGAGTCTGAAGCTTCTCCTTTTGCCGGTTCGGCATCTTTTTTGAAAGCCTGCCTAACCCTCTCAAAATCCTCTTTCCATGCTTCCCCCACTTTAGAGAAGAAACTTGCTCCACTTTCCTTCACCACATCCCACTTATTCTCGGCAATATCATCAAATTTACTCAACTTTTCCGACAGCTCATCTTTCAGGCTTTTCAGTTTTTCTATTTGTTCGGCATACTCTTCCCTGGCATCTTCGGCAATGTTGCTGATGCCCTGTTTCATCTCTTCAATTTTCGCATCGAGCTGATCCAATACGTCCTGCGTTTTTTGCTTAAACTCTTGTTTGTTCATACGATATTTTTTTATTAAGTTTTCTGACATTAAAACAGATATCCCTCTAATTTAGTTCAAAACGACAAATTAAAAGTAAAAAAAATCTTACCTTTGTATTCCTTAAAAGTAATTCGATTGTAATTCATATAGATATTCAGTTGTAATTCGATTGTGCCGGTGAAATTTTCAACGCTACAACGAATATCAATTGAATAACACAAAGTGAATAACCATTGAATATCTTATAAATAATTTTTATGTTAAACATCGTAATTTTTGGTGCTCCCGGTTCAGGAAAAGGAACACAGAGTGATCTTCTGATCAGGAGATACGGACTGAAACACGTATCGACGGGAGATCTATTGAGATTTGAAATAAAGGCCGGTTCAGAGTTAGGCAAAACAGCAGATCAGTATATTTCGAAAGGGCATCTGGTGCCTGACGAGATCATGATCGAAATTCTGGAAGATTTAATCAAGAAGAACTTGGACAAAAAAGGGTTCATTTTCGACGGATTCCCGCGTACGCTCTCGCAAGGGGAAGCGCTCGACAACAAGCTGGAGAAAAACGGATTAAACATCACGGCTGTACTTAGCTTGGATGTTAAAGACAAAGAGCTTACCAACAGATTATTAAAGCGAGGACAGCTATCCGGCCGCTCCGATGATAACGGGCATACCATAAAGTCGCGCCTGCAAGTTTACCACCAGCAAACGGAGCCGCTGAAAGAGTATTATGCCAAACAGGACAAGTTAATAACTATTCCTGGCGAGGGAAGCGTTGATGAAGTATTCAAATTGATAGAACAAGCGATTGATCATCTTACAGGCGGATAAAATGGCAGAAACAAATTTTGTTGATTATGTAAAAATCTTTTGCAGGTCGGGAAAGGGCGGACGTGGTTCAACCCATTTCAGAAGAGAAAAATATATCCCAAAGGGCGGGCCCGATGGAGGAAACGGTGGCGATGGCGGAAATATAATCTTACGTGGCAACCGAAACTATTGGACACTGCTCCATTTGAAATTTCAACGCCATATTTTCGCCGGGCACGGTGAGAGCGGGTCAAGACGCAACAGCTCGGGGAAGAAAGGCGACAGCAGAATCATTGAAGTCCCGTGCGGAACAGTTGCTTATGACGCTCACACGGGTGAATATTTATGCGACATTACCGATGATGGGCAAGAAGTTATTTTGCTCAAGGGCGGACGCGGCGGATTAGGAAATACAAACTTTAAGTCGGCGACCAATCAAACACCGCGTTATTCGCAGCCGGGGGAACCTTATGAAGAGAGATGGATAATTCTTGAATTGAAATTACTTGCCGACGTGGGTTTGGTGGGCTTCCCCAATGCCGGAAAATCAACGCTCTTGTCGGTTGTATCAGCGGCGAAGCCTAAAATTGGCAATTATCCGTTTACCACTCTCGAACCTAACTTGGGGATTGTAAGTTATCGCGATGGAAAATCGTTCGTAATGGCCGATATTCCCGGTATCATCGAAGGTGCCAGTGAAGGGAAGGGACTGGGATTACGCTTCTTACGCCATATCGAGAGAAACTCGTTACTGCTTTTTGTCGTGCCTGCCGATAGCCACAACATTCACGAAGAATACAGCATACTACTGAACGAACTGACCGAATATAATCCTGAATTATTGGACAAACACCGTGTTCTTGCCATCTCCAAAGCGGATATGCTGGACGATGAACTGATGCACGAGATCTCCTGTGACTTACCGCAGGTTCCGTATGTTTTCATATCGTCCATCACCGGATACGGAATCCCCGTATTGAAAGATATTCTCTGGAGGGAATTAAATTCAGATGAGACTACGCACGTTTCCGCACTAAGAGAATCGCTCGTACACAGGAGTTTAGACATCCAATCCTTGGAATTTGAACCCGAAGATGAGATTGAAGAGGATTTAGACGATGAATATATGGAAGAAGACGAAAATTATTACGAAGAGGATTTTTAAATTATGTTTCGCCACCCAAATTATCCGAACTTGCTCTTCTTCAAGATCTTTGTCGATGAGCGGCGTTTGCTTCATTTCTCAACAACAAGGACAGGAGGCGTAAGCCGCGGGGAATTTCGATCGTTAAACTTGGGAAATTATTCCGATGATAATCCGCTGGATATCTTTGAGAATCGATCTATTGTAGCCCGAAAGTTCTACAGGGAAGCCAACGATCTGATTACCCCGCATCAGACACACGGTAACAAAGTGCTGCTTATTGACGCTGATTTTCTGAACCTGCCCAATACAGAAAAAATAGAAAAGCTATACGGATTTGATGCATCCATTACACAGGAAAAAGGTTATTTCCTGTGCGTGACCACTGCCGACTGTGTCCCTGTTTTATTGTTCGACCGGCAAAACGAAGCTGTTGGCGCCATTCACGCCGGGTGGAGAGGAACCGCGGGGAGAATTGTTGAAAGGACAATCCTCAAAATGAAGAAAGACTTCGGAACCGAACCCAAAGACATTCTTGCGGCCATTGGCCCGGCAATCAGTATCGAGAATTATGAGGTGGGGAGAGAGGTTGAAAAAGAGTTTCAAAAAAACGGCTTTAAGCTCGATAAATCCACCTCCTATCGCCACAATTTATCTCAGAAGTTACATATCGACCTCAAAGAAATTAACCGGCAAGAGCTCATCAGGCTGGGTGTTCCCAAAAACCAAATCGAGAAAACACGATACTGCACCTATGCCAACAGCCGCCTATTTTTCTCTGCCCGGCGGCAATCGCTGCATTCAGGAAGAATGCTTACCGGTATAATGTTACGATAAAGGCGCACCAAAAAAAAACCGCCCGGGTTTCGGGCGGCACATGATTTTGTTTTGGAAAACGTCAATACTCATCTTCGTTAAAAAAGAAGTCTTCTTTACTGGGATAATCGAGCCAGATATCTTCGATGGTTTCGAATACCTCGCTGTCGTCCTCAATTTCCTGTAGATTTTCTATAACTTCGAGTGGTGCACCGGAACGTTGAGCAAAATCAATAAGCTCATCTTTTGTAGCCGGCCATGGGGCGTCTTCCAATTTAGAAGCTAATTCAAGTGTCCAATACATATCTTATTTCATTATAATGTTGTTTCATAAATTTAGCGCAAAAATATACAAAAAAATCAGATATTGTCCTATTCCCAGTATATTTCTTTCCCGGTCTTATTGCTTTCGCATCGTGCCAGTACGAAAAAGTAGTCTGACAAACGATTTAAGAAAATTAAAACAAAATCAGCCACCGGTAATTCCTCTGCCACCCGATAAACGTTTCGTTCCGCCCTCCGGGAAATTGTGCGGCAAATATGCGCGCGCGCCGCGGTTTCATTCCCGCCGGGAAGAATAAAACGGTTCAACCGCGGTAGATTGTTGTCTATCCTGTCAATCTCTTTTTCAATCTTCTCAATGTCTCCATCGGTGATGATGCTGGCGGCTTTAGGCGGGATCCGCTCTGTCTCTGTTGCCAGATAAGAGCCTACCGCAAAAAGTTTATGTTGCAGAAAGGAAAGAAACCGGTTTGTCTCTTCGTCTTTTACATCGCAATTCAGCCAACCGATAAAACTGTTGAGCTCATCTATTGTCCCGTAAGCCTCTAACCGGATGTCCGTTTTTTTCACCCGGGTACCGCCCACCAAGGATGTTTTGCCTTTATCGCCCGATTTTGTATAGAGTAAGCTTTTTGCCATTTTATTTTTAAGATTTTAGACCGCTTCGCTGACAAATTTCAGACGTTAATCTTGTCTGATATCTGCCATCTGATGTCTAATTAAACTAAATAATTTGCTTTGTGATAGGATTCTTTCAAAATAACAATACCGATATCTTTCATGTCAAACGTGATCCTTGCCCTCTCATCCGCGACTACCGTCTTCCAGAACCGTCTGCCATTGCTCGATTTTATTCCCGTGATAACCCAAAAAGTTTCATCCGAACTCATCGATAACAGGTTTTCCATATCGATAGGAAACCTGTTTAGATATACAAAAATTCCGTCGTACAACTCGGAAATGTCTATTTCATCGATAAACCCGACATTCTTATTAAATTTTGTGTGCAAATTCCTTGCCATTAAAATATTTTTCCCTTCCGGGTCAAAACAATGACAAACGGCATCTTTGGAAGCCGAGCTTATATAGAGCGTATTAACTCCCTTCCCCGTATCAAGTTCGAGTATTTTTTCCGGTTGAAAGTACCTGACAAGCCTGTATGACAAATAATGAAGCTTCTCATCGGATGTCACAATGTTGTGGTCACGCAAAACCTGGTCGATATCTGAAAATGCGGTATAACCATGTTTTTCGTAAATAACATTGGTGATAAAATTAAAAGCGAAAGGAGAATGAATACCGAATCCTTTTGCCTGTTTTTTTCGTTTAAGCCACTTGAGGAACAAAACCGGGTAATTATTTATAATTTATAAATTAACGCTACGGCATAAGCCGTTATTCCTTCCTGCCGGCCAACAAATCCCATTTTTTCGGATGTGGTGGCTTTGATGGAAATATTATCGATATCTGTTTCCATTATCTCGCTCAACGTCTTCTGCATTGCCGGAACATGTGGGTTCATTTTGGGCGCTTCGGCACATATGGTCGCATCAATATTGCCTATTTCAAATCCTTTTTCCCGAAGCAGGGCAACACTTTTTTTCAGCAGGATTTTACTGTCGATACCGCGAAAATCGTCCGCAGTATCGGGAAAATGAAAACCGATATCACGCAAATTGGCTGCGCCAAGCAACGCATCACAAATGCTGTGGATCAACACATCAGCATCGGAATGGCCCTGCAGGCCTTTTTCAAAGTCTATTTTTATACCACCCATCCAAAAGTCCCTGCCTTCGGCCAAGCGGTGCATGTCGTATCCGAAACCTACTCTTATTTTCATAAAAAACACACAAGCTATCGCAACAACTGCCTTATTCCATCAATATCAAAGCCAAGCGATAAACGCAAAGTCTGGTCCAACGGGTTGGATTGTGCCATTGAAACCAGGTAAGCAGCGTCTATTTGAAAAGCGCTCATCTTGAATCCGGCCCCAAAAGCGATATAACGACGATTTCCCTTGTATTCGTTTTCGTGATAATAACCCGTACGGAGCGAGAACCGGTTGTTGTAAAAATATTCTACACCCAGCGACCACGTCACCTCCTGCATCTCTTCCTTGAATCCTCCGGGAGCGTCGCCAAAAGAGCTGAAAATACCCCCAATGGGAGAAATGTCTGAATATTTCTTAATCCTTTTCGCCCTCTCTTCTTCGGTTTCCCCTTCAACGGGTAGTTGTGGCGTTGGGACAAGCAATTTATTGACATCAAAACTGAACGAGAACGTGTTTTTATCATCAACCGGCAAGCCCAGTGACGCGCCCATCCTCAGATTGGTAGGCAAAAACATGGAGGTGTTGCCTCCATCGTAAGATATTTTTGTTCCTATGTTTGAAATATTAAACCCAAGCCCTAATAATGCTTCCGAACGTCCCAAATTGAGATACGACTCATTGTAACCGGAAACATCAGCTGAAAAAGCGTTGCCGGGCGTTATCTCATCGCTTCCGGTGGAATAATCGGCACGGATGTACCGCAACGTAACCGCTCCCGAAAAGGTTTCGGAGAGTTTTCTCGAATACGCCACGTCAAAAGCAAATTCATGGGGCGAAACGGCCATCATATAATCTGTGTTCTGGTCAAATATATCCACGTTTCCCAGAGAAAAGTAACGAAGCGAAGCGCTGAGCGCGTTCAGGTTTTCGTTTCCGAATTTCCAGAAGCCGGAGACGTACACCAAATCAATATCGCTTACCAGTTTACTCAGCCAGGGGGTATAGGAGATCGAGAATCCGCCATTGCTTGTCACAAACGGATATTTGGCCGCATTCCAATACTGCGAATAGAGATCGGGCATTGAAGCAACTCCTATATCGCCCATACCGCCGCCCCGCGCATCGGGTGCAATCTGAAGCGACGGTACCGCCACGGGAATCGGGTTATATTGTTGTGCAAAACTCATACCGCCAAACAGTATGAATATGCTTAAGAGACAAACTGTGGTAAAGGAACTTGATTTCGATTGCATAAATATTTATATTTTGCTTAAAAATTAAACAAATATAATCTCTTTTTATTGTATTTGTGCTATTTAATTTTAAAATCGAGCAGCTTATTATTCTCAATATAACCTTCCAGATGATCGTTGATGGATACTCCCCCTATCCCGGCCGGAGTTCCGGTAAAGACAAGGTCTCCGATCCTGAGCGTGAAAAAGCGACTGATGTATGCGATTATCTTATCGAAAGAGTAAATCAAATCACTACTATTCCCCTGCTGTACAGTTCCTCCGTTGATATCGAGACGGAAGTTTATGTTGTTTATATCCGGAATTTCCTTCTTGGAAATAAATTCGCCTATCGGCGCGGAATTATCAAAACTTTTGGCTATCTCCCAGGGCAAGCCCAACTCTTTTTGTTTTCGTTGCAAATCACGGGCGGTAAAATCGATACCGACAGTAATCTCATCGTAATAACGATGAGCAAATTTTTCCGGTATGTTCTTCCCCAACCGGTTTATTTTTATCACCAATTCTGTTTCGTAATGAATCTCGTTGGAAAAATCGGGCAGGAAGAACGGATTTCCGTTGCGGAGCAAAGCTGTATCGGGCTTCATGAAGATAACCGGCTCACTGGCTTCGAAAGTCCGCTTCATCTCTTTGTTGTGCGAATCGTAATTTAAGCCGATGGCAAAAATTTTCATCTTCTCAATTGATTTTTTTGGTTAGGATTACTCATCATCTTTCACCAGCCGGTTGAACATTACTGCCAGGTGTGCGTAAAGCGATGTGTTTTGCAACACAATATGCTCGGGTACCCGAATCCGGAAGGGTGTAAAATTCCATATCGCCTCAATTCCGCCCGCAATCATAAAATCGGCCACTTCCTGGGCAATATCGGGTGGAACAGTGAGAATACCTATCTGGGCGTTTAGTTTTTTATTTTTAAGCGCAAAATCGTCGGAATGAAACACGGGGATCTTGTTGATTTTCTGCCCGACGATGGCCGGATCAACATCGAATCCAGCGTATATCTTTAAACCATACTGCTCCAAGCCCGAATCGGAAAGCAGAGCCGCACCTAAGCTTCCAACCCCGAAGAGCACCGCAGAGTGCATTCTTTTGAAACCTAAGAAATCTTCCAGCACGGCCGTCAGTTCATCAATATCATACCCTACCCGTGTTTTTCCGCTGACATTGACATACGAAAGGTCTTTCGCGATTTGTGTAGCCGAAACATTGATCTTTTGTGCGATTTGCGTGGAAGATACTTTACCGTATCCTTGTTTTTTTAACAACTTAATATAAGACAAATACCACGGCAGCCTTCGCAAAGCCGGTTCAGGGATTCTTGAATGATAGTTGTCGCGATCCATTGACAGATGTTTTTTTGTTTCGCAAAGATACTTGTTTTTTGCTAAAAAAATTATCTCGACAGATAATTAAAGAAAAAAGTCCGTAATTGGACAAAAAAAACTATTTTTGTGAAATTCAAAACACTTTCAAGAAATAACCAGATGCTTCCAACCGAAATTCATCCCTTACCGCCGTTTTTACCCGGGAACGCCAAACTGCTGATGCTGGGCAGCTTCCCTCCGCCTAAGGCGAAATGGAAGATGGATTTCTATTATCCCAATTTTCAAAACGATATGTGGCGGATTTTCGGGTTGGTATTTTTCAATGAAAAGGATTATTTTCTAACAGAAGACAAAACCTCTTTCGATAAAGCAAGAATTGTTGAGTTCCTATCGCTGAAAGGTATTGCCTTAAGCGATACAGCACTCGAGGTGCATCGGCTGAAAGGCAATGCGTCGGACAATTTTCTGAAAATAATTACTCCACTCAACCTCGAAAGCATTTTATCGAAGATCCCTGACTGCAAGGCAATGGTTACAACCGGCGAAAAAGCAACTGAAACCCTTCGATCGCTCTTCCCGGAAACAACTCCGGTGCCAAAAATCGGGAGCTGCGTGGCCGTCGATCTTCTCAATAAAAAATACAAATTTTACCGCATGCCTTCGTCATCGAGAGCATACCCCAAACCATTACCCGAAAAAGCCGAAATATACAGGCGTTTTTTTGCAGAGATAAATCTCCTTTAAAAGACTGTTTAAATAATCCGTCAAATTTCAGTGTCACCCGACTCCCCTTCGAAGTTCAACGGGAAAACCCTGGTTATCTTTTGGCTTTTGATGAGCGGTTTCAGTTTCTTCAGAACAATCTCCTTAAAATAAGGAGCGTTTGAATGCACTTTATATGCATCTTCACTTTCGTAACTCTCGTAAATAAATACTTTGGCAGGATCCTCCTCGCTTAGCAAAACATCGTAAACAAGGCAACCCTCTTCGTTCTCGAGTGTTTGCAATTGAATATCGGACAACAACTCTATGGCCTCATCCACCTTGGCTCCATCCAACGCAAACTCAACCAGAATCACATACGGTTCACCCGAAGTTTGTGCTTTTAAAATGCGGGTATTGGCAGAAAGAAAAATCAAAAAAAGTGCACAGAAAAGAAAAATTCGCTTATTCATAGATTAAGAAAATTTATAAGTGGGTTTCTTAGTTTCGCAGACCGGTGACATTTTTCAGTACGGCACGTATTACACCAATCTTCAAATGCGTATTGATGACAATAGGAATCCTATTTGAATCATCTGTCAATGAAGCGCTAATGGCTTCTTTCTGGTTTTTGAACGCCTTGTCGTAAATGGTCAGGGAAATTTGAATCGTGTTGTAAGTTTTCCCGTCATTGGCTTTAATATTGGAAGTCCCGTTGTAATTTACGGCCATGTTCACAATTTCCCTTCCGGATAGAAACTTAATTTGCTGTTGATCTCCAGGTTTCATACCCGAATAATCCAAGTTCCTGATTAACGCCAACACCGACAAGTAATCGTATGTACAATCATTGGTTATAATAGTTTCTTCGAATTTCTTTTTCCCATTGAAAATGCGGCTTGTCCTTACTTTAATATCGCCGGCCGTATAACTGAAAGACTGAACTTCCCTGGAATAATCCTTGCCCTCGAATGCATTTTTAGTAAAAAGCAACGGACGTAAATCCATATCGATATACGAGACGAGCGTATCGTTCACCGTATAAATGCTTCCTGGTAATCCGGTAGTATTGAGCAACATCCGGAGGTTGTAAGCGCTGTTGTCTTTGTAGTTTACCATATCGGTTTTTAAAGATCCTACGCCGGCTTTGGCATTCACTATGCCGTAATTGAAATATAAATCGTAAACAATGCTCTCCCCGTCTTTAAATGAGTTATTCATAATCTTACATTGGGCTTTTGCTCCTTGAGGCAGGAAGAGAGTCGATATTAATAAAAGATATAATTGAATAGTTTTGTTCATTTTTTGTTCATTTTGAGTGTGGTTATCGGGCAGGACTGCCCTGTCTCTGCGGCGTGCCTGGTCCACCCATTCTGCCCGTTCCGCCCGAAAAGGGAGAGCCTCCACGCTGATTTTGCTGTTGCTGGTGTTCACGCTCCTGGTTCAGGTTGCGGCGCTTCTTTTCTTCGGGTTTATTTTTAGTGATATCAAGCGGTTTTTGTTTATCCAACGGCAACTCCGTCACGTTCCACGACTCTTCGTGGTCGGTATAAGCCCTGATTTCGTATGCGTGCGGATAATAATAGACCCTTTCGGGCTGCCACCCCTTTTCATAGTCGCCGGTAGTCCATTCCCCGTCTTCGTTGTCATCTATGAAAAGGCGGGCATAAATGGTTCCCGGATTAATATCGAAAATCAGCGCTTCGTTATTTTTGACACGTACTTTACGAAAAGGTTTATCCGATTTGTCAAGCAGTTCCACATAAGCGGTTTTTCCTGCCGGCAACCCTGATAGCTGGAACATAATGTTTCCGTATTGATCCAGCGTTTTTACAGTGAACGCTTGTTCTACTTTGTTGTTCCACAATCCGTAAATGCTATGGACAGACGCCGAATCGATGGATAGTTTATACTTCCCGCCGGGTTCCCATTTGTGGCGCAGTGTATATTTTCGGGGGTTGAGCGTATCGCTGATCATCGTAAAACGGACAGGCGAGAAAACGGAATCAACCTCGTGCATGAGATGCACTTTCGATGAATCAAAGTCGATAACCGGTTGCTCAAACTCCAGTTGAACAGGCGAATAAATTTCGTGTGTGGATTGAACGTTATGATTGACACCCAGTAAGCGCACTTCTACTTTTTTCTCTTCATCATTTTCTTTTTCTTTCTTCTGGCGGGTTTGGCGTGGCTCGCGGAAATTAAAACTTAACGTGTCCGATTGCATAAGGTCTTGGTTCAGCGTATCCGTTTTCAGGTAATTCATTTTCAGAATAACGGTATCTTGTCGCAAAATCAACGAGTCGGATATCCACAGCAAAAGGGTGTCGTTTCCTTTACTTTTCTCCATCACATACCAATTTTCATTATCCGACGCAGGCTTCAACAGTTCAAAAGTTGGCTCTTGGGATGGGGCGGCAAAAAAGATATTGAGCTTTTCCCGATTGGGCCGTTCGTGTTTTTGAAAATATTTCCGTCGAAAATCGGATAAAAAAGAGCGTAACACAATATCATCGGGGAGAAAGCGCGTGTAATTCACCGTTTTTATTGTATCGATAGTCAGGCTGTCTTTGAAAACCGTATCTTGCCGCACGGCAGGCATCGATGTCGGGACAACAATGGAGTCGAGAAAAGCGATGGCCTCCTGCGGGTTGTCGTATTTGTAGTCTCTGTTTTTATCATCGAGAGCGAAGATCCTGTACTTGCCTGTAGCTAATCCTCTAACCGTGAACCTTCCGCGCGAATCGGTTCTCGAAATTCTTGCGAAAGGCGTTCTTACAAAAGCAGTATCGTCCAGATTAGAGTGCATGCCCACGTAAATACCCCGGGCAGGTTCCAAATTTTCGGCCGATAACACTTTGCCGGAAACGGCAAGCGTATCGAGATGGTCTCCGGTAGAGAAAGAGATGGAAAAGTTTTCAAGCGGATTTCCCTCGTTATTATCCACAATGGCATCGGTAAAATCGATGGTATAGGTGGTGTTTGGCAAAAGCTCATCGTTGAATTCCACAACTGCTTTCTTCCCTACCGATTTTATCACCGGCATATTTATCTGCGGTGGTGTGATAATCACTTTTTCGGTCGGTTTTTCAATTTTTATATTCTCGTCAAATTCAATCTCAACAATTCTCCGGTTTACATTTAATGCGTTGTTCTGCGGATTGGAACGGACTAAGCGCGGCGGAGTTTCGTCATATCGCCCACCCGTAGGTGCTGCCATATTGGCACATGAATCCAGCAAGAGCAGAATCCCTATCGGTAAAGAGAGTGAGAATATATATTTTAAAAACTTTGTCATTATAACCTTACTACCATTTTTTCTCCGGCAATTTAATTGGCGCAAAAATACAACGAATTAAGTAGTTTTTAGAGTTTTGTTATTTAAAAAAATGGAAATTCAGTAAATACAAAACGTTTTGCCGTATTACCGGGCTAAAATTTGATATCCAATTTGGCAATACAAGCACTTCCGTCTGTCGCAATACTCTTTTTTCAACTGAATGAGCGCTTGTGAATCGAATGCGCTGGCAGGCGAAATACCGGCAGTCGTGAATTCGGCAATGATGGCATTTCGTTCCGGTTTAACCGATTCCAGTATATGCAAGGCTCTGTCGCAATATTTTTCCTGATCGGTTTTTCTGCCGTAAGCGAAGAGAACAGGGGCAACCGTGTTGATAAGAATAATATTAAAAGATGCGTCTCCGAGATACTTATGGGATTTTTTCGATTCTCTCCCGAAGGAATAATGCGTTTGCCAGTAACCGGACGTTTCAGCCTGAAAATGAAGCCGGAGCTGTTTATAATCTTCTTTTTCGAGAATAGATGAGAATAATCGCCCCGACTGTTTCAGCAGAGCTGCCAGTTGTGCGATGCGCACATGCGGAAATGCGTTAGGGCGAACGCGCAATTTCTTGAATAAGAATCCATCGATGGACGTTAGCTGATACTTGTGTCTCAAAAACTCATATTCTTTCCTCAACTGCAGGTAATAATCGTCCGAAACAGCCTCGTCATACAATAACCCGGCTTGTCCAAACAGCAATGCTTCCACCTGAAAAAGGCTGTCGCTATGCCTTTGAATGTAGTTGAAGGGAAGGCTCAAAGCCAATCTCTCAAACTCGTCGGAATTCAGTCCGAACCCGTAGTTCCGGGCAAGCAATACGTAAAACGAGTGGTCCCAGGAGTTGTTAAATCGGGCCATATGTGTAAAAATATCGTTAACCTTCCGCTCCAATCGTTCAACTCCCATCACGGTTAACCAGGAATTTATCACTTTCTTTTCTACCAGTGGCAGTTGATTTTTGCAAGGGAGGTTCGACCTGCTGCTGAGCAGATATTCTGCATTTTTCCTTATATCGTCCGGGACGGTCAGTTGCATTTGCGGGACCTGCATTCCTTTTTGGTTTTTCACACAGCCTTTCATCGTTTCCACCACGTGCAGAATCACCGAGTTGTAGTTTTCATCAGTCTGGTGTCCGTGCTTGTTCCAATCGTCAGACGAGTGATGGATTTCCACATTCCCCGCCCACACTTTATCATCTATTTTAACTTTGGCATTGAAGAAATCGGCTCCGGCATCGGTGTTACGTATTCCCGGATCGATGATTTCTATTTTTTGCCCATCCACAGTTTGGAGATCAGCTTGGCTAAAAAGCCGGTATTTCCAAACATAATGAAGTAAATACTCGTTGTTTGCCATATTTATTTAAGGATGTTTGGGTTCAAACTTACATAAAAAAACTATTTTTTTATACGCCGTCCGATAAAAATCGAGACCCCAACTGTTCTACAGATAATTAA
>MKTD01000072.1 GCA_001898165.1 Bacteroidia bacterium 43-41
TAACTTTGCCAATGATCTTTCAAATAGGTAAAAAACTATGAATTATAGTGGCACGGTTTGACCGAAAAGAGTGGCACTATCAGACCGAAATACACATCAAATTGATGTATTCCTGAACGAAACGATTTTATCGCTTGGTGAAGTTGTTGTTTCTGCTTCATCCACAATAAGCAAAATTAACCAGCGCATTGTTTTTCCGACAAAATTGCAACGAAGCCATTCGGCAAATGGAATGCAACTGTTGAATACAATGATGCTTCCGGGTTTGAATGTAAATCCGATGTTGAATACCATTTCATCGTCCGATGGCGGGAATGTTGTCTTGCAGGTTAATGGCGTAAACGCCACGACGGAAGAAATTCAAACTTTACAACCTCATCAAATCAAGCGGATAGAATATTCGGATTATGTAGGCATTCGATATGGTCAGGCATCAAAAATTGTCAATTATATTGTCAAAAGGGACGATAAAGGCGGTGTTGTCGGAATAGATTTAATGAATTCGTTGAATATACTTGCGGGAGGCGATGTGCTTTTTGCCAAATTCAACAAAGGAAAATCTGAATATGCCATCAACTATACAATTGTATTTCAGGATATCAATACGAACAATCGAACCCGCACAAGTTATTATCAATTTAAAGATATACCGCCCCTGTTAAGGGAAGAAATCAATAACGGTGGTGATTATTCGTATCAGAAGCATGATGTTTCGTTAGCGTACAATTATCAGCAAAACGATTCTACCTTTTTCAATGCAGAGATGACATTGAAGGTCGGGATGATAAAAAATTTCCTGCAATTTTCGTTCACAGCGGGATTCAATCACTTCAATAGTCGCGGAAATCATTATTCGCAAAACCATTCCAATTTCTATTACAGGGCTGACTTGTTGGCGATGTACAAAAAATGGATGTTTATAGCACAACTACAGCCTTTCAACGAAAGGTTGGAGGGAGAAACAATAATCAAAGATGGCAACTATCATTATTTAGCCATCCAGTACAATGCGAGTAGAGTTTACCACCGGTTACCGGATTGATGTGTCAAAATGGGATGCTGAAAAGCAACGAGTAAAAAATGGCTGTACAAACAAGTTGAAACAAACATCAGCTGAAATTAACAGTGATCTGTCGAATTACTTCACTGAAATTCAAAATATTTTCAAAGAGTTTGAAGTGAAAGACGAAATGCTAACAACAGTTCAACTTCGTGAAGCTTTTAATCTTGCAACAAAGAAAATGGATACGGAAGATAATTCTGTTCAGGAAAAACCTGTATTGTCCTTTTGGAAAGTGTTTAATGAATTTGTTTCAGAAAATAGCAAGCGAAATAATTGGGCTAATGGAACTTTACAAAAATTTAATGCCTTAAAAAAACATATTGAAAAATGGAAATCAGAGCCAACAATGGACGACTTTTCAGAAAAAGGACTTTCCGATTTTGCTGATACACTATACAAACAAGACTTGAAAAATTCTACAATTGACAAACAAATAGGATTGTTGAAGTGGGTGCTTCGCTGGTCTGCATCTAAGAATTTGACATCGGATAACGCTTTTTTGAACTTCAAACCCAAATTAAAAACCGCACGGAAAACAGTCGTTTTTTTGGATGCTCAAGAATTAAAACAACTAACAGATTTTGAGATACCTGAAGATAAAAAATACTTAGAAAAGGTTCGTGATATTTTTCTATTTTGTTGCTACACGAGTTTGCGTTATTCAGATGTTTGCAATTTATGTCATTCAAACATAAAAGGTTCTTACATAGACATAGTAACGATAAAAACCAACGACAGAATTGTCATTGAATTTAATGATAAGAGTAAAGCCATATACGAAAAATACAGAGATTTTCACTTTGAGGGTGGAAAAGTATTTCCTGTAATTTCCAACCAAAAAATGAACGATTATTTGAAAGATTTGGCAGAATTAGCAGGGCTTGACAATCCCGTGCATCAAACACATTACAAAGGAAATGAGCGCATTGAAACCATTTTGCCAAAATATGCCGTACTAAGTACCCATGACGCGCGTCGCACTTTTATCTGTAATGCCCTTTCACTTGGCATTCCGGCAAATGTGGTTATGAAATGGACGGGACACAGCGATTATAAGGCAATGAAGCCCTACATCGACATTGCCGACGATATTAAAGCGAGTGCCATGAGTAAGTTTAATCAGTTATAAGGACGGATTAAGAGTTTTTCTGTGCATTTTATTGTAGTTACATAAATTTCATCTTTACATTTATACATGGAAAACGTTATAAAATATAAAAACATTGCATGTATATCTGTAATATTTGTTATATTTGCAGAGAACTAAATTTATAAAGCAATTAATATGACGAAATTTCCAACCGTACTCCACAGCAGAGATACTTATATTGAACGCATAAAGCCATTTATGCAGACACCTATCGTAAAAGTAATGATTGGGCATCGAAGGGTGGGCAAAAGTTATATTCTTTATCAACTTATTGACGAAATAAGGAATAACGAGCATGATGCCAATATCATATATATCAACAAAGAAGATATTGACTATGTGGATATTATATCTTCAAAAGACCTGCATGATTATATTGCATCACGATTGATGAGTAAAAGGAAAAACTATATTTTTATTGATGAAATTCAAGAAATAGAAGATTTCAGAGTTGCCATACGCTCCTTAGCACTGGACGACAGTAATGATATTTACATTACCGGAAGTAACTCAGAGATGTTTTCGAGCGATTTGGCAAACGAACTTGGCGGCAGGTATGTTGAATTTAAGATATACAGCCTTTCCTATGCCGAGTTTCTGGATTTTCACAAACTGAATAATGACGATGAGTCGCTGGAAAAATACATCCGTTTTGGCGGATTGCCTTACCTAATCCACTTGCCAATGCGTGAAGAAGTGGTAATGGAATATATTCGGTCGGTTTATTCAACCATTGTTCTTCGTGATGTTGTTGCTCGCAATAATATCCGCAATACAGCCTTTTTGGAACAATTAATCCGTTTCTTGGCAAATAATATCGGAAGTCTTTTTTCTTCGAAAAGTATCAGTGATTTTTTGAAAAGTCAAAATATACGAATGTCGCCAACGTTGGTGTCCGAATATGCAGACTCTCTGGTTTCAGCATTTGTGGTTCATCGCTTAGGACGTTATGATATTGTTGGGAAACGTTTATTTGAACGTGGAGAAAAGTACTTTTTCGAAAATATGGGAATCCGCAATGTGGTGGCGGGCTACAAACCGCAAGACAGAGCAAAACGATTGGAAAATATTGTTTGCAATCATTTGTTGTATTGTGGCTATGAGGTAGCTGTGGGGACACTTTCGAGCGAGGAAATCGATTTTGTTTGTACACGAGCCGGCGAAACCTTATATGTACAGGTCGCGGTAGAATTGTCTAAACCCGAAACTATCACCAGAGAGTTTGGCAATTTGTTGAAGATAAAAGACAATTATCCCAAAATAGTAGTATCCGGCGAACGTTCATTCGAAAATACTTACGAAGGAATAGAACACATTTACATTCGAGATTTTTTGACTTCTTCCGTTACTCCTAAAATTGTGTAAACAAAGAAATCATTACTCAACAACCTAAAAGCAAATAATGAATTAATGAGTAAGAGAGAAATTCTAAATTTTGATCTTATAGCAGATTTATTTAGCAAAGAGTTGTTAGAGCCTTTACGGAATAAAATGGAAGATTAAAAACAGATTTGAGGCTATTAAATCCAATCGGTTTTTGGGCGTAAAAAAGGGTGTAAATCTCATAACAACTTGATTTACGCCCTTTATTGCGGTATGGACGGGACAAATAGCCTCCGTCTAAATGCTTTATTATCAATCAATTACTATCCTCGGAAAATCATCTCCACCTCCTGCTCCACTAAGGAAAAATGTGTTGACTATCAACGATTTAGCAATTATTTCAAAGTGCGATTAATATTTATGCAAATATAGGCATTTTCCGGAATATAGACAAGAGAATCTTAGAGTTTTTGATGCGATTTCACAAAAAGGGAAAAGTAGTTTTGTTTATAAAGTAATCGGGAATTGCTTATAAAATTTCAGTAACGTTATCGTTTCGGTGCGAAGTTTAGTGCGGACGAACTTTTTCATATCCTCGTCCATCAATTCACCCAGACCATTAAGCATCCCTTTGTCGCTCACCCCTTCCAGTGTGTCGATACATTTTTGCAGGTAATCAGCCAAAGGCATTGCCATTCGTGTTTCAACAATGGATTTATTCACAGGGGTTTTGTTGTTCATGAAGAACCAACAATCGAATATATCTCGGTTAGTTATGGCTGTGCGGTCAAGCATGGCGCATAGCTTATGTGCAAACATATCCGGGGCGACCATTACCTGCATATTGACACCAAGCAGGTTCTTTATTTCGTAACGGTCGTTAAAACTCCTGTTGGATATTTCGACTTTGAGTTTTCGTTCTCCCACGCCATAATCTAAAACGCATATGATTCCGTAGAATTTCTTCGCTTCATCGTGGATCACGCCATGTTTTAGCAGGATTTTATGGACTTTTCCATAGACCATATCCTCCTTGTCGGGATTCAACAGATTGAAGTCCAGATCGACTGAAAATCGAGGTAAGTCATAAAAAAACAAGAGAGCCGTTCCACCTTTGAACCCGAGAATGCCCGCCAATTCCTTGTCCTCATATATCTCTTTGAGGATTTGAAACAGGAAAAACTTATGCTTATTGATATCAACCATTTTTTAGAAGTTTAGCCACCCGTTTTTCCAACGCTGCCGATTTGTACGCAGGAAGAATCCGGTCGATCAATTGCCTGTCGAGTGGGTTTATGTTGTCGAAATAAAAATCTTTGTTGAGGTATAGCATATCCAAAAACGCCCTTTCGGGAGTCGCTATATTGACATTATCCTTACGAAGAATCCCAGTGGTATCTATGATAATCTCCTCCTTGATCCTGCGATAACTGTAAATACTTCCGTCCACCTCTATCTCACGGCTAAGATAGCTGACGCTTGTACAGCGGGAATCATATTGAAAAATGATTCCCGCCTGTTGTAATACGTATTCCAGTGAGATATAAGAGGGAGTATAGAGTAGATTGGCAAACTCCAAGGGGTTATAGTCCGGCTTGGCATAAATTCCTTTACGAGGATTCAGAAGCCTTCCTGTCTGCACGTAATAACCCATTTTGTTAGCCAAGTATTTATTTTCCGCTCCCGTGAAAAGCATAGCGATATTTGGCAACCGAAACACCGTCCGTTTGTCTTTGTAGATATCAAGTATATAATCTGCCTCTTTCATTCGTGAACCACAAACACTAATATTTCATGCTTTCAGTTCACAAATATAGAAAAATAATAATGAAATTGCAAATAATGGATGACTACATAATTTCATGCATACCAACCCGCCTGTACTCGAACCCTCGGTACAAATAACCCTTGGATTATAGGTAATTTGGCAGGAATCATTATCTTTGCAGCAGATAAATAGAATTTTGACGGAGTTAAATTCCGTTTAGATATAACATAACGTTCGCTGAACGTCTCATTGCGAAAACTGGTAATTTTCTATTAGAAGAGACAAAGCGCATGTTCATGCTATACGTAAGTATAGCGTGGGTTGCTTGTTTCTTCTAAAGGCATACCAGTGCCTCGCAATGGAACAATGCGTGTCCCACGCTTCTTTTTTGGTGTGCAGCGAGCAAGAATATGAACAGTTAAATTCAATAAACATGAAAAAGATTATTCTTTGCATCATTGCTTCGCTCGATCAGTGCATCGCAGAACTGGATGGCAGCTTGGAATGGCTAACCGAATTTTCAAATTCCAAAGAAGTGGCAGACCATGATAAAGACCTATTGGCTTCGGTTGATACGGTTATTATGGGCGGACGTGCTTATCGAGAATTTCTAAACATGGATATTATCTGGCCGTATTCGCAGCAAACAACTTACGTAGTTTCCCATCATAATTGGGGAGAAAAGGAAAATATAAGTTTCATAACAGAAAATATTATTGAAACAATCTCCGAACTTCGTAATCAAAAGGGAAAAGATATTTTGTTGGTTGGTGGTGGCGAATTGACATCAATGTTTCTTAATGCAGACTTAATTGATGAAATGCATATAACCTACATTCCTGTTATTCTTGGTAATGGTATTCCATTATTTCCCGGACAGCTCAAAGAATCCAAATGGGAATTGGCTAGAAAAGATGTGCTACCTTATGATGTAATAACAATTAGTTATTTAAAAAGTAAGTAACCAGCAGATAAATATTTTTAGTTAGACTACTTATCTCCCATATTAGCGTAACTATCAATCAGTAAAGTGTTTCTTTTTTTATAGCTATCTTTGTAGTCTCAATATTAAGAATTTATATTTCAACGGACATCAATATGAATAAGATACTCATCATAGAAGACGAACAACGTGTGGCAGACCTTCTCCGTCATGGATTGGAAGAAATGGGGTATCTGGCTTTTGTTGCATACGATGCTGAAATGGGATTAAGACTATTCCGGTCTGGGCAGTATGACCTTGTGATTTCGGATATTGTGCTGCCGAAGATGAGCGGATTCGATTTAGTTAAAGAAATAAAAAAGCATAATAAAAATATTCCTGTCATCATGTTGACTGCTTTGGGAACAACAGACGACAAACTGGAAGGTTTTGATGCCGGAGCGGACGATTATATGGTAAAACCTTTTGACATCCGGGAGTTAGAGGCAAGGGTCAGAGTTTTGCTCAAACGAGTAGTATCTGACGATGCCGGGCTACCGGAAAAGGAACTTACTTATGCCGACTTAGAGGTAAACCTGTTAATGAAAACCGTTTACAGGGATAAACAGGAGATAAAGTTGACTCCCAAAGAGTTCAATCTGCTTACATACATGGTGCAAAATCCCGAAAGGGTGCTTTCCCGCACGGAAATAGCAGAAAAAGTGTGGGGGACACATTTTGATACTGGAACAAACTTTATAGATGTATATATCAACTATCTTAGAAAGAAGATAGACCGTGATTTTGATATAAAATTGATTCACACAAAACCCGGCATGGGATTTATTCTACATTCGGAATATGAAAATCAGGCATAAACTCACGCTAAGGTACACGGGAGTTACGGCGGTTGTTTTCTCCCTGTTTGTTCTGGCGGTTTACTTATATTCAGAACATAACCGCGAAAAAGAGTTTTTTCGCGACCTCACCCGTGAAGCGGTAACAAAAGCTAATTTATTTCTTAGCAAGAGTGTCGATTCAGAGATCATGCAATCCATATATCACAACAACCGGCAGTTTATTGACGAGGTAGAAGTTGCCGTTTACTCAACAGATTTTCAGCTACTCTACCATGACGCACAAGAGATTGACATCATAAAAGAAACTCCGGAACTGATAAAAAACGTAATTCTGAAAAAAGAGCTGGAGTTTTATGAAGGAAATTATCAGGGAGTTGCCATGATCTACTCCTATGAGGGAGTTGACTATGTAATTACTGCGGCTGCGTATGACGGATACGGTTATGCGAAACTGGATAGCCTTGCCAAGTTGTTGATGATTCTGTGGCTTTCAAGTCTAGTTGTTCTTGCTGTTCTTGGTTATCTGTTGGCTCGCGCAGCATTACGCCCTGTTAGTAAAATCGTTGATGAAGTAGATGTTATCAGTGAATCGAATCTGGACACTCGTCTTGTTGTAAAAAAAGAACATGATGAGTTGGATGAGCTTTCCGAAACATTCAACCAAATGCTTGATCGGTTGGAAGAATCATTCGACAACCAAAAAATGTTTGTAAGCAATGTCGCTCATGAACTGAGAACTCCATTGTCAGCTTTGGTTGCGGAGCTTGAAGTAGCCTTACTTCGTGAACAACGGACAGGTGAAGAATATAAGACTATTATTACCAATGCGCTGGGTGATGCTAAAAATCTAAAACATCTGATAACCGGATTACTCGATTTGGCAAAAGCAAATTATGATTTCAATCAAATAACAACGGAAGAATTGAGATTGGATGAACTCCTTTTGGATGCCCGCGAAACGGTGCTTAAAGTCAACAGGGATTATTCCATTGATTTGATTTTTGACCAGAATGCAGAAGATGACCGTTTAATTACCGTAATGGGGAATGCTTATCTGTTAAAAACGGCCTTTGCCAATCTGATTGAGAATAACTGTAAGTTTTCAGAAAACAAATCTTCCGATGTTCAGATTTCGTTTTTTCAGGAAAATTCGATTATTCGTTTTTCCGATAATGGAATAGGTATTTCTACGGAAGATATTGATAAGATATTTACTCCCTTCTACAGAGGGGCAAACAGTTCTCACAGCAAAGGACAAGGCATCGGTATGACCTTGACACAAAAAATTATCCATCTCCATAGCGGAACAATCGTTATTCATTCCCGAACAGGAGAAGGAACAACTTTTGTTGTGGAGATTCCTCACATCTAAATCTTTTTTAACATTCTTTATTACAGCCTGATTGTAGTTCAAAACTTTCGGGCTATATAATTATGCCTTTCTCCCTTTACAGGGTAATGGATAGCGGGTGAGCTTCACCGAAGCCTAACTCTTTTCTAATGGTTTTCTAATACCGTTCTAATGGTTTTCTAACTGCCCGGAAAATCTCATAGTCCTACTTTTGCAGCAAATTAAAAAGTTGGAGATTATGAAACTTTTCGGACGGAACAAAAAAAGAAATATCGGAAATAATTTCAACAGCGAAAAACTATTTCTTGCGGCTTCACAATCCAATAAGCAGATCTATTCTTTCCTTAACTCGCGTAAGGTTGGATTGTACAGCTCGGAAGCCGCCGAAAGGCTCAAAGAGTACGGTAAAAATGAAGTAGTATCGGAAAAAAACAACAATTGGTTTTCATTGCTGATAAAGGCCTTTTTCAATCCGTTTATCGGGATATTGATGTTTTTGGCATTAATATCCATTGTATTGGATGTGTTCTTAGCCGCACCCGACGAAAGGGAATGGATGACGGTCATTATCATTACTACGATGGTTACATTGAGTGGTCTGCTTCGTTTTTCCCAAGAGTGGAAATCCAATAAAGCGAGCGAAGCGCTCAAAAAAATGGTAACCAACAAAGCCTCCGTGTTCCGCAAAGGTGCAGAGATGTTTATCGATATAAATATATCCGATTTGGTGCCGGGCGATGTGATATTCCTTTCGGCGGGCGATATGATTCCTGCCGATGTGCGGATTACGGAAGCGAAAGACTTGTTTGTCAGCCAATCATCACTTACGGGAGAGTCAGACGCTGTGGAAAAAACACCCGAATTGCAAGAAAACACCAAAACGGGAAGCGTAATCGAACTCAACAACATCTGTTTTATGGGGTCAAACGTGATAAGTGGCGCCGCCAAAGCGGTTGTTGTTAGCACGGGCAACGACACTTATTTGGGTACAATTGCCAAAAGCATTGTGGGGCGGCGGGCGCAAACGAGCTTTGACAAAGGGATTAACAACGTCAGTCTTCTGCTGATACGGTTTATGTTGGTGATGGTGCCTTTCGTGTTCTTTATCAATGGATTTACCAAAGGCGACTGGTTCGAGGCATTCATTTTTGCCATTTCGGTAGCCGTGGGATTGACACCTGAAATGCTTCCGATGATTGTTACATCCAACCTTGCCAAAGGAGCGGTTACGATGGCAAAACGCAAAACAATTATCAAAAACCTTAATTCCATTCAGGGTTTTGGTGCGATGAATATTCTTTGTACCGACAAAACAGGCACACTGACCCTTGACAAAATTGTGTTGGAGCGCTATCTGGATATGTCGGGCAAAGAAGATGTCCGCGTATTACGCCACGCTTATTTCAACAGCTTTTTCCAAACAGGATTGAAAAACTTGATGGATCAGGCGATACTGTCGCACACCGTCGAACTCGGTTTTGAGAATCTAGAAAAAGATTATACGAAGATAGACGAAATACCTTTCGACTTTACCCGCCGCCGAATGTCGGTCGTAGTTGAGGATGCATACGGTAAATGTCAGATTATCACCAAAGGTGCGGTGGAAGAGATGTTGAATATCTGCTCACACATAGAAATAAACGGAAAAGTGGTCGAAATTGATGACAAGTTGTGCTCCCTTGCTTTATTGGACGCTTCTAAGCTCAACAAAGAAGGTTTACGGGTTATTGCCCTTGCTCATAAAAGTTGGGTGGAAAAAGACCACAGTTTTGATGTTGCCGACGAGTCGGATATGGTGCTTATCGGACTATTGGCATTTTTAGACCCGCCTAAGGCTTCCGCTTCGAGCGCCATAAAGCAGTTGCACGAACACGGCGTGGAGGTAAAAGTGTTGTCTGGCGATACCGAAGGCGTTGTGAAAACGATCTGCCGTCAAGTTGGCGTGGATACTGAATACACTCTGACAGGCAGTCAGATAGAAAATATGAGTGATGAAGAATTGTCGGGAAAAATCGTCCGTACAAAAGTATTTGCCAAACTTACGCCGATGCAAAAAACGCGTATTATCAAGATGTTGCAAGAGCAAGGTAATACGGTGGGTTTCTTGGGAGACGGCATAAACGATGCTTCTGCGCTTCGCCAATCCGATATAGGTATCTCGGTGGACACAGCCGTTGACATTGCGAAGGAAAGTGCCGACATTATTTTGTTGGAAAAAGACTTGATGGTGCTTGAAGAAGGTGTTATCGAAGGACGCAAAATTTTCGGCAATATTATGAAATATATTAAAATGACGGCAAGTTCTAATTTCGGGAATATGTTCAGCGTATTGGTGGCAAGCGCGTTTTTACCCTTCCTGCCGATGTTGCCGATTCATTTACTCATTCAAAATCTGCTTTACGATATTTCGCAAATCACGATACCGTTCGACAATGTGGATAAAGAATATCTGGCGAAACCGCGCAAATGGGATGCGTCCGACCTAAAACGCTTTATGATACATATCGGGCCTATCAGTTCCATTTTCGATATTGCCACTTATTTGGTTATGTGGTACGTGTTCCACTGTACCAATCCCGATATGCAATCCTTGTTCCAATCGGGCTGGTTTATCGAAGGCTTGCTTTCACAAACATTGATTGTGCACATGATACGCACACGGAAGATACCGTTCATCCAAAGTCGAGCTTCACGGCCTGTAATGATAACCACATTCGCGATAATGGCAATAGGTATCGCCATTCCGTTCACATCATTGGGCGCGTCAATCGGGCTTACACCGCTTCCTTGGACGTATTTTCCATGGTTGGTCGGAATACTTTTAGGATATTGTTTCTTAACACAAATTCTAAAAGGTTGGTATGTCAAGAAATATCAAAGATGGTTGTAAACAGTATTATTCTCATTTTCAGTTATGTTTTCATTTATTCTCAACATAGGATTAGCCCTGATATTAGGCATCTGTATAGGGCTTGAACGGCAGTTGCGTCAGCGTGTGGCAGGTCTTCGCACCAATGCGCTGGTAGCTTTGGGAGCTGCCGTGTTTATGGTGATGGCTTGCCGTATAGGCGGCGACGCAACGGGACGAATCGCGTCGTACATCATCAGCGGAATAGGATTCTTGGGAGCGGGCGTGATACTCAAAGACGGTGCTTCGATAAGAGGATTGAACACGGCGGCTACTTTGTGGTGTACCGCTGCCATCGGAGCTTTTTGCGGACTCGGTTACATTTATGAACCGATAATAAGTACAGTGCTGATTATTTCGGTGCATTTACTATTGCGTCCGCTGTCGGTGAAAATAATGAAACGCAGCCGATTAGTTGATACGGAATCGGAAGAATACCACTATAAATTTATTGCCCGTTGCAAAGAATCGGTCGAAAATCACGTGCGTGTGCTGTTTATCCAATATATAAGAAACAATAATGAATTGATGCTGCACGCCCTCAGCAGTTACGATGCGGAAGCCCCTTCGGTTGCGATTATCGAAGCCGAAATTATAAGTATGTCAAAACAGGACGCGGAAATTGAAAAAATCGCGTCTTTCCTCACACTTGAAGGCGGTGTGTCAAGTATCAAATGGGAAGTCAGCAATTTAAAAGAATAAAGTTTTAAAATATAATTAATGTAAAATTGGAAGTCATGAGAAAGAATTCATTCGTAATCCTGCTTTTATTAGTGGTTGCCACTACCGCTTGCAGGCAAAATTCTTCGGAACAAGAAAGCAAGTCGTACTCCATCAAAGGCGATATGGTATATGTAAACGACAAGATACTGTTCGACAGGATTAAAACGGACAAAGTGTCTTACGAATCTGTTGTGAAAGAGGTTATTACTGCCGGAACCGTACAGGCAATTCCCACTCAGTTTGCCTATATCGCGCCACCTTTTCCGGGACGCGTAACAAAATCGCACGTCCGCTTGGGGCAGTTCGTAAAAGCCAATACGCCTTTATTTGAAATATCATCGCCCGATTTTACCGCCGCGCAAAAAGAGTTTTATCAGGCGCAGTCGGAACGCGAACTTGCACAAAAAGATTTGCAACGCAAGCAGGACTTGATTAAAAACGGCGTAGGCTCGCAAAGGGAATTGGAAGAAGCACAAAACGCGCTCACAATTGCCGAAAAAGAGTACGAAAATGCGGTATCAGCATTGAACGTTTATCAAACAAATCCGCAAAATATGGTATTGGGACAATCCTTGGTTATTCGCGCGCCTATTTCGGGCAATGTGATTGAAACCAACATCGTTACAGGACAATACATAAGCAGCGACTCAGATCCTGTTGCAACAGTTGCCGACCTGAGCAAAGTGTGGATAGTGGCGCAGGTAAAGGAAAGAGACTTGCGTTTCATTCACGAGGGCGACGATATGGACATTCACATTTCCGCTTATCAGGACAAAATAGTGAAAGGAAAGGTGTTTCGCATGGACGAGGCAGTCGATGAAGAAACGCGCTCTATTAAAGTACTTTCCATCTGCGACAACAGCGACGGCTTGCTCAAATTGGGAATGTACGCCACCGTGCATTTTCTTGACAAACCGACCGACTGCATCGTAATTCCTGAAAAAGCCTTGTTGCAGGACGAAAACAACAGTTTCGTGTTCGTGCAAAAAGGAGAAAACCAATTTGTGAAAACACAAGTGGAAACATCGGGGGGCAAAGACGGCAAAGCCATTGTAACAAAAGGACTTGATAAAAACGACGTAATCATCAGCGAAGGCGGTTATTACCTAAAATAAGATTTATCACATGAAAAAAAATAACTTAATGTTGACAGTTATACAAAAACGCTGGATAATAGCCGCGTTGTTTGTATTGATGGCTTTCTTCGGCTACTATTCGTGGAAACAGCTATCCATTGAGGCTTATCCCGATATTGCCGACGTAACCTCGCAGGTCGTTACGCAAGTACCCGGTCTTGCCGCCGAGGAGATAGAGCAACAGATTACCATACCCATCGAACGCGCATTGAACGGACTTCCCGGTATGCACGTGATGCGGAGCAAAAGCACCTTCGGCCTTTCCATGATTACCATCGTGTTTGAAGACGGAACCGAAGATTATTGGAGCCGCCAACGGGTACAGGAGCGGCTGAACGAAGTGGAACTGCCATACGACGCGGTTGCCGCACTCGACCCCCTGACTTCGCCTACCGGCGAAATATACCGCTACATCATTGAGAGCGATAACCATTCACTTCGAGAAATTACCGATTTGCAGAATTGGGTCATTATTCCACGCATAAAACAGGTGCCTGGCGTTGCCGATGTGAGTAATTTTGGAGGGATAACCACGCAATACCAAATTGAAATAGATCCGCAAAAATTAGAACAATACCATTTGTCGCTGGACGATGTGATTGAGGCGGTAGAAAACAACAACTCGAATGTGGGCGGAAGTATTTTGAATCGTGGCAACTTGGGATATGTGGTGCGTGGAATCGGGCTGATTACCGATTTGGACGATTTGGGAAAAATCGTTGTCAGTTCCGAAAAAGGCGTACCCATTCTGTTGAACGATTTGGGAAAACTGAAATACGGAAACCTCGAACGTAAAGGCGTTTTCGGATATACCGACCATAAACGCGAATATTCCGAAAGTATCGAAGGAATTGTGTTGCTGTTGAAACACGAAAATCCGTCGAAAGTGCTTGATGGCATTCACGAAGCGGTAGACGAACTGAACAACGAAATATTGCCCGAAGGCGCGCGTATCCACGCCTTTCTCGACCGTACCAACTTGGTCGAAACTACGCTGAATACCGTTTCGCATACCCTGCTCGAAGGTATGGCGCTGGTTATCATCGTGCTGATTGTTTTCCTCGGCAGTTGGCGCGGAGCTTTGCTCGTTGCGGTAACCATTCCTTTGTCGCTCTTGTTCGCGTTTATTATGATGCACTTTACGAATATCCCCGCGAACTTGCTGTCATTGGGGGCCATCGACTTCGGTATCATTGTGGACGGTGCCATTGTGATGATGGAAACAATATTGAAGAAGCGGGAGGATAATCCTGGGCAACCGTTCGAAGAAGAAAATATTACCAAACGGGTTATGCAGGTTGCAAAACCGATATTGTTTGCTACCATCATCATTATTACGGCTTATCTGCCTTTGTTCGCTTTCGAGCGTGTGGAGCGTAAACTGTTTACGCCGATGGCTTTTACCGTAGGCTATGCCTTGATTGGAGCGTTGTTGGTGGCGATGTTCCTTATCCCCGGAATGGGATATGCCATATATCGTAAACCGCAGAAGATTTACCACAACAAATGGCTCGAAAAGCTGACAGAAATGTACTCGAACGCGATTAAAAAAGTCGTAAAAAAGCCAAAAGGAATTATCGCTTCGGTGGTAGTTATATTTATCGCCGCATTGGGCTTGACCGTCATTGTGGGAAAAGATTTTCTACCGTCGCTCGATGAAGGTTCTATCTGGTTGCAGGTAAATCTGCCACCCGGAATAACGGTCGAAAAATCACGTGAACTATCCGACACGCTTCGCCAACGCACGATGAAATATCCCGAAGTAACCTATATCGCGGTTCAGGCAGGTCGAAATGACGACGGAACCGATCCTTTCACACCGTCGCATTTTGAAGTATCGGTGGGAATCAAACCGTACAGCGAATGGCCACGCGGAAAGACCAAAAATGACCTGATAAACGAGCTTGCCGCCGAATACGAAACACTGCCCGGTTTCAGGGTTGGTTTCAGCCAGCCAATGATTGACGGTGTGATGGACAAAATATCAGGAGCGCATAGCGAGTTGGTGGTAAAAGTATATGGCGATGATTTCAGAGAAACACGCCGTATTGCCGAAGAAGTGTTGTCGGTGCTCGAAACGGTAAAAGGAGCTGTTGACCTCGACATCGACCAAGAACCGCCATTGCCTCAGTTGCAGATTCATATGAACCGCGATGCCATTGCCCGCTACGGATTGAATGTTTCCGATGTCAGCAATCTGATAGAAATAGCTATTGGCGGAAAAGCCATTTCGCAAATATTTCAGGATGACAGGGTTTATGACATCACTTGTAAATACAAAGAAGAAGCCCGTAACTCGGTAGATAAAATAGCCGGATTGATGCTCACATCGTCCACAGGCGCAAAAATTCCGTTGTCGCAAGTTGCCGATATTTCGCTGAGCACAGGCGAAAGTACCATCACAAGGGAAATGAACAAACGACACCTGACCGTGAAACTGAATTTGCGCGAACGTGATTTGGGTTCTTTCCTTAAAGACGCTCAATCGGCTATCGAAAATAACGTAAACTACGACCATCACAAATATCAGGTAAAATGGGGCGGACAGTTTGAAAATCAAAACCGTGCCTACTCGCGTCTGACAGTGATTGTTCCGTTGGCATTGGCAATTATGTTTATTCTCTTGTACGCCGCCTTCGGCAAATTCCGTCAGGCAGGATTGGTGTTGTGCATCGTTCCGCTGGCTATTTTCGGAGGAATGTTGGCGCTGAATGTTCGAGGAATGACTTTGAACGTATCGTCGGCAGTAGGTTTTATCGCCTTGTTTGGTGTCGCCATACAAAACGGTGTGATTATGATTTCGCACATCAACAATCTGCGTAAAGACGGTATGGATTTGTTCAGTGCAGTTACGGACGGTGCACGGCACCGATTTCGTCCCGTATTGATGACTGCCACCGTTGCTGTGCTCGGACTTCTGCCCGCATCACTGGCAACGGGTATCGGTTCCGACGTTCAACGCCCGCTGGCTACCGTAATCGTTTACGGCTTGATGTTCTCGACCATTGTAACGCTTTACGCTTTACCTGCATTTTATTACCTGATTGAATCAAAAGTAAAAGACAAGTCAAAATGAAAAAAACAGTAAATAAAATAGTTTTTACGGCAATGATGCTGTTTGTTGCCGTAACATTGTATGCTCAGGATAGCATATCGTCGCGGTCGGTATCTTTTGCGGATTATATGAATGTGGTAGGCAAGGAAAATTTGACGCTGTTGATTGAGAAATATAATATCAAAATTGCCGATGCCAATATTCTTGACGCGAAAGTATTGCCCGACCCTGAACTCGGATTTGAAGGCTCAGACGAGGTGTATTCGCTTTCGCTGAGCTACGACCTCGAATTGGGAAATAAGCGCGGCGCTCGCGTGCGGGTTGCCCGCACCGAAGCGGATATAACCAAACTCGCTGTCGAGCATTTCTTTCAAGAGTTGCGTGCCGAAGCAACCGACGCTTACCTGAACGCTATCTTGCAACGGGAATTGTTAGACACAAAAAGGAGTTCTTACGAATATATGTCGCAGTTGAGCAAATCGGACAGCATTCGTTTCCGTTTGGGCGAAATAAATGAAAACGATGCCTTGCAATCAAAACTTGAAGCATCGTCTTTGTTGAACGAAGTGTTCTTGCAGGAAGCCGAATACAAATCCGCTTTAACCGTACTGAACCTGTATATGTGCAGAGCCATCGATACGTTGTCAATTCCTTCGGACGAATGGACTGATTTCGGGCGCGAATACGAATTAGCCCCTTTGATTTCAACCGCTTCTGACAACCGTATCGACCTGCTTACCGCGCAAAAAAACAACGAGCTTGCCGTCAATCAACTGAAATTGGTCAAAGCAGAACGCCGGATGAATTTAGGACTTTCTATAAGCTACGAAAGAGACTGGAAAGGCATACTTCCAACGCGCGATATGGTAACTGCCGGCGTAGCTATTCCGCTAAAATTCTCGAATATCAATAAAGGACGTAAAAAAGCCGCTCAATATGCGGTAGAACAAATTCGATACGAAGAAGAAAATCTTCGTTTGCAAATACAAAGCGAAGTTTCGCAGGCATACTATATGTACGAAGCTGCCAAAAAGCAGGTAAAGCAATACCAATTAGGCTTACTCGACGATTCAAAAAAAGTGCTTGACGGCATGGTGTATAAATACAAACGCGGAGAGACAGCCATCTTGGATGTACTTATTGCTCAACGTACTTACAACGAAATGCAAGAACAATATCTGGAAACGCTGAAAGGTTACGCTTCATCATTAGTTGAATTACAAAAAGTTTGCGGAATATGGGATATTGAGTTTTAAAAAGAGATTTTATTCCTGCTTGTTATGTGTGAGGTTTATGAAAAAAGTATAATCCGTTAAATATTCAAGAAAATATATAGTTATGATTCCATATACGTCCCGCCTTAAAAAAGAAATAGATGCCAAAATTGAGCAGATAGAACGTTCGGAAATCAGCATGATTACAAAGTCTTTGGAAGCTTCTCGTGTACTTGCCGAAGCATTTAATCAGTTGAAAACATTTATTTTATCATACGATTTTAAAGACGAGGACGAGGAAATATCCTTTTTCAAAGAAACTAAACCCAAATTATGTTCCCGCCTGATATATTACAGAAAAGTCTATAACATTGAAATGAATCGCCCTACCGGTGCAGACAAAGAACGGGAATATCTGTGCGAATCATTAAACAACATAAACAAATATAACTGTAAGCGACTCGATTTTATCCGCTATTACCGTTCGGGTTCTTCTCACTTAGACACTCTCTATTTTTTGCGAGGCAAAACGGATGTAGAACAATACCTCGAAACATTTTTTTATGAACTTGACCCCAAATTTTCCACTAACTGCGATTTCAAGGTAGCGAAGATTCTGGCAAACGATATGCTTTCGGCATATCTGATGCACGAAATAGAGCTGATAGATGAGAATGGAATAAAACTTGGTTCTTTTAATTTTCCCGCTACCAAAAAGACATGGAGGGGAAAGAAAGTAGAATTAGAAGAACAAATTTTTGCTTGGGATAACGCTAAAATATTCGGTGATGTACCACTTACGCAGCTTTATGATTACATTCAAAATGTATTTAACATTCAGTTGGATGGCAATCTTTCACGGGTATTTGACGATTTAAAGATAAGAAGCACTCCTACGCCATTTCTTGACAAACTAAAAGATGCTTTGTTACGACGTATGGGCAGGAAAGAATAATTACCGGGGTCGGTATTATCTGGCAAAAACTTCTCAAACACCCGATTTTGATGCTAATCAAGCTCAAAATCGGGTGTTTGAGCGTATAATCCGTATTATACCGACCTTTTCTAACTTTTCTTTCCCCGCTTTTTGACGGAAAGCACATTTTTAATTCGCTATAAACAAGCGAATTGGAAAATATTTTCAAAAAAAGTCATACCGACCTCGTTAGCAACTATTGAGAAACACCCGAACTTTGCAGTGAATCAATAAGTTGCGAATATGAAAGTAATAACGATAGAATCGGAAACATACAAAAGACTGGTGCGAAAAATCGAATTGATTTATTCCGATATAAAAAAGCAAGCAAAAGAAAATGTCGCTCCGCAACCCGACCCTTCGGAAGTTTGGCTAAACGACCCGGATGCCTCCGCCATATTGCGGGTAAGCAAACGTACCATGCAGCGGTTACGCACTAACGGCGAAATAACTTATTCTATTAGGGGTGGCAAAGTGTGGTACACGCTGGCAGAGGTTAAACGTCTATTGCCGGGACGAGTAGTTAGAAACAATACAACGAAAGGGGGCAAGCCATGAACGAGGATGAAGGATTAAGAGATTGGATGCGGGAATGGTTTGAACAATTCATGGGGCGTTTTGACCGACTGGATAAGTTTATGGATATAATGAGCGGACGGCATAACGTATTGAATGGTGAACGGCTTTTGGATAATCAGGACTTGTGCCAACTGCTGAACGTGAGTAAACGGACATTACAACGCTATCGTTCTGCGGGCGAATTAACTTATATAACAATCCACCATAAGATTTTTTATACCGAGAAAAATGTAGAAAAATTCATCCGTGACCATTTTTCAAAAGGTGATAATAACAGCGAAACAGAACTTGAACCATCCGGTTAGCTTTTCTGATTTATCCATTATTTAGACCCCGTACTGTTGAGAAATAGAGCGGGGTTTGTTATTTAAATGAGATGGGGATAATTATTGATTTCCAATTATTTGCTACTTTTGTAAATGATGAATTTAAATTACAGTTATTTTTTACGCATAAGCGTATTCTATAATAACCATTTTAGAAAAATAGTGCAACAATATGAATATTATAGTTGAATATAAAGACACATCAGGAACAATATCCAATCAAACGCATAGTTTGACACGATTGGCGTTTGCAAAACATTTAGCAATTGCTGGACAAGGCTATGCTCCACGACCACAAAAACTCATTAGGACATTTGCAATGCTTTTTCATTATAGCTATTATATACAGCAACAAGCATTTAACAATAATAGATTTTCAGAACCGCCAATCCAATTTTCCGACCCAACAGAGAAAGGACAATTTTCAAATCTTGCAGGTAGGGCAATTGCTGATTTTCTTTCAAAACGCATTGACCAGAGTATCTTTACAGTGAATTATGAGGCTGCAATGAGATTAAGAGGAATGCGCCTGAATGTCGGACGACCAGACTTATTAGCATACACACAAAATGCAATGTTTGCGATCGAAGCAAAGGGTTTTTCTGGCGGACACAAAAATATGACAATACACAAAGCACAATCTCAAACTGGAGGAATACCTGTTAATTTTTCAGTTGCTTGTGTTTCATATAACTTATTCAGCAATGTTCGATGTAAATATCACGATCCATATAATGACAATGTTCCGTATGACAATGAGTTATTAAAGAAAATAACCCAGCGATATTACAGTGGACTTGCAGAATTTTTGAATGAAAGATATTTTAACTTTAGGGAAATCGAAATTCAAGGTGAAGATTTTTATGAAATTGAATTATCATATAAACTTTTTGAGAAGTTATTTCCTGAAAAATTTCCGTTCCGATATTTTTGGCATTTTGAACTTCTTGAATATTACCAACCGAGAATAATTCTACCTATTGACATTAGAGATTATGCAAAAAACGGCATTACAAATGATATAAAGCCTTTCATATTTGAAACAAATCAAAACCAGAAAGAAAACTTGTATATAGACAATGATAGAATTGGATTACAGGTTAGGAGATATTGATTAAAAGATACTAAAAAAAGGCGGATTACTCCGCCTTAATAACCGTTTCCGGTAAGTTTATGAGTGCCGGAACACATAACCGTCATCGAACCAATAGTCGCCTATAAATAAATCGCGGGCAAACTTTTCATAGTCGAAGTAAGTTTTCGCAAATTCCGGCAGGTCGTAGCATTCTTCAACGACTTCACACGCATAATCTTCTTCATCGTTGTATGAGCCCTGAAAGTCATCCTCGAAAGAGGAAATCAGGTCGTTTATATCTTTGGAACTAAGATCGTAGCTTTCGTGGTTAAGCCAGACAGCGAATGCCTCTTTTTTCGTATCTTCCATATCTTCTATGGCTTCGATAATTTCAAATATGTTATCGGACAGCCAACTTTCACCTATTAACCCGGATGGTATATACTCCCAATCCTGAAACATTAATTCGGGGTCTTCCTCGTCCTTATGTAACTCGTGGCAAGCCTTGTAAAATTCTTCTTTATCGGAATAATCCGAAAGGTCTAACCACTTACCGAAAATTGAACCGTCATTATACTTAGCGTAAGTTCCTACATAAATCCGTGCTTCTGATATATTTTCCATAACCTTAATTTTTAATCGGCATCTGCCGGGTTGATTTTTTATTCAGGTGCATTTTCGGTGTAGGAATTAGGGCTGTCAAGTATTCACGAATAAAATACTACCCTGAACTTATACGGCGTGGAGATTTTTCAGTGAACCTACAAGGCTTGTACTTTACTGCCCGTTAAGATTCCGTAAACACCTTTGCGCCATGATAGAAAATAACCTGTCAGGCAGTTGCCGTATGTGTTAAGTTGGAAAATTTAAGATGTCGGATTTTTAATGCTTACACCTATGAATGATGGTTCTTATTTAATAATGTGGTTTCCTGCCGTAACCGATAAGGAAGATAAAAGATGCTGCCGTTTCCACCGGACGAAAGCAGAACCGTTAATAGTATAAAGATTGGGAATACCTGGCTCGTAAGGGGAAACAATGTCGCTTAATATATAAATGCGAGCCTTCGTATATGGGCGAAAATAAAGGCATCCGAAGCCTTGCCCCGGATGCCCACCACTAAAAGATCAATGTTAAACGACTATTCCGAATCGTAAAACAAAGTCTTTCAGTGGCAAAGATAATGAAGATTTTACTTAGAACGTCGTTTTTTGCTGCCTCCTTTATTCTGCGGGAACTCAAAGACTGTTTTATAGTCCGCATCGAATTTGATTGCTGCCTCGAAAGTGTTTCCGGTCTTACTGCTTACGAAACCTTTAATAAAAGCGGTCTTGCCGTTCATCAAAAGGTCTGTCAGTTGCCCGTCCGTCAGTTCCTTTTTAGCAATGGAACGCCACACGGTAAGCCCACAGGCTTCATTCTGACACTTGGCGACTTTATTATAGATAACCACATTCCCGCTCTTGCATTTCGGGCAAGGGCATGACTGGCAGTTATCCTGCCGTTCAAAAGTCATATCCAGTAATTCTGCTGTTATCTGCGAAGCATAAACCTCTATTGCTTTATGGAATGTCGATGCCTCCATATCACCCGATGCAATTTTATTCAGGGCTTGTTCCCATTGCCCGGTCATGGCAACGTCCGCAATCTTCTTATCCTTTACCGCCAGATAGACCACCAGCCCTTTGTTTGTCGGGACAAGGGATTTCTTTTCACGGGTGATATACTCGCGGGAAAACAGAGTTTCAATAATGGCAGTGCGGGTAGCGGGTGTTCCTATACCGCAGTCTTTCATCGCTTCGCGCTCTTCCTCGTTCTCTACCTCTTTACCTGCGCTCTCCATTGCCGCCAGCAATGAACTCTCCGTGTGGAGTGCGCGGGGCTTGGTTTGTTTCTCCTGTATCTCGCAATCGCGGACAGATAGACTATCACCTTCTATGAGGGCGGGCAGAACTGCCGTATCGTCCTCATCGTTTGGCTCGTCCTTAAAGTTAAATACTGACCTCCAACCGGGGACGAGCGTAACGCTTCCTTTGCAGGAGAAGTGTACGCCGCCCGCGTCAAGCGAAACGGTGGTGTTCTCTTTGATGCAACGTTCGCCGAAGGCTTCAAGCATACGCCCGGCAACCATATCGTAGATAAGCTGTTCGTCTTTGGATAATCCGGTAGCCGGATCTTCCGTAATAATCAGCGCATGGTGGTCGGTAACTTTCGTATCGTCCACCGAACGGGTATTGAGCGTTGTATCGAATCTGCTGTCAATATACGCACCAAAAAGAGGATGCGAGCGAAGCATGGCGATCAGGTGCGGTATTTCCTCCAGTACGTCTTCGGAGATATAACGGCTGCCTGTTCGGGGATACGATATTTTCTTCGCTTCGTACAATGCTTGCGCTATCGTCAGCGTCTTATCTGCTGAAAAGCCATGTTTGCTGTTGGCTTCCTTTTGAAGCGTGGTAAGGTCGTACAGCAAGGGCGGTTCTTGTTTGACTTCCTTACGCTCCACTCCTGTAACCTTAACTGCTCCGGCAGCTCTGACCTGTACCGTTACCTCTTCGGCAATGGTTCGGGTAACGAATTTATCCATTGAAAGGACGGGAAAAGCCACAGCATCTTTCGCCGTATGGAGTTTCAACCGGAAATAAGTTTGCGGTTTAAAATCCTTGTTTTCAAGGTATCTGCTGCAAATAATCGCCAGTGTCGGGGTCTGCACCCTGCCGAGCGACCAAACGCCATAACCTACCGAAATAGAAAGTGCCTGACTTGCATTTAATCCCACTAACCAGTCAGCGGTACTGCGGGCTTTCGCCGAAGCATACAGGTTATCATAATCGCTTCCGGGACGTAGGGTTTGGAAACCGTCACGGATGGCGCGGTCGGTAAGCGAGCTTATCCACAAACGGCGGAACGGAAGTGAACTGCCTATATATTCAAATATATAGCGGAATATGAGTTCTCCTTCTCGTCCGGCATCAGTGGCTACAATTATTTCATCCCCGCTATTAAACAACTCTTTGATTACTTTAAGCTGTTTCATTACGCCGGGATCATTCTTATACTCTTTGCCCTCTTTTACCTGACGGGGCAACAGCTTAAATTTGTTCGGAAGTATCGGTAAATTCTCACGCTTAAAGCCCTCGATATCGTAATGCTCCGGCATGGCAAGCCCGACCAAATGCCCGAAAGCCCACGTAACGGCATACCCGTTACCCTCTATATAGCCATCTTTTTTATTGTTTGCGCCGACTATGGCTGCTATACTCTTAGCCACAGACGGTTTTTCTGCAATTATAATTTTCATTTTAACATTGATTTTTTAGTGGTTTGAATAATGGATTACATCTTGCGCCCTTTCCCTTTCTTCGGAGCGGCAGGGGATTGTTTTTGCTCCTGCTTCTGCTCTTTTTTCTCCGACTGCTTTTCGGTAGGCTGCGATTGACCTTTCTTTAGCGGTTCGGTCGAATGCTTGGTTGCTTCGTTGGTTTTACCCTCGTTATTGACGGCGACCTGCGTTTTACTCTCGGCAGCGGGTTTGATGTTCTGCGTATTCTGTGCCGCCTGTTTTGCCTCGATAGCCCGTACCTGATCGGGGTGCTTCGTGGTATGGCGAACCTTACCCCTGTTTTCGTCAATCCATACCCACGCATTGTACTTCTGCCCTTTCTGGTCGGTAGCTTCCACCTTTTGCGCTCCCGAAGCATCCGCCTGTTGTTTGGGTTTCTGTGATTCCATGTCCTTGACAAAGACAGGTTCTTTGTTGCATAGCTTGTCGAAATCTTCACGGGAAAGTTGTACGCCGCCCTGTTTGGAATAAACCCAAATCTCACCGAGTTTGCGGGCTTTAGGCATTTTCTGTTCCTGACCTTCTGCCTGTCCCTCGCCCTGCTTGGCTCGCCGCTCTTGGTTGAACTGCTGGCGTTGTTCATCGCTGAACTTAAAATCGAAGTTCTTGCTGGCAGCATTGTACTGCACGAAGCGGTCAATCTTCTGCGGCTGTTCGCCATGCTTCATTTTCTTATCCATACCCTCAATCCAAACGGCTTTACCTTCTTTCAGCCCTTGCTGTTGTTCGGGAGAAAGCGGGGCATTTTTCAAAGTCTGCGGAATATAAATATCCTTCAATGCTATAGCCTCAAAACGGTTGGTAAGTTTATCAAGGGAGATAAGTGAAGGCATTTTTTCGCCTCCGGCTACGGGTTCGAGGTCGAACACACGTCCGCCATGCCCTGTCTTTTGGAACTGCTCTTTATCCTGATCGGTAAAGACAACTCCCATGAACGGCTTTTCAAAATCGGGCTGTTCCTGCTTGGGATGAGTGGCGATTTTGATGCTGCCGTCCGGCTGCTGTTCCAGCGATAATCGGGCTTGCATGGGAAACTCCTGTCCGTCAACGGCAGGTTTAATATCGACCAGACCGGGCGACTTATGCCCGTAAACCATAGCTTTGAGGGCATCCTGCAAGTTCTCACCGGAAACGCCTAACTTTTCAACTTCTTTCCAGTTGAGCTTATTCAGGTCTAAAGGTTGATACTTGCCTGTAAACTCTACCTCTATGCGTATCTTACCGTCAAATTTGACACGGTACGGGTCGAGTGCCTTGTCTTTGTGGTCGATACGGATTAGTTTGTCGAGGAAAGCCGCAACCTTATCTACGGCAGATGCGGTAACAGCATACACGCCCGTGTGCGATGGGTGGCTGAACTGTGCCGAAAACTTCTTGAAGAAATTCCCCAACGCATTGCCGTTGGTGTCGATCTTCATAAACTGGTCGGCGTTCTCTTTCTTGGGATCGACTGTTTTTAACTTGCCGTCCTGTTCTCCTGCGATGACTTTAAGTTTGCCATCTTCGCCCTGTGTCAGAAAGACTTTAGGCTCTTCATTTTTTACTTTTTTTTCGTCCATAATAAATATGTTTTTATTCTGCATTAACATTAATGCAGAACGAAAGTAAGCCTAAGTAATGAGTTGATAGTAAGGCTTTAAGAGGGTGGATGCTTGTGTCCGGGGTTGTCTGGGGTAGATTAGAGTTGAAATATAATTCCGCTAAAAGAATCCGTCGAAATGCAATAGAAAAATCTGCAAAATTACTACCTTTGCAAAATGGATAGAAATACCCGATACATAGTTCGATTAATATTTCAAAATCGCATCTATACATGTGATGGAGCTGCATTTGAGAGTTTTTTCACTCAAGTTATGCAGAGCCATAACCACAATTTCCGTCAGGTTAAACCTCAAGGACAATATGGAGATAGAAAGAATGATGGATTTGATAGTACAACGGGAACTTATTATCAGGTATATGCCCCAGAAGATATTCGTATTAAAGAGAAAGATACGATTGAGAAATTAGTGACTGACTTTACTGGGTTGTATTCATATTGGCAATCAATTACACCGATTAGAAGTTTCTTCTATGTTGTAAATGACAAATATAAAGGTGTTTATGCAAGCCTTTATGAAGAACTGCAAAAAATAAAAACTCAATACCCTGAAATTGTAACAGATTCATTCCTCTCAAAAAATTTGGAAGATATTTTTTTAGGATTGGATGAAACTGCGATTGATGGTATCATTGGGATAATTCCTTCTCCAGACGATATTAGTGTGGAATACGGAGTTATGAAAAATGTTGTAGATTACTTGCTAAAGGTTGAAACGAATCCACAACAGGAGGTAATTCCCATCAACCCAGATTTTGGCAATAAAATATCTTTCAATAAGTTGAGTGAACAAGTTGCTGCTTATTTAAAAAGTCATAGAATAAATGAATATGCTATAAATGACTTCTTTGAGTTGAATAGCGATTTTGCAAAGAACGAACTTAGGAATGTGTTCAATGGTTTATATACTGAAGCTTTGAGTGCTATTCCAGATTCAGAGGATAAAAATGATAAGGTCTTTTTCTATATTTATGATAAGTCTTATCCAAAACATTCTGTTGCTGTTGATGCCGCTATTTTTACATTAATGGCCTACTATTTTGAGTATTGCGATATATTTGAAGCACCTATATGATACTACCATCTAAACATATAAGTTTGGCTGAATCCCTTTTGGGATTAGGCGGTGTTTTGTTGGAAATAATAAAACAAAAACCTCACTCGCTGGATTCATTATGGCAAGAGTATTCAAAAGTGAATAACAAAAAAGATGTATTTCCTGCTTATCACAGTTTTGACAATGTAATACTAGCCGTTGATTTATTATTTGTGATAGGAGCAATAAATATAAATTCAGAAGGAGAAATATATAGATATGAAATTACTTGAGTTAAGAGCAAACAAAGAAAGTTTTCATACTATCTCTTTTAATAGAAGGGGGATTTCTCTTATTGTAGCCAAAAAGAGAACTGAAAACGAGAGGAACACATACAATAGTGTTGGCAAATCACTATCAATCGCATTGGTTCATTTTTGCCTTGCATCAAATAAAATACCTGCTTTTGAGGAACAACTTTCCGGGTGGGAGTTTTTTCTTGACTTTGAAATCAATGGAGTAAACTACACTTCTAAAAGAACGACTGATAAACAAGATGTGATTTTTTTGAATGATGAAGAAATATCTCTGACAGACTTTAGGACAAGTATGGCGGAGAAAGTATTTGGTATAGTCAATCCAGTAAGCCATCTTACATTTAGATCCCTTATCTCTAGGTTCATCCGCCCTAAAAGAAGCAGTTATGACTTATATTCAGACTTCGTAAAAGAAGAACAACCATATCCTAAATTATTGAATAACTCATATTTACTGGGGCTTGATATTACAAGAGTTGTCAAAAAGAACGAATTGAAAGACGAATTTGATTTGGTTAAGGATTTAGGCACCAAAATCCAAAAAGATTCCGTAATGCGTTCTTTCTTTATGAAAGAAGGTGCTTCAGAAAATGTTGAAATCAAAATTGTCGAGTTAGAAAAAAAAATAGATGTATTACAAACCAATGTAAGCAATTTTGTAATCGCTGAGGATTATAACAATATCAAACAAGAAGCAGATAGGTTATCCAATTCATTGAGAAGCCTAAGAAACCAAGCTTCTAAGATCAGAATTGCCATTGAAAGTTTAGATAAAAGCTTAAAAGTTAAGCCCGATATAACACATAAACAAATTGAAAATTTTTATGCCGAAGCCCAAATTCAGTTAAGTGACATGATCGTTAAGAAAATTGAAGAGGTAGAGGCATTCAATACAAAGATATTAGACAATAGAACTTTTAATCTCATTAAAGAAAAACAACTCTTCGAAAAACAATTATCTGAAATAGAATCTCAAATTTCTCATTTTGGCCGATTGGAAGATGAAAAGTTGCAATACCTCAATTCTCATGGCGCATTAGATGATTATACTCAATTAGCTAATCTGTTGGCTGAAAGCAAAATGAGTTTGCAGAAGCTACAGCAATACAAAGAAATTGTAAAAGAATATAAAACTAGACAGGAGGAAGTTAAGAAGGAGTTTGCCAACGAAAATATTGCTACGGTAGAATATTTGAGTAATATTGAGCTTTTAATAAAGAAAAACATCCTAATATTTCAGTCTCTTTCCGAACAATTCTATGAAGGTAAATCTTCTGGAATTACCATTGAGAATAATGAAGGACAGAACAAATTACGTTTTGATATAAAGGCTAAAATTGAAGATGATACAGGGGATGGGGTGAATGAAGTTAGAACGTTTTGTTTTGATTGGACACTTCTAAAAGGACAATACAATCATAATGTTAAGTTTATTTTTCATGATAGCAGACTTATTTCAGAGAATGATCCTCGTCAGGTAGCAACGATGTTAAAAATTGCTTGTCAAGAGTCTCAAAAAAATGATTTTCAATATATTTTGTCCATTAATCAATCTACTTTGGATTTGCTACAAAAAGAATTGAGCGAAGAGGAATATAAAGCGTTGATTATTGATACTGAAATTCTCGAATTAAACGATATATCTAACGAAAATAAGTTGTTAGGAATCCAATTGGATTTAAACTACACTAAAGAATAAATCTAGAGCCGCAAAATGCGGCTCTAATCATTTTCGGTTACTCTTCCTTCGGCAACAAATGCCTTAAATTCTCATCATTACGAATCCGCTCCAACTCATCAGCAACAATCTGTTTGGCTTCCGCTTTGATTCGGTCGTAATTCTCC
>MKTD01000073.1 GCA_001898165.1 Bacteroidia bacterium 43-41
TGATTGTTGCAATTTTTGTTGTATCATTGTTGCAAAAAATGTTGTATTCTTATTTGCTAAAACTGCTGTACTTCTGAATGCTGTTTACAACGAATCGTCAAGCTTGAAGAAATCATGGCTTGTCGAGCTGTATGGAAGGACAAAAAGTTCTGGTTCTATGTAAGCACCATCGTGCAGTGGCTTGACAGTTTGCATTGTCTGGATCCTGTCTACAATGATGATAGCATTATCTTCAATCAGTTCAGCACAGTATGTTTCTACAAGATAAGGTACTTGACTTACCCTTTATATGAAGAACGGCTGGCATATATCGGACATCTCCAATTTCAAGGTATGTCTTTCAGTAGTCTGCATGAATATGCGCAGATGCAGTTGCATATCGTGGATATGCTTGATCTAAATGGGGTCGTCACCAGTGAAGGGATATCCAAAATCATGGACACGAAGGAGAAAATTGCCAGAGAAGCAGGAGGAACATTGTCTTCAAAATGGCGTAAGACGTTCCACGCCGTAGCGATTGGGTGGCTCAAACATGCGGGCATACTTGATGTGAAACGTAAAGTCCTCCCGAAGGATGCTAATCTTGTGAAAGAGTATATCAAGTGGGCAACTTCAGTCAAAGGGCTTGCAAATACCACACTAGAAGGAAGAGAACGGGAACTGTTATGCTTTTTGTCATTCATCCAAAACGGCATGTCATTCAAAGAGACCAAGCTGGACACAATTGATGTCTATATCCGTTATCGGCATAGTTGTGGGTGCAATAGGCGGTCGATGGCAACAATCGTCACGACATTGCGTGACTTCCTAAGATATGCGCATAATCAGGGATGGTGTAATAATATTGCGGGAGGCATACGACATCCGAAGGTCTTCTCTCTTGAGACCCTGCCATATGCACCATCATGGGATACGGTACAGGAGTTGGTTACATACTATGGAACATCCGATGCAAGGGGGAAAAGGAATACAGCGATAATAGGCATAATGGCAATATATGGCTTGCGTTCAAGCGAGGTCGTTAATCTGCGTTTGGAGGACATAGATTGGGATAAGGATCAAATATACCTCAAGCGTGCGAAGCGTGGCGGGCTTCAAGCATTCCCCCTGTTGCCTGAAGCCGGTAACTTGATTGCCGATTATATAGGACACGGGAGGAATAATACACTTGACAGAGAAAATCTGTTCCTGACATTGTTCATGCCGTATAAGAAGCTATCCAGGAGCTGCGTGTATAATATCGTATCACAGTCATATAGTAAAATACATGGTGACATTAGGCATAAAGGAGGGCACTCGCTAAGGCATGCTTGTGCCAGTCATATCATCAATACGGGAGGGAGGCTCAAAGATGTCTCCGACCTGCTTGGACACAGGTTACTTGACACGACACGCACATATGCGAAAATTGATCTGATCAATCTTCGAAAAGTGGCAGACATAAAATGGGAGGGCGTGCTATGAATGTCATCGAAGCCATCAACCGTTATACCGGTTACCGGGTAAATCTTGGAGAAAAGGTTCACACGTTAAAATATCTTCTACTTGGGTTTGGCAGGCATGTAGGCAGCCATCAGCCCCTTGATCAGATATCAGAGGAAACTTGCCTCTCGTACCTGTCTTTGAAAGGAACGCGGAACGGCATTGCTACAAGTTATTGGTTCTGCATATACTCAGCAATTAATGGGTTATATAAATGGGCCATGGCACGCGGGTATGCAGAGTATTGTCCACTTCCAAAAGATAAGCCGCGGGAACCGGAGACCTTTAAACCATACATATACACTATGGAAGAACTCAGTAGGATCTTTGAGACAGCATTGACATACAGGAAACGCTTTAACATAGAATACCCCATAGTGATACAAACGATGCTGAAAGTCACCTGCTTTCTCGGTCTTCGCCCAAGCGAAACTGTAAACCTTCATATTGGTGATGTTGATGTACCCAACAGGCTTATTATCATCAGGGTAACAAAGTTCTACAAGAGCCGTTTGGTTCCCGTCAGTGAACCTGTAATGAAAATCATAAGAGACTATATCTCCTGGCGTTCTGGAACAGTCAGGAATACAAAGGCTACCGAGAATCATTTGTTCATAGACAAGAGGAACCGGCATGTGAAGTTGACAGCCTTACAGCAGGCATTCCGGCTCATATGTGCCAAAGCAGACATTCATCGGCATGATACAGGCCGTTGTGATGTCAGGCTACAAGATATGCGGCATACGTTTGCAACAAGTAGGGTGATACAATGGTATAATGAAGGCTTGGATGTTCAAGAGTTGCTCCCTGCTTTGTCAACCTATCTTGGACATTGTAACCTTGACAGCACGGCTGCATATATAACACTCACCGACAACCTGTTATATGAAGCCGGCAATAAGTTTAAATCCTACGTTGAGATATGAAGAAGACTGATAAAGAATGGGTGGGATACTGGCTCAAGCGTTACCTTCAGGAGTATATGCCTATTGCTCGAAACTTATCCCGTAATACCATAACAAGCTATAGGGACGCCCTTCATCAGTTACTCGAGTATGCAGCAACCAGAAGGTGTTCAATTGACTCTCTCAGGGTAGAAGAGATAACCGACACTTTGATCTGTGACTTCCTATCGTATCTTGAATCCGCCAAATGCTGCTCAATACAAACAAGAAATCAAAGATTGGCGGCAATCCACAGCTTTGCAAAATATGTTGCGACATCCGAGCCTCAATATGTTTACTGGTTCTATAAGTTGAAATCAATCCCCGTCAAGCGGAATATCCCAAGGGAAATCAATGGAAGGACTGTCCCCAGGATTATGTGCCTCGAGAAAGACGAAATGAAAGCTTTGCTTGATGCGCCGGATAGAAAAACAGAACAAGGTTCCCGGGACTATGCACTCCTGATGTTCCTATACAATACGGGGGTTCGCGCCTCTGAAGCGGCAAGTCTTACGATAGGCAATCTTGAAACAGGATCTTCCGGACAAGTGTCAAAGGTGACGATATACGGAAAAGGGAACAAAACAAGGGTATGCCCCCTCTGGGAAAGCACGGTCAAGTTGTTGCTTCCGTTCATTGATAGGTCAAAGGATGAAAACTTGTTCTTGAACAGATATAACGAGCCGATAACCAGGTTCGGAATATATGAGATGGTCTCGAGACATGCCGCAAAAGCTTCATTGGTAATGCCGTCAATAGCAAGCAAGAATGTAAGCCCTCACATAATCAGGCACTCAACAGCCTCTCATCTTCTGGAGGCAGGGGTGGATATCAACACGATACGCTCTTGGTTGGGACATGTATCAGTCAATACGACAAATATATATGCAGAAGTCAATATGCGGATGAAAGCCGAGGCCCTGAAAACATGTGAAATCGCAGGCCTAAGGAAAGGCCGAACTTGGAAAGAAGATAAATCGTTATTGACGTTCTTGAAATCAATATGAGTATGTGGTTATGTTGGCATATGTGATGGTAAATTACCGAAATAGAGGAGCCTATGTCATGATGCCAACATAATTGCATGGCCAACATAAGGAAGAAAAAACTTTTTATTCTGTGGTAATGACGCTTCCGCATACAGGGCTGCCATCGTATACTCTCTCATTGGCACATGCAAGGCTGCCGGTGTTGAACCCCGGGAGTGGCTCGAGGACGTACTTAAGAAGATACCGTACTATCTGAGCGATGGCCGGGATATGACAGGACTACTTCCCCGAACTTGGGCCAACTCGGCATCTACTCGCGACTAATTGCTCCAACTTGCAGCTACTAGCCCCGAATAGGATACTACTTGATCCTACTCGGGGCTAGTTATATCAATTTATGACGAATCGAAAAGACGTGCTTCACCGGTCGCTTACGATTATGTGGCATTCTAACCCAATAACACATAGTCTTATGGCAGGAAAAGTAATCAATATGAGTAAAGTAAAACAAGTACTGCGCTTGCATGCGCAAGGCGTTTCAAACCGCCGTATAGCCCTTGATTTAGGGTTATACAAGGGTACGGGAAATAATTATGTGCGCAAGATTAAAAACCACGGGTACGGCATCGATGAACTCCTGGCCCTGGATGATCCTGTCCTGGAGGGCAAGCTTTTTGCCGGGAACCCGGCCTACAAGGAAGCACGTTTCGAAGAGTTTAAAAGTAAAATCGCATACTTCGAGAAAGAGCTCGGCAGGCCCCATGTCACGCGTTATCTCTTGTGGCAGGAATACAGGCAGGAGCATCCTGAAGGTTACGGTTACTCCCAATTCTGTTTCCATTTGGGACAAATCCTGAGCGCCCGCAAACCGGGAAGCATCCTTGAGCATAACCCGGGTGAAAAACTTTTCGTGGATTTTGCCGGGGACACATTCCCGTACACCGACCGCACGACGGGGGAAGTGATACAGACGCAGGTATTCGCGGCCTGCCTGCCATGTTCCAACTATGCCTTTATAATGGCTGTCCCCTCCCAGCGCACCGACGACTTCCTGCACGCGCTTGCCTGTTGTCTGAGCCACCTGGGCGGCTCACCCGGGATCGTGGTTACCGACAACCTGAAAGGGGCAGTGATAAAAGCGGACCGCTACGAGCCCCGGTTGAACAGGATCATGGAAGATTTTGCGAACCACTACGGCTTCGCGGTAATCCCCGCACGCGTGAAGAGGCCCTGTGACAAAGCGGCCATCGAGAACGAAGTGAAGATTGCCTACAGGCGTGTTTACGCCAAACTGCGCAACCACACATTCTTTTCCATCGACGAGATAAACCGGGCCTTTGCCGAAAAAATGCGTGAACACAACCAGACCCGCCAGCAACAAAAGGAGTATTGCCGGGAAGAGAAGTTCCTGGCCGACGAGAAACCTTTATTGGGGGAACTCCCCAAAAACGCGTTTGAAGTAAAGTACTACGCGAGCCTCACGGTAAATGACAACAACTGTGTCTATCTCGGCCGGGACAAGCACCACTACTCGGTTCCCTACCGGCATATCGGGGAAAAGGCGGAGGTCATCTATACCCGCAGCCTGGTCCGCATATATGCCGGGGGAGAGTGCGTGGCCACGCACGTCCGCTCCATAAGACCCGGGTACACCACCGAAAAAGAGCACATGGGTTCCAACCACAACTTCTATAAGAACCGCAGCCCGGAGTTCTACATCAGGCAGGCGGCGAAGCGTTCAGACACCTTGGCAGAACTGTTTTCCGCATTCTTTGAAAGCCCGGGACTTCCCGAGATACAGTACCGCAAGTGTGACGGCCTTTTAAGCCTCGGGCGGAAAACGGACCCGGTAGTTTTTGAACGGGTCTGCCGCTACGCATTGGACAACGACATACTGTCTTACCAGTCCATCAAGCGGGTGATCGACTCCAGGGTCTACCTGCTGGATATGGCACAAGAGGGGAGTTGGGAGGACAAACATAAAAACATAAGACACATAAACATCCGGGGTAAAAAATATTACACGGGATGATGATTTTTTTATAAACTAAAATTTAAAACAAATGGAACAGATCAAATCAGAGCTGGTAACCCTGCGGCTCCCGGGCATGGCCGAGGCCTTGAAAACGTTACAGGAGAGCAGGAAAATCCATGAACTATCTTTTACTGACGGGCTCAGGCTCCTTGTCCGGGCAGAGCGGGGCCAAAGGGAGTCAAACCGATATAAACGGTTGGTGAAGAACGCCTCGTTCCGCTATCGGGCCAGCGTTGAAGAACTAAGCTTCGAGGCCTCCAGGGGCTTGGACAGGTCACACATCCTTTCACTGGCAACCGGGGGGTATATCCGCGATGCAGGGTCAATACTGATCACGGGAGCCACGGGTTGCGGGAAGAGCTTCGTCGCCTCGGCCCTGGGACACCAGGCCTGCCGGCAGGGTTATAGCGTGATGTACTCCGGCATGCAAAAACTATTGGCCAAGCTTAAGGTCGCAAGAATTGAGGGTGTGATCATGCGCTTCTTTGAAAAGCTGGCTAAAACGGATTTGCTCATCATCGACGACTTCGGGATTGGGACGATGAATCCACAACAACAATTGGATTTTATGGAAATCATCGAGGACAGGCATGCCAGAAAATCGACCATCATAAGCAGTCAACTGCCCCCCTGTAAACTGGTTCGACCTATTTTCAGACGGGACAATTGCCGATGCGTTTATCGACAGGATGATCCATACCTCCCATAGGATCGAGTTTAAAAAAGGGGAGAGTTTAAGAAAAAAAAAGTAACTTTGTCAAAATGATAATTTAACAAGTGGGTGCATATCACCGGAAACGCTGGGTGCATATCATCGGAATATCTATCCTACTCTACTTTTTATTATGCAACGATTAAGTGAATATAGAGTTATGTGGATTTTAGTATTTTTCGATTTACCGACTGAAACAAGAAAAGAACGAAAAATCTATGCTGATTTTCGAAAGAAACTTATTCAGGACGGTTTCACGATGTTTCAGTTTTCCATTTACCTACGTCATTGTGCCAGCAGGGAGAATGCAGAAGTACACATCAAGCGGGTAAAAAGCTTTCTCCCGCCAGCCGGACAAATCGGAATCCTTTGTATCACCGACAAGCAATTTGGAAGTATGGAGCTGTTTGTCGGGAAAAAAGAGAAAGAAGTCCATACACCTTACCAGCAGTTGGAATTGTTTTAGCATAAAAAATCCCGCTCGTTGAGCAGGATTTTTTAATAGGAACAACAACTTTTTTTAATTGCAAATTTGAGTATAACATACTGATATTCTACAGAAAACACATATCCAGTTGTTCCGAATACCAAAGATACTAATTATTGAAAGCAATTCACAACGAGCAATATGCAGCGACAGGGCGCAATTATGTTGTTCCGAATACCAAAGATACTAATTATTGAAAGCAATTCACAACCGACCTGTTCGAGACGCCCCGTTTTGTAAGTTGTTCCGAATACCAAAGATACTAATTATTGAAAGCAATTCACAACCGGTATATTTTGTAATTCTGGAGATAGGGAGTTGTTCCGAATACCAAAGATACTAATTATTGAAAGCAATTCACAACGAGGTTGTTTCTGACGACTACGATGTTGGTGTTGTTCCGAATACCAAAGATACTAATTATTGAAAGCAATTCACAACCCACTTTTGACCTACCACTTCCAGTAACTGGTTGTTCCGAATACCAAAGATACTAATTATTGAAAGCAATTCACAACTGCAAATATCTCGCGGAGAATATGCCCCATGTTGTTCCGAATACCAAAGATACTAATTATTGAAAGCAATTCACAACATGGATGTCATAAATGAAAACGGAAGTTCGTTGTTCCGAATACCAAAGATACTAATTATTGAAAGCAATTCACAACCATTCAATAAGTCATTCAGATCAGCATCCGGTTGTTCCGAATACCAAAGATACTAATTATTGAAAGCAATTCACAACTTGTAGTATTCGTAATTGATACTCCTGTGTGTTGTTCCGAATACCAAAGATACTAATTATTGAAAGCAATTCACAACCAATCCCGGTTACTTCCGTCCCGACCATTTGTTGTTCCGAATACCAAAGATACTAATTATTGAAAGCAATTCACAACGGTTAACGACGCATTAGGTAGGATCGGTCAGTTGTTCCGAATACCAAAGATACTAATTATTGAAAGCAATTCACAACAGCAACATTCGGAGGCTGAGAGCATATCGGGTTGTTCCGAATACCAAAGATACTAATTATTGAAAGCAATTCACAACCGGTATATTTTGTAATTCTGGAGATAGGGAGTTGTTCCGAATACCAAAGATACTAATTATTGAAAGCAATTCACAACTATTGCAGCACTCAACTTCTAATTTTCGTTGTTGTTCCGAATACCAAAGATACTAATTATTGAAAGCAATTCACAACTTACCTGCATTATCTATCCTCCTTGCTGATGTTGTTCCGAATACCAAAGATACTAATTATTGAAAGCAATTCACAACTAGAATACAACAATAAAATACTCGAAAATGGTTGTTCCGAATACCAAAGATACTAATTATTGAAAGCAATTCACAACTTGTAGCTACTTGATTTTATTGACTTGACAGTTGTTCCGAATACCAAAGATACTAATTATTGAAAGCAATTCACAACCCTCATTAAAAGCACCAACGAAGACAGATGGTTGTTCCGAATACCAAAGATACTAATTATTGAAAGCAATTCACAACTATATCCACCCTCCTCCGTACGTGAATGCTGTTGTTCCGAATACCAAAGATACTAATTATTGAAAGCAATTCACAACCTTTGTAGTTCTATATATAGTATTCCCCATTCTTTGTACTAAAATATCAGCAAGTTAAGCTAAAGATTTGTCATTGTTA
>MKTD01000074.1 GCA_001898165.1 Bacteroidia bacterium 43-41
TGTGCCTTTGAGCACGTTAATTATCTGTAGAACAGTTGGGGTCTCGATTTTTATCGGACGGCGTATAAAAAAATAGTTTTTTTATGTAAGTTTGCATCCGCAAAACAGAAAGGATGGATTTTAAATACGATATAATTGTAGTGGGCGCCGGACATGCCGGATGTGAAGCAGCCGCGGCAGCAGCTAATTTGGGTTCAAAAACATTACTGATTACAATGGATATGAATAAAATTGCCCAGATGAGTTGCAACCCTGCTGTTGGCGGCATTGCAAAAGGACAGATTGTGCGCGAAATTGATGCTTTGGGCGGGCAGATGGGAATAGTGAGCGACAGAACAGCTATACAGTTCCGCATGCTCAATCGCTCTAAAGGCCCGGCTATGTGGAGCCCGCGCGTACAAAGCGACCGTGCCAAATTCATCATTGCATGGCGCTCGATCATCGAAAATACGCCCAATCTGTATATGTGGCAGGATACGGTCACGCACCTTCTTTTCGGAAACGGGGAGGTAGCAGGCGTTAAAACCCGTATGGGAGTTGAGTTTTCAGCTAAATCAGTTGTTCTTACCAACGGAACATTCCTCAACGGGCTCATCCACATAGGAAAAGTACAGATTGGCGGCGGACGCATGTCGGAACCGGCTTCTTTCGGAATGACGGAGCAGCTAAGGGATATCGGATTTAAAACCGACAGGATGAAGACCGGCACGCCCGTACGCATAGACGGCAGAAGCGTCGATTTTTCGCTAATGGAAGAACAGAAGGGCGATGATGATTTTCACAAGTTCTCCTATTTGGATACCGTTCAGCGCAAACTCACACAACGCAGTTGCTGGATAACTTACACATCGGAAAAAGTGCACGCCCTGCTTCGGGAAGGATTGCACGATTCGCCGCTCTATAACGGTCAGATTCAAAGCATCGGACCACGCTATTGCCCGAGCATAGAAACCAAGATTGTCACGTTTTCAGACAAAACAAGCCACCAGCTCTTTCTTGAACCTGAAGGCGAGACAACACACGAATATTACCTCAACGGATTCTCCTCTTCCCTACCCCTGCAAATTCAGTTAGAAGCCTTGCAAGCAGTTCCGGCCTTCAGAAATGTACATATTTTCCGGCCGGGATATGCCATCGAATACGACTTTTTTGATCCCCGCCAGCTGAACCCTACCCTCGAAACAAAACGGGTAAAAAACTTGTTCTTTGCCGGGCAAATCAATGGAACAACCGGCTATGAAGAGGCGGGAGGACAAGGAATCATCGCGGGAATAAACGCCCACATCAATTGCCACGGCGGAGATCCTTTCACGCTCCACAGGGACGAAGCCTACATCGGCGTACTTATCGACGACCTTATTACAAAAGGAGTAGATGAGCCTTACAGGATGTTTACCTCCAGGGCCGAATACCGCATCCTGCTTCGTCAGGACAACGCCGACGAACGGCTCACCCGACGAGCATACGACCTCGGGCTTGCTACTTCTGAAAGAATGGTTTCACTGGAAGAAAAACAAAAAGAAGTACAAAAAATCATCGACTTCGTGAGTCATTTCTCCATCAAAGCAGATCGTATAAATCCATACTTGGAGGCTCTGAACACAGCACCGCTGAAGCATGGCGTGAAACTTATCGACCTCCTTACCCGTCCGCATATCGACCTGGAAACAATGGCAAGAGAGGTGAATCCTTTACGGGAATTGCTGTCAACCATCAAAAGCCGGAGAGAAGAAATCATAGAATCTGCCGATATAAAAATAAAATATGAAGGCTATATCAAGCGTGAGAAACTGATGGCCGACAAGATAAACAGGTTGGAAGAGATCAGGATCAAAAATAAATTCAACTATAACGGTATCCAGTCCCTGTCAACCGAAGCACGGCAAAAGCTAACATCCATCAACCCGGAAACTATCGCCCAGGCCAGCCGCATCCCCGGGGTTTCACCGAATGACATCTCGGTCTTGCTTGTACTTTTGGGAAGATAAAATACAAATGTTCCACGTGGAACATTCCGAAACAAAACAGATATTTATAAATATACAACAATGAGCATCGAAACATTAACCTCTGCAGTCAGGAATATTCCCGACTTTCCAATTAAAGGAATACAATTTAAGGACATCACTACATTGTTTCAATCAGCATCGCACCTGAAAGAATTATCAGACATTCTTTACGAAAGATACAAAGGCAAGGGCATTACAAAGGTAGTGGGTATCGAGTCGAGGGGATTTTTTATGGGGCCGCAGTTGGCAATCAGGTTAAACGCGGGGTTTGTGCCCATTCGTAAACCGGGGAAACTCCCCTACAAGGTTATCGAAGAAAAATACACCAAGGAGTACGGGGAAGACACTATCCAGATTCACGAAGACGCGTTGACGAAAGACGACATTGTTTTGATTCACGACGACCTGCTGGCTACCGGCGGAACAATGGTGGCGGCTCATAAACTGGTAAAAAAAATGCAGGTCAAGAAAATCTACATTAATTTCCTAATTGAACTGGAAGCCCTCAACGGACGTTCATTATTCCCCGATGAGGTGGAGTTGAATACGATTCTGAAATTTGAAATATGACACAAGAGATACGAGATACGCTAAAAATACTTCCTCAGGGGCCGGGTTGTTACCAATTTCTGGATGAAAAAGGGAAAATCATCTATGTGGGTAAAGCCAAAAACCTGAAGAAAAGAGTATCCTCGTATTTTAACAAAACTCAGGAAAACCCCAAGACCCGGGTCCTGGTCCGGAATATCCGCCAGATAAAGTATATCGTGGTTAATACGGAGGAAGACACATTCCTTCTTGAAAACAACCTGATCAAGGAGTTGAAACCGCGGTATAACGTGATGCTGAAAGATGACAAGTCCTACCCCTTCATCGTTATAAAAAACGAAAATTTTCCACGGGTTTTTAAAACGAGAAACATTATAAAAGACGGTTCAAAATATTTTGGCCCGTATACCTCCGTTGCAGCAGTAGATGCCCTCATTGATATTTTCAGGAAAATATACAGGGTCAGGACCTGCGGGCTTAATTTAACGCCCGAAAATATCGCAGCCGGAAAATTCAAGGTGTGTCTCGAATATCACATCAAACGATGCGACGCCCCTTGCGTTGGTTTCCAATCGTTGGAAAACTACAATAAAAACATAGCGGAAATTACAGAAATTCTAAAAGGGAACATTTCCCTTATCGAGAAGCAAATCATCGTTGAGATGCGACATTGCTCCAATAATCTCCGCTTTGAAGAAGCCCAACGCTTGAAGGAAAAACTTGTTTTGATCCGGAACTTCCGGGAGAAATCAGAAGTGGTAAGCAACATTCATTATAATTTAGATGTTTATGGTTTTGCGGAAGGTGAGAACTCTGCGTACATAAATTATCTCCACGTAGTGAATGGCGGTATAATTCAAGCCTACACTTTTGAGTATAAGAAAAGACTGGATGAGACACCCGAAGAACTTTTGGGGTTAGGGATTGTAGAAATGCTTCAACGTTTCGGAAGCGAATCGAAGGAGATCATCGTTCCTTTTATTCCCGACCTTATCCTTTCAGGAGTAGAATTTACTATTCCACAGCGGGGGGATAAACGAAAACTGTTGGAGCTTTCTGACAAGAACGTGAAACAGTATAAAATAGATAAACTGAAAAAAGCAGAAATGCTGAATCCAGAGCAACGCACCACACGGATTTTAAAAACTGTTAAAAATGATTTGCGATTAAAAGAGACCCCATGGCACATCGAATGTTTTGACAACTCAAATATTCAAGGAACAAATCCGGTGGCAGCATGTGTAGTTTTTAAAAAAGCAAAACCATCAAAAAAAGATTATCGTCATTTTAACATTAAGACCGTTGTAGGGCCCGATGATTACGCATCAATGGCCGAAATTATCCACAGACGCTACTCTCGCGCACTTAACGAAGGCACTTCCCTACCCCAACTCATTGTGATTGACGGGGGTAAAGGACAACTTCATGCTGCTGCGGATTCGCTTCAGAAAATCGGACTTTACGGAAAAATTGCGATCGTCGGAATTGCGAAGCGATTGGAAGAAATTTATTTTCCCGGGGACCCTGTTCCGCTCTACATAGATAAAAATTCCGAAACGTTAAAACTCATTCAACAACTCCGCGACGAAGCACATCGTTTTGGAATCACTCATCATCGGAATCGAAGAAGTAAATCGCAGGTAACTTCCGAACTCGATCAAATAAAGGGGATCGGGAAAGAGACCAAAAAGAAACTTCTCTCCCATTTTAAAAGTATTAAACGTATAAAAGAAGCCAACGAGGAAGATATTATCTCTGTTATAGGGAAAAGCAAGGGGCAGCTCATCACCGATTATTTTAATAACAGGGGCACATTATCTGAAATAGGCAACTGAACTTCCACAAGCTACATGATTGCAGCTAAAGCGGAGCTAGAGGCTTATTCAGCAAAACAATTACTAACTAACCTTTATGCGATTATTAATTCAAAGAGTATCAGAAGCGTCGGTAACGATCGACAAACAAAAAAGAAGCTCCATCACAAAGGGCTTGTTGCTCTTGGTGGGCATAGAAGAATCCGATACAAAAGAAGACATCGATTTTTTGTGTAAAAAGACCATTTATTTACGTATATTTGACGACGAAAACGGGGTGATGAACAAATCGGTTTTAGAAACGGGGGGAGAAGTTTTGGTGGTCTCGCAGTTTACACTTCACGCCAGCACCAAAAAAGGTAACCGCCCGTCGTATATTCGTGCCGCCAAGCCCGATATCTCCATTCCGTTGTATCAGCAATTTTGCGTAACGCTATCGGAAATGCTGGGAAAACCCGTACAAACCGGTGAATTTGGCGCCGATATGCAAGTTCAACTTATTAACGACGGCCCTGTAACCATTTGGATAGATTCGAAAGCAAAAGAATAAAACGACATAAAATGACCATTCAGGAAGCACAGCAACAAGTAGATACGTGGATTAAAACCTATGGGGTCCGCTATTTCAACGAACTTACAAATTTGGCCATTCTCACCGAAGAAGTGGGAGAATTGGCACGTATTATGGCACGCACGTATGGCGAACAGTCGTTTAAAGAGTCCGATCGCGGGGAAAACCTGGCCGATGAAATGGCGGATGTGCTGTGGATATTACTTTGTCTGGCCAATCAGACCGGTGTGGATTTAACGGATGCTTTGCAGAAAAATATCGATAAAAAAACGAAAAGGGACAATAAAAGGCACAAAGAAAATTCAAAATTATAACAAAATAAGATCTTATCACGAGGATAATATGAACATTATGAGTAAATACGACGACGCGTTAAAAAAACATCCATCAACCCTTTCGGATACTCAAATAGCGGAAAATGTAAACAAAATCATTGCCGATAAATTTAACGAAAACAATACACAGGCGGTGTATAGAAAAATTTATTCGTGCATCGATCTCACAACACTTAACACTACGGATTCCAGGGAAGAAGTATGGAAATTTACGGAGAAAGTGAATGTATTTGAAGATAATCATCCTGAGCTACAGAATGTTGCATCTATTTGCGTATATCCGAACTTTGCCAAAACTGTAAGAGAAGCACTCACTGTTGACGTTAAAATCGCTTGTGTATCGGGTGGATTTCCAAGTTCGCAAACCTTTACAGAAGTAAAAATTGCCGAAACGGCACTCGCCGTGGCCGACGGAGCAGATGAAATAGATACCGTTATTAATCTGGGCCTGTTTCTGGACAAAGAATACGAGGAGATGTGTGAAGAGATCACCGAAATAAAGCACGCATGTCATGGAGCAACCCTAAAAGTAATTCTCGAAACCGGAGCGCTGAAATCGGCTGAGAATATTCACAAAGCCTCTATCCTGTCGCTATACTCCGGAGCTGATTTCTTGAAAACGTCCACGGGAAAGGTATATCCCGGCGCTTCTCCGGAAGCTGCCTACGTAATGTGCAGCGCCATTAAATCGTATTACGAAAAAACGGGAACCAAAGCCGGATTTAAGGTTTCGGGCGGTGTGTCGTCGGTAGAAGACGCTGTAAAATATTACACCCTTGTAAAAGAAATTCTGGGTGAAGAGTGGTGCTCCCCTACCCTATTCCGTATCGGAGCGAGCCGGTTGGCAGATAACTTGCTTAATGAAATAAAAGAGCAATAACAAATTATAGAATGGGTCGCAAGTTTTTATCATTGGTGTGAATAATCGGCATTGAAATATTGAGAAGTAAGGTATTCTCACAACCGTCATTTTGTCACCTATCTGTCTGATTTTCAGTTTATATCCCTATTTTTCAGTCATTTTGTCATTAATTTTCTGAAAACGGGCCGAATTTCGTATCGGCATATCTTTTGCCCTTTCAATGGTGTAACAAACGAAAAATAATTAAAGAAAGGAATAAAATTATGGCAATTATCAGACGTACAAACAACTGGTTACCGAGTATTTTCAATGACTTTTTCGGTAATGAATGGATGGAAAACAGCAGCAGGTCGGTTCCGGCCATCAATATTCAGCAAAACGAAAACGGTTTTACCGTTGAAGTAGCTGCTCCCGGTATGACCAAAGAAGATTGCAACGTAAGTGTAGATGAAGATAACAACTTGGTTATCTGCTTTGAAAAGAAAAGTGAATCGGAAGACAAGGACAAAAAGGGAACTTACTTAAGACGCGAATTTTCTTATACACAATTCACAAGAAGAATGATTTTGCCCGATAATACCGTAAACGATAAAATATCGGCTAAAGTTGAAAATGGTGTATTAACGGTTGAAATACCGACCATTAAAGAAGAAGAAAAAGCGCCGAAAGCAAAACAGATTGAAATTCAGTAAGGCATCATACCTTAAGATTGAAAAATATCACTCCAAACCGGGGTGATATTTTTTTATACTTTCCGGTTCTTCAGATAGATCAATAACAGGTTCAAGATCATTTTGAATTCGTTGTCGATCGAAACATTCTCGATGATTTGCTCAGCTTCTTCCAGAAATTTATCTATCATTCCCCGCGCATATTCAATGCCGCCGTTGCGTTTGGCAAAATCGAGCAGGATTTCGATGTTTTCGGGCGAAAGATCGTGTGAACGGATAATGTTTATCATTTCGTCCGAAACCTCTTTTGGTCCATTTTTAAGCGCATAGATAAGCGGAAGCGTAATCTTTCCTTCCCGTATATCGTTTCCGGTGGGTTTACCGACATCAATTTTGTAATAATCGAAAATATCGTCGCGGATCTGGAATGCGATACCCAATGTACGGCCCATCTTCCCGAATTCATCTATGGTGAATTGATCTGCACCTGCGGTAATGGCACCAATCTTTGCACAAGCGTAAAGTAGGGAAGCCGTTTTTTTATCGATGACTTTAAAATACTCCTCTTCATCAATAATTATCTCATTAACAAGAGAATACTGATTTAGCTCTCCTTCGGCCAGGTTTTTCCCGAGTTCGGAAATAATGCCGATTATCTCCAGGTTTTCGGTTTTAACACTCTCGCGCAATGCCGATGACAACACGTAATCTCCCGCCAGCACAGAGCGCTTGTTATCGAAAACCGCATTTGCAGAGGGTTGCCCGCGCCGTGTTGAAGCTTCGTCCACCACATCGTCGTGCATCAGTGTTGCCATATGCAGCAACTCCACCGTGACTGCGCCGTGATAAGTGGCAGATGTTATCTCACCGCAACATTTTGCCACCAGGAAAACCAATATCGGCCTTATCCGCTTGCCATCAACCTTAAAAGTATGTTGTACGATCTCCGAAACCCGGTAATTATTATTTTCCAGCGCTTTCCTAAGGTAGATATCGAATTGATTCAATTCGTTACGCAACGACTCCTTTATAACCTGACTTTCGTCCATTCTCATTTTATTAGGAACGCAAATTTAAAAATAATTCACCTTAAAGCAATCAATTATTCGTAACTTTACGTTTTTAAAAGAAATATTTAGTTTTATATGACCAGACAGAAGCTATTTATGCTCGATGCTTATGCATTGATTTACAGAGCATACTACGCATTTATAAAAAACCCTCGCGTAAATTCAAAGGGAGAGAATACATCGGCAATCTTCGGATTTGTGAATACGCTTGAGGATGTGTTGAGAAAAGAGAATCCGTCACACATTGCAGTTGCTTTCGATCCTCCCGGGCCAACATTCCGCCACACGGAGTTCGAAGCCTACAAAGCACAACGCGAAGCTACGCCCGAAGACATAAAAGCTTCGGTTCCCATCATTAAGAAGATCTTGGAAGCCTACAATATTCCGGTGTTGGAAAAGGAAGGCTTCGAAGCCGACGATGTAATTGGAACCATTGCCAAAAAAGCGGATAAAAATAAGTTTGACGTATACATGATGACTCCCGATAAGGATTACGGACAATTAACGGAAGAGCATATTTTTATGTATAAACCGAAATACGGCAGTAACGAGTTTGAAATACTGGACGACAAAAAGGTGATGGAGAAATACAATGTTTCGCATCCGTGCCAGGTAATTGATTTGCTGGGCCTGATGGGCGATACGTCGGATAATATTCCCGGCTGCCCGGGTGTGGGACCAAAAACTGCGGAGAAACTACTGGAAGAGTTCGGCTCCGTTGAAAATTTGCTTAAAAATACAGATAAACTGAAAGGAACGCTCAAAACAAAAATCGAAGAAAACAAGGAGCAGATTTTGTTTTCAAAATTTTTAGCTACGATAAAAACAGATGTTCCGATTGAAATCGACATCGAAAGCCTGAAAAGGAAAGAGATAAACGAAGCAGCTATTAAGGAAATATTCGAAGAGCTGGAATTCAGGACATTAATTAACCGGGTACTGAAAATCGAAGCCCCAAAACCGGCTGATAAACAACCCATCCAAGGCGACTTATTCAGTGGGTTCGGCGAGGCCTTTGGAGAAGAAATACCGAAACCGGTTGAACTTCCAAACAGTTTTTCCGATATCCATTCCACAAAGCACACGTATAAATTAGTGGAAACGGAAAAAGAACTTGCGGAGCTGAACAGGCAACTTTGTGCACAAAAATCGGTTTGCTTCGATACCGAGACAACCGGAATCGATCCCCTTTTAAGCGATTTGGTGGGTTTATCGTTTGCCTACACCGAAGGCGAAGCGTTTTATGTTCCCATTTCCGAAAACAGGGAAGAAGCGCAAAAACAAGTAGCTGCTTTCAGGCCGTTCTTCGAAAATGAGCATATCCAAAAAACAGGGCAAAACCTCAAATACGATATCTTGTCTCTTCGCCATTACGGAATCCGCGTAAAAGGGAAACTTTTCGATACGATGATTGCGCATTATCTTCTCAATCCCGAACTCAGGCACGGAATGGATTATATGGCAGAAACTTATCTGAAATACAAGACCATCCACATCGAAGAACTTATCGGCCCGAAAGGAAAGAACCAAAAGTCGATGCGTGACGTGGATAAGCATATCGTTTGCGATTATGCCGCTGAAGACGCCGATATCACACTTAAGCTGAAAAATATTCTAGAGAAGGAAGTCAAACAAAACAATTTGGATTATCTGTTCTACGAAGTAGAGTCGCCCCTGGTTTATGTACTTGCCGATATGGAATGGACGGGCGTTCGTCTCGATTTAAATGCATTGGCTCAACTTTCGGAAGAATTGACTGTCGAACTGCAGCAAATTGAGGCAGAAATTATTGATATTGCCGGGGAGGAGTTCAATATAAATTCGCCCAAACAAATCGGGGAGATCCTATTCGAAAAGATGAAGATCATCGAGAAGCCGAAGAAAACCCGTACCGGACAATACAGCACCAGCGAGGACGAATTGCAGAAGTTGCGCAACAAACATCGCATTATTGAAAAAATACTGGAGCAGCGGGGATTAAAAAAATTGTTGGGGACATACATCGATGCTTTCCCCTTGCTGGTAAACCCCCGTACGGGGAAGGTGCATACCTCATTCAACCAAACCGTTGCCGCAACGGGACGATTAAGCAGCACAAACCCCAACCTGCAGAATATTCCCATTCGGGATGAGCGCGGAAAAGAGATGCGGCGGGTTTTTATTCCGGACGAGGGCTGTACGTTTCTCTCTGCCGACTATTCACAAATAGAACTGCGCATCATGGCACACCTGAGCGGGGACAAAAACATGATTGAAGCCTTTGAGCACGGACAAGACATTCATGCCGCTACGGCCGCAAAAATCTATAAAACTCCTATTGAAGAGGTTACATCCGATATGCGCCGCAAGGCAAAAACCGCCAATTTCGGAATCATTTACGGCATATCGGCGTTCGGCCTTTCCGAACGGCTGAACATTTCGAGGACGGAAGCCAAAGAACTTATCGACGGCTATTTTACCACCTATCCCGATGTGAAACGTTATATGGACGAAAGCATTGTCAAAGCGCGCGAAAACGGCTATGTGGAGACCGTTTTGGGACGCAAACGTTTTTTAGCGGACATTAACTCCAAAAACGCCATCGTTCGCGGATACGCGGAAAGGAATGCTATAAACGCCCCCATTCAGGGAAGCGCGGCCGACATTATAAAAGTGGCGATGATTCGTATCTTTAACCGGCTGGAAGAAAAACAATTGCAATCGAAAATGATCCTTCAGGTGCACGACGAACTCAACTTCAACGTTCCGGCAAACGAACTGGAGAGCGTGAAAAAAATTGTTGTCGGGGAAATGGAAAATGCCTATAAGCTTCGTGTTCCGCTGAAAACAGATTGTGGCGTGGGGGAAAACTGGCTGGAAGCACATTGAATATGCTTGAAGGATTAGGAGAATACGGTTATTGGGGACTGTTGCTGGCATCGTTTTTGGCTGCAACTGTGTTGCCATTCAGTTCTGAAGTGGTCTTTGCGGCGCTTATCGCCGCGGGAATGGATGTTTGGGCCTCTATTTTGTATGCCACTATCGGAAATGCTGCCGGAGGCGCCACATGCTACTATGTGGGAAAATTGGGAAAAACAGAATGGTTAGAGAAATGGTTCAAGATAAAACCGGAAAAGATCGATAAAATGATTCGATGGTTACACGGAAAAGGGGCCGTGATGGGTTTTTTCGGATTTCTTCCCGCCGTAGGCGATGCCATTCTGGTGGCCTTGGGGTTTATGCGGGCAAACGTGCCGGTGGTAATGGTTTCCATGACTATCGGAAAATTTTCGCGGTACGTTTTAATTGGTTTTGGTACCGGCCAAATCCTATCCTGGTTTTAATTGTTATTTGTTTTATTCAACTTTAGCAAGCTATAGGATTGCGACTAAATCATCGTCTGACAATATCTCTGCTTTAGTCGTATGCACTATTCGAGAAAACATTCGAAAGTTCAATTTTTTTATTTAACAACATGTCAACTATACTTTTTCACGAAATAGTTTACGGCCCGGTTCACAGCCGCCGGCTGGGTATTTCACTGGGTGTAAACCTGTTGCCTTACGATGGCAAACTTTGCTCGTTCGACTGTATTTATTGCGAATGCGGCTTCAACAAAGATTTCCGTACGAAAACGAGGCTTCCCGGCAGAGAAAATGTTTATGCTGCCCTGGAAGATAAATTGCAATCGCTGCAAAAGGAAGGGATCAAGCCCGATGTCATCACTTTCGCCGGAAACGGCGAACCGACGATGCATCCGGAGTTTAAAGGAATTATCGATGATGCCGTTTCACTACGCGACAACTATTATCCGGAAGCAAAGATCAGTGTTTTGTCGAATGGCATGAATGTGGGAAAACCGTCCGTTCTCGAGACTCTCAGAAAAGTGGATAATCCTATTCTCAAGCTCGACTCGGCTTTCGATGAGACCGTTAAACTCATCGATCGCCCCAATTCTCCCGATTATTCGGTTGCCAGGCAAGTGGAGCTTTACAAGAAATTCAACGGCAATTTTATCCTGCAAACCATGTTTCTCAAAGGCCGGTTTGGAGGACAGGAAGTGGACAACACCACCGAAAAGGAGATCTCGGCCTGGCTGGAGCTCGTGAGAGCGCTTAATCCCCGCGAGGTAATGATCTACACCGTCGACCGCGAAACGCCTGCCAAAGAGCTTAAAAAAGCGCCCGTCGCCGATTTGCAGAAAATAGCCGCCAGGGTCAGGGAACTGGGGATACAAACGAACGTGGCGGGATAACGTTTTCGTTACGCCATGTTATCGCGGCAGGAGCGAGGTATCTCCGGCGTATTTTCCCGAGTCAACAATTCATCGGTCATATCGATGGTTGCGGGTTGCAGTATGGTCAACTGCAAAATAATCGCCGCCGCGACCGCCCCGATCATTGCGACGAACACCCAGTTCATATACCCCGCATCTAACGCCTTACCCAACTCTTTGGTTATTATAGCGCCCGCCGATATCCCGGCCAGGTTCATAAACCCATAACCGGTAGCACGGTAACGCGACGGAACAAACTGACATAAAATAGGCATGTTGTTCACGTCGAAAATCCCAAAGCCTAAACCGAACAAGAGCGCTCCGGCAATAATCATAAATAATCCGCTGCCATAACCGATCAGGACCAACGCCGGAATAGTCAGCCCCAATCCTATCACACTCGTGTAAATCCGCCCTTTCAGTCGCTTCGCCACCCAACGGTCGGATAAATATCCTCCGGCCAACACCCCGACTAACGATGCCAACGCCAATGTCATGGTTGATAATGGCCCGGCCTGCTCCATTCCCATATGCAGCGATTCCGAGAACAAGGTTGGCAGCCAGTTCTTCGTAGCCCATCCGGGTAAACTCGGTGCGGAGAAATAAAAGAGGATCACCCAAAAGGCAATATTCGAAAAGAGCATGGTCAAACCTTTTCCCATTGCACTAAATTCTTGTCTGACAGATCTTTTACGTATTGTATCGATGGTATATGTTTTCTTTTCACGGAGAAACGCAATCAATAATAAACTATACACCATCCCGACAACGCCGAAAGAATGAAAAGTAAACTGCCAGGAGGTTCCGGCAGCCAGGGTTGCCCCGAACCCGCCAAAAGCCTGCCCCAGATAGATACCCGAAGTGTGGAATCCGATGGCTAACGACCGCGTTTTCCCCTGATGATAGTCTGCAATAAGAGACAAGGCTGCGGGCACATAAAAAGCCTCACTGATCCCCATAACGGCCCGCAGGATATATAACTGGTCCATATTCCGGGCATATCCCATGGAGAGGGTCACCCCCGACCAGACAAACAGGCTTATCACAATCAGCCATTTGCGGTTCAACCGGTCGGCAATAATACCCGACAGGGGACTCATCAAGGCATAGACCCACAGGAATACCGCCATCAAGCGCCCGAAGTTGGTTGCCGTAATTAATTCTACGATATCAACCTCCATAAATGGCTTCATGGTGGCCAACATTTGCCGGTCTAGGTAGTTGAGCAACGCTACGAAACACAGCATTCCCACTACTAACCAGGGATAGTTCTTTTTTGAAGTTAACTTTGACGAACCCGCTTTAATCATCTCCTTACGAAATAATAATTATCATATCCGTTTCAATTTACAACTTCAATTGCACGTATTTGATCCTTTTGCGATTATAGGTATAGGTAATGTGGATCCTTCCCGCCTTATCCTGTATAATGGCAGGGTAACTGAATTCACCGGACGGCTGGTCTTCTATATCGATCAGTTTCTCCCATATTTTACCGTCATACGATCCCGCTATCGCCAGTCTGTTCCTGCCGGAAGTAATTGGATTATAGATGATCAACTGGAGGCCATTGGACAAGGTCACGGCATCCGTGCCGGAATTGTTGTTGGGGAGCCCGGTAGGCATCAGAGGAGACCATGTTTTACCGTTATCGTACGACCAGGACTCCACCACTCTTTCGTTTTTTGAGCGACAGAGAATTTGCAGGGCTCCGTCCTTGTAAAACAATACGGAAGGCTGAATCGCGTCAAAACCGTTATTGTCGATCTCTATCTTTTCCCAACCTGTCAGATCCTGATTGGACATTTCCATATAAACATTCCATTTTCCTACAATCTCTATGCTTGTAGGATACAGTATTTTGTCTCCGGGGATTATCACCGGTTTGTTTTTGATCGGCCCAAGACATCCGCGCGGGATAGTTTCCATGGCGGACCAGGTCTCACCCTCGTCGGTCGATACCTTGTATTCCCCCCACCAGGTGCTGGGACTCGGCCCCACCTTGTAAAAAAGGATCAGATCCCCGTTTTCGCGTTTGAACAAGACCGGGTTCCAGCAAGGATACCTGATCGACTTATCTTGTATGCCATCGGCCACCATAACCGGGGTGCTCCATTGTCCGTTCCTTAACCGGGAAGTATAGATGCTCACATCCGGATGCCTTTCGTAGGTCCCGCCAAACCATGCCGCCAATAAGCCGTCGTCTGTCTCCACAATGGTCGAAGCATGTGCCGACGGCACGGAATCCGGCTCCCTGATCATTTCCGAATAAACGATAACAGGCTTGATGGCGCGCAGCTTCTCTCTTTCCGTTTGTCCGGAAAAAGGTTCACTGGCGGATAAGCGGCCTGACAATATGAACAGCAGGCATAACCACACTATAATTCTCTTATTTTGCAAAGCCATATAACTTCAAGATTTTAGTAAGAATATCCGTATTCTGGTAGATACCGGCAAATTCAATCGCTCCTGCGCCATAAGCAAATACCGGGACCATTACAGAGGTATGCCCTTTTGAGGCATATACCGCTTCCACTTTTCCGGTTGACAGATCACCTCCGGTAAGCGCCATGCCTCCGGTCTCATGGTCGGCCGTAATAATAACCAGCGTATTCGGGTCTTGATCCGCGTAATCAAAAGCCACTTTAATTGCCCGGTCAAAGTCCAGCATTTCATTCACGGTAGCCTCTTTTTCATTCGCGTGGCAAGCCCAATCGATTTGCGAACCTTCTACCATCAGGCAGAAACCCTTATCGTCGTTCTTTAACAGATTGATAGCCGCCTCCACACTTTCGGGAAGGAATTCTCCCCTTTCGGGATAAGGGGCCGGATGTTCGTCTGCCACGAGCCCTGCCAGTCTGCCTGTGGTAACTTTCTTTACATCGTCCAGCGTAAGTGCGACTTGAAAACCTTTTGCTTTCAGTGTGTCCAACAGGTTTTGGTTATCAGAGCGGACATCGAAATATTTTTTGCCGCCTCCGATAAAAAGCGTAATACCGGAGTTCACAAAATCTGCCGCGATCTCTTCTTCCATTTTACGGCTGGGCTGGTGTGCGACAAACGATGCCGGCGTGGCATGAGTAACGGCACAGCTGGCAACGACTCCTGTCGAGAGGCCATTCTCCGCGGCATATTCAAGGATTGATTTGACCGGATTCCCGTCCGTATCAACACCAATGGCTCCATTATCCGTTTTAACCCCACATGCGATGGCTGTGCCACCTGCCGCAGAGTCGGTTATATAGCTGTTTGCAGAATAGGTCTTGGAAAAACCCACAAATTGACACTGTTCCAAATGGAGCACTCCCCTATTTGCCGTCAGACCGGCATATATCTGGTTGACCCCCATTCCATCTCCAATCATCACAATCACGTTCTTTACCTGTGGAGTGGTCTCTTGCCCGGTCTTATTACCGGAAACCGACCATTGAACACAAAAAACCGATAATACAACAATAAGCGATAAACGAATTCTTTTCATAATTTTACACATTATATTTTAATTTCTTTTTATAAGCCAAATATCGCAAATTTTTGAATGTTGGCGCCAGTTCAGGTGGGATTCTTCCGGCTCGTCGAACGAAACTTCCAGTTTACCGTCCTGAAAGAATCTCCTGTCGATCGGAAACTCTTTAAACTCTTCCAACTCTTTACTGTACAGGGTAGGGGATATGCGCTCTCCATCTATCCTGAGCAACGCATCTCCATATCCGGCGATACGGATCAGGTAACGCCCTTTCGGGTCAAGATCTTCATAGACTATTCGCGGGAAGTTCTGAAATAATTGAGTGGATAGTCTCTTACGGCTTTTGCCGCCATCCCACCAGGCCACATCGGTAGCATCATACACAGTTGTCGTAACGCGTGGACTCTGACTTATATTCGATATGTTATCGTAATAACTGCCTTTCGGGGGATTTTCCCATGTCCCGATCACCGCCAGCGCCGCCAGTTTTTCCGCTTCGGTTTTCATTCGGGTGATCTTTTCAAACTGATCGGCCAACCACCAACGATTGTTTAGCGGATAGTCCACAAAGTCGAGCACACAGCCCCGTTCCGGCCCGCTTGCCCGATATTTTCCAACGCTTGTCTGCAAGCCGACGGAGTGATACAATGCCTCGCAATAATCTTCTATTTTCGTTCTTAGCTGTGGTGCTATATTGATCCTATCCGCTTCGGTAATTTTCTCCAGCGCCAATTTCATCGCTTCTTCCGAACCGATCTCCGGAGCCTGTGCAAGCAAATCATTGGCTCCCCGTTCCAGTGCTTGCTCATATAACTTTCTTCGTTTGACATAGGTATCGTAATAAGCACGGAGAAGCAGTATCTGCCAACGCCAATCCTCTTGTAAGCGGGGATAAGCTTGCTCAAGCTGCTGCCAGCGTGAGAACGTCATTTCGATGCCTCCATTCGCTTCTATCGGACCATCCCAGTTGCGTTCCAATCCCAGTATGGCATCGGCTACGCGATCGCCGGAGTTGATGCCGAAGAAAAAACGAACATATTGTTCCGTAATGCCAACAGCATCTTCCTTTTTGCTCCATCCTTTCCGGCTCCAGATACACTTGTTCAGATCGTCATGCGCTCCGTCCGAATAGGCCAGGAACCCATCTGTAAACGGCGCATACCGATCATGCAGCGCCGCATAATAGAACGGCTGCGGATTGACCGGCTCCCGGCCCAGGGTAAGGGCGAACGCCTGGTCCCAGCGGAGGGTAGGGTAGAGGCAGCGGACGGTATGCGTAATATCGGCATAATGGCGGTGCATATACTTTTGCGGCAGGCGATAGCGTGTATCGGACAGCGGAGGGCTGCCCGGCCCGCTTACCACTCCCCGCAACCAGTCCGGGCTTTCGGTCTCCAGGTAATGGTAGAAATAATCGATCTGTTCATCGCTGAAACCCTGCAATGAGATCCAAACACCTGCCTGAGGATGTTGTTTTTTCAGTTCACCGGCAATAGCCTTGAGGAAAGGTATCACATACCTCGGATGATTATCTCCCGGATCACCGCCCGGAACAAAGACATGGCTCAGATACGGGCATCGGCGGTAATAATCACTGTGTTTTTTCACTTCCGCCTGAAACAGACTCTCATCCGAAAGGTCCACGTTCACCGGCGTCCACACCCAATAATCCAGGCCGTAGTTCTTACAGACCGTACTTATATGTCGGTTCATCTCTTCTTTTGATACCTTCATGTGCGGACTCGGAGTATTATCAAAGGGAATGGTTTCTATGCAGTTCGTACCGAAAATTGCCAATTCCCGAATATATTGTTCATACTGTTCCTTCGACCAGGCATCATAGGAATTCGCGGTATCACGATAACCCAGCTGATGTCCTCTTATGGGATATTCAGGTTCGCTTTTTATCGCATTCGACGGATCGAACAAGAACTGCTTGCCTGCAAATAATGAAGTACGCAGCAGATGTCCTGCAGCAAACAACACTCCGCGAGCGTCGACTCCGACAAGCCAGATAATAGTTTGGGAAGGAGCCTCCTCCACAATCACACTGAATGATTCGGCTTTCAGGGAGAGTTTTGCCTTTTCAGGAAGCGCCCTGCCGTTCAAACTATCGTCTGAGGAAAGTGCCAAAGCAATGATTGATGTACCCTCCCATGTATCGGTCATGTCCGGATAAATACCTGCACGCTTGTCTATTTCTTCCTGTAAAACCCGAATGATCGTCTCTTTTACAGGGGATTGTATGGAATTGGACACAAGCAATCTGCTGCCGGACAGATCGATCTCGCGGGCATGAAGGGATGAAGATATGCACAGCAGAAAAAGACAGATTCTTAAAGCTATATTCCATTTATTTCTGATCTTATATCTATACATGACAACCGATGTATTATTTTTTTATCCGTTCCGGTAGTACGTCTCCGGCTTGTTCGGTTTTCGATGGGAGAGGAGGAGCGCCCGGCAACTCCTTCAACAGGAGACGCAGTTCTTTATACAAAAGAGGCGCAGTTTCCGGACCAAGCGAATTTTCTTCACCGTAATAGGGATTGTCCCGATATATATACGGTTTCTTCACATCCCACTGGCTTTTGGGAATAATGTATCCGATCTCATCATTGGCAAGGCCGAGACCGAAGCGAAACTCCCCTTGCATCAAATCGCGGAGAGGTGGCGCTTCCTGAGTACTAACCGTGAAATCCCGGCCGGGAAGTGCTTCTATTCCTCCGTTTAATATTTCGGGATAAAGTTCTCCCGGAAAAGTGATGAAACCGGCAGGCCCGATACTCCATACGGCAGCTTCGGTACGTTTTTTCATCCATCCGGCCATATCTGCATCCATTAACCCGATGGCGGCAGCAAGACGGAACAATTTGTTCTTTAAAGGAAGTTCAAATGTCCTGGCGCGCAGATTAATCCCGGCTTCACGTACTTCCACAGCCTTTTCTTCCATCGTACGGAGTATGATCAATCCAAGTGTATCCCCCTGTGCACGGATTTTATCGAACGACGGCTCTACATATACCGTATCAAGGAACGGGTCTTTTACACCCATTGTGGCATGGGTAGTCATTAATCCGCCTACCGCCCCGTTCACATAGAGGGCGACGCCACCGACACCTTTTCTGACCAGGCTGTCCCCATGACACACTCCTTTCTCAACGGCTTCCCTCAGGTAGTGGGGAAAATCTGAGGAGATGAACAGGTTTTTACTCCACAATGTTTCGGGATGATTAGCCCATTGAATCAGCGTCCCGAGGGTTTGTGAAGTCTCGGCATCCGTAACCCGCATCATCCTGAGGCCTTCGTCAAAGACATACGGTTCGCGCGTATCTTTAAGGGTTACGATCCCTTCCGTCAGGTTTTGCGAGAAATGGAAATGTGCAGGGCGCAATGCCTTAACGGCCTCTGTGACAGATTGAACAACACGCCTTTTTACGTATTCTCTCCACTCCGCATTCGTTCCGCTTTTAAAGGGCGATTTACCCCAGAGGCCCAACAGATCAGGGCCTTCATGCGTGTGGGTGGAGGTGATCACCAGATAGGTGATGCCCGCCTCTTCCGGCAACATTTTCCGGATGTCCACTACCATCGGATGGAACATACCGATCACATCAACAGCCGTCAACGCGAGACGGGTGTTGCCGTCATCCAGCACCATTGTCCGCGCCCACAGATCGTCATGTACACCCTGGGCGGCGACTTTATTTCCAAAACCGGCAATCCAGTATGTATCGAACTTTCCGTTTCCGTTCAGGTCTTCGTAAGTATCCCCCTTCTCCGGTTCGTAACGTGCGTTATTATCCACATCGTTCCACGGCTCCATATACTCAGGAGTAATCGTCACCGCAGCAAAGCCGGCACGCATGACCCGGGATTCCTTATTTTCGATTTTCAGATCGAGACTATATCCCGGGTGGCGGTCACGCATATTGTTGTAACTGTAGATGCACAATGCGATAACCAGAACCAGGAGCGAGATCCCTATAATCTTTATTATCTTCATTTGCGCTGTCTTTCTTTTCTCTGCAATTCGAACAGGGGACGGTAACCGATAACGATAATCCCCTCCTCTCTGATCAATTGTTTCAGTTTGTCGCCGGTAAAAAATTCCAATTCCTTTATACGCTTGGGTGCGGAACCGGTGATTGCCCGTATCTCATCTCCTTCCGCAGCCGCATGGATGAGAATTTCCGTCACACCGGGATTTAAATTTTTGATGTAATTGGTCCAGAATTCCTCCACATTCTCTGTTTTGTAGTCCCGAAACTCTTCATGAATAAAATAATCCGGATGAATGATCCCTTTCTCCCTACAGATATCCCGGAAAGGAGGGGCTCCCATATTTTCCAGGGTGGATTGGGACGGCATCCGCGCAGGGAGATCAAATTCTTCCGCAAGTTGCAGATAAATACGCATATAATCGGGAGAGTACTGATACGTTCCCATGTGTGAATCAATATGAGTAACAGGTACTCCCGCTTCCAACGCTTTTCGTATCTGCGCCCTGCCCTCAGTCAATGCTTCATCGGTATTGGAAGCATTATATACCTCCAATACATCCTTCCACATATAGCCCTGTTCATCATATAGCCCGGGAACTTCGCCGCGTGATGCAACCGTACCCCATCTATAGTTTTTCCATTCTGAAGTCAATGTAAGGTGGACTCCGAATCCTTTATCCGGATTCTCGTTCGCATATTTCAGGATCTCGTTCGACCAGGGACAAGGCATCATAATGGTGGCCGAGCTGATCAGCCCTCTCTCCATTCCTTCCATAGTGGCGGTATTGGCAGCATGACACATACCCGCATCGTCGTTGTTGATGATCAACAGCTTGTCTGTCTTTTTGTATCCCAAGCGCTCGCCCAGCGTTTGTGCGGAGAGGGTTCCCGTAAAAAATAAAAAGCTCAATACCAGAATTCCTTTCATCTCTTTTGGTTTATAGATTTGTTACCTCCTGTATCTCTTTTTATTAAAAATCAAATGACTATGAAGAGAGATACCGGAAAAATACCATTATTGGACAAATACTTTTTTATGATCCGACATAAAGGTACGCGTACTGACCGAGTATTCTTCACCGTGCGTATCTTTGTAGATCAGATCGACATAGAAAGCCTGAAATCCGTTTTTCGGATATTTTAACCTTGCATTGACCATAGACCGGTCCTTAGCATCAACAGGGATGTTGCTTTTATTCCATGTTGCCTGACGAAAATCCCTGCTGTCGGATACGGATCTCCACAGTGTGGCTCCAACCAGCTGATCGGGAGAGGCCTTTACCTGCAGATGGATATTTTTACCTTTCTCATCCAATTTCCATTCACAGACAGGATAATCCGTTTTATCCAGCATAATGGAAAAAATTGCACCTAACGCTCCGAAGGCCTCTGTTTTATCTCCCAAACCGTGGCCTGCGTTTGGAACGTAATGCAACAGGTTGTGTCCGGGGATCTCATTGATATAATGTTTAATGGCATCAACCGTCCAATAGGGATCGTTTGTCCCCATAATGATGAGCTTGGGCATCGTCAGCTTTTCGCGGTAGGAGTAAGGATCTATCATCTGTACGACAGCATTTCCGAATTCGCTGTGGATTGCCTGTGGAATTTCTAAGTCCACATAATCCCGGATCTCTTCACTGTACTCTCCATACAGCTGTTTTTGATAATCCAGGGCGACGGGCATATTCAGCATTTCGATTACCATGGGAGCGATTACCTCCACACGCGGATCCCGGATTGCACCTGTAAGCCATGTTGTCCATCCGCGTTTTGAAGCTCCGGAGACAAGAAAACGATTTACCTGCCGGTCTAATTGTTGTCCGGCAAATTCCTGTATCGCGTCCATGGCTTTGTATGCCGTTTTTGTCATAGGAAAGAGCAATGGCCATGAGTAATCTTTGTCTTTCCTGAATTCATTGAGCGTATAGGAAATCAATGCATCTTCTTTCAATCCGCCGTAAAGGGGTTGATTGGGCACCTGCCTCAATACACACACCAGAGCGTTATTCCGGTCTGCCAACGCAGACAGGAACAATGAAGTCTCATCATTCGGATCAGAGAACTTCGGCATCCCTTCATTCACCGAACCTCCGGTTATAAATAGCAGCGCTCCGTCCTGTTTCACCGATTCGGGAACAAAGATGATAAGCTCATGCTTCCATAAGATCCCATGCCATTTCTGGGAGATAAACAACAAAGAATATGCTTTTGTATTGTCGATCTGATGTACATTGCGAATTTCCCATCCCCATGTAGGGTCATTGTTATTGATGTAGGCCTCTAAAGCCGTTTCGGGCGTAATCGTTTGTTGTGCATAACCGGCAACAAAGCAAAAAAAAGCAATTAAAAGTACAATTAAATTTCGTTTCATATGTTTAAATTTTAAAGACAAGAATCAAGACAAGAGACACTCATTATTACATTAGTCTCATTGAATCACATTCAGGTAACGCGCCATCCAGTAAGGCAATAGGAATTCATCTCCGGTAAGGCGGTAATGCGCTCCACTCCCTCCGTCAATAAGAAATTCATTGTTATTATGCCTGTTCATCGGACGCTCAATTTTAGGAATCAGCTCTGTGGTTGTCTGCTCCCTGAAATTGGTGTGCGGATCTTTTGGCAGAAACTCCAGATCTTTCCTGTGTGAATTCCTGACCGGATAACGGTTGCAATCTTTTGGGAACCCTCGTAAATACCAGATCGTGGATTCCAGATCGATATCACCGGACGTTCCGTAGGCCAGGAGGTTCCAAAGCGCGTTGCGTTCCGGCTTCTCAATCTTCCAGTGATCGCGTATCATCTCCGCATATTCCTGCTTCAACGTATCGTTGAACGCGTAATTATAAAGCACCCAATAGGTGAGGAATGCCATTTCATCATCAGAATGATTCCAATCCTCACCCATTGTAATACCCTGATGTTGAAATCCGGAAGTAAACCGGATATTGTTCATGGGTATTTTCATATTATCCAGGTATCCATGCTCCTGTATCATTCGAAAAGCTTCAGTCTTGTAAATTTCTTTTTGTGTCAGCCGGTATGCTAACTGTAAGCCTGCGATCGTCAATGTGCTGTTGAGCCTGCGGTCGAATTGCGTGGTAGCGAATGAATTCACATATTCCGGATTCCATCTGCCCCACAAAGTCGGCTTACCATCATAATCGATAAAATAATAATCATTTGTAATGATATGCGTCATGATGGCATCGAAATAATCCGCCACCCGTCTTTTTTCTTCCGGTGTTTGAGCTACAAACCGATCTATTACAGATGTGGCAAACATATAACCGACAAATTCATCCGTACTGGTGGTCCCTTTCCACCACCAGTCTTGATCCGGCGCCGGGCGCCAGGGAATAGTATCTCCTGCGATATACCCCGTACGCTCGAATGTCCTTCCCGAAAATCCCGTGACGGGATGGATGGACAGCAGTCTTTCATAAGGCTCGAACGACTCCCAAACATATCCCCTGGATTTTTCCTCTTTGGTGACGGCATAGCGGAAGGCCTGGCTTCCCAGGTAGAATGAAGTCCACAAGCCGTCATTATCACTATCGTCAAGACGCATGGTCGTGGGGTCCCCAGGGTCGGTCAACCGGGAAGCGGAAGAAAAACCGTAACGGAGGTGATACTTGCGCAGGTTGTCTTGCAGAAACTCCGCCTTTCCCGCCAGTGTTTCCCGTATGAACTCCACCTTGTTCAACCCGGTAGGGGTCAAGAAATACAAATTCCCATCGGTATCCGCAGCCATATCTACGATCTTATCCTGATCGAGCCAGCGTTTGGAGGCATAATAATCGAAGCGTTCCGGTTGTTTCACGAAAGCACCCTCATCCGTTGCAAACCAACATGTCCCTCCCACCACCAACATGTGGGTAATAGCGGGAACAGGCAGTTTATTGTTTTTAGGTTCAACTGTATTTCCGCTTCGGTCAATCACACAGTAACCATCCGTTGTCCCCACCGCTATTTTGTCGCTGAAAAAAGCAATGGCTGTCAGATTATTCCCGGAATAAACGTTCGTCCATTTATCTCCATTTAGCCAATATATACCCGTAGAAGATAAGTACCAGAACCGATGATCCGATACGTACAATCGTACAAATTCCCCAGGGGGGATATTCAGTTTTCTAACTTTCGTGCTCCGGTTATATAATACCGCCCCTTCCTCTCCTGTCAGCAGTACATCATCATTTGCATTTACAGCCATATGCGTGAATCTATTTTCTGGCAGGTATCCGCATATTGTCCCGGCATGCTTATTGGTCAGAAAACGGTCGGGATACAGATAATAGAGATAACCCGTTCCTTCCTGGATAGATATATCCACAGGCGACTTATCGGCCAGCGAAGCGTATCGAAGGTCTTTCGAAATAATCTCTCCCGGAAAATCGCGGAACAGGCCGGCATCGGTCAATATAAAAAGGCTGTTATCCCCGTCGGCCACGATCTTCTTGAACCGGACATCTTTCCATTTCGGAGATAACGTATATTTAACCGATACCGGAACCACGTACGGCTCGTCCTTCACTGGCAGGTTACTTGTTCCCGCAATAGCGGGTTTTGTAAACAAAAGGCATAAAAAGATGCCTATTTGACTTAATTTCATCTGTTTATAATTTTATCATATAAGAGAATCACCCTACCACGGTTTTCCGGTTCCCTGGAGGAGCCATATTTTCGACCAGGCACTGTTTTTGGATTGATCGGTACCCTGATAAGGCGTTGCTTCCAGTTTTTCGATAGCTGCCTCGGCATTGGCCCTGTTTTTATTGATTTCATCATCGGTATGGTAATACCATCGGACAGGCAGTACAGGGCGTACCGCCGCGGGCCCTGTCTGTAGTGCCGGCAATCCGGTCCTTCTCCAGTCGAACCATGCCTCATGGGCTGTTGTCCAGTGAGCGATCCATTTTTGCTCAATGATACTTTCCAATCCGTCGTAAGGCGCATTCTTTATATAACCGTCAAATTCAGCTTCCACTCCCCAAGCCCTGAGCGATTCCTTCACACCATCGGCGTAATATTCGGCCGGATTGCCCGAAATCCATCCCCGGTATGCCGCTTCTGCAAGTATCAGGTTGACCTCCGCAGCAGATATTAATCTCATCAGCACAAGGGGATCGGTTGTTTTCCGGTACCTGTTGTTAAGATGGGAAGCATGTGGGTTAACGGTTCCCTGAGACGCATTGGCAATGTTCATATTGAATATTTGAACCAGAGGATGGGAAATAGTCACCCCCGCATATTCCGGATCGAAATCCACCTTCATGCCATTGGCTTCAAAAGCGGTCACTTTATCCTGTGACACTTCGCGTATTTTATGTTCACTATCAATTTCAACGGTACGGTCTATGCCTGTTCCTGAAACCAATTTCAACGGAATCTGTATCTTATTGGCCCATACTCCCAGTCGCGGGTCGCCGTGCCCTTTAAGGACATCTACCAACGTCTTTCCCATTTTTACCCTCATATAGGCGCCGTTCTCCGGCTTGGCATCATAAACGGTATTCAACGGATTGGAAACATTACTCGACGTTCCGGGAAAACTAATATTGGCATCATCTCCGGCCACTCTTATCAACGGGTATTTGGCAGGATCTCCGGCAATCCTCCTGATACCCTCTTCCGCAAAGGCCGGTTCTTTGGCTTGTAACCTCATATAGTACCTCAGGGCCAGTGAATTTGCAAATTTTTGCCATTTAGATACATTGCCCTTGTACACCACATCTTGCTTGGGCACAATATTACGATACTCACTTGCCGTTTTTGACAAGAGCATGTTAGCAGTATCCAGATCAGCAAGGATACCGTGATAAATATCCTGTTGCGGATCGAAAGCCGGCATAAAATGGCTTGATCCCTGTTCAGCTTTAAGAGCATCTTTGTAAGGCGCGTCACCCCATATATCGGTGATCAGTCCAAAAACATAAGCCCTCATGATGCGGGCTACTCCTTCGTGGAACTCGTAACTGTGCTGTGTTGCCTTTCTGAAATACTCCTCGTTGTTCATTAAAATGCTGTAATAACCGTTCCAGCTATGCGAAAGGGGAGTCCATTCGTAATTATTATAACCACTAAACCAGCCGGTTTGCTGCGTATGCTGCATAATTCCGGAGAAGGTACCGAAACCGATATCGTAAACGGTTTGCCCTACATTCGTCTGAACCGTGGTCAACAGAAAATTTACATCTGCAATGGCCGGATCAACGCCGTTGGGATTGATGTTCAATTCATTCAGATCCCTGCATGAAACAACGCATCCGAGCGCCAGCGTTAAAATGATGATAAGACTGTTTTTTAACGTATGCATGACAGTATTTTGATTAAAAAGTAAAACTTAATTTAAACCCAACGGGAATTACCCAGGGCTCGGCATTGAAACGTTCGACACCTTGCTTAAAACCTCCGCCGCTACCCGATTGATAAGCTCTTTCGGGGTCTATTCCCATACCGGCGCTTTTTGCCCAGAGCATGATATTCCGACTATATACGGAGATGTTCAGGTCCTGTAGTTTCAGTTTTTGCGCAGTTTTTGCGGGAACCTTATAGTTCAACGCAATCTCTCTTAGCTTCACATAGTCCGCATCAAACAGGTTGGCTTCTCCAATACCCCACGGATAGCTCATTGCATACGGCCTGAATTCAGTTCCTTCATTTCCGAGGTTCTCCTTGACAAGGATAAAATTACCGTTATCGTCATACCGGCCATATACGCCCGGGGCAAAAGTACCGTCATACGCACCTACACCTGTATAAAAGTCATTGTAGAATCCGCCGAAATCGGGAGTAGGGCCACCGACAGGCCTTGGGTTATTGGTATAGATCAATCTATCTGCATTGGCTACCACCCAATCACGAAGCGCTTCATTAGGTTGTCCGCCTAATCCGTCGGGCGGAATGATCAGTTGGTTAAGCCAGGTATTCGATACAACGCCTTCAGTCAGATACCGCCAGGTCTGTGACACGTACTGTCCTCCCGATCGCCAGTCGAACGTCATGCTCAAAGTAAAATTCTTGTACGTGATAGAGGTTTGCAGTCCCATAATAAAGTTAGGGTTATAGTTCCCCACTTTGGAATAATCGTCTTCGGCCTGCCATTCGGCATCTTCACTATTCTCAGGCAACAGAGGATAGCCGTAATATTTGGAATTTTTATCAGTCACCCTCAATATTTTCCGGGTATAGAGGTTTCCTATCAAGCCGTCCCTGCCCAGAGATTTATCTTTTGCATACGCGATATTCTTCACCCTCGCCTCGTCCCAGAATTGGACAAAATCGGTACCCTCCGACAATTCAAGCAGCCATGTTTGATTCTTTGTGAAATTGACATCCAGATTCCAGGTCCAGTCTTTGGTTTCAATGGGCGTAAAGCCAAGCATAAGTTCCACACCTCTGCTTTGCAATAAGCCGGCATTGATTTTTATGCTGTTGAATCCGGTGGAACCGGCCAACGGTACGCTAAGGATCTGGTTACGATTATCTGCCCGGTAATAGGTACCCTCAAACCGCAACCTGTTATTAAACATCTTTATATCCATCCCTACTTCGTAAGAGCTCGACTCTTCGGGAAGCAGAACCGGGTTTAACAGGTCTCCCGGCTTCCCAAGCCTGATCGCGTCACCCCATTGTCCGCCATCATAATAGGTTGCGTAAAGGCTGTAAGGTGAAGTATCATTCCCTACCTGGGCAATACTGCCTCTTATTTTGAGAAGATTCACATTCTTTCCCATATCGATCATGTTATTCAACAGGAAGCTCAATGAAGCAGAGGGATAAAAATAGGACCTGTTTTCAGCCGGCAGTGTGCTGGCCCAGTCATTTCTGGCGGTCAGATCAAGATACACCCTGTCTCTCCACCCTAGATTGGCCATTGCATAAACGCTGTTGATCGCTCTCTCATAGCGGGCATTGGAATAACTCAACGAAGTATTCTCAATATTCTGAATCGTATATAGATAGGGAATAATTAATCCCGATCCCGGTTTCGATGAATTACTCATATACGACCACCTGGAATAGAGGAGGTTCCCTCCTGCAGAAGTCGTAAGCGAGAAATTATCCCAATGGTTTTTATAGGTTGCCAGCACGTCGGCGTTGGCTTCGCTGCTTTCGCTGGTAACTATGCCATACGCTCCGTTATTGGGTTCTCCGGAATATCCCGGATCTATCTTTCCTGACTTGTCCCCTAAAAATTAGTGCGGTCATAAATTGCTGATTATGAACTATCATTTAAAAAATTTCATTAATTTTACCGCACTAAACAAGTTTTTGCATGAAAATCAGGGTGGTAAATACCGCATCAAAGGCTAAGGCGGTTCAGGTGGTACGCTATCAAAACAACAAGCGGGTCATTTTGCAGCATATCGGTTCAGCCCATACGGAGGAATCGCTTGATGAATTGATATTGTTGGCTCAGGAATGGATTAAAGATTACTCAACTCAGTTGTCCATTTTCCCGGATGAAAATCCCAACAGGATACTGCATCTTAACCACTGCACTTTTTTGGGTGTCAGATACAGTTTTTTCAACCGGCAGATAACTGCACTTCAAGATAAAATAGGCTTTCATGATTTTCCGGCGTTATTAAAAGACTTGATTACGATACGGATATTTGAGCCTGCGTCGAAACTTCGTTCTTTAGAGTTGATGGAGCAGTATTTTGGCGTTCATCATAACCGTAAAACCTACTACAAACTCGCTCCTGACTGGATTGCATTAAAGGAGAAAGTAGAGAATAGGGTTGTGAACTTTGCTAAAGCGTTTTACTCTTTCAATTATGATTTGCTGTTTTATGATGTGACCACACTATACTTTGAAACTTTTGAAGAAGATGAGCTGCGAAAGAATGGCTTTTCCAAAGACAACAAATCTCAACAGCCCCAGATATTGGTAGCCTTGATGGTGTCCAAAGAAGGTTTTCCTGTCGCTTATGAAATATTCAGCGGCAATACTTTTGAAGGGCATACCATTATCCCCGTTGTTAAGAACTTTATTGAAAAAAATCAGGTAAAAGAATTTACCATTGTTGCCGATGCGGCAATGATTAGCGCTGACAACATTAAGGAATTAACTCAAAACAATATCAACTATATTGTCGGGGCACGGCTGGGAAATGTGTCGGCTGAATTACTGGAAACCATGGATGAAAACATTAGCAGGGAAGATGGCAAAAGCATCAGGTTAAAGACTGAACTTGGTTATCTGATTTGCAGCTACTCTTCCCTCCGGTATCGCAAAGACCTTTACGAGATGAATAAACAAATCGAAAAAGCAAAACAGGTAATCGAAAGTCCTTCAAAAAACAGAAAGGTAAAATTTACTCAAACGCACAACCAAAAAATAGAACTCAATGAAGCACTTATTGCCAAAACTCAAAAATTACTTGGTATCAAAGGATATTATACCAATCTGGAAGAAACCACAGCAAGCAACAAAACGATCATGGAACGCTATCACGAGCTTTACAGAATTGAGCAAGCCTTCCGAATATCAAAAAGCGACCTGCAAACCAGACCAATTTTTCATTTTAAGGAAGAACCGGTTCAACTCCATTTACTTATCTGTTTTATGGCTCTGGTTGTGTCCAAGCACATTGAATTGCAAACAGGTCTTTCCATAAGAAGATTTATAGACGAATCAAAAAAGGTGGTAGATGGGCAAATCCTGAATCACATAACCAATAAAGTGGTAACGGTAAAAGCCGTACCCTTAGATAAGATGAAGGGAATCATCGCTAAATTATTTCCACCGCACTAAATGGGACAAGTCAGGAAATTATCCCAATGGTTTTTATAGGTTGCCAGCACGTCGGCGTTGGCTTCGCTGCTTTCGCTGGTAACTATGCCATACGCTCCGTTATTGGGTTCTCCGGAATATCCCGGATCTATCTTTGTTTCCCTTGTTTCGTCCGATCTGTTTAGCGCATATCTTCCCATAAGGCTTAATTGCGGAGTTATTTCCCACGTAGCGGACACACTTCCGATCAGCCTGTTTCTTTTAAAGCTGTTATTGATGCCGTATGCAAGGAAGTATGGATTCTCCCAGCCTTTCCCTATGGTAAGCACTTCGTTCCCGCCAAGTTTATAATCTTTCATTTTACGGATATCGACATTGGGGGGAATCCATGCAGCCCACTGTAGAGGATTGGCCCCCCGTTCCTGGGTAGCCGGCCTGTTGTCCGCCCAGTTCCGGGTGTAGTTAATATCGGTACCCACTGTAAGCCCTTCCACCACTGTCGAGGTGGCCGAAAGCGTCAGGTTATTCCGGTTAAGGTCAGAGTTGGGTACCAGTCCTCTATTGGTCATATTGGATACGCCAAGCCGGTAATTCACCCTGTCGCTGCTGCTTGAGATGGCTACACTGTTGGTAGTAGTGATCGCATTCCCGTTAATAAAGTTCTTGTAGTTATCGGGGTGGGAGATCAACTCAGTGGGTATGGGCACACCGTTGGCATCTAGCGGCGCAAACGGCTGGACTTGCCAGTAACCTTTATTCAACTCCGGACCCGCCCCGGTCACTTCCGAGGTATTGTAAGCAGGAATGATCCCGTTGGGAAAAGCTGAATTGGTGTAACTCCTGTAGCCGAATCCAAGGCGGTTTTGCACATCCAGGTATTTTGACGGAATATCGAAAACGGTATTTGAAACGACTTCCACTTTCATTCCGCCTTTCCGGCCCGATTTCTTTGTGGTGATAAGCACCACTCCGTTACCGGCGCGAGTACCGTACAGTGCCGCGGCGCTGGGCCCTTTCAGGATGGAAACGCTCTCAATACTTTCGGGATCAATATCCGAGATGGCATTTCCATAATCGACCAGGTTATCTTTTCCGAAGCCGCCCACATTATTCACGGAACTGGTCATAGGTACTCCGTCAATAACGAACAAAGGCTGATTATCTGTGCTCATGGAGGTAGCCCCCCTGATGACCATGCTGACGGTAGAACCTGTGCCGCCGGTCGAGTTGATGGTCACCCCCGTCACTTTGCCCGCCATTGAAGTGAGCACGTTCTCATGGACTACTTTCGAAATCTCTTCGGATCCGAGCTTCCCGACAGAATAACCGAGCGACTTCTCTTCGCGTCCAATCCCAAGGGCTGTCACCACCACTTCGCTCAGCGTTTCAGCACTCTCCTCCATGACAATGTCGACGGTCCTCCGTCCTCCAACGGCTATCTCCTGCGTTATATAGCCTATATAGGAAAAGACAAGTGTTACATTGGGGAGTATGTTTATTCTGTAATTCCCATTCATATCGGAGACAGTGCCCTCCGTGGTTCCCTTCACAACGATACTGACCCCAATAAGAGGCATCCCGTCAGTAGCTGATGTAACCGTACCCGTAACATTTATTGTATTTTGCCTGGTATCGGTTGTCTCTGCAAAACCGTTTCCTGTAAACAGCAGGAGAAAGATCAGTGGCAGAACTACTTTGAACCGGCCCTGATTTTTATTCATTTGCAAATTTTTGGCTTCCATTTTTTTAATTGGTTTGGATAATTGAATAGATTCTAATTCACTGCTTCGAATGTAAGTATTGCCGCAGAAGTGCTTAAAGCAATCAAAGGGTTCTGGCTGATTATCGCGTCAGGAGACAACGTCATAAACATCACCAATCGCATGGAGCTGCTGGTGATCTCCTGCACGATGACTTTCCGGTGAAAATCCCGTATGCCGATAAATGCGTCCGAACCGGGAAAATCGAGGGTCATCACTCCCGGATACGTAACCACCGGGATGCCGGGAGGCTGTGTGCCGGTCGCGAATTTAGGGATGGTAGGTATGGTGAAATTTTCGTTTTCATTCAATACGAATGTCGCATTTTCAACGGGCGTATAGGTTGTCAAGGCAAAAAGATCCGCTCCCAACGCCGCTTTCCCTCCTACCTTGGTGATCTGGGCCAGCCCCATCTTTTGCAATGACATCGCGTAAACAATTCCTCCGAAAGAGGTACCGTCTGAAGTGTTGTGCTTGTAGCTTCCATCAAAATAAAAAGTAAACTCGTCGTTATACGCTTCTTTGAGCCCGACATATACATCGAAAGCTCCCGGGGGTAACGATGGAATCTTGGGAGCAAGCAACGAGAACCCTGCATCGGAATTCACCAATTTATCATTGACGGTATGCGACATGGTGAGTTTCCAGGTTTTACCGTCATATCCCTCTGCTGTGTGGTCTCCTGTCAACAAGGCGTAAGGGGTGAGTGAAACCGCTAAGCTCACCTTTGCAGTTACCGAATTGGCAGCTTTGTCTTTTGCTGTTAATGTGGCAATATAATACCCCCCCTCTTCATACACATGTACCGGATCTTTTTCAAAGCTAACGTTTCCGTCTCCAAAATCCCATTCCCAGTTTACAGCGCTATGAGTAAGTGCTGTAAACGCAACTTGTTTTCCGTCTATACTGTGAAAAATCACTGCAGAAAGCGGAAAGTCCGTTTGCGATCCGTCATCTGAGCATGCCGGAAAAAAGATAACCAGCAGGCACACGAGAACGGATGAAAGATAATAGGCGTTCCTTCTCATACAATTGTTGCATTTTTGGATTAATAATATGGATAATACACGTAATAATTAATAAAAAATAAAGTATATCAATTGAATAATTCTATTTTATACACTCAATCTCCAATTAGATTAGTCTGCATCCAGCATGTTTTCTATGCTTTTCATCGCTTTCTCAATCTCGTTCCGGCGCTCCTTGTCGAAATGCACAAAAGGCATTGCCGGAAAATCATTGCAAATGCCCGCGACAGACAGGGCACATTTGAGTCCTATCAGGTAACTGGAAACGTATCTGCTTTTACTGTAAATATTTGTAGATATCCGCATCACTCTTTGCTGGAGGTCCCTGACTTTTTCAATATCGTGAGATTTAGCCGCATTATACAGTTTCACATACAATTCCGGGAATAAATTGGCTCCTCCGTTTACTCCTCCGTCGGCACCCATGAGTACCATTTCGGCGGTCATCTCTTCCGGACCGACAAAGATCATGAATTCAGGATTTTCCTTCATGGTGTACATCACGGTCTGAAGATAAGTACCGTTGGCAGAGCTGTCTTTGAAGCCGATCACCTTTTCATTTTGAGCAAGCCGTTTAATTGTCTCAGCATCAAAAGAAACTTTTGTGTGAACAGGCATATTGTACAAAAACAATGGAAGAGGCAATAAGGAAACCAGGTTTTCGAAGTAATCGATCAACTCCGATTGGGCGGTGGTAAAATAATAGGGAGGCGTGGCTACAACGGCATACGCTCCGGCTTCATAAGCCTTTTGCGCTAAAGTGACACTATCACCGAGGGATGTGTCGGAAATACCAACCAACAGCGGCAGCCGGTTTCCCAGAATACGGCTCGTCTCTTTTATCATCTCTTCGCGCTGCCTCATACTTAAACTTTGCGCTTCTCCGGTCGTACCCAGGATAAAAACTCCATGCACCCCGCCTCGTATTACGTGCTCGATCAGATTGTTCAATCCCGTTATATCAATCCGGCCGTCACCGGACAAGGGGGTAACAAGCGGTACGATGATCCCTGCCAATGGCTTTAATTGTTTGTCTTTCATTATTTATTTTAAATTTTACAGCTTTATTTATCTCTCATGGAGCTTTATGAATTCAACGGCTCGCTTTTCCATTCTCACTTTCGGTTTAACACAAGCTAAATCGTTTTAGCAATTGTTGAAAAAATAAATTTCAAACTACAGCCCTATAGAAACTGTTTAAATTTTTTATGATTTTTCCTTTTTACGCATCTCTTAGTGATGATTTTTGAATCACCAACTCCGGTCCCAAAAATAGTTTTGATTTATAATTACTCTTCTTTATCCGTTTAATCAATGTATCGATTGCTTCCTTTGCTATTTGCTCAATCGGTTGTTTTACATAGGTTATCGGCGAATAAAAGAGATTAAACGCATCATTTCCATTAAACCCAATTACCGCAATGTCTTCGGGTATCTTCACATTCATTTCATTCAAGCAATACAGTCCATTTGTGGCAAGCATATTGGTCAGAAAAATAACGGCATCGGCATGTTCCTTGTTAATCAACTCCTCCAACGCTTTCCAGATATCCGGCTTTGGGTTCAGTATATCTACCTTCCTGACGTGAGTATAAGCGCCTAAACCTGCGTTCTTCATCGTCTCTTCATATCCTGAAATACGGTCTAATATATGCTGCATTTCCGTATTATAAGCGATCAACGCGATATTTTTATATCCTTGCCCGAGCAAATGCTCCGTTGCCAATTCTGTTGCCTTGTAATTATCTAAACAGGATGAACTTAAGTCTATATCTGGGAAGTACCTGTCTAACAATACAGTAGGAAAATCACTTTCATAAAGTCCTTGAATAAGCTCCTTCGAGCCATCGCATGGCACCAATATCAACCCTTCCACTCCTTTGTTGTGCAACACATCGACCAATCTCTCCGTATTTTTCAAATTTTCGTCCGTGCTGCTTATCAAAACCGTGTAATTCAATTCGCTGGCCCTATCTTCCACAATCCTTGCGATTGCCGAATAGAAAGGGTTGGAAATATCCGTAACGATCAAACCGACTAATTGGGTTTTTCCCGATCGTAAATTTTTCGCGATGAGATTCGGAGCATAATGCATGCTCTTTGCAGTCTCTACAACCCGCTTGGCAACTTCTTCCCCGATTCTGTATTGTTCAGCCTTTCCATTCAATACCATTGAAACAAGGGCAGGCGAGACACCCACTATTTTTGCAATATCTTTTATCGATACCTTTTTATCCATCATACGGATGAAGAAATAGTCTAAATATATTGAATAAAATACAAAAATAGTCTATTAAATCGTTTTAGCAAAATAAAAATAGATGTTTTACAACATAAATTATGTATTTTATACATAAATGTTTCGATAACCAATAACATCCTATGAAAATTAGAACCGGGACCATCCGTTCATACAGGACAGACAATCCCGATTTTTATTGGGATGGGAACAAATTCTCTATTTTCCTTCCAAAAACCGGTTAAGTTCCCGGTATTTTCCATACAGCGCGGTATAGGCTTCCCTCTTTTCAGCCCGGGGAGTGTAAACAACACTATACCCCTGCCCCATAGATTCCTGTGCCGCTTCAACCGTATCGAAAACGCCGGCCGATACCGCAGCGCACATCGCCGCTCCCAGCGCTCCCGCCTGTTGCACGGCGGCCACTTTGATGGGTACGCCCATAATATCGGAGAGTGTCTGCATCACATAGGGCGATTTCAATGAGATTCCTCCCACACCGATCACTTCATTCACCTGCACACCCTCTTTCTTAAGATGTTCCATGATGGCACGCGACCCAAAGGCGGTCGCTTCCACCAAGCTCTTATAGATGTGTGCAGGGGTTGTAGCCAAAGTGATTCCGGCAATTCCTCCCTTTAATGTCAGGTCGGCAAAGGGAGTACGGCGTCCGTTCAGCCAGTCACCCGCTACCATATCCACCTCCGTTGCCGGAAGTTTCTCCGCCTCAACGGTCAGCTCCGGCAATATCTGCGCGGCCGCCTCCGTCCTTTGCCTTTCCGGCAGCAGCCTCAACGACCAGGAAAGCATCTCTTTCCACCAGGCATATACGTCACCGAATGCCGATTGTCCGGCTTCCAAACCGATAAGGCCCGGAATAACCGAGCCGTCCACTTGCCCGCTAATCCCCGGAATCAGCTTTTCGGCGATATCCTCTTTCGGAGTAACCACAATATCGCAGGTAGAGGTGCCGATGATCTTCACCATCGTGTTTGCCCTTATCCCCGCTCCGACAGCTCCTGCGTGAGCGTCGATAATACCGACGGCCACATCGATGCCCTGAGGCAATCCAAGCCTCCCTGCCCACTCTTCGGTGAGTTTCCCGGCAGACACATCACTTGTGTACGTTTCGCCCCCCAGTCGGGCGGAAAATCCCTCCAACAGAGGGTCAAGCGCGGAAAGAAAATCCTGCGGAGGGTAACCGCCCCACGCTGAAGCCCACATTCCTTTATGCCCGGCAGCGCAACGGCTCCGTTTCACCTTTTCAGGCCGCAGGTTTCCCGTCAATAATGCCGGCATCCAGTCGCAATGCTCGATGATGGAGCAGGCCTTTTCCCTGACCTTTTCATTTGCCCGAAGCACATGCAGCGCCTTTGCCCAGAACCATTCCGAAGAGTAGATCCCGCCGGAGCGCGATGTATAATCGATTTCCCATGTATGGGCCAGGGCATTGATTTCGTCCGCTTCGCATATGGAAGTGTGGTCTTTCCAGAGGATGAACATCGCATCGGGATCATCGGCATATCCGGGCAGCAACGCCAGCGGCGTGCCGTCCCGGTCTGTCAGACAGGGCGTACTGCCGGTAGTATCTATACCGATGCCGACAATTTTCCGGACCATACCTGCCGGAAGTTGTTCCAATGCTCCTTTCACAGCCTGTTCCAGCGAATCGATATAATCTTGCGGATGCTGCCGGTAGCGGTTGGCCGAAGGATCGCAATACAACCCTTTCTTCCACCGGGGGTAATAGGAGATGGCGGTCGCCAGCTCTTTTCCGGACACACAGTCCAGCAGTATGGCACGACACGAATCGGTACCGTAATCAATGCCTATAACTAATTTTTCCATATCCATCTATTTTCCATTGCCCAGCTCTTTGCTGCGCGCTATTGTAAAACTGTAATACGCAATAATGATGAAAGCGATAGTGGGGACCCAATACGCAAACTCAATGCTTCCTGCCTGGTCGGAAAGGATTCCCTGCATTTGCGTTAAAAGTGCGGCACCCGCAATAGCCATTACCATACCCGATCCTGCAATCTTGGTGTCTTCTCCCAATCCTTTCATCCCTATCCCATAAATGGTTGGAAACATCAACGACATACAACCTGAGATTCCCATCAAAGCATAGACGCCAATAAATCCATGACCGTAAATAGCGGTTAAACAGCAAATTATTGCAAGTACTGCCAGGGTAGAAAGGAGGTTTACCGGTTTTGTCCATTTCATCAGGAAAGTACACACGAAACGCCCGATCACAAACAAAACGAGAGACAACACATAATAGGTGGCTCCGGCCTGTTCGGCAGTTCGCGGCAGCAGGGCATCAATTCCCAGTGATTCCGCTAAATCATAAAATCCGCCTGCAATAGGTTCAACGCCTCGCAAAGCCGCAATAATGGACTCCTGCGATGCGTTACTTCCCAATCCCGAGATTACGGCATCGAACTGCAACTGCTGCATGGCGTACCGGATGATATACGACCAGACGGCAATTTGCGCGCCAACGTAGAAAAACTGTGCAACAACACCCCAAACGTAGTTTTTATTTTTTCTTAAGCGGTCGAAAGTGGCTTTCAGGTTCAGGCTTCTGTCATCGTCCTGTGCCTGGGGCATTTTGGTAAAAAAGATCAACAGAAAAAGGACAAGCATCACCAAACCCAATATCATATATGCTAAAGTAACCGCATTCAACTCAACGTTCTGGATGTTTACCAGATCGGCTTCGTTCAGCGCAGCTCTTTCTGCCGCGCTCATCGTGTTCAATTGCGAAAGAACAAATATCTGGCTTGCCAATACTCCGGTTAATGCGCCGAAAGGATTAAATGACTGCGAGAAATTCAACCGTCGCGTAGCGGTATGAGGATCCCCCAATGCATACACGTAGGAATTGGCCGATGTTTCCAATACCGATAGTCCGGCAAAAAGGACAAAAATTGCCATCAGATAGGTGGCGAAACTAAGCGGTGAACTGATGTTGTTTACCAACATAGCCGGATAAAACAGCATTCCTCCGAGAATACACAACCCCAATCCCAAAAGCACGCCATGCTTGTACGTATGTTTTTTAATGAAAATAGCTCCCGGAAGGGCAAAACATCCATAACCGAGCAGATAGCAAACTACCTGAATCCAGGCTGTTTGTGTATCCGACAGGCTCATAATCCGCTTGAAAGCAGCAAGCATGGTATCGGTCATATTGTTGGGAACCGCCCAAATAAAGAACAGGGAAGTAAGCAGGATAAACGGGAACACGATTCCCGCAGGCACTAAACGATGTTTTTCTACGTGACTATTCATACTGTTGTTTTTCAGAAAATGGTTGCAACTTGATTGATATTTACTCCGAGCAATTTTTCGCAAATGGGCGACAAGGCTGCTTCCTCACCTACAAAATGATATACGTTGTGAGTGTGCGACAGCGACTCTCCCGGTTTTAAGAACGCTGCGGGCGAACAGCTTTCCAGTTCAAGGAAAGGCCCCATAATGCTCCCGTCTTCCAGCGGGCCGTCGTTATACGCGTTCAGGGCATCGCCTATAAGCGGATTCTTCCCGGGGTTCCACTCCTGATTCAGATACACGGCAGAGGGATCAACATCGAACGTAATCACCGTAAGTCTCTTGGAGATAGGATCATAATTTCCTGCAATGGCTTTTGTGCGTTTAGCATTCATCCCCAGTTTACTCCTGAATTTTCCGTCAGTTTTCAGATAGAGGGTTCCGTTTTCAGCTTTCAGCCTGTCAGCAGGAATTTCCCCGAAATAGTCTGTCGTAGCCAATGCCCCCAGTTGCTTTTCATCTCCGGTATTATACGGAACAACCGTTACTGCAGAATCCGAAGGATTAAACATATCCAACATCCAGATACAAACGGTTCCCGTTTTGTTTGTCCATTCAAAATCATTCTTATTGGTGATTTTATTATCGGTTGCGTAGGCCACTGCATTTACTCCATCGGGTAGGGCTATGCCCAGTTTGCTTACAATTTCCGCATCGGAAACAAGCGAGACCTTTCTCTCTATTGCTATATTCAACGTGCTTCCCCGATAGTTCTCAAGTTCCACATCTTTAGTAAACAAAGCCTCTTCCGGAGTTACATTGCTCACTTTCCACTCTTCTATATCGATGGCTTTCGGAGTATGCCAATTATCGAAAACCTGTTCTTTTCCCGGTTTGAAATAGATAGAATACTGTCCTCCCTCGGGGCCCAGCCACAACCGATTCTCCCCACCAAATCCGTTCATATGCTCATCCACTGTTCCGGCATCAAAGAACTTGTAATTCACAAAACCCAGACTATTTCCTTCTTCACCGTTTGCCGTTGAGGTAAAGACTTTTGCCTGATATTTGGCAGACACGATCACCTGTGCTTTTCCGTCGTCGGACTTCAGCACAATAAGGCTGTCTTTTTTCGATAGATAATTCAGATCGTATCCAAATGTCCCTTTTTCATACTCCTTTTTCATATTATCCGATGATTTTTTAGCGTTACCCGTGCAGGAAACAAGGATGGACCCTGCTGTGAGCAAAAACAGATTTAATTTCTTCAGCTTCATACGTTTCATTTTAGACTGTTATATTATAAACTTCTTATTTTTCTATTGTTCGATTTCCCCGAATTTGTCCAATATCCGATTATAGGCTTCGGCAGCAGCTCCGTTTCCCCAATCGTATATAGTGAATTCGCCCATTCCTTCTCCTTCGGAGCTTGTTCGTCCCCCGTGGCCGTAATTCTCCATCGTGAATCCGTAATCTTTTTCCCCGAAAAACGGATAAACTTTCTCCCACTGTACTTGTGTCAACGGATTTTCGGGGCAGTACATCATCACAAACGATGCTTTTAGTGCAGCAAAGCCTCTTTCGATATACTCACGGTTATTCAGCAGTTTTCCGTATTGTAAAATAAGCTCAGCAAATAAACTTTCGCGTGAATCGTTCCACTCGCCGTCCGCATTAAGGACTCCAAATCCACCCAGTACATTTACAAACATATATGGCGGTTGCCACGATGCTTGTGTCATCAGCAATTCATCCAGTGTTCGCTGCCCAGATCTCAAATATTTTCTGTTACTTGTCGTGCGATAACACTCGTACAGGGCTTCTGCCGTCCAAAACATGGAAAAATTATTTTGCTTGTGCATGTTATTGCGTAGAACTTTTTTCCCGACCAGATCTTGTGAACCATACCGGGAACAAGACCAGTAGGTCTCAAAATCTTCCCAGCGTCCCGTAGGGATAACCTCACGGATCACCGCCTCCATAGCTTTAAGCGCAGCTTCCTTATATTCCTGCTTCCCGGTTAGCTCATGCAGTTTCAGAAGAAAGGTTACCGACAGGGATGTTTCGGGCGAATCGTTCAGGTGCTCCATCGGCTCAAGTTTATCGAGCGACAACCATGCCGGAAAAAAACCGTTGGGATATTGGGTTTTCAGCAGCGATTTGGCATAATTCTCGGCAAAATCAAGCAACCGGATATCTTTTTCCAACTCATCATACCAACGAAGCATCAGTAAACCCGTCCAGCTCATATCCAGAATATGAAACGGCGATTCGCGGGGGTTCCACGTATATGGATTCCGATTAGAGTTGCCCCAATAATGGGTATCCCAACCTTTGCTGCGGTTGTATTTTCTACCGTCAATTTCCACTTCGTGCATTTCGGTGCCGATAAGTCCGTAAAAAAAACCGTTGACCTGTGGAAAAGAGAGGGCCAGCTCTTTGGTAAGCCGGGCTTTTTTCATCAATTCCTCATTGCCTGTCCTCCTGGCATACCGGTACAATCCGCTTGCCGAGCGAAGAGAGCTAAACCACGCCTGGTTCCAGACAGACCTGAATTCTCGCTCGTTTACCTCACCCGGATAATTGGGGCTTTGTGTTACATTAACGATAAAGGCAGGCGCACCCACTTTTCGCCCTTCAACTTCAAACTCCTGCCACACGCTTTCCTTCCAGTTTTTAAATGCCCAGTCATACGTGTGTTCTATGTAAGGCTCCAAATCGCCTCTTATGGGATTACCAGCTCTGTAGGCTTCTCTCCCCCAGTTTAACCAGATAAAATCCAACGGTTTTCTAAAGGGATTTACGATAGAACCTTCATCCGTATAGTGCAGCAGATAAAATCCGATTTCCACTTTTCCGGCCGGATATTCCGCTCCTTCAGTACGTTCGAAAAGAACATGGTCGGCGACGCGGCTATCACTCATTCCCAGCGTCAGCGTGTTGGTTTCGGCACTCAGGTCCAGGTACCACCGTACAGGCGTACCTCTCTGCATAACGCTTAAATCGGGAATGAGCGCAAGAACTTGATCTTTATCGGCGATAATAAGCGCCGGTGAACGGAAAACATGCTGATCGATCACGTGATTATCGGTAGGAGTCAAATGGGGCGACCAATGGAAAGAGGGAGTAAAGGCCGGTTTAAGGGTCAGTTGCCAGTCATCTTGCCGCAGCAGTTGGTCCAGGGAAAAGGTGAGTTTCACATGCAACGTGTTCCGGTCTATTATTCTCACCGACCTTTTTCCCTTTTCATCTCCCATCCGGTCGTATTGCATATGCTCAAGGGCTTTGCTGAAATTATGCGGGACAGAAATTTGTTCCTGAGCAAATACACTCCAATAAAACAGGGCGATCCACGCAAATCCGATCACAAAAAAACGTTTCTGCATACCAACTAATCTATTCTTTCTAGTGTAATTAAATTCAGTTCAAATAAGTCGGCATTCCCGTTTTTCCGGATATGAAACGTTATCGAATTCGTTTGCTGAGTGAGTTGAATATCACCCACATGAACTTTTTCCTTGTACTTTTCCTGACCGGCTTTGGTCGATATCCATTCCGAGAGTTGGTTTTGCCTTTGCCAAACCTGAAAATCGGCACCGTTTACCCGTTCGTGATAAGTAACCAGAACCTTGTAATTTCCTTCGGGAACGTCCGTGAGCATAATCCTTGCGGCACCCTGACCGTAGGCTGTCAGCATAAGGCCTCTGTCTAAAATCACCCCGATTCCTCTTTCGGGAGTAACTTGCATTAACTGCGGAAAATAGACATGAGCAGAAGGCAGGTAAACCTCGCGTAATTCAGCAGTAGGTTCCATTTTTTCCTTAAGGGGTTGTGACGCATAAAAAAATGCTACCGATGTGTAATCTACCGGAAAATTATTGCCTGATTCGCCGTGTTCCATTCCGTGATAAATCTCTTTCTCGAAAGACAATTTGTCGGAAAGGAAGAAGCGGTAAGCACCGGTTCTGTTCATAGGCAGAGAATAATCCAGCGAACCGTGAACAGGCATGCTTATTCCTCTGTCCCAACGGTCGAGTAGAGCATACCAGCCACCGTTATAATAGTCTTCCGACCCCGTGCCATGCATGCGTGCCTTTCCGTCTATACGCGTGCTGTCATCTCCCTCGAAGAACAGTGTCATCCCCGGACGAAGTCCTTGTGCCAGGTGAACGGTTCCTACATAATGACCCTTACCCGCTGTTTTCAAAAACGTATAAAATTTAACCATATCGGGTTTTTCCCTCTTCCAAACGCTGTAAAATTTTCCTTCGTCTTTTAGGCTACGCTTCGTGTTGTTGTAATAAACCTTCACATTCACCTGGACGGGATTTTGCTGCACGCTCTTTCTTTCTCTGTAAATTAGTCTCATGGAAGCTGCACGGTCATAAGGCATGGGTAGATAACAGTAGTTGGTTGTTCCGTACCTGCCCATCAAGATACTTCGCATGGCCGGTTTTCCATAAGCATAACCAAAGAAATCTGCAACCGGGGCATGGATGGACTCCACCTTTTCATCGTCCCATTTCGCCGAAAGGATAATATCTTTATAAATACCCTCGAACGATGTTCCTCCATCTATTTCGAATCCAACAATGCGTCCTGCTGTTTTTTTATCGAAAAATGTGAACTCCTCTCCCGGTTGCAGCGTAAAGCTTTTTTGTTCCGTTTTAATTCCGGCCGACAACCCCGACGTATAATTTTGTACCGTTGGAAAAATACCGGACCACAACGTGCTTATTTCCGACAAAAGCTCCCGGTCGGATTCCGAGAAGTTCCCTGTCCAACTTTCCACATCCATGCCCGGCAGCTTTCGAGCTTGTATCTGATGAAACATGATCTTTTCTCCTTCAAACACAACCTTCAGTGATTTTTTGAACGGGATGGGAATGTAGCAGTAATATCCACCAATTTCATTTCCGCAAACCGGTTTTACGAACGGATACACTTTTCCCGAAAAGAGATCCGTAAACCGAATCTTCAAACGCGGTGTTTTTTCGCCATCGAAATAAAACGAAAGAAAGTCGTTGGTAGGGGTAGGAGTCCAGATCCTGTTTACCACACCGGGACCTTCAAATTCTGCAAGGACAAGGTGTCCGTTTTCCTTCCGGATATAGGAGTATTTTCCCGAAAAACCGTCGTCGTTTCCCCACGTTCGATCGTAACTCGATTCTTGGTCTATAAGTTGATTGTGACGGTAAGCGGGAAGCAAATCCACTCGTTTTAGTAACGCCAGTTCTTTCCGGAATGTGTGTGTTTGCGAATATGTGTTTAAACTGCAAATAGATACTAATATGACACTCAGAAGAATTTTCAGCGATATCTTTCTCATTATTCCTCGGTTTTTAATTAACTTCCAATTGCTGCCAATCGGGTAATTGCGGGAATTTGGCATGTGGTTCAGATTGGTACCAGAAACACACAGACGAAATATCCGATTGCTGCGGTAAATAACGACCGCCGTGCCGCCATCCCAAATCCTGAATGGTTATGCGCAAGTCTTTTTTGAAACGGATGGGATCCATTATGTGCCACCTGTACAGTCCGAAACGTTGTCCCGATCTGTACGTAATATCGGGAGACAATACCTGAACCAAGCCCGCATAAGGTGTGGTAAATGTAACGTACTTTCCTTGCCTGTCAAAATTGTAGGATCCGCAGAAATAATCTTCAGTACCCGTTCCGATGATGGTCGGGAATTTTTTGTCTCCGTCCATAAAGAACTTAATTTCTCCTTCGCCCCACCAACCGTTATTGTTTACTTGCCAGGCCATGTATACACCTACGTAATGGCCTTCTCCCTTAATGCCGTCGATGATTGTATAATCGGATGTTTCGTTCACTTTTGTACGTCGGTACTGCGCATGAAAATAGGCGGCATCTGCCGGAACATCAGTCAATGTGTAGTCAATCTGATAATACAGGTTCATGGCTTCGGCATCGTTGATGTTGGTCATGGTTATTCTGCATTTCCTGCGGAAAGGCATCACCCAGTAAGAGTTAAACGCGCTACCTGGATTTACCGTAACAGGCATCGAGTTCAGGGGTGCATATTCATTCCATCCCATACCGAAAAAATGGCCGATCGGGCACTCCACCGAGGGTTCAGTCTCGTCATCCCAGTATACGCGGATGATTGAAAAGCGCCAGTTGCCTGTAGGGGTCATCCAAATATGTTGGATGGCGCCGGGCCCTTCAATTTCAGCCATAGTGAACGTTTCTCCCGGATTGATACGTACATAAGGATTTACTTTCCATCCTTGTCCCAAATCACGTGCGGCATGAGTAGCATTAGCCGTATTCCGGGGTGCATTGGGGTCGGGTATAGCCATACCTCCTTTTCCTTTCTCCCCGGTAAAGTTTTCGGGGCTGATGGAGCGGGTCTCCGCACTGGATAGCCTGTACAGGTTACCCATATTCATATCCAGGCCATTGAATTCACGGTTTTGAGCAAAAATACCTGCCGTGAAAACAAATAATAAAAAAGTAATGTAAATTGATTTTAAGTTCATAGTTGCTTATTTTATTTGGTTCTACAATATAATGGGAAATATTCACCTTCTCCAAGCATATTCCAAGCCATATCTGGAGTAAATCCACGATTGTTTTGAGTTTCACTCTCAGAATCTCTAGGGTTTGCACCCACTTCGGCGTATAATTGATTTACACCAGCTAACAAAGCCATTTGTATAGGTTCGTGAACATTCATTGAACGCTTAGGATTTACAACAAGATTTGTTACAGCAGCAATTTTTGTTAATTCTGCAGCTGAGATTATTCCCTTCTCAAATAAAGGGGTGCCTGGAACTGGTATTCTCCTCATAACTGCCATAGCTTTAATGTTTAAATTGCGTGCTCTTTTAATTTCAACAAGTAACTCATCATAGGTATGTTCGGGTCCAATCGGTTCTATACAATAATATAGGTCCAGATTTGCTCTGAGTACAGCATCAATCGTATTTTCTCTTTCAATTGTTGAAATAAGAGTATCAGTTCCTTCTCGCAATCGATTTATATGATAAACACCTGTGTATCCAACTGCTTTTAAATCTTTTGCTATTTCAAAATTAAAATCTCCAATGTTTGCAACAAAACGTTGATGCTGTTTTAATAAAGGACTTAGTTTCTCTGAAATTTTCAAAAATTTCTCAATGGGATAGTCAGCAGTGGTCATGAGAAAGAGATCATCGAAATAATAATTTTGCAATCTTCCTATTTCTTCTATTAACTCTTCTATTGTCTTTTTCCAGCGGGCATTTAACGAATAGTGATTGAATCCCATTGAACAAAACTTACAGTTTTTTGAGCAAGGTTCTGCATTAATACCTATTTGCGTAAATACATAGCCTACATTTCCAAATTCCTTCCTACTGAGTTCATTCGATTTAGATATTAATTGATAATACTTCTCGCTCATATTATCGATATTCAATAAATCTAAAATATCCTCATCACTTAAACTTAAATTATTAATATTTATTTCATTAATATCTATTTCATCAATTTCCATCACATATTTTTTTTAATTTCTACTATTTCAAACCTTCCAAATCTAATCTTGTCAGAATTTTCCTAATGAATGGAATGTTAATACATATGATTACATTACATCACATCGTATCCATTTAACTTACAATTTTTTCACATTGATTTCTCTACTTTCCCCGGCATTTAACACCGTATTCTCCATGTTTACAGAACCTATATTCTTTAGAGAAAATTTAGTTAATTTGAGTTGCCCATGAAGTACCGATAATATTACATTGTTACTACTAATCTTGCAGTATCCCCAAGCATATCCATTGCTCCAGAACCAAGTGCCCGGTTTGGAGGTAAAAGACATTGATTTTTCAATTCCTGAATATTGGAATCCTGATAAAGTAAGTCCCGCCGACCAGCTTGCCATAGCTCTACCATAATGATGACCGCATTCTGCTTCATTAAAAGGACTTCGTTTACGTCCATCATATCGGTTTCTAATATTACGGATGCAAAGCAACCCATCATCTGTCAACCCTTCCTGAAGCATACCTATTGCTGCAACATATTCGAATCCTGTCATTACCTCTGTAAAATAGGGAAAAGGATTGTCGGGTCTAACCTTAGGATAACTAGCCATGAGTAGTGCAGCCTCATCACCCAAAGCATACGTACGAAAGCAGTTGAAATGGTCGGACAAATTTTCTTTATAATTATACTTCATGATACTGTGGAGGGTTTTAATTGCATTTTCTCTTTTAATAAGATATCCCAACCCACATATGTGTGCAAGATATTGTCCTACCAATTGGTCGACCAAACAACCTTCAAGTAGTTGATAATCTGGACTCCCATAGTCAGATGTACCCATACCTACTAGTTGTTCTGGGGGTATAGTCTCTTTGGTAGGAACTAAAAGCTTGTGAATATAATACTCTCCGTTGAAAAGATTTTCATCAGTCCATTTGCTCCCACTTTCAAAAAGCCTTCTGCACTTAAGAGACATTTCATTGTCATTCATATACTTAGCCATCTTCTCCATTGCACGAAGCGCTCCTAAATACCATATTGTCATTTGGGGATTAGGTCCATAATACTCTACATCCATTGTATTATGTTGAACACCTTCCATAACTCCATCCTGATCTCCATCCCATCCTCCTACTTTCCATGCATAAGCCAATGCAGCTTTACCTTTTTGATAGTGTTGTTTTAAAAAAGCATCATCACCCGAAAGTTGCCATTCACGATAAAGTTTCATTATAGTTCCCATCTGACCATCAGCTGCGACCTTGTTAAATTCAGGAATTCTCTCATAAGGAAGATTAACCCTGAAATTCATAAGTCCTTCATCAGTAGTGGCAATACCGAATTCAACACGACGCATTGATTTTGCGAGATCTCCAAAAAGAAATGCCGTAGCTGTTTCATAATTCCAAACATGAGTACAACTACCAAAACAGCATCCAATTTTGTCATTACAGCCTTCCCAGGCAAAAAAATTACCGTCAGAAAGTCTAAAACAAGTCTGAGTTCTCAGCGTACTTACATTAAATAGAGCAGCTTCTTTAACTTCTTCGGGGAGGGAACTTTCGCAAAATGTTCTAACAAAATCAATAGTCTTATTTTCGAGATAGGAAAGGTTTGAAGAAGTTTTCACTGCTACATCCCATGCATCTTCGAATTGAGTTGTATAATAATTTTTCAAATTTTCTGTAGACCAATCTTTGCGGTTTGGAAAATACCATGTTAAAAGGAACCTGACGCTCTTAGTATCACCCGGTGGTAAAATTCCACTTGCAGCTATAGACCCTACAGGTTTATCAGATACTTCGTCTATTCGGTTTTCAAGTACGCCATCATGTGAGAGATCATCCCAAAAGTCAAGCATTGAACTTCCCCACCGCTCTGGTAACCATGCAGTGCGGTATGAAGTATTTTTATTATCAATAACAACAAGCGTCATTTCACCCCATTGTTCAACATTTTTGTCGACACCCTCTGAAATAAAATGAATACCGCTAATACTATCTTCTGTTTTAAATAAATTTTTATTTTTCGATGCTTTCCCAAAACTACCGTCTTCTCCAATAAAATTAGGCATGGTGCCACAAATAGTAAATGCAATCTCCTTTTCTGACATATTTGTCATTTCATACTCTATCAAAGCCATAGGAATACTACTGTTATTAACATCACCAGGAATTAGAGGATTGAACGATTTCATCTTTACTTTAATGGGCAGTTGTGGGGTAGAAAGATTAACTTGTCCGAATGGATAAGCTGTTTCGAAAGAAGATTCATGAAACCTTGGAAGACCGTGATTGGTAGCTATCGCACCATTACAACCTTCATAAAGAAAAAATGGCACTGGGCCCTCAAGTAAACGTAAATCTTTTTTCCCGTCGATTTCAGAATATAAGGTGAAGAAAAGTGAATTTTGTCTTCCTGTTGCAGGGTTATATCCTTTGGCAGGGCGGTTCATGATTTCAAAATCCTGAAAGTTTCCAATTCCTCCCAAAGAAATTGTTCCAGTTCCAATTCCACCTATTGGAAGAGCAATTTTGCATGAATGTTCAAAATCATATTTTTTTAGGACTGGCCATTCTGCTGAATTATCACTGTCAACTTTAAAATCCTGGGTTGCTCGTTCCGTCTGTAAATTATTAAATTTCAACAAACTTTCTGCAGAAGTCATAGCTGGCAGGTTTGCGGCTGCTATGCTCCCTAGACTTAATTTTTTAATGAATGATCTTCGGTTTGTCATGTTTTTTTAATATCTTGAATTTAGTTAGTTTCACATTTTTTTGCCAGACACGATATAGTTTTTCACATCTATATTTCCAAAAACAACTTCTACTGATGGTTTCCCATTTCTCAAAGATACTGTACCGAAACCTTTATCAGTACTTATGAAAGTTGTAAAATCTCCAATTTTAGAATCAATATACATTGTTCTTTCTACAGCATCGTAACGAACACCCGTTAACCCCTGCAGCATACCGTAACTAGCCATTGCACGTGCATACCAATGGCCGCATTCGTATTCATTAAACGGATTTCGAATAGTACCATCATATCTTTTACGACATTCCCTAACAATATCTAATCCCTTTTCAACTTCACCTTTAAACATAAGATGGCTTGCCACCTGATATTCTATTCCTGTCCAAACTTCATTGCTATACACAAATGGCAATGACAGAGCTCCACCTTTTGGCCACGAACATAATAGCAAACCACCCTCTTGGCCGCACGCATATGTAGGACGTTGAGGATTGTAATGATCTGTTAAGTCAGTCTTGAGATTATATTTGTGAATAGCATTGAGATGGCTAGTTGTTTTTTTATTATCTATAACTTCATTAAGTCCACATACAGATGCAATCCACATTCCTAACACTCCGTCAGATAAACAACCAGTTCCGTATTGATATTTTGGACCCTCAATTTTAAGCAGAGAAAGTGCTTCTTCAGAATATTCTCCCCCCATAGATCTAACTTCTACTGGATTGGGAGCTTGTAAACCTTCCCACACAATTTTCTGGATAAAATACTCACCATCAAACAAATCGTTTTCCATATATTTTTTTCCTTTTGAAAGCAATATTTCATATTCTTTAAACGGTTCTTTGAGAGTTTTACTCATTTCAATAAACGCTGTTAATGCACCCAAATAGAAACTCGTGCACATCCCATCAGGGCCCCAAAATTCAATATCATATGTATTGTGATGTGGCTCTTCAAGACATCCCTTTCGCTTCGGATCCCAGGTCCGAATACAATAATCTATACTTTTCTTTGCATATGGATATAGTTCTTTCATCCACGATGTATTGCCGCTTATTCGCCAGTCGCGATACAATTTCATGATGCCACCTAGTTGACCATCTGAGGCGGCATGGAAATCGTGTTTGGTAGGAGTGATTGGTAAATTCGTACGGAAGTTCTGATGACCTTCTTCGTTCTGACTGACTTTAAACTCTGTATCGCGCAATGTCCTCTCCAAAGCCGGAAAAAGATGTGGTATAGCCTGGGCATAATTCCACACATGTGTGCAACTGCCGTGGCAACACCCAGAGTTATCGCTGCAACCTTCCCAGGCCCACAATCTTCCGTCGTATTGCCTCAAAACAGTGGGCGATTTTATAATAGTTAAGTTGGCGGCAACTGCTTCCAATACTTCTGCCGGTAATGTTGAACTATAAAAAGCGTCGCGAAACAGTTCACTGTTCTTTTTTAAAATCTGATAATTTGAGTTCCAGTACTTAACCACTTCATTAATACCTTTGAACCGCTCTGAATACCATGGACGATAAAAGGTATCTTTATCAGTTTCGTTGTTTTGTTTTTCTCCTTTTTCTGATTGGATGGCAATGGAAATATCAGACTCTGGCAAATACCAACAAAAATTCACTTTTATCACCCTCTCTTCGTTCGGCTTCAAAGTAAATGGCAAGTATATAGATGCACCCGGAGAAGAACCTTCAATTGGAGGATTGCTTACCGTTCTCCCGTTTTTTATGTTTTCCCATAAAATAGACTGAGAATCAAACCAACCTCCTCTGAACCAACAGTAATCTATAACGGATTTGTCATCATCCAGGTAGATTGAAAAACCTTTATTACCATCGGTACTATTCTCTTTTGTCATAAGAAAACCATTTTTGACTTTCTTAATTTGTCCTTTATTATCAATAAAATTGCGGGCATTGTAAGAAAATACTGCTTCAACGTTTTTCTCGGACGTGTTTTTAAACCTATATTCCAAAACACCGACTGGTAAACTCGAATTATCTTGATCTGTAGGAATAAAAGGACTCCAGCCTGTAACCTGCACGTCCAAAGGAATATCTTTATCTTTTAAATCTATTGTACCAAACGGAAATCGAGCCAAGAATGAACCGCTTTCAAAACGGGGTAATCCGTAGTTTCTATTCCCAAGACCATTACCGGCGCCTTGAGGCCCAAATATTTTCCAAGTAGGAACATTGCACTCCAATACCTTTGCGCCTTTTGTGTTTCCCTTAACGCTAATCGCAGCAAATGCATAAGGAACATTAAATATTTCTGGTTTGTTATTCACAGATAAGTGAGATATTGCTCCTGTACCTTCCAAACAAAACATGCCTGCCCCTATTCCACCAATAGGAAAAGCAACACGGCTCAGATATTCGTTCTCATACTTATCGTTGAAGTCCCTGCTGGTCCTGCCTAATTGGAATTTAACATCATTTAATGAATTATAATCTCTGCCTAATAAACTCTCAGGAGTAGCTAACGAAGGTACTCCTACCGCTGCAATACTTCCTAAACTAACTTTCTTAAGAAATGATCTTCTAGTATTATCCATAATATTATTTTGTTTAATTAAGTTTATTTTTTTTTACTAAAATCAAGAAAAAATGACTTTTAAGGTATCTCCTTTTTTAAGTTCAACTTTATCAAAATTTATTTCAATTTTCTTTAGAAGTTTATATGTTGAATTAATTTTTCTACCATTATAGTAAATTTCGACATTGTTTAATTTCCCCAATAATGAAGATAAGATTAATTGCTGCAAACACAAACTTCCATATTTTACGATAACCTGATTTTCTTGTATGCCATTCTCAATTATTTGAGTAATATTTCCCCATCCTTCAGCTGAAGTATAAAATCCTTTGAATTTATCTGTTGTTAGCTTAGGTGAAAATTCCATTATGCCTTTCGGGCCATCGTACCAATAATCTTGAAGAGCATGTAAAACACCATAAGATGCCATTGCTCTTGCATAGTGATCACCACATTCAACCTCATTCCATGGGTTATGCTTTGCTCCATCATAGCGAGTTTGAATACTTTTTATAATAGCCAGACCTTCATCCAATTTTCCACGAAATATCATATTGGTTGCTACTTGATACTCAATACCTGTCCATACTTCATCCCTATATCTAACTCCTGCTTCACCAGGATGTTTACTGAATGGCCAAGTACATATTAATAATCCAGGTTCGCCAGCATGTGCATAATATCTTTCAGGTAAATGCAAATTAGTTTGTGCTGCCACATCATTTGTCCAATTATATTCCCAAATTGAATTTAATGTTTTGTCAATTGTATACTCAGGATAAATATCACCTAATCGTAATAAATCGGCCCAAGTTTGTCCAAAAAGTTGATCACTTAAACATCCATTGCCATATTGATGTAGTGGATGTTCTTTCTCATCTACATCTTGTATAAAGTAGCCATATTCATCATTCCACAAACGATCAACAGAATTTTTGGACCCCTTCTCGTAAATATCCTTATAGTAGTTGGCAGCTAAAGTATCTTTCATAATATAAGCCATTTTTTCGCCAGCACGAAGGGCAGCTAAATACAAACCACCAACATAAGTATTTGCGCCATAAAATGCTATATCATACGTATTAGGTTGTATTTTTACAATTAATCCATCTTTATTTCCATCTTCATTTATAATATAATCAAGAGAGTGCTTTATTTTACTCCAATTTCTTGATAGAAAATATGAATTTTTGGACATTAAATGTTCACGATACATTCTGAGTATTACACTTGCGTGGCCATCAATTAATACGCCGTGTTCTCCATTTCTTGATAGAATCGCACCATCATCTCTTAGCGAAACACTATAATCTGTCTTCTCTCTCAAATTTCTTTCAAGTTCAGGGAACAAAGCGGCCATCGTTTGGGCATAACCCCACACATGAGTACAAGTACCTTCACAAGATCCAACACCTTCCCATGCCCAAAACTTGTCATTTGACCACCATTGGCAAGTTTCAGTTGCTAAAGTTGAAACGGACATCATTAAACGCTGTTTCAACCAATATGGAAATGAACTTTCATTATAGTATGAATCATGAAAAGCGAAGGTTTCAGATTCTAATCTTTTATAATTTTCAAATAATTGACTTACTACATCTAAGGAACTATTATACCAATTGGAATACATATTCCCTATTGGAGGAGAATTAGGGGGCAGTGGCTTATTCCACTCTGAACCCTTATAACTTAGTGGTCTGTTTGGAAAATACCATGATAGGACGTAAACCAGCTCTTTAGAATCCCCTTTCTTTAATCTTAAATTTGAAGTCAATCCAGCATTTAATTTATCTCCTAGTTTTGCTTCAGCATAGTTTTCATTTCCACTAAGCAAATCAGCAGTACCAATCGCACTTGAATCAAAAACAGTCAGAGCAAGATTTCCCATAAAAGCATGCGTGTCATCAATTATATAACGTGACATTTCTTTAGGCGTATCAGCAAATTGAATATTATCGACACTTATATGCCCCCAGCTTCCAGTTTCATTATCAACAATTTCTAAATGCGCTCTTTTATTTTTCCATTTAGAAACATTCCAGTTTCTAGGCAAGAAATCTTCATTATTGTTGCCAGTCGCAGTTTCAACTATCTTATTATCTACATATAAATTTATACAAGTTCTTCCACGGTGTGCTCCTCCTGCGATATTAAATGAAATATAATTTCTTGATATAGTGAATTCCTTAGAAATGAGTTTCCCTATAAAAGAATCGTAACCCACATAAGAATTAGCGAGATATTTTCCATAATCTCCTCCAAAGGCATTTTGGTTGTTGATTTGCCCAGGAGTGGGCCTCATTCCAAATGCATTTCCCTCAATTTTCCAATTTCGATAATTCCCGGATTCGAAATCATCGAAAACAATAAGGTTTTTATCTTTAATAATTTCTATATTTGGAGTTTGTGACACATCCATATCCATAAAAACAGATTTAAACTGTCCATTGGAAATTACCTTATTTCTTAACACTCCGTAAGTTCTATCTTTAAGATCTATACATACTAAATTTTGCATCCAAGCCGTCATATCCACATTTAGATCTTTGTCGGATGTATTTGTTATTTGATATTTAATTATAGTTGCAGGTGTTGCTGATTCCTTTGCATTCAACGGAATAAATGGAGAATAAACGGTAGATTTAATTTTCAGTGGAAATTCATTATCATTTGTATTATATTCAATGAAAGCCACAGGATATTCCCCTATAAACGAAATATTATCAAAATCTTTTTTATTTAACTCTTTGACTATTTTTTTATTACCATCATTAATCGTCACTTTAAATCCTTGATCAATATAACTGGGGGGTTCAAATGTTTGATAACAAACTTTCCAAGGTCCAAGTGCAGTATCAAAGTTCAATAACGAATCTATACCATATCCAGTGTTGTATGCGTTGTTAGCAATCCACCAGTTTGCAAGAGTTCCATCTCCACGAACGTATAGTTGACCGGCCATAATACCACCACACGGCATGCCTATAGTAGTTAATTCTTCACCTTTATATATCTTTCTATCGCCTCTACTATTTAAATCACCAATGAAAGTTTTAATATCACCCTTATTTAAGGAAACTTTATGATCGTCAGAAAACTGAGAATATAGAATAGAAGGGAAAAAAAATAAAATAAGAATAAGATATTTTTTCATATAAAATAAAAATATAAGAGCCTACTCCAATTTAAATTGGAGTAGGCTCATTAAAAATTAATCATAACCAGCATTCTGTATTAAAGTACCACCCGACCTGTCGATTTCAAGTTGAGGTATTGGAAAAATTTCATCTTTTCCATCCTTATATCTAAAATAATTCGGAGTTACTTGATTTTGCCATCTATTAGAATCAAGAAGGTACTCTTGTGCAATTCCCCATCTTCTTAAATCCCAACCAAACTTTCCTTCAAATGCAAATTCAACACGACGTTCATGAACAATTGCCCAAAACATTTCTTCATAACTCAATGTTGAGGATATAGGAGGCAATTCTCTTATTACATTACTATTTATTGTATTTGGGTCAGTAGTAGTAGCCGTACGAGCTCTAACCATATTAACATATTTAGCTGCAGTAGCTTGATCGCCCAACTCATTCATTACTTCAGCATACCATAATAATACTTCAGCATATCTGATTAAAGTATAATTACATGAGTTATACCAACTAACTTGATCAACAACTACTCCTTTATTATTTGGTGGATTACCAATACACCATTTTCTAATTCCTAATCCTGTACCATTTACTTTGTCAATAAATATCTGTCCGAAAAAATCATCTGTATCCTTACGAAATATAGTAGCTACCAAACGAGGATCTCCCTCTTCATATTCTCTTTCTAAATCAGGTGTAGGACGTGTCCATCCCCATCCACCACCAGCTACAAATCCGTCTCCATTGGGTGCATTAACTACTGTACCAAAATTGTCAGTTCCTTTCTGATTCATTGCAGTGTATTGTACTTCAAAAACAGCTTCTATACTATTGTCATGCGTACCGTCAAAAAGATCATTATAATCAGGAAGCAAGTCGTATCCATAAGACATAATTTCTTCTAACAGAGATTTAGCTTCTTGCCACCTGTGTTGATACAAATAAACTTGGACTAAATAGGACTTTACAGCTCCTTTATCAGCTCTTCCCATTAAATCACCTGTATTTTTATCTGCAATTTGTTGTTGTAGAGCCATCTTAAAATCCTTTTCGGCTTGATCCATTAAATCACTTTTAGTAATTTTATAATTGTTGACATTTTTACCCGTGACTCTCGTAGCCTCTCGTACTGAATTAGGTAAATTTAATTCGGAAATATCTAAAGATTTATTAGCTAAGGGAGCGGTACCAAATATATAAGCTAGACGAAACATCCAAAAACCTCTAATAAAATAAAGTTCACCCATATATCTAGATTTCAATTGTTCATCCATCTCTATTTCGGGGATCTTTTCTAATGCTACATTGACCAAGTTAAGAGCTTTATAACACCGTCCGTATAACATAATCATCTGGTCGTTGCTAGGAAGAACGATTGATTGTTGTATTTGGTAGTAACTAACAATGTCAGGATGTGCTTGCGCATCAGGTGCTGTTATATCACCCATAGGTGTATATCCTGCTCTTGTATTCCAACCATTTTGTCCATCTAATAGTTGAAATGATTTATAAGCAGATGTGACAGCCATTTCTGCATCTTGTGCAGTTTTATAGAAGTTCGAAGTTGAAACTACGCCATATGGATCTTTATCTAATTGATCGCTACATGCGACAAAAATCAATATAAACAGAAGTAAATATATTTTTTTCATATTTTTTATTTTTAAAATTCTAAGTTAATACCTGCATAAAGTGAACGTGGAATAGGGAATCCTCCGTTTATGTTTTGTTCAGGATCCCAACCTGGATAAGAATTGATAACGAATAAATTTTGTGCTGCAATATAGAATCTTAGCTTTTTTATTACATTAATATTGTTAGCTCTTAGAATTTTGTTGAAATTGTAACCAACTTGTATATTCTGAAGTCGTAAGAAATCAGATTTACGTAGCCAAAAACTGGAACGACGATAATTATCATTTGGATCACCTGCCACAACTCGAGGTACATAATTACTAGTTCCTGGACCAGTCCATCTTTGTCTATACATCCATGCAGAAGTTTGTTCTCCACCTCGGGTAATAGCAAAACCTACCTGATCAAAACTTCTTAATGCACCCATCTGCCCATATAAACTTGCAACGAAATCAATATTATTATATTCTAATTGTAACCAGCATTCAGAAATACAGCAAAAATGGCAATGGGCGTGCAGCAAATTTAGCAACAGCCGTACAACATAATTAGCAACAATCG
>MKTD01000075.1 GCA_001898165.1 Bacteroidia bacterium 43-41
GTCTTCTTGTTGCATTTCAATTGCGACAATTCGTTTACACAAATCATAAATGCCGACACGGATGTGTTGAACGAGAAATTTTCAATATCGAACGCTACTTTTTTAATCAGTTTGTGCAACGCTTTCAATTCCTCTTTTGTTGGCTCCTCATCCGAAACACAAAACTCCCCGTTGGATTGGAACAAGTTCCAAAGCCTGCGCAAGAAACGATGCACACCATCTATTCCGTTGGTATCCCACGGTTTGGAAAGCTCCAAAGGCCCCAGGAACATTTCGTACAACCGGAGCGTATCGGCACCGTAGTTTTCCACAATTACATCGGGATTCACTACGTTGTACATCGATTTCGACATTTTTTCAACGGCCCATCCGCAAATATACTTCCCCTCCTCCAAAATGAATTGAGCGTTCTTGTACTCGGGATTCCAGTTACGAAAAGCTTCAATGTCCAAAATATCGTTATGAACAATGTTTACATCCACGTGAATGGGTGTAACATCGTATTGTCCTTTAAGGTTCAGCGAAACAAACGTATTGGTTTCTTTGATCCGGTACACAAAATTGCTTCGTCCCTGGATCATGCCCTGGTTAACGAGTTTCCTGAACGGCTCCTGTTCGCACGAAACACCCAGATCGAAAAGAAATTTATTCCAGAACCGACTGTAAATCAAGTGTCCGGTCGCATGTTCCGTTCCACCGATGTACAGATCCACATTGCGCCAATATTCGTTGGCCTCTTCCGACACCAGCGCCCGATCGTTCCGCGGATCCATATACCGCAGATAATAAGCCGATGAGCCGGCAAAACCGGGCATCGTGCTTAATTCCAACGGATACCCCTCTTTTGTCTGCCAATTCCTGGCACGGCCAAGCGGCGGTTCGCCCGACTCCGTAGGCAGGTATTTATCCACTTCGGGAAGTTCGAGCGGAAGTTCATCCTCATCGAGCGTGTAGGGCATCCCCTCTTTATAATAAACGGGGAACGGCTCGCCCCAATAGCGCTGGCGCGAGAAAATGGCATCCCTCAGCCGGAAGTTCACCTTCCGATATCCGAGTTTGCGTTTCTCCACCTCATCCACGGCTTTAGCAATAGCCTCTTTTACAGAGAGCCCGTTTAAAAAATCGGAATTCATCATGATACCTTCTTTGGCATCGAAACTTTCTTCCGATATGTCGCAGCCTTCGATCAAAGGGATTATGGGTAAGTTAAAATGTTTGGCGAAAGCGTAGTCGCGGCTGTCATGTCCGGGCACTGCCATGATAGCACCTGTTCCGTATCCCGCCAGCACATAATCCGAAATCCAGACCGGTAACGGCTCCCCGGTAAACGGATGCAACGCATAAGACCCGGAAAAGACCCCGCTTACCGATTTGTCGGCAATGCGTTCCCGCTCCGTACGTTTTTTTGTTTTCAGTATATATTCATCTACCGCCTGCCGCTGTCCGGCGGTTGTGAGCTGTTCAACCAATTCGCTTTCCGGGGCAAGGACCATAAAGGTTACACCGAAAATGGTGTCGGCTCTTGTTGTAAAAATATCGAAAGAGAGTCCGCCGGAGGTTTTAAATTTCATTTCAGCACCCACCGAGCGCCCGATCCAATTCCGCTGTGTTTCTTTCAACGATTCTGTCCAATCCACGTCATCGAGCCCATCCAGTAAACGTTGCGCATAAGCCGATACGCGCAGGCACCATTGACGCATTTTCTTCTGCTCAACAGGATATCCGCCGCGGATGGAAAGCCCTTCGCTCACCTCGTCGTTGGCCAGAACCGTCCCCAATTGCGGGCACCAGTTTACCATTGTATCACCCAGGTAGGCGATACGGTAATTCATCAGGATCTCTTGCTGCTCTTTTCCGGTTTTAGCGTTCCACTCATCGGCAGAGAAACTCATCGGCTCAGTACAAGCCAGGTCCAATCCGGTCGTGCCCTGTTGCGAGAAAAGCCCGATCAGTTCATCTATCGGCCGTGCTTGCCGCGCCTGGTTGCAATAATAGGATTTGAACATTTTCACAAATGCCCATTGTGTCCATTTATAATATTCCGGATCACAAGTTTGCACCTCGCGGCTCCAATCGTAAGAGAAACCGATTTTATCCAATTGCTCGCGATAGCGGGCAATATTGTTTTTGGTGGTAACTGCCGGATGTTGGCCGGTTTGAACAGCATATTGTTCCGCAGGAAGTCCATAAGCATCATAGCCCATAGGGTGAAGCACGTTGAATCCCCGCAGGCGTTTGTATCTCGAATAAATATCGGAAGCGATGTATCCGAGCGGATGTCCCACGTGCAGGCCGGCTCCCGAAGGATAGGGAAACATGTCCAGCACGTAAAACTTGGGTTTGGATCTATCTTCTGTTACTTTGTATATCTGGTGGTCAGCCCAGTACCGCTGCCACCGTTTTTCTATTTCTCCGAAATTATATTCCATTTTTTAACCTTTGAAAAACGGTGCAAAGATAGCAAAAAAGTTCTCTACTCCTTGTACATTTTGTCAATCTCGTCGGCATATCGTTGAAGAATAATTTTTCTTCTCAACTTTAACGTATTGGTAAGTTCGCCCGATTCCATCGTGAAAGGATGCGGCAGCAGCGTTATTTTTTTAATTTTCTCGTACGATGTGAACTGAGCTTGCAAGAGTTCGATCCTGCCAAACATATAGTCGTGGATTACTTTGTTTCCCGCCAGCTCTTCAACTGACCCGTACGAGATCCCATGCTCTTGGGCATATAGTCTTAAATATTCGAAATTCGGGACAATTAACGCGCTTACAAATTTTCGTTTGTCGCCAATCACGGCAATCTGCTCGATAAATTTATCCTCGGTCATCCTTGTTTCAATCATTTGCGGAGCGATATATTTCCCGTTTGATGTTTTATACAGGTCTTTTATTCTTTCGGTCAGGATAATTTCGTTGTTTTCGGTCAGTTTTCCGGCGTCGCCTGTTCTGAAAAATCCGTCTGCCGTAAATGCGGCTGCCGTTTCGGCAGGTTTGTTGTAATACCCTTTCATCACAGTTTTGCCTTTCACTAAAATCTCATTGTTCTCGCCGATTTTCACTTCCAGCTCGGGCATGATCTTTCCAACGGTCCCTATCGTAAAACCTTTTTCGGGAAAGCAGCTAACCGTCGCAGTGGTCTCGGAAAGCCCGTATCCGTAAACCAGACGCACATCGATGGATTGCATAAACTCATTGATCTTGTCCGATAACGGGGCCCCCGCCACGGGAAAAAAGTTTCCTCTATCGATACCGATCACTTTTTTGATCAAATGGAATATGGTGAGTTTATAGAGGAAGAATTTTACAGCAATGCTGGCCGGCGCCCTTTTCCCTTGATTTTTATACATGAGGTTGTATTTTCTTCCCGTCCTGACACTATCTTCAAACAGCCATTTCAAGGTCCTGCTTGCCGTTTCGATCTCCTGTTGGATGCCGTCATACACCTTCTCCCAAAATCGGGGAACGTTGCTCATCAATGTCGGGCGTATTTGCTTGATGGTTTGTTGGATCTTGGTCGGGTCCCTGTTCACGGCGATAGTTATTCCTTTGCACAAACAGTAATATGTCCACGCTTTTTCGAAGATATGCGTCAGGGGCAAAAAGCACATCGACAAATCTTTATCCGAACATCGGGTCAGACGTGTTTCATGAATCTTGAATGCCTCCATATAATTATCGTGTGTGAGCATAACTCCTTTGGGTTCTCCTGTAGTTCCCGACGTATAGATGATTGTTGCCAGGTCAGAACCTTTAAGTTGGTGCAACCGGGCATTGACGAGCGCTAAAGATTCGGAATTGTCGCCTGTGGTAATAAAATCATCGAAATATATTGAACTCTTATCTTCGGGCTTTAACACCACATTCCTGTCGAAAACGATGATCTTTTTCAGGATCGGGCTTTCCTGCTGAACTTTATAAGCGTTATTGTACTGGAATTGTTCGCCCACAAAAATCACTTTTATCCCTGCATCGTTCACGATATATTCTACCTGTGAAGGCGACGAAGTGGCATACATGGGCGCCATAACCGCGCGATTGGCATAGGCGGCAAAATCCGTGATAAGGTACTTTGCCATATTCTGAGAATAAATCCCGATATTATCTCCGGGTTCGATCTGCATCTCTGCCATTGCCTGGGCGGTCTTTATAATTTTTTCCGAAAATTCCTCCCACGACATACTCACCCACTTATCATTTGACAATAAGTACTTTAACGCCGTTCTGTTCTTATATTTCCGTGCCTGGATATGAATTAACTCTCCCAAATGATAGTAAGTCATAACTTCTGATTTTTAGTTCTTCAAAGGTACTCCAAATTGAATGATATCGGGCAATAAGAGCCCAACTTTTTGCTTATGGAGGCCGATTTCAGGGGGGGTTCACCGCATTATTTTCTTAACAATCTATAAATACGATTGTTAATTAACTACACTTAACGCGATTTTAAGCATTTGAATAAAACAATAGTATTAATTTTGCCTCCGATTCATGAGAAGATTTGTTCAAATATGGCTGCTCCTGACCGTAACTTTTGTATGCCACGCAGAGGCTCAGGACCTGATTGCCGACAACTCTACGCCGGCAAAGCAAAGAACTACTATTTACCTGTTGCCAAACGTTTATCCCGCAGTGATCATTGACGGTGACACGGTTGCCTGTATGAGCCTGCACGATTTCATCAAATATTCCCCTCTCCGCTTCGCCAGCAACAGGGACCAGACACAATATACAAAATTGATCCGAGACGTAAAGAAAACCCTTCCTTACGCAAAAGAGATCGCAGTCATCATTACCGAAACTTACGAATACATGGAGACGCTGCCTGACGATAAGGCAAGGCAGAGACACCTGAACCAGATGGAAAAGTATCTGATGGATGCCTATACGCCTAAAATGAAAAAACTTACCCGTTCACAAGGACAACTGTTGATGAAGCTGGTTGACAGGGAAACCAACTCGTCGTCGTACCACATCATCGACGCCTATATGGGGAGCGCCAAGGCTTTTTTTTACAATGCGTTTGCAAGCATGTTCGGCAACAGTCTTAAAAAGAGATACAACCCTTACGCCGAAGATCGTTTAACAGAGCGTGCCTGCGTGCTTGTGGAGCAGGGTGCTTTCTAACTTTAACACGTACAAATTTCATTCTTATCCTTTTAATTGTTAATTTTGCAGCCGATTATTGAAAGGACACAATGCAAAAAAACATATTTAAGGATTTTCAACCTGTACTTTTCGCTTCTCTTAAAAACTATAACAAAGAGAAATTCGCCGCCGACGCCATGTCCGGGCTTATCGTCGGCATCGTGGCATTGCCGCTGGCCATTGCTTTCGGTATCTCCTCCGGCGTTACGCCCGAAAAAGGAATTGTCACTGCTATTATTGCCGGATTTATCATCTCGTTCTTAGGCGGTAGCCATGTACAAATTGGCGGGCCAACGGGGGCATTTATCGTTATTGTTTACGGAATTGTGGAACAATTTGGCGTAACCGGGCTGGCTATTGCCACTGTTCTTGCGGGGATCATGCTGGTTTTGATGGGTTTCCTGAAGTTGGGCACCGTCATCAAGTTCATCCCCTACCCCATTGTGGTTGGCTTCACAAGCGGGATTGCGCTTACAATCTTCTCCACGCAGATAAAAGATCTGTTTGGGTTAAGCTTCGATAAGGCCCCTTCCGATTTCTTTGCCAAATGGGGAGCCTATTTTCAACATATAGACACCATAAATTGGTGGGCAACAGGAATTGGCGTGGTAAGCGTGGTTATAATCTTTCTGACGCCCAAGATCTCCAAGAAAATTCCCGGATCACTTGTCTCAATTATTTTGATGACTGTTGTTGTTCTTGTGATGAGAAACTATTTTGGAATTACCGGGGTTGAAACGATCGGCGATAGATTTCAGATCAACAGTCAGCTGCCCCAGGCCATGCCCATCGGGTTCAGCCTCGAAAGTGTTCGTATTTTGTTTCCTTCGGCATTTACCATTGCCATGCTGGGCGCTATTGAGTCATTGTTATCTGCAACCGTCGCCGACGGAGTGATTGGTAAACAGCACAACTCAAACATGGAACTGGTTGCGCAGGGAGTGGCCAATATCGTAACTCCGTTCTTCGGCGGGATCCCGGCTACAGGCGCCATTGCCCGGACAATGACCAACATCAACAACGGCGGGCGTTCGCCGGTGGCAGGAATTATCCATGCAGCGGTTCTCTTATTGATTCTGTTGTTTTTAGGTGATCTCACCAAACATATCCCGATGGCTTGCCTTGCGGGGGTTCTTGTTGTGGTGGCATACAACATGAGCGAATGGCGCACGTTCCGTTCATTGGCTAAGCAGTCGAAATCCACCCTGGCTGTCCTGCTTACCACCTTTACACTGACGGTTGTCTTCGACCTCACCATCGCCATTGAAGTAGGATTGTTGCTCGCCATCTTCTTGTTCCTGAAACGGATGAACGAAAGCACACAAGTGTCGGTAACCACCGGGAAGATAGATATTTCGAAAGATATTGAGTCACACTCCGGGAAGTTACAGGACGAAGTGCTACACTTGCCTAAGGGTGTTGAAGTGTATGAAATTGACGGGCCATTTTTCTTTGGCGTAGCCAACAAGTTTGATGACATTATGCGCGGAATCGGCGAAAGGGCGCACATTCGGATCATCAGGATGCGCAAAGTGCCGTTTATCGATGCCACAGGGTTGAACAACCTCCAAAACCTATGCAAAAACTCCAAGAGGGAAAAAATCCAGATCATTCTTTCGGGAGTAAATGATCGCGTCAGGGCAAGCATCGAAAGCTCCAAGATTCCGGGCATTATCGGAGAAGAAAATATTTGTTCAAATATCCACCTGGCGGTGGAACGGGCGATTATGCTGAGCGAGAAAATGACAGAGGAAGATAAACCCAAGAAGCATAAACACCTTTAACCCGCCTCTTACCCACCGAAAAAAAATGGATTCAAAATACAATCTTACCCACTTTCTCCCCACCACCAAAAAAGAGATGGAGCTCCGCGGATGGGACCGGGTGGATGTGGTCCTGTTTTCGGGAGATGCGTATATCGATCATCCTTCGTTCGGGACAGCAGTGATCGGGCGAATATTGGAAAGGTTGGGATTACAGGTTGCCGTTGTTCCTCAGCCAAATTGGAGAGACGACTTACGTGATTTTAAGAAATTTGGGGTTCCACGGATGTTTTTTGCCATAACCGCCGGTGTGATGGACTCGATGATCAACCACTACACCGCCAATAAACGTTTACGTTCCAACGACGCCTACACGCCCGAAGGGAGAACGGATATGCGTCCCGACCGGGCTTTGACTGTCTATTCCAACATTTTGAAAGAGCTCTATCCCGATATTCCGCTTATCATCGGCGGTGTGGAAGCTTCGCTTCGCCGGGTTTCTCACTACGATTACTGGAGCGACTCACTGCATAAGACTATCCTGACCGATACCAAGGCCGATTTACTTGTTTATGGAATGGGCGAACTGCCGATTACACAGATCGTCCGGGAAATGCAAAACGGGAAAGCCGCCGCCGAAATCTGGGATATGCCGCAGACTGCTTTTCTCACAAGGAAAGACAATGTCCCCGAAAATTTATTTAAAGACGAAGTGAGGTTGTTCTCTCATGAAGAGTGTCTGGAAGACAAACTAAAACAGGCAAAAAACTTCCGTGTTGTGGAAGAGCAATCCAACTTGTTGCACGCGTCGCGTATTTTGCAAGATGTGGACAATAAAACATTGGTCGTGAATCCGCCTTTCCCGCCGATGACCGAGGAGGAAATTGATGCCTCTTTCGATCTGCCTTATACCCGCCTGCCCCATCCCAAGTATAAGAACAAACAGATTGCGGCTTACGAAATGATCAAGTTCTCAGTGAACCTGCACCGGGGTTGTTTTGGAGGGTGTGCATTTTGCACCATTTCGGCACATCAGGGGAAATTTATCGCTTCACGGTCGAAAAAATCGATCCTCGAAGAAGTAAAGAAAATTACCTTGATGCCCGATTTTAAAGGATACATCAGCGATCTGGGCGGCCCGTCGGCCAATATGTACAAGATGCAGGGCAGAGACCTGTCGGTTTGTGAGAAGTGCAAACGCCCGTCGTGTATTTATCCCGGGATTTGTCCAAACCTCAATACCAATCACGCGCCCCTGCTCGATATTTACCGTTCGGTAGATAATCTGCCAAAAGTGAAAAAATCGTTTATCGGAAGCGGCGTTCGTTACGACATGCTATTGCACCGCGGGAAAGACGAAACCGTCAATAAAGCCGCCGGAGAATACACAAAAGAGCTTATTGCCAACCACGTTTCTGGAAGGCTCAAAGTGGCCCCGGAGCACACGTCGAATCGTACGCTTGATGTGATGCGCAAGCCGTCGTTCGGCCAATTTTATCAATTCAAAAATATATTCGACGCAGAAAACAAAAAAAATAACCTTAATCAGCAATTAATACCCTATTTCATCTCCTCGCACCCGGGCTGTACCGAAGAAGATATGGCGGAGCTTGCTGCCATTACCAAAAACCTGAATTTTAAATTGGAGCAGGTTCAGGATTTCACCCCATCACCCATGACACTGGCTACCGAAATTTATTACACCGGCTACCATCCATACTCACTCGAAAAGGTTTATACCGCAAAAAACCCGTCACAAAAAGAGAGCCAGCGGCAATTTTTCTTCTGGTACGACAAGAACAATAAAAAGAGATTAATTGCGGAATTGAAAAGACTTAACCGTGCCGATCTTATCGAAAAGCTGTATCCGACAGTTAAATAAAGTTAAAGTTTAAAATTTCCGTGATTTTCATGCAGCGTTTTTTCTGTTTTTGCATCTTATAGTTATAGAAGTAAAAAACATATGAAGCCTGCTGTTTGGAGATTTGTTCTTGCAATTGTCTTACTCGTTGCCGTTTCCTGCAATAAGAAAGACGAGCATTCGCTGGGCGAATTCCATATCGACATTGCTACCGTTATTCCTTTAGGGGAAAACAGATACACGTTGTTGCTCGACAACGGCAAACGGCTTTGGCCGGCGGCATCCGATGTTCGATACTCTCCGGCCGGCAATCAGCGGGTATTTGTGAATTACACCACGTTGTCGGGTGAACAAAGCGGATACGATCATTACGTAAAGATAAACGATATCTGGAATATCCTTACCAAAAAGATCATAGGGCAAACGCCCCAAAATACCGACAGCATCGGAAATAACCCGGTAAAAATAAACGAAGCATGGGTGGGGAACGATTATTTGAATATCGATTTCATGTTCAATTACGGAGGTACCAGGCCACACGCCATCAATCTGGTAATCAATCCATCGTATCCGGATGCAACACCCAACACCATTGATCTGGAATTCCGGCATAACGCTTACGGCAGCTCAAGTACGAGATTTTACGAAGGATTTGTCTGTTTCGATTTGAAACCGCTCCAAAGGCCGGATGTCGATTCCGTGAAATTAGCGATAAAAGCGAAAGAGGGAAACGAAGAAAAAACGTATCGTGTGGTTTACAGGTACAACCAGGCCGCATTAAGAAACATAATCGCAGAAACGCCTATTCCGGTAGTCGCTTCGAACGAATACTATTAAATAACCATAACTTAATTAGTTCTATTTCTTATATGACTTTTTGATTTTCCATGGCCGGTAAGACTCTGTGAAGAGCCTTGCCGGTTTTTTATTTAATTCAACGAAATATATGCCGCTAATTCTTGCGATTGCCGAAAACATGTGAAAATTCGATTATGTTGTATAACATATTATTTTAGCCTTAAAATCGATAAATAAAAAATAACTTTGTAATCAGAACAGAACAGCACACTGGTTTATTATGGAGTTAGAGTTTAATAACAAAAACACTAAAGTCAAACAGTTAGCAGATTACATTCAGCGAAGCATATCGATAAGTGAGCTGATGCCAGGGGATAAATTGCCATCAATCAACACGTTAAGTGCGCGACACAACATATCTCGCGACACCGTTTTCAAGGCTTTTAATGAACTGAAAGCACGGGGTTTAATAGAATCCATTCACGGAAAAAACTATCATGTGAGCTACCAGATGAAAAATGTGCTGCTCATCCTCGATGAATATACGCCATTCAAAGACGTGCTATACAACACATTAATTTCTAAATTGCCTACAAGCTATAAAATTGATCTTTGGTTTCATCAATACAACGAAAACCTGTTCAATAACATTGTTCAGGAATCATACGGAATGTACAATAAATACCTGATCATGAATTACAGCAACGAAATGCTTGCCGGGTCATTATCAAAAATCAATCCCGATAAATTGTTGCTGCTCGATTTCGGCAATTTCGATAAAAGAGGGTTGTCGTATGTTTGTCAGGATTTTGACCGGGGATTTTATGACGCCTTGGATCAGGCAAAAGAAGATTTCAGAAAATATAAAAAAATAGTTTTCTTATTCGATAAGAGGCACAAACATCCGCAAAGCAGCAAAGAGTATTTTATTAAGTTCTGCTTTGATAATCATTTCGAATTTGAAATTATCGATTCCTTCACACCCAAAACGCCTGTGGTGGAAGGCACGTTATACATTATCATCAAGCAAACCGATGTGGTAGAGGTTATTAAAAGAAGTAAAACAGACAATCTTAAAGTTGGTAAGCAATTTGGAATTATCGGCTACAATAATAACCCTTTTTACGAAGTGATAGAGAACGGAATTGCGGCCATCAGTATCGATTGGGAAGAGATGGGCAATTTAGCCGCCGACTTTGTGATAAACGGCAGGCAGATAACCCGCTATCTTCCGACAAAAATCATCAAAAGGGATTCCTATTAAATTTTTTAGTGCGGCATCAGCACTGTTCATAACTCAGATCGACAAGCTATAAAAATTTATTTAATCATTAAACAGGCACAAGTCTATGAAAACTTATCCGAAAATCGGCATCCGTCCCGCCATCGACGGCCGGCAGGGAGGCGTCAGAGAAAGCCTCGAAGAAAAAACAATGAACCTGGCAAAAGCAGTTGCCGGTCTTATAAGCTCAAACTTAAAAAACGGCGATGGAAGCCCTGTTGTATGCGTGATCGCCGACACAACTATTGGCCGCGTGGGCGAAAGCGCAGCCTGTGCCGCTAAATTTGAGCGCGAAGGCGTGGGATCAACCATAACCGTCACATCGTGCTGGTGCTATGGCTCCGAAACCATGGACATGAATCCCTATTATCCTAAGGCAGTATGGGGCTTCAACGGGACCGAGCGCCCGGGCGCCGTCTATTTAGCAGCAGTTTTAGCGGCTCATGCGCAAAAAGGGCTGCCCGCATTTGGTATTTACGGACACGATGTACAAGATTTGGACGACAACTCCATCCCCGATGACGTGGCGGAAAAACTGCTGCGTTTTGCCCGTAGCGCCCAAGCGGCAGCCACCATGCGCGGTAAATCCTATCTTTCGATAGGAAGCGTTTCCATGGGAATTGCCGGATCGATTGTCGATCCCGATTTCTTTCAGGATTACTTGGGAATGCGAAACGAACAGGTAGAATCTATAGAGATCCTTCGCCGTATGGAAGAGAGAATTTACGATCGGGAAGAGTTTGCCAAAGCGATGGAATGGACCAAAAAGTATTGTATGCCCAATGAAGCGGCAGACCTCAACCGTCCTGAAAAAGCAAAAACCCGTGCCGAAAAGGATGCCGACTGGGAGTTTGTAGTGAAGATGACCCTCATCATCCGCGACTTGATGACCGGCAATCACAAGCTTAAAGAATTGGGATTCAAAGAGGAAGCCATCGGGCACAATGCCATTGCCGCCGGTTTTCAGGGACAACGTCAGTGGACCGACTATAAACCGAACGGTGACTTTTCAGAAGCCCTGCTCTGCTCATCGTTTGACTGGAACGGGGTTCGCGAAGCTTTTGTACTTGCCACTGAAAACGATGCCTGCAACGGTATAGCCATGCTGTTTGGACATCTCCTGACCAACACTTCCCAAATTTTCTCCGACGTACGTACCTACTGGAGCCCCACGGCGGTGAAACGTGTTACGGGAAAAGAGCTGACCGGAAAAGCGAAAAACGGGATTATCCACCTGATCAATTCCGGTGCTACCACGCTCGATGCGACCGGAAAACAGCGGAAAGACGGCAAACCGGCCATGAAGCCGTTCTGGGAGATTAGCGAAAAAGAGGTGGAGGAATGCTTAGCGGCCACCAGGTGGTGTCCGGCAAACCGCGATTATTTCCGCGGAGGCGGCTTCTCTTCCCATTTCCTTTCGGAAGGCGGGATGCCCGTCACCATGTCCCGGATAAACCTGGTAAAAGGCGTTGGTCCGGTTCTTCAATTGGCCGAAGGGTGGACTGTGGAGCTCGATCCTGAAATCCACAAAACGCTTAACGAGCGCACCGACCGTACTTGGCCCACCACCTGGTTTGTTCCAAGATTAACCGATAAGCCGGCTTTCAAAGATGTCTATTCAGTAATGAATAACTGGGGAGCCAACCATGGCGCCATCAGCTACGGGCACATCGGACAGGACTTGATAACACTGGCATCCATCCTTCGCATCCCGGTGTGTATGCACAATGTGGAAGAAGATGAAATATTCCGCCCTGCAGCATGGAATGCATTGGGAATGGATAAAGAAGGCGCCGATTATCGTGCCTGTGCAAACTTCGGTCCGGTTTACAAATGACATCTCACAACCAATAATGTACCGATGAAGACCAACAGGTTAAATACCAAGCCGGCGGTTATTGAGAAGAAGTACATCGTTCCCTTTGTCCTTATCACCAGCCTGTTCGCGCTGTGGGGATTTGCCAATGACATCACCAATCCGATGGTGGCGGCGCTTTGATGCCTCCCCTGCAAGGCTCTATTATCGATTTGGGAACCGTAGCGGGGCTGCCTGCCGTGAACGTATCGTTTATTTTGCCTTTCATTTGTTTCGCTGTGATCTGCGTTTACGGCGCAAGAACAAACAGAAGGAGAATTGTGGGTTAAGACCGGTTCTGCATCAACGCCCATCAATCGGAAGATATGTGAAAGTTGAGTATGTTACAAAGCATAGTAAAAAATTATTAAAAAGTGGCAGATATACACTACTTTTGTATATTTATCCTGAATTAATTAAAACATTCAAAGTAATGAAAAAACTGTTCTTTTTATCCATTATTACAGCCGCTCTTTTAGCATCTTGTAACACAGGCCCTGCAAAAGAAAAAACGACTGGAACTTTTCAACCCCTCGAGACCGTAGTGCCTGCCCGTCCTGCCGGACAAAAGCATGTTTTGGGATTGACAACGCCAAAAATCGACACGGTTCGCGTAGGATTCATCGGACTGGGAATGCGCGGGCCGGGCGCCGTAGAACGATTCACTCACATTCCGGAAACGAAAATCGTTGCCCTTTGTGATTTACATGCCGACAGAGTTGAAAAATCTCAACAAATTCTCGACAAAGCAGGGCTGCCCCGCGCTGCAGCATATAGTGGAAGCGAAGAGGCCTGGAAAGAACTTTGTCAGAGAGACGACATCGACCTGGTTTATATCGCGACAGACTGGAAACACCATGCTCAAATGATGATCTACGCAATGGAGCAGGGGAAGCATGTAGCTTGTGAAGTACCGGCCGCCATGACGTTAGAAGAGATATGGGATGTTGTCAACACAGCAGAACGTACTCAAAAACACTGCATGCAATTGGAGAACTGCGTCTATGATTTCTTTGAACTCACCACGCTCAACATGGCTCAACAAGGTGTTTTTGGAGATATCCTCTACGCCGAAGGCGCTTACATCCACCAACTGGAAGATTTCTGGGAGTCTTACGAAGGCGACTGGCGCATGGAATACAACAAAACACACCGGGGAGATGTTTATGCTACCCATGGGATGGGGCCTGCCTGCCAGGTTCTGGATATCCATCGGGGCGACAAAATGAACTACCTGGTTGCCATGGATAGCAAACCGGTCAGCATCCCGGCTTTCCTGAAGGAAAAGCGCGGTGAAGAGGTGACCGACTTCCAAAACGGACAGCACACCATGACAATGATCCGTACCGAAAACGGAAAAACGCTCCACATCCAACACGATGTTGCTTCTCCCCGTCCTTACAGCCGTATGTACCAGGTGCAAGGGACAAAAGGATTTGCGAACAAATATCCGAATGAAGGCTATGCCCTGAAAGCTGATGCCGTTGAAACTGGAAGCGTTCCCAGTCACGAAAATTTGTCTGCACACGAGTATGTGTCGGATGAAGTGAAAAAAGCACTGATGGACAAATACAAACATCCGATCCAAATCGAACTCGAAGAGACCGCGAAAAAAGTGGGCGGACACGGCGGGATGGACTTTATCATGGATTATCGCCTGATTTACTGCTTGAGAAACGGGCTTCCACTCGATATGGATGTATATGACCTGGCAGAATGGTGCTGTATGGGGCCGCTGACAGCCCTTTCGCTCGAAAACAACTCCGCTCCGGTAGCAATTCCCGACTTCACCCGCGGGCACTGGAACGATATAAAGGGATTCAGGCATGCGTTTGTTGGCAAATAATACTTATATCTGCTTACTCTTTGCCATCCTGATGCTCTGCACAGGGTGTGTCTCAACAAAACCGGGTTTCACGTTGAACGTGAAACCCGGTACAAAAGAAGACGCTTCGGTTGCGGCAGTCAAGCTGGTCGGGCAGCTGCAATCGCGAAAAGGGACCGCGCCCATTATCATTACTATTCCGAAAGGGCGGTACGATTTTTATCCCGACAGCGCTTTTGTGCGTGAATATTACATCTCGAATCACGATCAGGACAACCCCAAAAAGGTGGGCTTCGCGCTTGAAGGCCTGCAAAACGTAACCATTGACGGGCAAGGTTCGGAGTTTATTTTCCACGGACGTATGATCCCTTTCGCTATCCTGAAAGGCCGAAACATCACACTGAAGAACTTCTCCATCGACTTTGAACTTCCGGCCTTACGCCAGCTCAACATCCTGGAGGTGAATGTCGGTAACAATGAACTGCTTGCCGAAATTTACCCTCAGGGGAACTACCGCATCGATAACGAACAGCTGGTCCTTTTGGGAGAAGGATATGAGGTTATCCCGCGAGGCTCCATGGCATTCCGGTCCGACAAACGTCTAACGTACATGCGCAGTGACGTGGGTTTTAATCCGCAATCGGTTACGGAAGTGTCACCCAATGTTTTACGCATCAAGGGGTGGAACGAGGTGAAAAAAACATCCCCGGATGAACGTTATGTATTGCGTTCGTGGTATCGCCCCACACCCGGTATTTTCATAAGCGAATGTACCAATACTGTTTTAGAAAACGTAAAAGTACATTACGCCGAAGGGATGGGCATGCTGGCACAGATGAGTGAAAACATTACATTAGACGGGTTCTCGGTTTGCCTGAAAGGTGCAGAGGACCCCCGTTTTTTCACTACCCAGGCCGACGCGACGCATTTTTCGGCGTGCAAAGGTGTGATTATCTCAAAAAACGGACTTTATGAAGGGATGGCCGATGACGCCATAAACATACACGGAACTTACCTGCGCATCACCCGCCGCGTAAACGACAATACACTGCAAGCCCGCTACATGCATCCGCAATCGTGGGGTTTCAAATGGGGAGAAACGGGCGACAGCATACAGTTTGTGGAATCGGAGAAGATGGAATTGGCAGGCAATCACGTCAACACCATTGCATCAATTAAAGCTATCGACAAACCTACCGAATTTGGTGCAAAAGAGTTTGAAATAACATTTGCCGACGCACTTCCACAGGAAATTTCCGAAACCGGAAAATTCGGGATCGAAAACCTGACACAAACTCCCGAAGTGATTTTCTCCAACAACATTATTCGCAACAACCGTGCACGCGGTGCGCTGTTCAGCACGCCCAGGCGTGTGGTTTGCGAAAACAACCTCTTCGATCATACCCACGGAACGGCTATCCTGCTTTGCGGCGACTGTAACGGCTGGTACGAGACCGGTGCTTGCAAAGAGGTGATCATAAGAAACAACAGGTTTATCAACGCACTTACGGCAACCTACCAGTTTACAAATGCCATTATCTCCATCTACCCCGAGATACCCAACCTCAAGGAACAACAGCAGTTTTTCCATTCGGGTATCGTCATCGAAGACAATACGTTTGAAACATTCGACCGCCCTCTCGTTTACGCCAAGTCAACCAACGGACTGATTTTCCGTAACAACACCGTTACCTGCAATACCGAGTTTGAACCGTTCCACTGGAATAAATACCCGTTTTTCTTTGAACGAGTTGACAACATCCTTATCGAAAACAATCGCTTCGAAAACGGATGGGATCCGGAAAAGGAGATAAAGACGGAGCTCTCAACAAGCGATGCGGTTACGGTTAGATGATTTACCTATTTTATTAACAATCGGTTGTTGTCTGCCACCATCCGGGCCACGGTCGATAATACATCTAAGGTGAAAGTCTCCGATTATGCCGTGTCTGGAAAACAGAACGGGAAAAAATAACAGCAGAAGACGTTTATGTTTTGATGACGTTGAAATCGGGACAGAAAGCGAAACCGGAATTTATTGCATTCGCTTAATGATACTGTAAGACTCCACGATACCCAACTCGCCGGCTTTGCGGAGGTCGTCTAATCCGAGGGCAGTCTCGCCAATCGATAACCGCGACAATCCGCGGTTGAAATAGGCTTCGGCAAACTGCGGCTCAATCTTCAACGCTTTGCTGTAACTGTCTATCGCTGCACGATAGTCTTTTTCCAGGCTGTAGATCTCAGCCATATTGTAGTATGCGAAAATAAAATCGGGATCAAGGCGCAAGACCGTTTCATAATCCTTTAAAATAGCATCGTACCTGAACGACTTCGTTGAAACTTCGGGTATTTTCGCCCTGGCAATTCCCGGCAGCTCTTTCAGCCTGTCGGCCGGACTTACGCCCACCGGAGATTCTTGAGTAACCGCTTCGGGGGGAAGCAGGGGATCAAGTTCTAATTGCTTCGACATGATTACCGCCCGTACAAAATAAGGCTGCAAAAAATCGGGCTGCAGCTCAATAGCCTTATTGATGTCCTTCAGCGCGTTTTCATAATCCTGAACCAGCATAAAATCCATTCCCCGCCCGAAATAGAGTTTGGCATCGTTTGGCCTTTGCACCAGCAACCGCGAAAAATTATCAATGGAGCGGAAATGCGTTTGTACCTGCATTTCGTTCAGTGGAGCTTCGTTGTTAACAGCCTTAAGTTTCCAGTTCAGGTTCAACATACGATTTGCTTTTTCCATCGACTTGGAAAAATAGACCGGACGATTCACTTCAAACCCTTTGTCGTAATAGGTCAACACAAATTTAGGCTCCAGCGTTACTTTCGTATTCAGGTCCTGCACCCGGCCGCGCGACTCGCGCTGGTATTTGCTTTGGCTCTTCTGCGACGCTTCCTTGTCGGCAACCACCAAAAGGTTGAATTTATCTATGTCTTTATCCGTCTCTTCGCGTGTATCTTTCGATTCTGAAGCCCGCTTTCTCCCATCCGCCGCATCGGTTGTGGCCTGTTTTTTGGCCTTGGCCTCTTCGTTGCGTGCAGCCAGGTAATCGTGTTCCGCCCCGCGCAAATCATTCAACTGGCGTTTCATCTCAGCACGCATATAATATCCCGTGAAAAAATCGGGATGCTCATTGAGCACAACGTTCAAATCCTGTATAGCGCTCACATTGTCTCCTATCTCAGCGTGCAACGTCGCTCTGTTTATGTAAGCCATCATGTTATCGGGCTCGATCTCGATCACTTTATCAAAGTCCTTGATTGCCCGGTTGTTATCAGCCACCTGGGCACGCAGCAAACCACGGTTAAACAGGGCAATCAGATTATTCCCATCCATTTCAATCACTCTATCGTAATCGGCCATCGCTCCCCGGAGGTCGTTCAGGTTGTATTTTACCAACCCCCGATTGATGTAATTTCCGGTAAAATACGGGTCAAGCCTGATGGCCTCATCCAGATCGGCAAGCGCCTTGTTGTAATCTTTCAGCTGAAACTGCAGCACTCCGCGTGCAGAAAAAGATTGTGCCGTATATGGATCAATTTCGATGGCCTTATCGTAATCAGCCAAAGCCTTCAGCGTATCTTTTTGCTCCAGGTACATTTGTCCGCGGGTGAGATATCCAGGCACATAATCGGGGAAACGGCGCAGCAGCACTTCGAAAAACTTCTCCGCCACCTCATAATGCTTCAATTCAACATTCACGATAGCCATATTTACCAGTGTGAGCCTGTCCTCGGGAAAAAACTCCAGGCTCCGCTGATAATCGGCAGCCGCCAATTCATATTTTTCCTGATTCTGCCGGGCCGCACCGCGAAGCTGATAAGCTGCCGTATAGTAAGGATTTCGTTCAATACAGAGATTCGCATCTTCTTCGGCACCTTTAAAATCGTCGAGCATAAATTTCGACATTGCTCTAAAATAGTACGGGTCAGCCAGATATGACTTCGCACCGATTACCTGATTAAAGTACTGTATCGCCAGCACATAATCTTCGAAGTAAAGGGCATTTTTCCCGATCATCATCACTCTGTCGGTATTCACTTGCGAAAAAACCGAAAGTGCGGATAAAAATATGCAAACAGATATAATTATTTTTCTCATTTATATTGTAATTCTTTTTACTGGGTTGACCGTTAGAGTCCGCTTGCCGTTATCGGCCTCGGTGATGTAAACTTTTACGACGTTATCGGGAAGGAGCGGCTCCACCAATTCCGGCCATTCGATAAAACAGAGGTTTCCGCTGTAGAAATAGTCTTCGTAACCGAAATCGAACACTTCTTCCAGTTTATTGATGCGATAAAAATCGAAATGATAAATGGAATTCCCTTTGCTGTCCCTGTATTCGTTGACAATAGCGAATGTGGGGCTGGCAATAGTTTCCAACACACCCAACTCTTCGCAAACGGCTTTAATGAACGTGGTTTTACCGGCACCCATCGCGCCATAGAAAGCAAAAACTTTTTCGTCCCCTATTTCGGCGATAAATTGTCCGGCCGCCTTATTTATCCCGGAGATATCGTTTATTATTAGCTGCATATTCTTCTTCACTTAGCTTGTAACGTCACTAGCGGGACAATCATCTCTTCCATTGAAATTCCGCCGTGCTGAAACGTATTTTCGTAATACGAAACATAGTGGTTGAAATTATTCGGATATACAAAGAAATCATCCCCAAGAGCAAAAATGTACCTCGTACTGATGTTTGGCGAAGGCAAACCCACTTTTTCGGGCTGAGTAACACAGAAGACCTTTTTGGGGTCGTACGACAGGTTCCTTCCCACTTTATAACGCAAATTGGTATTGGTACTTTTTTCGCCCATCACTTTTTGCGGATGATGCACACGGATCGTTCCGTGGTCGGCAGTAAGGATCACCCTGTAGCTTTTTTCCGATATCTTTTTCAACAGTTCCAATAAAGGCGAATGCCGGAACCACGAGCGCGTAAGCGACCGGTAAGCCGATTCATCGGGAGCCAGCTCGCGGATCATTTTCGATTCGGTCCGTGCATGCGAAAACATATCGATAAAATTAAAAACCACTACATTCAGGTCGTTGTGCTCCAATTCCGTGAAATTTTGCAAAAGCTTCTCACCTTCGGCATTTGAGTTTATCTTGTTGTACGAAAATTTCTCCTTTCGCCTGCACCTTTCCAGTTGCGAGCGGATAAGCGGTTCTTCCGACAAATTTTTACCCTCATCCTCATCTTCACCCACCCACAACCCGGGAAACATTTTCGTCATCTGCAACGGGGTTAATCCTGAAAAAACAGCGTTACGCGCGTATTGGGTTGCCGTGGGTAAAATGCTGAAACAGGTATCTTCAGAATAGGTGAAAAACTCTGAAACAAGGTCTTTGACGGCCTGCCATTGGTCGAACCGGAAATTATCGATCAAGATGAAAAAGAGCTTTTCTCCCCTATCCAGTACCGGGAAAACCCGGTTTTTAAACACTTCGTGGCTCAACAATGGCCGGGGTTCGGTTACCGACAACCATCTCTCGTAATTTTGTTTTACAAATTTGCCAAATTCACCGTTCGCTTCCGATTTTTGCATCGTCAGCAACTCCTGCAGCGGATGTTGGGACCGGGCGAATTCAATTTCCCAAAAAACAAGCTTCTTATACAATTCCGTCCAATCTTCTGCCGTCCGGCAATCGTTAATATCGCTGCTCAACCGGCTGAATTCTTCCCTATAATGAGTGGTGTTTGTTTCGCTGATTATTTCGTTTCTCTCCAGATTTTTTTTAATGGCCATCAAGATCTGATGAGGATTGACCGGTTTGATCAGGTAATCGGCGATTTTTTTACCGATAGCCTTTTCCATGATACCCTCATCCTCGCTTTTTGTGATCATCACTACCGGAATGGCAGGATGAGAAGCATATATTTCGGAGAGCGTTTCCAAGCCCGACAATCCGGGCATGTGCTCATCTAAAAAAATGATATCGTAAGCCGATGTCCGGCACTTTTCAATGGCATCGCGGCCGCTGTTCACGGGATCAACCCCATACCCTTTCTCTTCCAAAAAAAGGATATACGGCCTGAGTAAATCAATCTCGTCGTCTGCCCAGAGAATGTGCGCTTTTTTCATTTTCTCCTTTAAATGATTTGCCAACTGAAAATTAAACAAAAATATGCATTTATTGCCTATCTCACAATCATTTTTTGCTTTTTTAGGAGTATATTCCGCATCGAAAATCTTTATTAATAAAACTCATTCTTAGAAACTGTTTCTTATTTTCAGCAATTATGCTTATCTTTGTCAGGATACATCCATCATCCATTTATATATCGAAATGAGAAAGACAAATCTATTTGTATTCGCCGTGTTTATTGTTTTCGCTTCCTGCCGCACGCAAGGCAACGAAAAAATTTTCAACGGTAAAGATTTATCGAACTGGAACTTCGTAGTGGAGAACAACGCTGTTCCCGGTGATCAAGTGTATGCGGTAAAAGATGGCCTGATCTCTATAAAGGGAGAGCCGCTGGGTTATATGTACACAAAAGAGAAGTACGCCAATTACACCCTGGAACTGGAATACCGCTGGGCCGGGGAAGCAGGCAACAGCGGGATTTTTATTCTGATCGAGGATCCCGGGAATCCATTCCCTACAGGCATTGAAGTACAATTGGCGGCAGGCAAGGCAGGCGACTTTGTATTGCTCGCCGGTTCCGACATGAAGGAGTACACGCTTCCCGAAGGTGTAACAGAACGTCCTAAATTCCCGGTAATCCAAAAAAGACAGCCATCGAGTGAAAATCCAACCGGTGAATGGAATAAAGTAAAAATCACCGTTCAGGATGGAATAATAGACGTTTTTGTGAACGATGTTCACCAAAACTCGGGAACCGGTTTAGTTAAAGAAGGAAACATCGGGTTACAGAGCGAGGGAAGCGGAATTTTGTTCCGGAACTTAGTCCTGACAAAGACATAACCTCTGCGGATCCGATTATAAAACCACAATACTAACTTTTAAATCTCTATGTTATGTTAATTACAGAAAAAGCTCAACAGTTTATCAATAAGGAAGATAAATATGGAGCACACAATTATCATCCGCTACCCGTTGTATTATCCAGGGGGAAGGGCGTTTATCTCTGGGATGTCGATGGCAAAAAATACTTCGACTTCCTTTCTGCTTATTCAGCAGTGAATCAAGGGCATTGCCATCCTAAAATTGTAAAAGCGCTAACCGGACAGGCAGAGACCTTGTGCCTCACCTCGCGCGCATTTTACAACGATTGCCTCGGTCCGTACGAAGAGTTTGTACATCACTATTTCGGTTACGACAAGATGTTGCCTATGAATTCGGGTGCCGAAGCCGTTGAAACGGGGTTGAAACTCGCCCGTAAATGGGGTTACCTGAAGAAAGGGATTCCCGAAAACGAGGCTATTGTTGTTGCTTGTGAAGGGAATTTTCACGGACGCACCATTACTATCGTCTCCCTTTCTACCGACAGTGAAGCCCGCGCCGATTATGGCCCATACACACCGGGGATTGAAACAATTCCGTACAACGATGTGGATGCCGTTCAGAAAATTTTCGAAGAAAAGGGCGATAAGATTGCCGGATTTCTCGTTGAACCTATTCAGGGCGAAGCGGGCGTTTTTGTTCCCGATGACGGGTACCTGAAAGCGTGCAAGCATCTCTGCGAACAACACAACATCCTGTTTATCGCCGACGAAGTACAAACCGGCATTGCCCGTACAGGAAAACTGTTGTGTTGCGACCACGAAGGCATCCGCCCCGACATTGTCATTTTAGGCAAAGCTATCTCCGGCGGTGTTCTGCCGGTTTCCGCGGTGCTCGCGGACAACGAGATCATGATGACCATCAAACCCGGCCAGCACGGATCTACTTTCGGCGGATTTCCACTCGCCTGTAAAGTGGCCATAGCGGCATTGGAAGTGGTGAAAGAGGAAAAATTGGCAGAAAAAGCCGAGCAGTTAGGGGAAATTTTCCGCGACGAGATGAGGAAGCTTAACAGTCCGTTTGTAAAACAGATCCGGGGAAAAGGATTGCTCAATGCTATTGTCATTGAGCCTCATAACGGAAAGGAAGCCTGGGATGTTTGTCTGAAAATGGCCGAGAACGGCTTGCTGGCAAAACCAACGCATCAACACATTATCCGCTTTGCTCCTCCGCTGGTAATCACGGAAGAAGAATTGAGGGAAGCTATTGAGATCATTAAGAAATCGATAAAAACGCTCGAGTAAAAAATCTTCACCTTCAAAAAGTTTCTTAGCGATATGCAAACAACTTCAAGAATATTGATGGTCCGTCCGGCGCGATTCGCTTTTAACGAAGAGACGGCAAAGAACAACTATTTCCAGCAAAAGACAGAGCAGGAGAAAGTGGCGGAAAAAGCGCTGGATGAATTTGACGCTTTTGTAAATTTACTCCGGAGAAACGATGTGGATGTCATTGTGATGCAGGACACGGAAGAACCCTGGACACCCGATTCCATATTTCCCAATAACTGGTTTTCTTCTCACATTTCGGGAGAGCTGGTCCTTTATCCCATGTTTGCAGAAAATCGCCGTCAGGAAAGAAAGCCCCACATTCTGGACTTCCTACGCCGGAAAATGAATCACCCCAAACTTATCGATCTCACATCGTGGGAGGGAAAGGGGGAGTTCCTGGAAGGTACGGGAAGCATGATTTTCGATCGCGATAAACGGATCGCTTATTGCTGCCGCTCGCCGCGTTCATCGGAAAAAGTATTGCAGGATTTCTGCTCGCGGATGAATTTTGATGCGGTAGTATTTGATGCTGTTGATAAAAACGGTAACCTTATCTACCATACGAACGTGATGATGGAAGTAGGGACACAGGTTGCCGTTATATGTCTTGAATCGATAAAAGAGGAAGAGGAACGTAAAAAAGTGGCATCGAGATTGACCACAACCGGAAAAGTTATCGTGGAGATTTCGCCGGACCAGGTGGAACATTTTGCCGGGAACATGCTGGAGTTGAAAAGCCGCAACGGGGCCCCCCTGATGATCATGTCGGCTACCGCCCGTAAGGCACTGACGACACAGCAGGAAAAGATCATTTCCACCTACAATAAAATCCTTTCTCCCGAACTTGCCACCATCGAAACCAACGGTGGCGGCTCTGCCCGATGCATGATTGCTGAGCTGTTTTATTGATGAGGCGTAAATTTTATTGATAAAATTAATATATTCACATTTTTTTATTTTCTTTGTAACAAAATGGAATATTAACCTTTTAATAAATCAGCATTATGTCATTTAGATCAGAACTAAAAGATTTCTTGATGCGCGGCAGCGTGGTTGACATGGCCGTGGGTATCGTTATCGGAGCCGCTTTCGGCAAAATCGTAACATCTTTTGTTAACGATATCCTGATGCCGCCTATCGCATTGATCTCAGATCAGGGACAATTCGCAGACCTGAAGCTTGTTTTGAGGCAGGATCCTGTTGTTACCTGGAATTACGGCGCTTTCATTCAGACGATCGTCGATTTCGTAATCATAGGCACAGCTATTTTCCTCGTTATCAAGGCGATGAATGCCCTGAAACGGAAAAAAGAGGAAGCACCTGCTCCTGCTCCCGCACCGACAAAAGAGGAGGTGTTGTTGACAGAGATCCGCGATCTGTTGAAAAACAAGTAAGAAGATTCAAACCGTCGGGCCGGTATCCGGTCAGACGGTTTTTTTACTGCATCTCCGTCAGGTATTTCCAATAACGGCGAGGCATATGTTGGCGTTGCAGCTTAAGGTTGATGCGCTCTTTTATCGTAATGCTCTTAAAATACTCTCTCCACATTTCCTGAAAAGAGGCTTCTTCGCCGGATAACTTTTCCTCGTCAAGTCCCCCTGTTTTTAAGTCCGGGAGATCTTTCTGTGCAAATGAGACTTCTGCAACCGAGCGCGTATCATAATATAACCCGATATTACGGTTTGTGTCGTAAATGATCCACGGCTGGCCGGCATAACGCGATTTGAAATGCGGTGCAATCAATGAAAGCACATTGTAACGCGGCGAGACTGGCGCGAACCAGATGCCGTCGGCCGTCTCCTGAAACCGCACGAACTGGATCAACCTGCGGGCATCGTTTGCCACTTTCTGCGCAATATCCTTGATGCGAAGCACATCGTCGTCACCAAAATTCATCTCTATTCCCTGCGGATGATCGATGTTCTTGCGGATATAGCGGAAAAGCAGCATCTCCGCCTCAGGCAACTCAGACAACCAAACGCTCAACATCATGTTTTGTGCGAATTTCGACAATTTTTTCTCCAATCCCTTCCACACACGTCCCGACTTTTCCTTTTCGGTACACACATAATACTGTTCATCGACAAACAGAGGCTTTTGATCGGATTCCGAAAGGATCCGGTCGGGGAACTTCTTCTTCTCATACGCGAAGAAAACGCAGGAGAGAAGCCCGTCGAAAGTTTTATCGTAAGTAAAAAGAATCATCATATTACAAATTCTGTTTACAGTGATGAAATAGTCAAATCCCCAACACTTTTTCCAGCTTCAACCATCATCTTACTTTTATAGAGATTTTTGAAGACCGAAATCTCAAACACCGTAGCAAACCCATTGTCCAGCACACACCTAATCTGATCTATTTCAGAAGTAACGGGACACATAGAATCTCCCCGATGGCAAATGTACAATAACTTTTACATTGGAAAACACTTCTTTCACGGCATTATATCCGGCATTGTTCAAATTAGCGTGATTTTTCATATTTACGGGTGCCTTACCCTCTTCCCAAGATTATTCGCACAGAATTTCCGTCAGATTGCACCATCCCCAGCCGGAATGTCGTGCCTTACCCTCTTCCCAAGATTATTCGCACAGAATGCTTTTGCCCGCAGGTTCCCCTTATTGCACCAGCCCTCAATGATATGGGCGAAAATATAGGCGTTTAAAGAAACTCAAAAGCAAAGGCAGGGATATCTCAAAAATATACTGTATGTTTCTCCGCACTCAGTCCACCCAGTATACCCCAGCCACTATTTATATTAGAATGTATCTGTATGGCTTCCGTATAAGCATCCTGGTCTGTTATTCGATAAAGCATCACGGACTTGAGATAGTAATACAAATCGCGTGTAATAGACTGCAACTCAATGACTGCATGAGGGTGCTCCCCATATCTTAAATGAGTCTCTACCGAGAAAGTATATTCTTTGCCGTTAAACAAATGGTCATCAAATATATTGGAAAAGTGAGCAACCCATCCACCATAGCCCCGCGTCAACTGTTCGTCCATGAAAATGACATCAGACGAAGTGTAAATATCACTATATTGTAATATTACCTCTGAACTACCTCCCCTTTTATCGTGCGCAATACTTCTCACTTTTAAACGATAGTAATTACGTTCATCACCCGGATCCGTCAGACGAAGTGTAATGTGCGCCACCGTATCCTGCGATATATCGGACAGAGGACCTTCACCTATATATTCTTTTTTATAATATTTCTCACAGCCCAGTATCTCCAGTAGTTGAACATTAGGGACAATCGTCTCTGCTGAAACGGATTCCAAATCCTCCGCCTTAACACGCAATGTAATGCGATCACCACTCCGGGGCATATAATCACTTGTGAAATTGTAATGCAAAGGATCGTAACGCATGGTATATTTTTCCTGTTCGTTGACAACCAGTTCCACTTCAGCTTCTGATAAGACGGCTTTTTCATAAAAAGGATCGGGATGTGCCTCATATTCCCAATAATCTATATAATTCAAAGCAGGTACTTCCGTGAACAGGTACGCACGAGAAATTGCTGCCGTGAAAACTGTATCTGGAACGGCCAGGGCATTAACCGTAATACCTTGCAAACCATTTTCACTCCCTTGAAAGTCTATCATATGCTCACAACCAGGCATCAAGAGAATGACCATACATCCCATTATTTTTCTGAAGTCCATTGCATCAAAATTCTAAAGTATAATTCAATGAAGGCATAAAGGGAAATACGCAAATCCCTTTTAGCACCGTCTTATTTTTCTCGTACCCGATATAAACGTCCGATACATTCTGCCTGTTATAAAGATTGTAAACTGTTAGCCCCAGCACGCTTTTTCCTCTTTGATGCTTCACGGAATAGTTGACGCTGACATCCAAACGGTGGATATCCGGGAGTTTGTAGTCATTACGTTCCGAGTAAGTATAAAAGCGGGAAAACTTACGGAGGTAAGCCACCCCGTCAGGACCATCCCCATACCGGTCACCCCCCAAATAAGAATCACCGGAAGAGAGTTGTCCGTAAGGGTCGTATTCATCCAGTTTCCCGCCATATATGGCAGTCGTGGAGAGCACACCCCGTCTGCCGGTCTGATAGGTCCATGCTGTCGATACATCCCAATGCGTGTTAAAACGATGCGACACCACAACATTTATATTATTACGGCGGTCATTTCCTGCATAAAACTCCCGTCCACCGCTTATTTCTTGTCCTATACGGTCATACTTTCTCAATGACTTGGACCATGTATAACCTATCCATCCGGTAGTATTTCCCTTTTTTTTCTGCAACAGCAACTCCATGCCGTAGGCACGTCCTTTGCCCAGTGCAATCATCTCCTGCCAGTCGCCCGAAGAGGTCATATAGGAAACGCCTTCACGATAATCCATCACATTATCCATCATTTTGTAATATCCTTCTATCGAAAAATTGACTTTCTCCTTTATAGTGTAGTTGTAGCCTAATGCCCATTGGTCTGCTTTCATCAGCGGTACCTTCCGGGTTATGGGCACCCAGATGTCGGAGGGCATTATCAAGTTACTACTGCTTAGCAGATGGATACCTTGCGTCATGCGGGCGTAAGAAATTTTGAGCGCCATATCATTTGTCAACAAATAACGTAATGAAGTCCGGGGTTCGATCGAATGGAATGTTTTTCCTTTTACCGGAAACAATGTATAGCGCAATCCTACATTCATTTTCCACCGTTTCGCCGGCATCCAGTCATCTTCCACGTAAAGGGCCATAGTCTTCAGGTTTTGCCTCTCTCCTAACAACGTGTCCATCAACTGTTCTGTCTCAAGATACTGATTGTTTTGCCATACCTTTGTGTATGTCCATTTATAAACATCTACAATAGGCATGAAGTTCTGCAATGATATTTTAGCTCCCCAGCGAAGGTCGTACCGTACTTGTGGTACGTAATGGAAATCTACCGTCAAAGCAATATCATCGATGTCGGAATGATATTGGGCATACGAATTTTCATCATACTGCCGCATTAATATCTCCGTAGGGGAGTCTGTGACGTCATCTTTCCGGTTATGGGTTTCAGATGCTATTTTGAGTCGGTATTTATATTGACTGTAGCTTAAATTCGTATTGGCCGAGAGATGTTCATTCTCCACATGTGTCCAGAAGAGGCTCGAAACAATGTTTCCCCACGTGTTATCAGTAGAATTTGCTTTCCAGTTGTCGTAGTTGTATATACGGGTACCATTCGAACTATCTTCATAAAGTTTGTATTGTTGTCTGCTGTCCGTGGGCGCCGAATTGTATACATCCCTTCCGAGGTAAAAGACAGCGGAGATTTTGTCCTTGACCGAGAACTTATGTGTCAGCTTCGCATTGATGTCATAGTAATTCATATACGAGTAGGGACGAAGAGCATCGGGCTTGTCATACACCCTTTCCAGTAAAGGCTGTACGATAACGTCAAAATAGGATAAACGCGCCGCCACGTTGAACGAAGTAGTACCCTTATGGATTGGGCCTTCTAAATGTACCCTCGACGATAGCATTCCAAAGCCCGCAGCCCCGTGATAGTTCTCAAAATCGCCTTCTTTCACGCCGATATCCAACACACAGGAAAGACGTGCACCGTACCGGGCAGGGAAAGCGCCCTTGTAAAAAATAATGTTTTCTATCATATCTGCATTGAGCGCAGAGACAAAGCCTTTCAGATGCTCGGAATTATAAAGTGTGGAACCGTCTAACGTAATCAGGTTCTGATCGTAATTTCCGCCCCGTACAAAGATTCCGGCATTGCCGTCGCCGGCCGATTGTACTCCGGGTAAGCGCTGCAATGCCTTCATTACGTCCAACTCGCCGAACAAGGTAGGCAACGCTTTGACTTGTGCCGCCGTTAATTCCATGGCACTCATCTGCGAATTATTAACTCCGAAATCACGCCTGGCTCCATATACCTGAACATCAGGCAACCGGTTGTCCTGAATCATTTCCACAACGAACAACGTATCTCGTTCCGGCGCCAGAAAGCGTGTCTGCGTGGCATATCCCACATAACTGAAAGTCAACTCCACCGGCTTATGTATCGGAAAACGAAAACTAAAGAATCCTGCCTTATCCGTCGTTTGTCCATATCTGCCGGATTCAGAATAGACATTGGCACCCTGCAACGCTGCACCGGATGTGGTATCTTTCATATATCCGCTGACGGTAACTGTTTGTGCACTAAGTTGTAAACTGCACAAAAAGAACAACCCTGTGGTGAAAACTCCCAGTTTCATTGTTATTTAGAGTCAGTCCTTACTCCTTATTCCCTTTTTAAAACAGTATCTTCACGCCTGCCATACCACAACCTGCACTACCCGCGCCAACTTCGGCAAAGAGAGCCAGATGTTGCATGAAATTCCATTCCACACCTATCGGCATTGCTTGCCAGACTATACACTTATCTCTTTCCATAGTGGCGGAAGATAAATTCATATACTCAGAAGAAACGTCGAAAATATCCATCTTCCCTTTCTCCACCGACATGATCCCTACACCTATGCGTGAGTAAAAAGAAAATTGTTTCAGGCGAAGCCATGAATACTTACCGGTAACCATCAACGTATGGCATGTATTCTTTATTTCAGCCAACGGTACGGACGATCCCAAAACAACATCCCGCTTCACTGTATTGTGAGAGTAAGAAAGTCCTATCGCCAAAGGATCGGAAACGTGGAACAGATAACCCACATTTATTGTCTCTGAAAATCTTTTGTTGTCAGTGGAATACGGGGCATTCACCATTACATCAACCGGAAGATCCGGCTCTGGAATAGATGCTATCGGCGCAAAACCATAACCAACAAATAGTTCATGCTTTGAGGCACTCTCTTGAGCATATAGCCCCCCTGCCAAGAGGATAACGAACAATAGAGATAAATAATACTTCATAATAACAAAATTGTAGAATATCAATCTATAACTCGACAATAGGTTCAAACCAATAACTTGCCAACATCTCTCCACCGGACAAATGCAAGTTGTAAGATACTTCATAAATTCCGGACGCATTAAATGAAATAGTCGCTATTGTTCCTGAGATCGTAACATTCGCTTTAGTTCCTATTACATCCTCACCTTTTCCATCTTCCACAATCCAAGTAGGCAGGACATAACTTCCAAAAGGTAAATCACCGGGATATTTCACAGAGTATGTGCTACTAACGCCTACACGGGTTGTTCCGGTCCCATTACTACATTGCAATGATTCATAAACAACATCATGCCTACAATAAAATCTCTTATCCATATTTGAATAGGGACCATATCCCGGTGCATGCCGCATTAAAGGAGCCCTACCCCATTTAGATTCATACATCCCTGAAATTGATGAAACGACAGCAGAATGATCCGACTGATAATAAAAAATCTTTTGGGTCTTACTCTCTTCTGTACTTGAATAGTAATCTCTTGACCAGTATTTACTAATATTATCATTTAGACTGTTAACAGTAGCGTTAAGCCAGCAAGTTTGTCCTCCTTGTGACATATTCCAAGCATAACTATGACAATTATAAGTCTGGGTAGCGCTTGCCAAATAAGTAGCATTGGGATATGTTGAAGTATAATAAGAATTGGCTTCAGCTATTTCGGCTGCAGACATCTCTGCAAGTATGATGGCTTCAATTGTCTTCCCACACTTCGTATATAGTGTAATATAACTATCTGCATAAATATTCATGGATAATAATACCATCCAGAAACTGAATAGATGTGTCTTCATAATTATTACTTATTAATGATTTGTGATACTTTTGTATAATCCTCTAATGTATTCACTTCTCCACCCATTTCTACAAATCGAGACAATAATGATTTCTCTTCATTATTTATCTCTTTAGACTTTAATTTTATTTGGGCACCTAACAATAGAGATTTTTTGATCACCTGTAAGCTATATACCTCAGAATTTTGCAGTTTGTCCTCATATTTTTTATATCTCGCTTTTTCTAACCGGGATATGTTCGGTTCCGCATAAAGTGAAGGAACAAGTCGTGAACTCAAAATCAACTCTAAATATCCTATATGCAAAACAGATAATTCATTCTTTGTTGCAGAAAGAGTGATCGCATTTTCTGCAATTTTCCTAACATCTATCCCTTCATAATAAGCAATGAGCCTGTCAGCAGCATCTTCTCGGTTTTGTAATTCGGCAAAACCATTAAACCCATTTATTATGAACTTTATACCTTCTAACTCATTGTTATAAGCTAGATAATTTCCATATAACGGATAATTCATACATGTCTGTATTAAATTATCTGTTGACATACTTTCCAGAATATCCTCCGGTACCTGACAGGCAACTTGCATTTCTTCAAGACTTTGAAATGTTCTCCACACTACAGGATTAGTTACTGAGTCAAAAGAAAAAAAAGCTTCAGCATTCATCGCTCTTACTTCTACTATTTCTCTTGTTCTTACATCTTCGGTCACGCAGTTCGTGTTTTCATTACATGCATATAGCAGCAAAAATGAAAGCATCAGAAATAGAATTCTTTTCATAAATATTAAGATTAGATAAAATTTGTTTCACAAATATAAAAAAACAAACGCTAAATCGAACTATATTTACATTATTTATATATATTTAATCTAAATAAATGTATTGATATATACCTTAATAAGCCTATCATTACATCTATGATGCAATAAGAGGTCACATAATATATATTTTTTGTTAAAGAAAACATTTTGCGTCTGTTCTATCGCGAAACTTTATCGTTTGTCGTTATGAAGTCTGCCCGTACTATGGAAGATAAGGTTACGAAACAGAAAATAAGGATAAGGATTCGTCTTCGCATACGCATTGTCTTTCATTAATTAACAATGAATATTCTCAAAAATCTGATAATCAATGCTCCGGCCGAAACCCTGGATACAGGAATAAATCGTAAGTAAAAAGAATCATCAACTACTCTCCCCAATCGATGGAATACTGCAACAACTCCGCCGCTTGTTTTTTCTGTGTCCGGGAAACCTGGCGGCGGACGTATTGAGGCGTGAGTTCGTTTACTGTCTGCATCGGCAGTTCGCGGCACACGATAAAGTACTGCGCCCGTTTCATTACCACACCCATTTTCTTCAGTTGCACCGAGTTTAACCGCCCGTATCTTCGCGAGGCGAGGATCAGTTTTGCCGATTTCACGCCGATTCCCGGTACACGGAGGATCATTTCGTAGGGTGCAGTGTTTACATCAATAGGGAAGAAGGCAGGATTACGCAGCGCCCAACCCATTTTAGGGTCGATATCCAAGTCAAGGTCGGGATGCGCGTCGTTTACGATTTCATTTGCTTTGAATTCATAAAAGCGCATCAGCCAATCGGCCTGATACAGTCGGTTCTCGCGCACCAACGGCGGTTTGGCCAGCGCAGGCAGACGGTTGTCGCCGGTGTTTATGGGGATATAGCCCGAATAATAGACCCGTTTGAAAGAGGGCCGCTTGTATAACGCTGATGCCAGCGTGAGGATTTGCTTGTCAGAATCCGGTGTAGCACCAATGATGACCTGCGTACTCTGTCCCGCGGGTACAAATTTGGGTGCAGAACGAAATTTCTTCCGGTCTTCCGCGCTTTCCAGCATTCCCTGCTGAATAAAGCGCATGGGAGCAAACACGCTCGGGTAATCTTTTTCGGGTGCAAGCAGCTTCAGGTTCTGTTCCGACGGAATTTCGAGGTTCACGCTCATGCGGTCGGCCAGCACCCCTGCTTGTGCAATCAGTTCGCTGCTTGCTCCGGGGATAGTTTTCATGTGGATGTACCCGTTAAAGCGGTGCACCTCGCGCAACAGTTTTACAACTCGCACCATCTGCTCCATCGTATAATCGGGATTGCGCATTACACCGGAGCTGAGGAAAAGTCCTTCAATGTAGTTCCTCCGGTAAAATTCGATGGTGAGTTCAGCCAGCTCCTCAGCCGTGAAAGCCGTACGCTTCACGTCGTTACTGCGGCGATTGCTGCAATAGGCGCAATCGTAAATACACTGGTTGGTCAGCAGGATCTTGAACAATGAGATACAACGCCCGTCGGGAGTGAAGCTGTGGCAGATGCCCCACCCTGCCGCCGTGCCGATCCCTCCCGGCACATTGTTACGCGAGGTGCCGCTCGATGCGCATGACACGTCGTACTTGGCGGCATCGGCAAGGATTTTTAGTTTTTCGAGCGTTTTGTCGTTCATCTTCCCTGTTGCATGGTTCGTATTGCGTTTACAAAGAAAACAAATAGAAATCAATTCCACGAATTTAAAATCATAAAAATATCTGTCCGGTTGATAATTTTTCAACAATCTGATTTTCAATTATAAAATAATCTTTTCTAAAAATATTTCCTTATTTTTGTAACCGAATTTTGTTTCCTGATGTCTTATGAATGTAAACAAATTATTCACTTTAAAAAATTGTAATTATGGAAGAATTATGGGTGCCAATTATAGCTATTCTTTGTACGATCGGTTTACCGATAGGTTTTGGGATGTATTTAGGGTTAACCTCCATCAGGGCAGAGCATAAGGAACGAATGGATCTTATTCGCCAGGGAATAATTCCTCCCGAGAGAATAAAAAAGAAAGCCAATCCCAACCGGCTTGTATCCCTCAGAAACGGAATTGTGCTTATAGCGCTTGGAATTGGGATAATTGTAGGATTCTTATGTTCGGAATACCTTACCATCGGGCAGGATAATGAATTTTGGATAATTGGAGCAAGCGTTGTCTTCTTTCTCGGTTTGGGGTTTTTGGCCTACTTCCTCGTGACGCAAAAAATGCCGTTAGCTCAACAAAAGGAAGAAACCGATCAGGAATAATCCATTGCGATGAACGAAAATCAGCGTGTGCAACAGGTGCTTTCGGGCAATACTTCCGCGTTCGCGTACTTTGTCGATACCTATCAGGATATGGCGTTTACTATCGCCCACCGGATTTGCGGCAACGTGCAGGATGCGGAAGATGTCGTGCAGGAGAGCTTCGTAAAAGTATATCGTAACCTGCACACATTCAGGAATGAAAGTAAATTTTCGTCGTGGCTTTATCGTATTGTTTACAACACGGCAATCACACAATCCAGAACAAAATTGTGGTTATACGATCAGGAGAGTTCACTTTCAGACGTTCAGGAGGTATCGGATTTCGATACCGAAACACAAATTACGGATTCCGAGAGAACAGAAACAGTGGCTAATGTGTTAAGAAAAATGCCTGCAGGCGAAGCGCTGCTGCTTACATTGTACTATCTGGAAGATAATCCGGTAAAAGAGATTGCGAGAATTACCGGGCTGAACGAATCTAACGTAAAGGTGAAATTATTCAGAGCCCGACAATCATTTAAAGAATTATACGCAAGGTTTGAGCCGGCCGTTGCCGACCTATTATAAAAGCGAAACAGGTTATGAACGAAAAAAACAATATACAACGCGACGATGAATTCATCCGGAAAATGATGCAGTCGGCAAAAGATCAAGCTCCTGAAGGCCTGAAATACAGGATTATGCATCAGGTAGAAACCGAAGGTGCGTTCAAGCATCAACAGACACCCGTAAAGCTACGCGAGCGTAAAGTGCTGAAAGATTTTATCGGCATTTTCGGGTTGATGTACGCTGTGCTGGCAGCTCTCATCGGTGGTGCCTACTTGCTGAAGGGTAAAGAGTTTGTTTTATCTTCCGGTTTTCTCTGGACGATTATTCTCGTAGCCTTCGTTTTCAGCCTTTTCTGGCTGATGTCGCGGGTGGATGAACGGCTAAAAGACAAGAGACTCATTCATTAATTGCTCCCGTGCCTTGTCGAGTACCTCTTGCGACTCGGCAGGAGGATAATGCAAGTCGAGCGATTTAAACAATTCCAAAATTATATCGCCGACAGCTACACGTGTAAAAAATTTCTTATCGGCCGGAATCACATACCACGGGGCATACGGTTTCGATGTCTTCTCCAACATCTCTTCAAAGGCTTTTTCGTACTTATCCCACTGCGAACGGGCATGCAGGTCGTCTGAATTGAATTTCCAGTTCTTATCCGGTTCGTCGATCCTTGCGAGAAAACGTTTTTTCTGCTCTTCTTTTGATATGTTCAGGAAAAACTTTAAAATACGCATGCCGTTATCGTACCAATGCTTTTCAATAGCGTTAATGGCCGCGTAACGGTTTTCCCAAAACTGCTTATCGATCTCATCAACCGAGCCGTATCCGGGAATACGTTCATTGAGGATCCATTGCGGGTTTACTTTGGTGGCAAGCACATTTTCGTAATGTGAACGATTGAAAATCTCAATCATCCCCCGTTCGGGCAACGCCCGGTAGTGGCGCCACATATAATCGTGTTCCAGCTCGTTCGTCGTGGGAGTTTTAAAACTATGCACACGGCATCCCTGCGGATTGATACCCGACATCACGTGGCGGATTACACCGTCTTTTCCGGCTGCATCCCGTGCCTGCAAAATGATAAGCAACGAATACCGGTCATCGGCATAAAACATTTCCTGCAGCTCTTTCAACTGCTTGATGTTTTTTTTGATTTCGTCCCCGGCCGATTTCTTATCGAACCCTCCATTTTCGGAAGTGGCAAAATCTTTCAGATTCACTTTCGAATCGGATTTTACCCTAAATTTGCTGTAATTAAAATCCATTTTATAAAATTATTTACCTCTTTAGATAAATTACCCAATACCAATCTTTTGGATCGCCTTCACCAACACTGGGGGTGTAAAGAAACATCTTTACCTTTTGATCAGGGTTGTCGGCTAAAAACTCACGCACTTTCACCAAACCCTGAACGGAATACCACGGTATCTCATAATCCAACTCGCGGTTGTCGGGGTTAAACACATCTTCAAAACCGCTTGGATAGCGAATGTCTTCGGTTATAACGTATTCAAAAGAGCTCGCAGGTTCCAGTTTTTTGGGGAACGTCATTTCTCCCAATCCCATCCTCCAATGGATGGTCCCCTCAAAGAGCGTTTGGTTCAACTCTTTGTAAGTCAGTTTAACACTGCCAAAATCACCGGGCGAAACATATTCATTGGTAATGGTAAAGTTTTCTGTTTGCCTGGAGAAGCCCAAGATGGTTCCGCCTTCAAAAGTGTTTGTCGTATAATCGACTTTCAGCATCAAAACCTGGGTAGGCGCATCTGTAACTATATTCTCAGAGGTACAACCCAACAAGATGCCCATTAGAAATAAAAACAGAAGTTTTGTTTTCATAAACAGATCCCTTGTAAATTTATTCAAAAATAGCCTATTTAAGTATAGGATACAATGAATAGATGAAATTTTACGTGAAATGTTGCACCGATTATTGAAAAACTCGTCAGGAATAACAATTATTAACAAAGTCGTTAAGCGAATAACCCGTTTTCGGACTCTCTTGAGGTACTCCAAAGAAACCGGTGTCTCTGCTCAGGAATATATTCAGACCAAGGTAATTGAAGTAGCCAAGAAAAGGCTTTTTGATGTTGATAAATCCATTAGTGAAATAGCTTATGAGTTAGGTTTTAGATATCCGCAACATTTCACTCGATTATTTAAACAACGGACAGGACTTACACCAAATGAATATAGGACAGTGAATTGATTTTCGCCTTTGGTCCCCGATAAAACACAAAAGGCTGTAAATCAATTGACTTACAGCCTTTTGGAGTACTCGGAGCGAGTACCCAACTCCTAAAACAAGAGAAACCAAAAGCAACCATATCTCTGTATATCAAATTATTGCAGCTTTCTATTATTTTCCAAATTTGCCAATTTTCACTCATTTTTGTTGGTTTGGGCGCCCCCTAGGCACCCCGGATATCCGGATTTAATTTCTATATTTCCTCTATAAATCCTTTTTTCCGGTATGAATAAACCCTTTTAGAGTTATCTTACATTACTTTAGCCTAATAAATATACTGACGGAAGAACAAGGTCTTTCGTCAAAGTATAATTAATTTCCTCTTCGAACTCTTATGTTTCTTGAGTGGCGTTCAATGCGGG
>MKTD01000076.1 GCA_001898165.1 Bacteroidia bacterium 43-41
TATACGCTGGAAGGTGTACGTACGGTTCGGAGGCGAGCATTGGGAAACCGACCATAGCAATATGGTACGGCGCCGGGTGCTTAGCCTACATTGAAATATGCGGCGTGAGCAAAAAAGTTGATCAGTATAACGAACAATAAAAAGACAAAAAACTTTTTTGATGTGTTTTTTTGTTTGTCAATTAGCAACATGATCATCCAAAAAACACACATAAACATGGGCATGATAGAAAAAATCCGGTATAACACAGCATCAAATTTGAGACAAATTTAAGAAAAAAAGTCAATTAACTGCAAACATTATCCTTCATAATTTTCTATTTTTTTATTATATGAGATTTTTTTTTACGTTTTGGGAAAATTTTGTTTATTGTGGAAATAAATTCAAAATAAAAAAAGAGACAGAAAACAAAGAAAAAGCACACATCAAACTATTAATCATGTAATTATATATTTTAACATTTTTACAGATATTTTCGGATATTGTCTTTTTTATTAAATAATCTGACTTTTTTTCTATAATTTTTTTGTATAAAAAATAACTATTTAATCATTTTATTATCAGACATATGATCTTTATGATTTGTTCGCCAAGTACAAATTTAACAACCTGAAATGTCTTAAATATACAAATTAAAGTCGTTTTAGTTATAACTTTTATTTTGGCGGCATCCTACTTTTGCATCAACTAAAATATTGGTGTATGAAAAAAATTACCATTACAACTTTAACCGTATTCTTTTTTGCTCTTTCTTCCATAGCACAGGATATAGGCGTTAAAACAAACTTTGCTTACTGGGCTACAACAACTCCCAATTTAGGATTGGAGATCGGATTAGGCAAAAAAAGTACTCTTGAATTAGCCGGTGGCTTTAATCCGTTCAAATTTACCGACAACAAAAGGGTAAAGCATTGGCTTATCCAGCCGGAGTTCAGGTACTGGACTTGTGAACGGTTCAACGGCCATTTTTTTGGGCTTCACGGACACGCTTCACAGTTCAATGCCGGAGGCTGGGATATTCCCATAGGCCGGTTGGGAGCATTTAAAGATCATCGTTACCAGGGTTACCTTTATGGGGGCGGCCTCAGTTATGGTTACCAATGGGTGATGAGCCCTCGCTGGAATTTTGAGTTAAATCTCGGGGCCGGTTATGCCCGTATCCACTATGAAAAATATCCGTGCCAAAATTGCGGGACTATGCTCGATGAAGGCGATTACAATTATTTTGGCGTTACAAAGGCTGCCGTTTCACTCATATACTTTATTAAATAAGCAACCATGAAGAGAAAAAATATATACATCATCATATTGGCTTTTGTCTCAATAAGCTTTTCCCTTGAAGCACAAGTCAGATACCTCGACCGGATCAAGGTCGAAAACCAGACAGCTGTAAACGAAAACGACATGCTTCTCGTCTATTTGGATCTGGTGCTGAATCAATTACAACTCAACACCAACGAAATGATCACCCTTACGCCGGTAGTAACTGCCAACGGCGATACGCAAAGCATAAAGCTTGCTCCTGTAATTATTAATGGCAACCGCCGACAAAAAATGGTTGAGCGGGGATTGGTATTAAAAAACAGATTCCTGTTTGAGCAAACGCCGCAATCCATTGTGCAAAGAGAGAACGGTATGCCTCAGGTGGTACATTACAGCGCTACTGTGCCTTTCGAAAGCTGGATGAGCGATGCTTCGTTGAGCCTGCAGGAAGCCGTGACCAGTTGCGCCGAATGCGAGTTGGGAGAAGGGCAACAATTAGTTGTTCAACGCATTTTGCCGCCCGCATATATACCTACGTATAAACTTACCTATATTGTTCCCGATGTGGAGCCTGTAAAACAACGCGAAGACAGATATACAGCAACGCTGAACTTCCGGGTTGACAAACACAACATCGACCGCAACTACATGAACAACGAAGCGATACTGACTAATGTGGATAATGTAGTGACCGAATTAATGAACAATAAAGACCTCACGGTATCCGACTTTAAGATCGAAGGTTTCGCATCTCCCGAAGCCAGCGTAGCTTATAATAAAGCGTTGGCAGAGAGGCGTGCCGACTCATTTGCCGATTACCTCAGCAAAAAATTCAACGTTGCCCGGAACCGCATGAAGGTAAGCGGTTACGGCGAAGACTGGAACAAAACACGCGAGGTGATTGCCGCATCCGGCATTGCCGACAAAGCCGAAATACTTCGCATCATCGACAATGTATCAAACCCCGACGCACGGGATACCGAACTGATGAAATTATCAAGCGGCAGCACATACCAAACCATGTTGCGGGAATACTACCCGAAAGTGCGCCGTACCGAATACACCGTCTCTTACGTGGCCCGCGCTTTCAGTGTGGAAGAGGGCAAGAAAGTGATTAAGTCGAATCCTAAGCTATTAAGCCTGAACGAGATGTATCTGATAGGCCAATCGTATCCTGCTGACAGCAAAGAGTTTAAGGAAGTATTTGATATCGCCACCCGCTTGTATCCCAATGAACCCATCGCTATTATCAATTCTGCCGCGGCAGACATTGAAGGAGGGAACAACCAGGCGGCAATAGACCGCATGCAACGCATCGAAAACGATCCGCGTGCCTGGAACAATCTGGGTGTGGCTTATGCACGCATGGGTAACTTCGGGAAAGCAAAAGAGTATTTTGACAGAGCTGCTGCCCGGAGCGATAACGACGCCGTTGCAAACACGGAAGAGTTACAGAAAGTGGAGAAACAATCACCTCAACAGTGAATACATAAACTATATATAAGCAGAGATTAATTAAACTATTACTAATTTTTAAAATTAAAAAGGTATGAGACTAAACAAATTATTTATGATTGGAGCCATTGCTTTAGGACTGGTGGCATGTAACGCTAACGACCAACCGGAAGTGGCACAGCACGAGACCAACTCGTACGCCTCGATTACGGTGAAATTCCCGAAAGGAGCTACCGTAAGGGCATTACCCGGCGACTACAACCCAAACGGAACATGGACGGGACGCGATGCAATTGAAACGGTAACGGTATTCTTGGTGAATACCGGTAAAGGTGTGGTTGACTACAACTCCTTCAACAAAAGTTCTTTCAGTGCACTTGATGACAACGGTGTATTGACGCCCAACCTGGCGCTGAAAGCCACGGCAGGGGAAAGCATACGCGTTTATACCGTGATCAACGGGAATACTGATATTTTAGCCACGCTGAAAGCAACATCGGCGGCCAATTTTGCAACGGTATTTGCCGGCGAAGCCGCAAAAGTAGCCTCGGAGGTAGCCAAATATAATGCGGACAAGACCGAAACCATTATGATGACCAACGATAAGGACGATTACGCAATGACAGTTGTTGCAGGTGTTACCGAAGCCGATGCCTTGGACGTAGTCAACCCGAAAAATCATGTTCAGGTAAATGTGGAACGTGTGGTTTCGCGCGCCATGTTAACGGTTGAACCCGCAACAGGAGATAACTGGACAGTTAAGGCAAGAATTGCCGGTGTAGAAACTGCCATCGCTACCGTAACCGGAGTTACTTATGCCGTGGGGCAAAGCAACAAGAAATTCTACATCATGAAGAAAGCCGATTATGCTACTCCCGATCCGGTATATACCTATGTTCCCGCAGCAGCAGACTGGGCTACCAATAATACCTATTTCGATTATTCCGGCCTGGGCTCTTTTACAGCAGCTCAACAATGGGCTTATGATGCTGCCGATGTCAAAACACCGCTTGCTGCCGAAACAACCAGTAAATTTGTTCTGCCGGTAAACCACGTGGTAACAGAAGCCGATCTTACTGTAGCAAGAGCTGCTTACAAAAAAGGCAATACCACCTATTTCGAGGTCCGTGCAACGTTCGTTCCGCTGCAAATTGATGGAGAGTCATATTCAGGCGCAGCAGAAACCGTTTACCTGGGTGCCAACGACAATAAATTCTACAGCACCAGGGCACTTGCGGAAGCTCAGGGACAAAAAGCCACCGAATTTAAAGACGGCGTCATGAAATATGTACTTTGGCTGAACCCCAATTCTTTGGTAGCCACAGTAGCTGAACCCAATCCAATGGTGTCTCCTACCGTACGCAACCAGGTTTACCATGCTCATATCGACGCTTTCCTCCGCATGGGATTGCCCAACAACCCGCTTGATCCGAATGATTCAAATGATCCGAACAATCCGGATAATCCGATTGACCCGACAGATCCGCTGAAAACAGAGGTGACCTATCTTTCGGTATCGGTGAAAGTATTGCCGTGGACAATACATACATACAAATACTCGCTTACCGACGGCGGCACGATGTATTGATTATTCAATTCCACAACATTAGCGGGGAGGAAGTTTGTTCTTCCTCTCCGAACAAAGAGAAAAAATAATTTTATTACCACCTTTAAAAAATACGAAAATGAATTTAAGAGGCAAGATAATCGGTATCCTTTTGATCGTATCAGGAACATTTATGTTGGGAGGGGGTTGCGATTCAGTTATCTATGAAGATATGCTCGATTGTCCCCAGGGTGTCTATCTGAAATTTTATTCCAAGACTCCCTGCGACGCAGATTCCCTTTATCCTGCCAACATAAAGAACCTGCACATTTATGTGTTCGATGCCAACGACAAGTACGTGAATGTATATACCGCGGACAACGTAACCCTGTCCAAAAACTATGAGTTCCTTGTCCCCATCTATCCACACGGAAAATATTCTTTCGTGGCATGGTCGGGAATTGACAGCCATTACACGTTGCAAAGCCTCCAGGCAGGTGTTGCCACTAAAGATGATTTGTTGCTGCAACTGAAACGTACGGCGGATCTGACCGAAAACATTAAAGGCACGACCCTGTGTGCCGGAACCAGCCCTTATGTTTTTCTGCCCGATCCCGAAGAGATTCAGGGTGCATTCTACGAGCATACTGCTATCAACATGACGGAATACACCAACCGCGTGGAGGTAATTGTGGAAGGATTTTCGCAACCCGAAGATTACGTGGTGGATATTGCTATGCGCAACGGCGACTATGCGGTGAAAGGGAATATGTTGCTCGATAAGGAAATGCTACATTATCCGCCCGAATACACCTATATAGAAAATAAATTGTCTGCCAAATTTACTATGCTGAAGTTGGAAACCGGATATGACGACTGGCTGAAGATTAAAACCAAAGACGGCAAAACAATATTTTATCAGGAAGATTTTTTGGGTACGCTGTTGTTGCAGAATCCCGATGTGAACCTGAGCTGCGAGCATGATTTTGTGATCAGGTTTAAGGTGGAAGAAGACCACGGCTCGTACTACACGGTCGGCATTTGGATAAACGGATGGCGCATACACTCCTACAATACGGGTGTTGAAGGAGGAGGATAGAGATTGTTGAACACGCAAATGCCTAATATAAATCATTGAATTAAAAATAACCAAGATATACATCATAATATGAAAAATAAGGTTTTACTTTTCGTCTTACTGTTATCATTCGCGACAAGTTGCACGTTTGTCGATACCAATTCTCCTGTGGAACCGGACGACACTTACCTGAGCCTTAAATCGTCGCAAATCATGTTGCCTCCAGACCAAACAGGAGATAATATGGAGTCTGTTACGATAGAATCGTTGCGAATCATGGTTTTTTCAAAAGCTACCGGCAAGATTATTACTAATAAGGCGTTCGATATTACTAATCTTAACCTTGCAACTAAAGACCCCGTTACGGGTTATTGGATTATCGATTTTTCCGATATAGTTGTAGCCACCAAGCCCGGCGAAAGCATCGTGTATGTGGTGTTGAACGAAAACATCATGAGTATAAGCGGCCAGACCCTTACCGGCGCGCTGAATACGATTACCACCGTAGCAGGCATGCAAACGCTGGTAAACACACCCTTATCCTATACCCACCCGTTAAGAGTGGTGTACGGAACGGATGGGAAACCGATTGAGCCTCCCTTTATCATGTCCACTTTCGATGAATTTAACATCCCGCCAAACAAACCCATAGACAATCCATATGTTGCCGATTTGCGCGGACTGGCAGAAAGTAATAAAGGTTTTGCTCTTGATCGTACCATGGCAAAAGTAACGCTTGAAAGTATCTCCAGTTATCCAAGATATGCAGGAGAGATCACAGACAATAAAAAAACCAGTTATATTTTTATCCTGAAAGCAGGATTGGTAAATGTGCCGACACAGTATTTGTGGTCTCCAAACAGATTAAACACTACACCACCTGCAAGTCCTCCCTCCCCGTCCCCGGTTCTTCCCTATTCCGGCAGCTTCCAGACCCTTGATTTTGGATTGGAAAATCCCACCACCGGATATTACGACAGAACGTGGAACGGAAGCATTACTGCAACGGCTACAGCAACTGTTGTATGGAGACAATATGGAGTGAGCAACATCTATAAAATTGATGCTAGTGCCGGCTCAAAATCATACGGGCTTGTGCCCCCGAATACACCTACAGAATTTAGCGTAACTGAGAATCCCAATATAAATAACGGGAATTTCTTAAATTACTTAAAATCTTATTTCTCACAGGGCGGAGGCATGCTTTTCAATTTAGGTAATATTACTTATAGCAATACGGTTATTACTCCTGTCATAAATGGCGCTTATTGGGAGTTGAACGAAAAAAATATATCGTATTATGTTCCTGAGCATATTTTGAGTGATAAAAGCAATCCTGCCAATGCGACCAAATTGTACGTGAAAGCATCCATCGCTTCCATGCCGGAATTAAATCCAAACAACGTACAATTCTCAGAAAATGATGTAGTCTGGGAAAAAGATAAAGGAGAAATAAAATGGACTTATCCAGAGGCTGAAATTGGCACATTGATCACCAATGCATTTATTCGTGAACCGATTCCGGGAAATTCGGGCAAGGTTTATCACGTTTGGGACGGTTCTAAATTCTGGAGAGAGGCAAGAGGTACGGTAACGGTTACTCTGATTAATCCTGATTTTGCTCATATTACAGACGGTAACATCAAAGAATTTTACCTTCCCATCCAAAATACCCCTACAACCGAGAATCCGGTGGACTACAATATCTACCGCAATCACGAGTATAAGTTTTCGGTGCATGCGTTGGAACAGTGGACGCCCACTGCACGCAATGCCGTTTCCGAAACAGTAAATAACGGAAACAATACAGCGGAAAGTATAGTTTTAAGATTTAACGATCACTAAACAAAACATTGTCCGAATATAGAATCTTTTTAAGATTTCAAGACATGGATAAATTTGCATTTAAAAAAGAAGAGGAGACATTCTATAATGGAGTCGCGCAATGCGTACTTCATTTCAACAACGGTAAATATAAAGTTATCTCGAACAGTAACGACAACAATCTTCTTGCCGTGAACGTGGTGAGTTATAACAAGACCGAATTGGGATTAGTGGAGCTTGTTTTGAAACATTACAAAAACTCCACATCGCTCGACGAACTGGCGGTCCGCTGCGGTTATAACTCCACCAAAACGTTCACGCGCCATTTCAAGCGAAAATTCAACACCACCCCCAAACAATGGCAGCTGCTGGTCAGAAAAAATGAAGCTATCCATTATCTGGAAAATACCGATTACCCGTTAAAAAAGATTGCATCCCTGCTGGGCTTTGCCAACGTATCGCACCTGCGCGACTTCTGTATCAAAAAAATCGGTTCTCCACCCGAAAAAATAAGAAAATACGATTAATCAGTTAATCCGGCCTTTATAATAACCTTTCATACAACGGTTGTCTTCCAAAGCCAAAGAGAACATCAGTTCGTGCGTACCCGCACCGTCGATTGTTTTGATCCGGACGTTCATACTCTGGAAACCGTCCCTGCCCGAACGGTCGCCATTGAATGCAATACCGCTGACCGCTCCCCGGACATTCCAATTGCCCGAAGCGGTAGGTATGGTGAACAACGTGTCGTTCAGGTTCGCCGGAAAAGTGAGCACGATGAAATAATCGTTTGGCTTGCCACTAGCATCAGAATACAACTCAAACGTGTAATTGTCTCCTGTTTGTGAAGCGACGGTCCGCTCAATGGAACGGGTTGTTCCTTCGAACGTGAAACGGTTGCTGCCCGCAAGAGCTCCATCCATATCGGCGCAGCCGGTTAAAAGAAAGGGCGCCGTTAAAAGTACAAATAAAAAAAATTTCGTCTTTTTCATCTTTCTTGATTTTTACAGTTTACAGATTCTGTTAATTAATTATCCGGAATGATTTGTATTTGCATTCCGTCCGGTAAAACAATTATACGCCTATATAAAAAGGACACTTTATTATTTATTCAGGATACCAAAATCTTTTGTATTAAGTGATAGCGTTTGCCCTTTGTCCATTTTTTGTCAAATCTATACTATTTTTTTTAGAAAACAAGCATTATCGATATTTTTTGGACATTTTTTTAAAAAAAGGGTCTTTTGGCAGGGATTGCAGATATTTTTTTAAAAAAAAGAAGGAAGATAATCAAATCATCGTTCGTTTTATGCACATATTACAAAAAAAAGACACAATAAAGTATCCCATAAACCCTATCGGGACGATAAGGTTTAGTAGAAAAGAAGGGAAGCAGGGGGAATATTTAGATTACCTTGTTCTTAGGAACGGTAGCCACAAACTCTTTCAGGTAAAAAGGTTCAAAATAGGCTGTATCGACAAAATCGCCGGCGGCAAAAGCTTTTTCTGCTAAGGCAACCATAGCCGATGCCCCGGGCTTTACATTGGAGACGAACAAGGCGTTCGGATGCAGGATGGTATCCCTGCATTTTTCGGCGCCGTTGCCGAAGAAAACGATTTTCTGTTTTTCCAGCAGATCCACATAACTCTCCCGGTCTATGATATCTGCCGAGGTGGGGCGTACAATGTCCAGATCCGTATTGAAAACGGTAGCGTAAACTTCCATGCGCCGGGCATCGATCATGGGACAGAGCAGCGTGCCGGGTTCAACTTCCCCTTTCATCATCCAGGCCATGATCTTGTGAGTTGGAATGGCGATAAGCGGAATTTCCAGGCCATAACTCAAGCCCTTGGCTTCCGATACACCGATACGTAATCCGGTATAAGAGCCCGGGCCGCTACTTACAGACACCGCATCGAGCTTTATGCCGTTATTGCGGACAAACTGCATGATCTCTTCCACAAAAACGCCTAACGACGAAGCGTGCGATTGTCCTTTCCGGTTTTCCCTGTTCAACAAAACGTTGCCATCGGACGATAAAGCGCATGAACAAATCTCTGTAGCGGTTTCTATATGTATTATTGCGGACATATTGAAAAGTTCGTAATTCGTAATTTGTAATTCGTCAATCGTAATTCATTTTAAACTATCTTTCGTCTTGGTTCTTGGTTCTTGACTCTTGATTCTTGACTCTTGATTCATAAAAAAAGACTGCACATGTAACGCGCAGCCCTTTCTTTTTTCGAACATTGAAAAATATCAATATCTTCTTTCGCGATTTCCGTAGCCACCTCTGTTTCCACCGCCTCTGTTTCCACCGCGTGAATGTTCACCTTCGGCACGGGGACGAGCTTCCGACACAGACAGCGTGCGTCCGTCGTATTCAGCTCCATTCAATTCTTCAATAGCACGCTGACCATCTTCGTCAGCCATTTCCACAAAACCGTAACCTTTCGATCTGCGCGTTTCTCTGTCAGTAATAATTTTAGCTGAGGTAATTTCTCCGTATTCCTCAAACAATTCTTTTAAATCGGCATCGTTAATTTGATAACTTAAGCCTGCAACAAAAATGTTCATGTAAAAATAAAAATAAAATAAATAAAAAATTAATTTGGTGCAGAAGATATTGTATAAAAGATAAGGTTATTAAAGAATTGATTTGCCCCTGCGAAGGAAGAAAATAACTAAATAACTGTTTCTGCTATAAAAACTCTTGCGACGGCAAAGGTAGGAATAAAATTGTTGTAACAAAACAAATTAGTAAAAAAAATGAAAAAAATTTTAACCTTCGGCGAAAGAGTGATCGCCGAAGGCTAAACCTCATCATTTCACGCCGTTTCTTTCGAGCAAGGCATCAACGGTGGGTTCGTGTCCCCGAAAGCGTTTGTAAAGCGCCATCGGCTCTTCGGTATTGCCTTTTTCCAGGACATTGACCCTAAAAGATTGAGCTGTTTTCTTATCGAAGATCCCGTTCTCCTTAAAAGCCGCAAAAGCATCTGCATCAAGCACCTCCGCCCATTTGTAGCTGTAGTATCCGGCCGCGTATCCACCGGAGAATATATGTCCGAACGCCGTTGACATGCTCGTCCCGGGCACAACCGGAAGCAATTTCACCGGAAGCATTGCTTTTTGTTCAAATTCACGGACATCTCCGTCAAAGGGTTGTTCAAGCGTGTGCCACGCCATATCCAGGTATCCAAACGAAAGTTGGCGAAAGGTCAGATATCCTGTGTTATAGTTTGCCGCGTTGATGATTTTCTGAACCAGCCCGGCAGGCATTTTTTCACCGGTCTGGTAGTGGAACGCAAATTTATCGAGGTATTCTTTTTCCACCAGCCAGTTCTCCATAACCTGCGACGGGAGTTCCACAAAATCACGATAAACACTTGTTCCCGACAAGGTCTCGTACGTGGATTTTGCCAACATCCCGTGCAAGGCGTGCCCGAACTCGTGCAGGAAAGTTTCCACTTCGTCGAAAGTGAGCAGGGCCGGTTTCGTTTCGGTCGGGCGGGTGAAGTTCATCACAATGGTAATGTGCGGACGGCTGTCGGCTCCGTTTTTTATGAATTGCGATTTAAACGACGACATCCATGCGCCCGATCGTTTTCCTTCCCTCGGATGAAAATCAGTAAACAGGACGGCAAGAAAATCACCGTTGGCGTCCATCACGTCGAACGCCTCCACTTCGGGATGATACACGGGTATTTGGGGATTTTTCACGAACGTGAGCCCGTAAAGGTCGGTTGCCAGCCCGAAAACACCTTTTTTTACGTTTTCGAGTTCAAAGTAGGGACGGGTCATCTCATCGTTCAGGTCGAAACGCTCGTCTTTCAGCTTATCGGAATAGAAACTCCAGTCCCACGACTGAATCTCTATCGGTTTTCCTTCCATCTTGGCTGCATACCCCTGCACCTCTTCCACTTCCCGACGGGCAGTTTCGCCGTATGCCCGGGCAAGCCGGTCGAGCAGGTTATAAACACCCTCTTCGTTCTTCGCCATCCGATCTTTCAAGGCGTACGCGGCGTAATTTTTATAACCCAGCAAACGAGCAAGCTGCAAACGCAGGTTTACTATTTTCTGTATGTTTGCCTGATTATCAAACTCGCCACCCATAACACTTTTGGTGTTGTAAGCCATGTAAAGCTTCTCGCGCAAATCGCGGCGGGTAGAGTATTTCATAAAACCGATATAACTGGGAGCCGACAAATCGAACATCCACCCCTCTTTCCCCTTCGCTCTTGCTTTGGCCACAGCCGCATCCAAGACGCTTTCGGGCAATCCGGCCAGATCGGCTTCGTCGGTGAGCAGCATTTCGAACTTGTTGGTTTCTTTCAGGTTGTTTTGCCCGAAATCGAGTGAGGCTTTGCTTAGTTCCATCGACAGTTTCCGGTACGTTTCCTTATCTTCTGACGAAAGGGTCGCCCCGCTGTTCTCGAACTGTTCGTAGTACTTTTCTACCAAACGGATTTGCTCGGGAAGCAGGTCCGAAGCCAGACGGTTATCGTAAACCGTCTTCACCCGGGCAAATAATTTTTCGTTTAAGTTGATATTATTGGAATGTTCCGACAATTTCGGGCTCAACCGCTGCGAAATCATCATCATCTCATCGTTGCTCTCGGCACCCAATAAATTGAAGAAAACGCCGCTTACACGGTTCAACATTTCGCCCGAATATTCCATTGCGGCAATGGTATTCTGGAAAGTCGGCGCAAACGGGTTGGAAGCAATGGCTTCAATCTCGACCTTTTGCTGCCGGATGGCCTCATCAAAAGCCGGCTCGTAATGCTCGATCTTAATTTTATCGAACGGTGGTGTGCCGTGTGGTGTATCGTACGGCTTAAAAAAAGGATTCTCATCCGCCATTGAAGCGGTGGTTATTGTTGTCATAAATAAAAACAGGAATAATAATTGTTTCATATCTTGAGTATTGAGGATTAAGTCAAGTTTTTGCCAAATCGCTCTTCGCCTTATATGCCATAGCATAAAACCGGATTTGCTTGATAACGGAAAGCAAACCGTTCGACCGCGTAGGCGAAAGATGTTCGGTAAGCCCGATTTCCTTCATGAAACGTAAATCGGCAGCAAGGATCTCATCGGGTGTACGGTGGTTGAATACGCGCAATACCAACGCCAACAATCCTTTTACGATTACGGCATCGCTCTCTGCCTGGAAATGCAGTTTCCCGTCCCGATAATCGGTTTGCAGCCAGACACGGCTCTGACAGCCTTGAATAATATTCTCGGATGTTTTGTACTTCTCGTCGAGCGGCGCCAGCTGGTTCCCCTGCTCAATAATGTAAGCGTATTTGTCCATCCAGTCATCATAGATGCTGAATTCGTCAATAATCTCTTGTTCTATTTCGTTGATAGTCATTATATATTAATCTATTTTTCTAAATAAATCACTTCCAACACCGTTTGCCCGGCGGCGCGGAGCGTTTCCCTGCTGATGTTCCGCATATCGTCGTTGTGTGTGTGCCAGTGCGGGGCAAATCCGTTGTCGCTATCTTTTAAATTAATGATGTTTGCGCACGGGATACCTCGTTTTTCGATAACCGGAACGTGATCGTCGGTGATATAACCGCCGTTCCGTTGTACAAAGAATTGCCCGTATCCTAAGTTTGAAGCAATGCTCCATATTTTTGAGACAACATTTGACGCACGCTGCATCGAATATCCCTCGCGCAGGAACGTAGCGTTTGCCGCCCCCACCATATCGAGCAGGATCCCGTACGATGCTTTGTAATTGTCTTTATGCGGATTTTCCGACCAGTACCCCGACCCAACGCACCACCATTCACCGGGAACAGGATTTTTATCGAAAGTTGCCGGTCCCCAATCTTCCAGATCGAAAAAGACGATATCAACTCCTATATCGGCAGGCCGTTGATTCAATTGGCGAGCAATCTCCAAAAGCACCCCTGTTCCACTTGCCCCGTCGTCCGCACCGGGAACAGGCCTGTTTTGCATTTCAGCATCCGGCTCCTCATCGGCGAACGGACGGCTGTCCCAATGGGCAAACAGTAAAACACGTTTCTCCTTTTCGGGCCGGAAGCTCCCGATAATATTGCGGATTTGTATATCCTGCCCATTATAATGCGTCACATGGGCTTTTTGTTCAAAAACATCGGCGCCGAACCCGGCAAGTTTGGCCGACAGGTAATCGCCGCAGGCTTTATGTGCCGGCGTTCCCGGGACCCGAGGCCCAAAGCCGGCCTGTTCTTCAACAAACCGGTATGCGCTGTCGGCATTAAAATCGGGAGAAACTTTCGCATAAACGTTGGCGATCTTCTGCGACTGGCAAGAGTTGCACGATACGGAAAAAACGAAACCAACCGTTAAAAGCAACCATACGAGCAGCGAATTTATTTTTTTCATCAGTTATTCTTCTGATAGGTGAAATTGGAAATGCCAATATTCTTATAGGTCTCTTTCAGCGCCTCTTCGTCATCCGAAATAACCAATAGCTTGTCTCCATCCTGTAGTGCGGTTTGCCCGGTGGGAACAAAAAATCTTTCGCCCCGCTTCACCATTACCGCCAGCGTTTTATCCGGCAACGGCATCTCCATCAAATTCCGGCCGTGCTTCAACGTCTCTTCGGTAATGCTAATCTCGGTCATGGCCGATTTTATCTCTTCGGAAAACTCAACATCGAAATCTTCAAAACTTTTATAATTACCGGGTTTCTCCGCCAAGCCAAGCCATTTAGCCACTATAGGGAGCGAAGTGCCCTGATACAACAGGGAGACAATAGTGATCACAAAAACGATATTAAAAATCGTTCTTGCTCCCGGCACGCCTGCCGCCAAGGGTAATATGGCAAAAATAATGGGTACGGCTCCACGCAATCCGACCCACGAAATGTAGGCCTTCTCGCGAAACGAGATTTTCCTGAACGGGATAAGGCAGAGATAAACCGTAATGGGGCGCGCTATAAAAATCATAAAAAGAGCAATAAGGATACCCGGAATCAATACGGGCACCAACTCACTGGGATTTACCAATAACCCCAACGTCAGGAACAGGAGGATCTGGCTCATCCAGGCAAATCCATCCATAAAACTCATCGATGTGCGTTTGTGCGCGAACTTAGAGTTCCCGATTACCAATCCTGCAATGTAAACCGCCAGGTACCCGTTGCCTTTCAGGTAATAGGTAGCCGCAAAAATAAATATACCGGTAATAAGGAGTAAAACCGGATAGAGCGAAGTATTGTCCATCCGGATACGGTTAATGATCACTACCGCAAATTTTCCAAGAAAATATCCCAACAGCGCTCCAACCACAAGCTGAATAACTATGTTGGCTGCTACCATAATATAATTGGGATTGTTACCGGAATGGATAATACTGATGAAGGTAACCGTAAGCATATACGCCAGAGGGTCGTTGCTTCCGCTTTCCAGTTCGAGCAACGGGCGAAGATTGTTCTTCAATATAAGCCCTTTGGAACGAAGGATGCCGAAAACTGATGCCGAATCGGTAGAAGAGACCGTGGAAGCCAACAACATAGCGGTTAAAAACCCTACTCCCATTCCTGTATAAACCTGTTCAGACAGCCACCAGGTAAAAACACCCGTAATTATGGCAGTAATAAATACTCCCAGCGTTGCCAAAATAACCCCGGGTTTAATTACAGGCCTTATCTCCCTGAACTTTGTATCTAAACCTCCGGAAAAGAGAATAACGGTTAAACAAACTGTTCCAATGGCCTGTGCTATTTGAATATTTTCAAACCTGACTCCAAACCCGTCTCCACCGAAAATCATCCCGACCAACAGGAAGAGCAACAGAACCGGAACACCAAATTTATGTCCGGCCTTACCAACCACCATACTTACAAAAAAGAGAAAAGACCCGATAAGCAATACGAGTTCAGTTGAAACCTCCATCCCTATATTTCAAGATTGTTTGAATATTACCTGATTTTCTTTAACAACGAGCTTTGCCGTTTTTCCCATCACAAGCGGGAAATTATGTCTCACGTGCCCTGCCGGAAAGTCGAAACAGACCGGAAAAGCGTACCCTGCCACTACCGATGCAATGGATTCGTAAAGTGCCGAATACATATCGTTGTCTTCGGTATAATCGGTGAACTGCCCTACAATAAACCCCGATATCCAGTCAAAAACACCCGCGAGCTTTAGTTGCCAGATATACCTGTCGATCTTGTACGGCTCCTCGCCAATATCCTCGATAAACAAAATTCCGTTTTTGGGTATTTGGGCAAATCTCGTACCTAAAATACCACAAAAAACCGAGAGATTGCCGCCAAACAACCTTCCGGAAGCTTTGCCTTTCCGGTTGAGATGAGCATAATTCGTGACGGGGATATCGTAGGCAATGGGCTCTCCGGCAATTATGGCTTTTGTGAAACGGACAGAAATGTCGGCAGGCCCTTCCTCTGCGAAATGCTTGGCCATAGGCCCGTGGACAGACATGATCCCGTTGCTTTGCAACGCTGCATGCAAAGCGGTGATATCGCTGTAACCGATAATCCATTTCGGGTTTTGTTTTATACCCGTAAAATCAAGCTTATCCAACAGATGCACGGTTCCATATCCTCCGCGTGAACAGAAGATTAATTTCACTTCGGGATCGTCCATGGCACTCTGCAAGTCCGATAACCGTTGCTCCACAAATCCGCTGAAACGCCCCGTTTGGCACAAGGCGTTTTCGGAAATCTCCACTCCCAATCCCCAGTCGCAAAGTATGGATGCAGCCATAGACACCAGTCCGGCATCTATCTTCCCGGCAGGTGAAAGAATAACGGCTTTGTCACCGATTTGTAGTTTTGGGGGTTGGAGCATATTATTTCTTATGCGTCAATACGTGCGTAAGTGGCGTTCTCTTCGATGAACTCCCGGCGCGGAGCAACATCCTCGCCCATCAGCATCGAGAAAATTATATCGGCGTCCGCCGCATTTTCGATGGTCACTTGGCGAAGCGTACGCTTTTCGGGATTCATAGTTGTCTCCCAAAGCTGTTCGGCGTTCATCTCTCCCAAACCTTTGTATCGTTGCGAGTGTATCGCATTCTCGTTACCATCGGCATATTTATCGATAAATGCCAGGCGTTGGCGTTCATCCCAGCAATATTCTTCAATTTTACCTCTCTTACACAGGTAAAGCGGCGGAGTGGCGATATAGACGTAGCCGTTCTCGATAAGCGGCTTCATGTATCGGAAAAAGAACGTCAGGATAAGTGTGGCAATGTGGCTTCCGTCCACATCGGCATCGGTCATGATCACCACTTTGTGGTAACGGAGTTTATCGATGTTCAATGCTTTGGAATCTTCTTCCGTGCCGATAGTTACCCCCAGGGCAGTATATATATTCCTGATCTCTTCGTTCTCAAAAACCCGGTGAGTCATCACCTTTTCCACATTCAGAATTTTTCCACGAAGCGGGAGAATGGCCTGATACATGCGGTCCCGGCCTTGTTTAGCCGTTCCTCCTGCCGAATCCCCTTCCACAATAAAAATTTCGCATTTTTCGGCATCTTTATCAGAACAATCGGCCAATTTTCCGGGAAGCCCCCCACCCGACAACGGCGATTTCCGTTGGATCAGTTCCCGCGCCTTACGTGCAGCATGGCGTGCCGTAGCGGCAAGAATAACTTTCTCAACAATAATCTTTGCTTCTTTCGGATGTTCCTCCAGGTAATTGTTCAACGCCTCGCCAATAGCCTGGTCCACAGCCCCTATCACCTCGCTGTTTCCGAGCTTGGTTTTCGTTTGTCCTTCAAATTGCGGTTCGGCGACTTTTACCGATAACACGGCCGTAAGCCCTTCGCGGAAGTCATCGCCGCTGATTTCCACTTTCACTTTTTCCAGCATTTTGGAATCTTCGGCATATTTTTTCAGTGTGCGTGAGAGCCCTCTGCGAAAGCCGGTAAGGTGCGTTCCTCCTTCGATGGTGTTGATGTTATTTACATAAGAGAATATATTCTCGTTGTACGTTGAATTGTACGTCATCGCAATTTCGATGGGGATCCCCTGCTTTTCGGTAACGATGTGAATGGGTTCCGAGATAAGCGGCTCCTTTGCCTTGTCGATGTAACGCACAAACTCTTCCAATCCGTTTTCGGAATAGAAGCGTTCCGTTTTGAACGTACCGTCTTCCCTTGGCGCTCTTTTATCGATAAGCCTCAACGTTACCCCGGCATTCAAGAACGCCAGTTCGCGAAGGCGTGTGGCCAGAATGTCGTAACGGTATTCCGAAACGATAAAGATCGTATCATCGGGCTTAAAAGTTATTATGGTCCCGGTTTTATCGGTATCACCAATCACTTTCACATCGGTATAAGGTTTTCCGCGCGAATATTCCTGCACGTAAATTTTTCCGTCGCGATGAATTTCGGCTTTGAGGTACATCGACAGGGCATTCACACACGACACCCCCACCCCGTGCAACCCTCCGGACACCTTATACGTTCCTTTATCAAATTTACCTCCGGCGTGCAACACGGTAAGCACCACTTCCAACGCCGATTTTTTTTCTTTTTCGTGGTAATCCACTGGGATTCCGCGCCCGTTATCGGTAACGGTAATGGAGTTATCTTTGTTGATGGTTACGTTTATCTCATTGCAATATCCGGCAAGCGCTTCGTCGATAGAATTATCGACCACCTCATACACCAGGTGATGAAATCCCTTTTCGCTTACGTCTCCGATATACATCGCGGGGCGTTTGCGTACCGCTTCCAAGCCTTCGAGTACCTGAATGTTTTGTGCGGAATAATTACCGCTTGCCGATTTTTTTTCTTCTTCTGTCATTTTATCCTTTAAATATCTAGCTGATAATTAGTAATTTATTCATATTAGCGTTTTGGCTGAAAAATCGAACAAATATACGGAAAATTTGTCGTTCCGCCAACCGTTTTTCGTTTTTTAGCGGGAAAAACGGCCGGGAAGCCGGTCAAAACTGGTAATCGATAGCTGCCCGCCCGGTTCGTACCTTAACGATGAATTCTCCCACTTTTTGATGTTCGGGATGCGAAATATAGGTTTGCAAGTCATTCAGGTTACGAAACTCGCTGTCGAGCATAATGTCGTAATTACCTGCAGGAGCACCGGCATGATTGATCGCCACCTCTATTTTTAAAATTTCGGGAATCGAATCTTTCAACGCTTCAAGGCGCTGCCTGATTATTGCCGCGTTCTCGGCTTTTGAGTTACCTTCGGCTTCATCAGCCAGTTTGAATAATACAATGTGCTTAATCATAATTATATCGGATAATATTTTAGCCCGAAGCGGTCAGCTCCCGGATTTTCAAAATTACAAAAAAAGCCGGACATAAACGCCCGGCTTCATCTTTTTTAATGAATAAAAATCAGTTTAACCTGCTGATGTGAGCAGCTAATTTAGATTTCAAATTATTGGCCTTGTTCTGGTGAATAATTTTTTTCTTTGCCAACTTATCCAGCATCGAGCAAACTCCGGGATACATCGCCGCAGCTTCTTCCTTTGAGGTTAAAGCGCGTAATGAACGCACCGAGTTTCTGGTTGTGCGTGAAACATAACGATTGGATAAACGACGAACTTTTATTTGTCTGATCCTTTTTTCTGCTGATTTGTGATTTGCCATTATCGTTTGACTTGTTTAAATCTTTTTTATTGTAGCCCATAGGGGAATCGAACCCCTCTTTCAAGAATGAAAATCTTGCGTCCTAGCCGATAGACGAATGGGCCATTTGAGATGCTAACCCGAAAGAAAAATTAACCTTTCCTCAAATTGCGAGTGCAAAGATAGAACCTTTTTTGAGACCGGCAAAATTTTGCGTAATTTTTTCTCGAAAAACTTCACACTTAGAAAAAAACAGATGCTAAACGGAATTTTAAACCCTATAAATTGGATATTTGAAAAATAATTTCTAATTTTGCACCCCAATATTTCCAGCAACAAATAAAACATCAGATAATATGAAAAGAACATTTCAACCCTCAAACAGAAAAAGAAGGAACAAACACGGTTTCCTTTCGAGAATGGCGACCAAGAACGGAAGAAGAGTACTGGCTGCCCGCCGTGCCAAAAGAAGAACAAGATTAACCGTATCCGATTAATTAATGCGGTTAAAAGCTTTTTATTGAAAGCAGGAATATGTGACGCACATTCCTGCTTTTTTGTTATGTTCCCACATAATACTTCAAACTCTTTGTCCTGAAAAAACCAAAGGCAAACATTTTTTTTATACTTTTGCAGTGAAATTTCAACATCAGTGAGTAGTATCGTCACCGCGAACCGGGACATTAATTCAAAACAGTTTCTCTAAAACTTACTTTAAATATGAGCACAAAACCAACTACTAAAAAATTTCCGGGTAACAACATCCTCCTCAATATAGTAGCAATTGGCGTTGTTGCCATTCTATTGTTCATTCTCCTCCTGCTTTTCCTGAATATTTACACCCGTCACGGACAAAACGTGGTGGTACCCCAGCTACAGGGGCTTCAGGAAGAGGAGGCTGCAGCCATTTTGAAATCCAAAGGATTGGATATCCAGGTTGTTGACTCTATTTATAAAAAGGAGGCTGTTCCCGGCTCAATTATCGATCAATCTCCCAAGCCCCACAATAAGGTTAAGGAGGGTCGGGATATTTATGTCACCATTTATGCCCGCAACCCGCAACAGGTTTCCGTTCCGGGATTGGTGGACTTTTCCGCGCGACAGGCCATTGCACTGCTCAACTCCATCGGATTCACGCAGATTGCCATAGAGGAGGTTCCTGCTCAATACAGCGGATTAGTTATATCGGTTGAATATCGGGGGAAAAAGTTGACGTCCGATGAACAAATTCCTGCCGGGTCGCCCTTGAAATTAGTGGTAGGAAGCAGGATGGCGGAAGATTCGCTGGGTACGGAAAGGGAATATGTGGTTTCTCCCGGAGGAATGAGAGCCGCTCCCGATTCTTCGAAAAACGCACCTGTTCAACCATCAAACATGGACAAATCATTCTTTTAGGTTAGTGGCCATATAAAATGTTAGACGATATTCAGGATTTTTTGGAAGAAGATGATGAGCTGGCCGGCGATTCTTTGCAAGATGAAAAATTTGAGCATTATCGATTTGTAGCCGATAAAGGACAAAGTTTGCTGCGGATCGATAAATTTTTATCAGACCGTATTGAAGGGATTTCACGAAACCGGATCCAGCAGGCTGCCGATGCCGGATGTATTTTGGTGAACGGGATCGCCGTAAAATCGAGCTACAAGGTTAAACCACTGGATGTCATCACTATTGTGATGGATCGTCCGCGGAGGGAACTGGAGATTCTCCCGGAGGATATTCCGCTCAATATTGTTTATGAAGACGACGACCTGATGGTTGTCAACAAACCACCCGGCATGGTAGTGCATCCCGGGCACGGAAATTACACAGGCACACTGGTTAACGCGATAGCATTTTACCTGAAGTACGAACACGGTATGGATATGACCGACCCGCGCTTAGGACTGGTGCACCGCATCGATAAGGATACATCGGGCTTATTGCTCATTGCCAAAACTCCCGATGCCAAAACAGACCTTTCGGCACAATTCTTCAACAAAACCACCAAAAGGAGGTACGTTGCGCTGGTGTGGGGAAATATGGCCGACGATGAAGGGACCGTTACGGGAAATATAGGCCGCGACCCGAAAGACAGGATGCTGATGCGCGTTTTTGCTGACGGCGAACAAGGGAAACCTGCGGTTACACACTACAAGGTACTGGAACGGTTTGGCTACGTAACGCTCGTTCAGTGCGAGTTGGAAACAGGGCGCACACACCAGATACGCGTACACATGAAACAGATCGGGCATACACTGTTCAACGACGAACGTTACGGCGGAAACGAAGTGCTGCGCGGGACACATTTTGCAAAATACAAACAGTTTGTGTACAATTGTTTCACCATTTGTCCGCGACAATGCCTGCACGCGCAAACGCTCGGCTTCGTGCATCCCCGTACCGGGAAGGAAATGTTTTTCGAAAGCGAACTGCCGCAAGACATGCAGGAAGTTATCAGCCGCTGGCGCATATATACGATACAAACGCAAAACTCACACCTCAAACCACTATAAATTATGAAAAAAAATATTGCCATCATCTGGGGAGGTTATTCGTCTGAAAAGGAAGTTTCAGAAAGAAGCGCCCAAGGCATATACTCTTTTATAGATAAAGACAAGTACAACCTCTACAAGGTGAAAATCGATAAAGAAGTTTGGGTAGCCGAACAGATGAACGAGACTTTTCCCATCGATAAAAACGATTTTAGCTTCACGGCAGACGGAACGAAAATCCTGTTCGATTTTGCCTACATCACCATCCACGGCACTCCGGGAGAAGACGGCGTTTTGCAGGGTTATCTCGATATGCTTGACATCCCCTACTCCAACTGCGGGGTACTGGCATCGGCACTTACATTCAGTAAATTCACGTGCAACAATTTTCTCAAGAGCTTCGGGTTCAACGTGGCCGGGTCGGTTATTCTTCGTTCAAATGATTCATACAATACCGAAGCAATCGTTAAAAAATTAGGTCTGCCTGTTTTCGTGAAGCCCAATATCGGCGGGTCCAGCTTTGCCACAACCAAGGTAAAAGAGGTTTCACATCTGCAAAATGCTATAGACGCAGCATTTGGAGAAGCATCCGAAGTGATGGTCGAAAGTTTCATATCGGGAACGGAAGTAACCTGTGGATGCTATCGGGCAGGAAAAGGATTTCAGTATCTGCCGCTTACCGAAGTGGTTACCAAAAATGAATTCTTCGATTACAATGCCAAATATAAAGGCGAAGTGGAAGAGATCACCCCTGCGCGGATCCCGGACGACGTGGCAAAACAAATTCAGGAACAGACTGAACAGATTTATCACCTTATCGGTGCAAAAGGAATCATCAGGGCAGATTACATCATCTCCGGCGGTGTTCCCGTCCTGCTCGAAGTAAATACCACGCCCGGAATGACCGAAACCAGCTTTATCCCCCAGCAAGTACGGGCCGCGGGACTCAATATTGCTGATGTGATGACCGATATTATCGAGTACGAATATAATCGGATAAAAAATAGGAATTATGGAAACAGGCAATAAGCAGAATTTCGACGATATCCGTCCTTTCCACGATAGCGAAGTACCTTCAGCCATCGGTTCCCTTATCAACAATTTCTATTTTCGCAGAGCGGTTGAACCTCTGCTCAAGCCTATTACGTGGGAGATGTTTAGCGGATCCATGCTGTCCTGCAAATCGGTTTACGATTTTCAGCGCACCATCATTTATCCTTTTATGAAACAACTCATCGCCAAAACCACATCAGAGCTTACCGGCATAGGATTTGAAGAATTCAAAGGCGGCTCAGGCCACCTTTTCATCTCCAACCACCGCGATATTGTGCTGGATGCGGCTTTCCTGAACATTCTGTTCTTCGATAAAGGAATAAATACATCCGAAATCGCCATCGGGGATAATTTACTGATCTATCCGTGGATAACCGATCTGGTCAGGCTTAACAAAAGTTTCATCGTAAAACGCGGCGTTTCCGTCCGTGAGATGCTGGATACATCCAGGCATTTGTCGGAGTATATTTACGATACCATTACCCGTCGTAATCAATCCATCTGGATCGCCCAACGCGAAGGCCGGGCAAAAGACTCGGACGATAAAACGCAGACGAGCCTGCTGAAAATGCTCACGCTGTACAACAGCTCTAAACCGGCAGAGGCGCTCAGGTCGCTTAACATAGTGCCGCTTTCCATCACATACGAATTCGACCCGTGTGATTATCTCAAGGCCAGAGAGTATCAACTTAAAAGGGATAACCCCGGATACAAGAAAAGCCAGGCCGACGATATCGAAAATATGCAAACAGGTATTTTGGGCTACAAAGGAAAAGTTTTTTTCAAGTTCGGAAACCGAATCAACGAAAATTTGTCCGCTGTGGATGCCAACGCCAACCGGACAGAAATACTGGAAATTGCCACAAAGGCTATTGATGCGGAAATTTACAAAAACTACGTCTTTTTTCCCATCAACTACATTGCTTACGACCTGATGGAAAACAGCGACTCGTTTGCCGGCCAATATACCGAAGAAGATAAACTGTTTTTCAACAACTATATTGACGGGCAAATTGCAAAAATTAAAATTCCCGACAAAGATTACGGTTTTTTGCGTAAAAAGCTGATTGAAATGTATGGAAACACGGTGAAGAATTTTGTATCGGCACAAAAAGCACAAGCCGAAGGAGAAAAGGCAAAGGGTTAAAACAATGAAATGGAAATATATCGCATACCTTACGGTTGTTTTTCTCCTTGCAAGCGCGTGCGAGAAGGAACCGGGCCGTATCGATAACTTCCTGGTGGAATTTGCCACAGTGGTGAAGCCGGCCGGACAAATAACGTTTCAACTGGACAACAATAAGACCCTTATCCCGAAAGAGTTGAAGGATTATTCGGGTAAAGACGGGCAGCGCGTCGTGCTTAATTACACACCTTTACGTGGCGATACCGTGAAAATCAACTCTGTTTCCGATATTTTCACGGGAACTGTTGAAGGAAGCAGCGCCGTTGCCAATCTCATTAAAGACCCCGTAAAAATACAAAGCGTTTGGGTAGGCGGAAACTACCTGAACCTGATCCTCGAAATAGAATACTACGACAAAGCACATGTTATCGGATTGTTTCGCGATACTCAATCTCCCACTATCGATCTGCATTTCAGCCACTCCAGAAATAACGATCCGCCCGGATACACCAAAAAGCTATACGCATCCTTCTCCCTTGCCGCCATTAAATCTCCCAATGGCTCCCCCACCCCTTTCCGTCTCCATATAAATACGCAGAGCAGTGAGCGCGTATTTGAACTGGAAGTGAAATAAAAATGCCCCCGTATTGCAAGACGAGGGCGGCTTAAATGTTTTCACAACGGAATAATCCTTATTGTGAATTGCTTTCAATAATATCGCAAAGATGGAATATTTTTTTCTCCTAAAAATTTTTTAAGTTAATATTTACTTATATCTTTGAGAAAAGTTAATTTTAAATAGTTAAAAAACCCCACGGAGTACGCGGGGTCAAGAATTTCTTCGGCTTATAGCCTTGTTGTGAATTGTCTTTCAATGACAATGACAAAGATAAAAAATAAAAACAAAAAAAACAAATAATATGGAAAAAATTTTAGGAGTTGATTTAGGAACAGGGTCTGTTGGATTATCAGTCCGAGATACTGATAACGGATTTAATTTGCAGGAACAATTAGTTTTTTTCAGTGCCAATATTTTCAAGACAGGTTCAGGAAAAGATGACAGAGGTTTCACAGTAAAATCTTATGCTGCCGAACGAACTAAATATCGCTCAGTACGAAGGCTTTATCAATCTCGAAAATACAGAATTTGGGCAACATTAAGTGTGCTAATTGATTTTGGATTTTGTCCGTTATCTAAAGAAGATTTAGAGAAATGGTCTGTTTATAATAAAGCTAAAGGATTAAAACGTATATACCCGATTGATGCACTTGAATTTGAACAGTGGGTACGTTTGGATTTTGACGGAGATGGAATTCCTGATTACTCAAGTCCTTACCAACTTCGTGCAGAGTTAATGGACACACAATTTGATTTTTCTAATCAAACTGACAGATACAAATTAGGAAGGGCATTGTATCATATAGCTCAAAGAAGGGGTTTTAAGAGTAGTAAAGGAGAAACTATAAAATCTCAGGAAGAAATTGATTTAGATGAAAATTCAAATATTGAAATTACTGCTGAACTAAAAAAATCTGAAGAAAAAAAGTCCAAAGACCTAACTGCATATATGAACGAACATAACTTAAAAACAATTGGTTGTGCATTTGCTCATCTAGAAAACAAGAATATCAGGATAAGGAATAGTCAATTTCAAGCTGTGAGATCTCAATATGAAGATGAAATAAGAGAGATTTTTTCATTTCAGAATGAATTGGATTTAAATAGTGAGTTTTACAAAGGTATAACAAGTAAGAAAAAAGGAGAAGGAAGTATTTTTTTCAAACGCCCTCTTCGTTCACAAAAGGGATTGGTTGGAAAATGCACATTAGAACAAAACAAAGCAAGATGTCCAATTAGTCATCCGGAATTTGAAGAGTTTCGGGCGTTGAGTTTTATTAACAATATTAAATATCGTAAACAGAATACAGACAAATGGAATACGTTAACAGATGAACAAAAGCAAGAGCTTTATGAGAGTAAATTTTTGAGAACTGCACCAAGTTTCAAGTTTGAAGAAATAATAAAGTGGCTTGAAAAGAAAGTACAATTTCCATTATCATACCAAAACAAAACAATTAACTACAAAGGTAAAACGAATGTTTCCGGCTGTCCAATTTCTGCACGGCTAAGGAATTTCCTAGGTGAAAATTGGAAAAACTACATTTTTGAGACTAATAAATACAAAGAGAATAAGAAAAATGGCACAAAACATCAGATAACATACGACTATAAAGACATTTGGCATATCTGCTTCTCATACGATGAAGCAGAGAACGTTATTCAATTTGCAAAAGAAAATCTACTATTAAATGACAAGAAAGCCGAAGAAATGGCTCGAATTTGGGGAGCTATTTCACAAGGTTATTCGATGTTAAGTTTGAAAGCTATTTCTAATATCAATCGCTTTCTACGAAAAGGGCTGATTTATACAGATGCAGTTTTATTAGCTAAACTTCCAGAAATTCTTGGAGAAGAAATTTGGTTGCGAGATGAAGAAATATTTATTTCATCTATTGAGGCTATGATCAAAGACAATAGAGAAGAAAAAAGAATAATGAATATAGCCAACAATTTGATTGCAAACTATAAGTCATTAGAACTTGAAGAACAATTTGCTTACAAAAACACCGATTATAAGTTAGACGCAGCTGATATAAGACAAGCAGAACAATACACTAAAGAAAGTTTCGGGGAGAAGACATGGAGTGGAATGTCTCAAAATGAAAGAGAACTTATTCTTGCTGATTATAGTATTCCCCATTCTTTGTACTAAAATATCAGCAAGTTAAGCTAAAGATTTGTTATTGTTAAAAATACATAAACTTTTTA
>MKTD01000077.1 GCA_001898165.1 Bacteroidia bacterium 43-41
CTGAAAAGTGATGAGAGAAAATGATTGATTATCAACACTGTTTTTTTGTGACTTTGGATAATCTTTTACTTTTGATAAGAATACCGAGGAAGGTCGAGAATATAGAGGTTGATCGCTGTTCCGCCATGAATGGCAAAACTATCCACTTCCTCTAATGTCGGGATAATTCTCAAAAGTAATTCAACCTGTTGCCGGTACATTCTATTCATAATATGCCAAATCTCTCGGTAAAGTTATCTGATATTTTGGATCATATACGCCATTTTTCACGTTTGAGCGTTTGCCTTTGCCCAGGTCTATCCTGTCCATGTTCAAATCATGGAACCACGAATGCCCGGCTTTTTCTGCCATATAAAGAAATAACCGTTTCACCTTTACCGAACTGTTTTCCTCTAATAACTGTTGCAGTAACTTTGGCCTCAAACCGTTAAGCATTTCCATGATCTGGTACAGATCGGTAAGGTTGTAATATTTTGGGGCAAGGTCTAAACTTTCCAGAAATGCCCTTTCAGGCAGAGAAACCGCTACCTCGAAATTGTTTTCATTGACTGTTGATATTCCTTCCTCGCTATATTCCGAGGATTTCTTCAGTATATCAACACCCCAGTCATATTCCGAAAACCATTTTGGAAACCATTCACCCCGGGGGCTATATATTACTATCGTTTGCCGGCCAAGTGGAACGTAATGGGCCAATCCCCGCATTTCTAAAGCTGGTACCGCTCCTATGTGGAGTTTCTTACCTAATTGGCTGTTGTAGCACGACAAAGCACTAAACAAGGTAGGTTTTTCACCTGTCCTGTACATCACACCGTCATCTATTGCCGTAAGCCATTGCGAATTACGGTAATGTCTCTGCAGAGAATAGGATATTCCATTTTGATTTAGCCACGAGCCAAAGTACAATGCCCCGGGTGGAAATTTCTGCAGTAATGAGTTTATTTTTGTTTGTCCTGTTGTAGTCATACTGCAAATATACTAATAATATTAAACTATATGCGTTTGTATCAGAATTTTTATGATTATTCTCCATCGGCCTGATGGTTGGCATACTCTCGACTTTGCTGATTTGCTTCGCAATTCGCAAACTCAAATAAAAATGGATGAAGATCCTCTCCTTCGGAATGGATTATCATCCATGCCCTTTGTTCAAGATCACAATTTGTGATCTCAAACAATCATGTCTTCCTTTACGCTCCTTATATTGTATATCTTACTCTGTATTATGGCTAATTCCATGAGCTATTTAATTATAATCAAATTCTCTTTTATCTTGGTTTTACAAATCCTATCGGATTACGTGGTTTGCCGGATAGTTTCTTTTGCGCTTGCAGTTCAGCCAATGACTCATTGATAAGTTCTAATTGCATCCTCGTATCTTCGTTGATATCATTGTAGTCGGTGAATACCTCTTCCATATATTCCTTGAGTTCCCTTACCTCTTTTTTTAGTTCCGACAGTTCATCCATTGGTGGATTGGTCAGCATATTTCGCACAAACACGAACGCACGCATGATTCTTATATTTGCCTCTATTGCCACATCACTGTTGAGAAGACCTGATAGCATAGCCACGCCCTGTTCAGTAAAAACAAAAGGGATTGCCGATTTAGGACGCTTGGCTCTGGATGTCATCACAAATTGTGATGAGATGCCTTTCCATTCAGTCTCTGTCAGTTGGAACATGAAATCTTCGGGGAAACGCTTTAAATTCCTTTTTACGGCTTGATTCATAACCCTTGTCTCCACACCGTACATCTCTGCCAAATCAAAATCCAGCATGACCTTTACGCCCCTTATATCGTATATCTTACTCTGTATTATTGCTAATTCCATGAGCTATTTAATTATGATAAAATTCTCCTTCCCTCTCGCACTATCCACATTCAAAAACAACATTGCTTATTCAAACTCTCCTGAATATAAATTTATTGACAAAGGTATGAAAAACAGCCACTTTATTGTTAATCCTATAATCTTTTATGATATAAATATATGGGTTTAACATCTTTGATTTAATCATCATCTGTGATATAGCCTCTATATTTAAGTTCCTACAGCAGTTGGTTTATTTTTATTAGTATATATGCAATTATGCTACAAATATTCTATACAATGTAAACCGATTATCTCTCCCAGCAGATCATTTACCCGGTTTCTACCGCCTTCCCGGAATTGATCGTCGTATATTTCTTATTTGGGTTCAACAATTTTGAATTGATCTCCCTTCTTTTTTTGGGTGTGAGGTTGACATATCCTGCCGTCACGTCTTTCTTCGTACTATGACCAACCATTTTCTTTACCACAATGGGATTGACGTACATTTCGGTAGTAAGGTGTGTAATATAGCTGTTCCGGCTGTATGACGTTGATAGTTCCGGGTCTAATTCCAGTTTCTCGGCAATTATCTTTAACGAGGAATTGATAGGAGCCAATGCTGCATTAATCGCTTCTTTGATTTTATCCTCATTTTCGCTTGTTGGCTCAATACCGTTAAGAAATGGGAAGATATATCCGTCCTGTTTTTTGTTTCCATGCCGGTTAATTATTTCAACCATAGGAGGAAGTAATGGAACATAGATATAGGTCGGTTTCTCACCATCACGTAAAGTCTTTTTTCTTTGGAAAACTATTTCTTGGGTAGGAGCATCAATATCTTCATACATTAACCGGCAAAAGTCTCCGAAGTTCATCCCATTACCGTAGTACATAAAAACGATAACATCCCTTGCAAGTATCAATGGGTCAATGTCAGTCTCAAAACCTTCTATTCCCCAAATACCTTCAAGTTCCAGAGCAACTTCTCTACGTCCACCTTCCGGGATGTCGTACTTACCACGTTTTTTACCAAAGGGATATTCTTCGGAATTTATATATGGTTTTTCTCCCTCTTCATTCTTGATGATGGCCCTCAATGTGCGCATGTATATACCGATAGTTCCATGTGCGATTTTTATGTCGAGCCAGAATCTTTCACATTCAGTTAAAAACTCTGGGGTTATTTCCTCGAAGACTATTTTTGCAGTTATATTTAATGCCTTCTTTCCGACAGATATGTGTTTACATTCAATACACTGTTTGATGAAAGCCTCTTTATCAGCATTCTTCCTAAGACGCTTATAATGCTTAAACTTCATCAAAGCATTAATAGTAGAAGAGTAAATCGTTGCATTACCAATCTTGTTATTCTCAACCAGTGCTTCAATTTTATATTTAAAAGCCTCATTAACGTTGATATTCTGATGGTCTTTTCGCTTTAATTTATTCTCTAATGCCACAAAAGAGAAAGAATTATTTTCAGCGAATTTTTTTATTAGAGGCTGTAGTGTATTGTCAAAATAGTTTTGTAGTGTTTCCTTGGTATCTTTATGTTTACGCAATTGTTTATTGAGAAAATCATCCCACTCCTCAACGGTATATGAAAATCCAGTAGAGTATAATCTTGATTTCCTCTTATAAGTAACCTGCCAATATATTGGCTCTACAGTTAGGTCTTCCTGGTATCTTTTTTTCCTTACTAATTTGACCCCTATACCATTGTTTCTATAGTGAATCATATCGATATTATTTAGCAATTAATAAAAATGTCTTATCTTATAATCCTTTAAAGTTAATATACAGAAGTATAACATATCAAATCTGGTCGAGCTATGGTCGAGCAAAGTTAGAAAAACATATAATAATAACCAAAAATATCAATAACAATTATACTATACTAAATAGTTAAATATCACATAAACAGATATATATAAATATAGGTAAATATCAATAATTAATATCCTTAGCTTCCCAAGCTGAGGGTCGCGAGTTCGAATCTCGTTTGCCGCTCATTCAAAATCAAGCACTTACAGGGTCATTCCGGTAAGTGCTTTTCTTTATAACAAACATGCGCCCAGAAAAACAATGAAAAGAAAAACAACGTTATCAACTGAAATCGAAGAAAAATAGTATGTTTGCTTTTCAATGAAAGAGTTGCTTCCCTGAGTTCAGAGTGCGATAAGTTCTGATTTTTGGAAGAGAGGGATTTTTTTATTCAATATATTCCCTTATATTTGTTTCTGATAAATAGATGATAATGAGTGTGAGACATGATATTATAGTCTGAAATTTATGATAGGGGGAGTGATATTCTCTAAGTATTTGGGGATAAAATTAGGAAAAGTTCGAATAAGATAAACAAAAAACGATGAAAAATATGACCTATAAAATACCTAAACTGCCGTTGGAATTAGATGTTGAGACAAAATCTGTATTGCGTCAATTAAACGAAGCGAATAAAAAGTTGGCGGAGTTGAAAGGTGTTGCCCTGACAATTCCTAATGAGAATATTCTCATCAATACTTTGATTTTGCAAGAAGCTAAAGATAGTTCGGCCGTTGAAAATATTGTAACCACCCATGATGATCTATATAAGGCTGATTTAGATTTGAGAGGAATGACTGTTTCTGCAACCACAAAAGAAGTTTTGAATTATGCAGAAGCATTACGATATGGTTTTCAACTTATACGAAACCACAAGGCTTTGACTAATAACAATATAAAAGATATTCAACAGAAACTGGAAAAAAACAGTGCCGGTTTTCGTAGTGTGCCAGGTACTACTTTAAAAAACCAAGTTGGAGATGTGGTGTATATCCCTCCACAAGATAAGAGAGAGATTGAAAACTATATGGATAACTTACAGGATTTTATCAATGATACTTCTGTAAGTCAACTTGACCCTCTTATTAAAATGGCTATTATTCACCATCAGTTTGAAAGTATTCACCCTTTTTATGATGGTAACGGAAGAACCGGCCGTATGATCAATGTTCTTTATCTTGTCATAAATGGGTTATTGGATTTACCCATATTGTATCTGAGCCGTTATATAATTTCAAATAAATCCGAATATTACAGGTTGATACAATCAGTCAGAGAAACAAATGACTGGGAGAGCTGGATTTTGTTTATTTTGAAAGGAGTTGAAGAAACAGCGGAACAGACAATACAACTCGTAAAAGGAATATCAAAACTTATGCAGAATTATAAGTTTAAAGTACGGGAATTGCTAAAGAAATCCTATAGCCACGAACTACTCAATAACTTGTTTAGCCATCCTTATACGAAAATTGAGTTCGTGATGGCAGACGTCGGTGTAACACGTCTTACAGCAACATCTTATCTGGATAAACTTGTTCAGGCTAAACTATTAGAGAAATTAAAATCGGGTAGATATAACTATTATTTAAATATTCCATTAATTAATTTACTCATGAATAATAGTGCCGATTTAAGGCATAAAGATGTTGAGCAAATAGAATCGGTGAATGAATAGATATGTATAAATTTTTTCTGTTTATATATATATTGAAGATGACGTATATAGAAAACCGCATTTTTCTATACAGGTAAATAAAAATATATATAAAAACTATGCGATAATTATACATGAAGATTTCGATTAAATTTCAGCTTGTCAACTTCAGTCTTCCGTTCTTTCCCATTATGGTTATCCACTCATTTTTCATTATTGGTGTCGTCTTTCAGCCCGACCGATAACGATCGGCGATAAAAAACTGTTGCGTACTCAAATGCGCTCAGTACCAATACACTAATCTATTCATCAAACATCGGCAATTATCATGATATCCATTCGTCAATTATAACGATCAACAGTTTGTTTCTATCAATTAATTCTATTTTATATTGTACACCAAATCCAGATAAAGGTGCAAATTGGCATCCCAAAGCTAAAAAGCCTCTTCTGCCGTTTTGAAGAATAAATTTCCAACATTTGTCTTCATTGAATCCTTTTATGATTTTCTGCAATTCCGGCTCTTTGCTGAAATCAAGCTCATTAATTGAGTTATAATTCCCATTTAGATTGACCAGAGCCGAATCATATTCTCTATAATGCTCCTCAAACCGAAAGATATCTTTATCTCTCTCATACGGTCTCAATTTAGATTTATGGTATTTATATTTTTTGGGATCAAAGTAATCACTTTTAAGTTCTCCTAAAAGTCTCATGATTTTATAGCAGTTCTCGTGGCTTGCTTTGTAATCTTCGATTATCAATGGGGTTTCACCTGTAAACGCATTTGGTATTCTTTGAAAGAAATTTGGAAACTCTTTCTTCTGACAATCAGATAATGAATCACAGAAGTTATAACATGAAATCAACTGTTGCTCAATTTGAATTTCCTGTTTAATTATGCTTATAATCAATTTGTCATCTAAAACAATGAGGTTGTTATATTTATCACGTTTTTTTGATTTAATTTCATTTAGTTGGAGCAATGCTAAGTTTTGAGTTTTGAATTTCACTTTCTCATTTGTCCAATTATGAGCCATTTCATTGAAGAAATATTCTGAAGGAGTATATCTTGTATATGTTATCATCTTATCTAACAGATCTAATGCAGTAATACTGTCGATTCGATAAATAGGAAATCCGCCGGATAAGTGCAATGCTGAATCGAGTCCGAATTCAGTTGATACTGAAATCAAGTCTTTCGTATTTATTCTTTGAATCTCTTGTGAGTTAACGCTTAGATTCAAAAAAATCAATATGCCTATTGTCTGTAATATCTTCATTAATCACAAAAAAGTTTTCTACCGTTTACAATTCCCCTGCATCTTTATTGGCACCTAACATGCCATATCGAGGTCGTTTACGAACATTCATTAAATCTTCACATCAGCATCAGGGTTGAAATGCATCAATTAAAGTCTCCATCGAAGCACGATCTAAAGCCGCGCATCGTGCCAAGGATAATGGTTCCTTAATAATGATTATATCGTTACTCATTTTCACGGCACAATACAAACTATCGGGGCAGCAATTAAATCCGGCATTTATATGTTTTATAAATAACTTTTTTGCCGCGGCATCAGACCTGTAGTCTGCACAAGAGGACAAACTGCCGGAAGTTAAACGTGTAGAATCTGATCCGGAATTTTTATACTCAGAGTGACTGATCACCTTTCCGGAAAGGGCCAACGGTTCCTCATTTCCCTTTTCATCGTCACAGCTTTTACGCATAACCCGTCGCATCCGGATTGAGATGCAAATGTAACAATTATTTAGATAAAACCCCGCAACATCTATCACTTATTCTCCTCACATTCCAAATCATCTATAAAAGCGTTCATAAACTTTACTTTATCTATATTCGTATCTGCTTGTCTGAGTCGAAACGAATGTTTAGAGACAACACCGAATTTTCGTTTCAGGTCTCTTTTGTTCGATGAAGCCTGATACCTAAGTCCTAAGGCATCTGCATCCGCAAAGTTGTTCAAGTCAGTTCCAAGATAGATAAATTGCCAGTTTTCATTTTTCTCAAGCTTCTGAATCATTTGTTTTACTTTCCAAGAAGCATATTCACGTGAAGCATTTTCTTGTCCGTCGGTAATTATGACCATCATCACCATATCGGCCTTGTATTCTGATTTTGAATAAGCGGTTTGCCTTTCAATGTCGTTAATGGCATTTCCGATGGTGTCGTATAGAGCGGTAAGGCCTCCGGGGGTGTAATCGTTGTTTGTCAACGGACGAATTTCATTCAGCGGAAGGTCGTCCACAACCCTGCTCCAATGGGTATTGAATTTATACAATGAAACGGTTATCTTGCCGTAAGATTGCGATCTTTGTTGTTCAATAAAATGATTGAATCCACCAATAACATCCGATTCTGTACCCTGCATAGAGCCACTTTCATCAATAACAAAAATGATTTTTAAATAATTCTCGTTCATAACTTTTAATGTTTTAAATGTTTATGCCACAAAGTTATGGATATAGAGAATTTCATCGGAAGATTTACAAGCCTTGCAATATTTGTTCCTTTTCGTATATAACTAATTCTCTGTTTAACACTATTTTTTTTGCTTCACCCCGGTTCCCGGTTATATAGTAATTCTCAGCAATATCTTCCGCAATAACTCTCAGGAAAGCGGCTCTGATCCTGGAACATTTCTCATTCACCGAGTTATCGAAAGGGTCGGTCATCTTTTTTATGCTTTCTCTGGCTTCATCGGGATTTTCCCTGAGAGATATATTTTTATAAATTGTCATTAGCTCCGTACGATAGTCCGTCAGTTCTTTGAAAAGGATTCCTTCAGGATGATTAAGAAACAAAAAGTACAATGCTTTAGGCAATGGACTCATTTGAACCTCTTTCATTTCGTAGTCCATCAGATAGATCTTAAAGTCTTTTGTGATATGCAGGCGACTGAGTTGCCGGGTAGTCTTTTGCAGTTCTTCAAGAAATTCAATGAGTTTGGAAAGGTACCCCGCCTCCTTTAGCTCATTAATCTTTTTTCTCAGCTCTTCGGGTATTTCAAAGGCTACTCTATCGAAATGCGAGTCAGCGTCATTCCCATTTTCATATTGAACAGAAGGCTCACTAATCTTAAACCATATATGCGGGTATTTGTCTTCTTTTAATTGAATTTCCGTTTTTATTCGATTTATTTCATGAAGAATCTCTCTGATGTAAACGGTTAGCTGTTCTTTTGCTATACCAGATGTAAGGGGGAAAAATTCAAATTCATGTATTTCATCTACTTCATCAGAAACATAGACCAATGCAGGTCCGTTTGATCGTATATTAAAATGCTTTATTAATTGTGGATACAACTTTGCTGGATCAGCCTGGTTGTAATTTTTAAAGTATGGACGGTTATAATCCATTACCTTATTGAAACTATCATTCGACAACAGCTTGGGCAGGTAAATAAATGAGATCCTCTTTTGTTTAAAACTATCCCTGATGAATTGATAATTATCAGCTATTGCCTTGTTGGCCTTATTATCATAAGAGGGTTCAACATAAATGAGGGCTTCTGATTTGTATTGGTACATAGGATTTAGTTTTACGGACAACAAAGATAATGCATCAAATTGACAAATCAGCTGAACCGGGCAAGCTTTTCCCCTGTAATCATAAAGGCCATTGGTGGACCCACTCACTTTAAAATACTCCGTATATCCGTTTCGGATCAAGCCTGACTGAATTACGAAATTACTCCAATATATCAAGGCAATTTATAACCCGCAAGACGACTGGCCAGCCAAAGTAATTGAGAATGTTGCAATCAAAGATCTTGATAGAGGTGCGATTTCTCTCGCAAGAGAAAGATTCAAGGAAAAGATGACCGGAAAACTTGATAAGATTTTACAGGATATAATGAAAATTCTACCGTTGCCAATTTGTTTGTTGACTGCAGTCATAATCATTCACAAGGCTCATCCATACGCCCAATAAACAAAATAACGCCTGTACTTTTCTCTCTAATCAGGTACAAAAATGGACGATCTGTACCCTCTTCATTTGCTTCCACAAATGTTTTTTGTATAATATCAGACACCCACAAATTATCATCAGAAATATTTGCAAAACCTCCGCTAAACATTTATTTTATTCCTAAATCTCTTACGGGCCGAGCGAGTGAAAAACCACTTTCTATCTTAAAACGCGGTAATTTCAACCATACTTTTTGCCATCGCATATTTTTAACAGCATTCTGCAATTTTTCACTGTCTAAAATAGTCAAGGAGTTGATTGATATTCATATTTATTGACGGAAGGACTGCCACCATACTTTATATCCATCTGCCACTGACTTTTGAAATAGAGGGCGTTTACCAAATACATCATCATATCATCGAGAATTGTACTGCCAATAAGATTTTGTATCCTGTCATTTGTTTTTTCGACACCCCAATTGTTGATTATGCTGGCGGCCCCGGAACTATTAAAATAAGTGCCTGCACCTCTGTATCAAAGTATTCCCTGTCGATTTCGACAAAACGATTTTTTACCGAAAAGTTGTTGCGATACCCGAAACTGTCCGTATTGCATTTGTTTCTTGTGCCTGCAGGTCAATAGTAGTCACACTGGCGACTATTATTGAAACAATTAAGATTGTAATTCTCTTTCCCATTTTTTTAATCCCTGTTTGCGCCGGGAGTAACTTTTCAATTCAAAAATTTCTCAATTTCTTCAACGGTATCGGGAAATTCTTCGCGGTACGTTTCTTCGGTTACGGTATTAAAATCCATTTTCAATTCATTTTCCGAAGGGATTTCCTCATTATAAAATTGATAACGATTAACTAACTCTTTGTAAAATTCATCATCAATAAAATTCTCTATACCCGAGACCGTACGAAAATCAGGTAAATAATTGTAGTGTATGAAACCTGTGAAAACATCACTGTATTTCATCTCATTAGGAAATGGAAGCATATCAAAGGCATCATTCCCAAAGGGCGTTCCTGTAAAGTTAAACGCAACGTCTCTTTTGTCAGACTTCATAAAAGCGGCCTCCCATTTTCCGTCTTGCGGTGTTCCAACTACCGTTTTAGGAATATCCTGATCGGTAACATTTGATTTTTTTAGAACAAACGAATTTATATACACATTGGCAACTTTACCCTCAAATTCATCAGCAATAAATCGTCCTGTGTTTTTTCTACCGAACATATCTTGCAAAAAAGCGTGACGGAAATTCAGCACAAGCAATGCTTTTTTCGTTTTACTTTGTTTATAACATTGAATAAATTTCACCGCCATTACACTATCACGGTCTCCAATATTCGCTTCTTTTTGATGATTTTTTTCTTCGTCTGACTCTTCCCAAAGTATTCCAAAATCAAGATTAAAAACATTAACCTTTTTATTATCAGTGAGCTTTGAATTTATTTTATGAACACCTTTTAAGTAATAAGTATAATTCGCTTTTTCCCAGAGCGGAAACATATTTCGTTGCATTTGCAATGCAGTTTTTGTAACCTCTTCATCAGTTAATGATGAATTGTGTAGAAATTCATTTAATTTGTCATTATACTTTGAATTTCCTATTTCAAAATATGTATTTTGTATATTTTGAAACCGCTTATCTTTCAGTATATCAAGAATTAAATCGTATTGCGTAATTTCCCTGTGGTCGCGTTCACACAAAATTACAATGTCATAGTTTTCAAACAAATTAAAAATATAATCCTTTGAACTAACGTGTTGAGTTTCCAAAAAATCAACATATGGCTTTATTGCAGAATTTGTCTGTGCAAACATTATCTGCACAAAACACATTGTCATTAATATTAAAAGTATCCTTTTCATTTTAATGTTCCTAATACGTGCCGGACACAACTTCAAGTTATTATTTTTTGTCTTATCTTTTGTTGCAAGTGTCAAGGTTGACGCTTGTTAGCTGCTTCACATTCTTCTTCGGGTCTGTTCGTTCTCAAATCATTTATCCGATTTTAATTTACTGTATATTTCCAGGTCCGTATAAAAATCACCAGTAAGTAACTCTCCTTGCCGTTCAATTCCTTCAAACTTGAATCCTAATTTTTTTGGAATATTTTTGCTCGACATGTTTTCAACCGCGCATTTTATTTGAATTCTATTTATTCCCTGTCTGTTGAATGCAAAATCACAAAGTCTCTCAACTGATTTTGTTACAATCCCTTGCTTTTGATACTTTTCTGAGAGCCAATATCCAATTTCTGTCTTTTTATTTTGTTTGTCAGTATCTTTAAAGCCAATCAATCCTACAAATTCGTTACATTTTCGAATTGTAAAAACATATTCAAATCTATCATCAGCAGCATTAACTACAGAGTCTATGTATTTTTCAGTATCGGCCATTTCTTGAGTAGATGCTACAAAAGGCAACCATTTCCCTAAATAATCTCTTTGATTATTGATCGTTTTAAAAACATCTGTTGCATCCGATATCTCTAATTGTTTTAATTCAATCTCTGTATCTACTTTAATTATCATACTGGTCTCTTTTGTGATATGTTAGTTGAGTTATGCCGGGATACAATGGGCGCTAACGTGTTATATACCGTGCGTATAATCTCTGCCATACCGGGGTGGTGATCCGGATTGAAATACAAATGTAACAATTACTTATTCAACTTTCGCATATTTTCTTGAATAATGCATGCGACTAAAGCAGAGACCTTTTAGCTATTTTACGGGGTACCCATAGCTTGCGATAAACATAAAAAAGAGTAGATGTTTGAGCAAAGCGAGTTCTACTCTTTCAGTTGGCGCGAACGAGGATGAGTCGTAAAATATCGTCAGACGATGATTTAGTCGCAATCATACAACTTCCTAAATACCAATTGATTATATAAAACGTGTAAGAAGCGGACATTTTAATCTTTAGGGCAATTGGGACTATACAGGAGGCTTTTCTCACGGACGACCAGCTTCCCGTTTTTAACCCACCCTTCTCCACGTTCTGCCAAGTGTTCTGCCATGGCTTGCTTCGTTGCTTCGAGAGACTTTTGCGACGATTTCTTTTCGGCCAGATTTTGTAATTCATAAGGGTCCTTGCTCAGGTCGAAGAGCTGCTCTTCCCCGCTACGAAAATACCAAACATATTTGATCTTGCCATCCGTAAGCGCGCACCAATAGTTGTTGTCCCAATATGTTGTTGCATGTTCAATAAGGACTCATGCCGGTCAATAGCCCGGCTCGTGCCGGTGTACTGCTCGGCGCAGAGGTATATGCGTTGCGGAACAGGTGTCCTCCGTGCGCCGGTAATTTCTCATCATTCAACTCCGCCGCCCAATGCCCTGTACAGATCGGATGCCGATTGAAGCTGTTGTAATTTGTCACTCACCTGGTCCAACTTAGCCTGTAACAGACTTTGTTGGGCGGTAAGGACCTCCAGGTAATTGGCTTCCCCTGCTTTCAATAATTCCTGAGTGTAATAAACTGCTTTGTCCAATGCTTCAACCTGCACTTTTCTGTCGCGGCTTTTCCTTAACGACGACTCATAAGTGTACAAGATATCCGAAACCTCTTGACCGGCGGATATTACCGTCTTTTCAAAATTGAGCAAAGCTATTTTCTGTTCCGATTTGGCAGTCTTATATTGCGTTGTCAATTGCTTGCGCGCAAATATCGGTTGAGTTAATCCTCCGGCTATGCTGGCAAACAAGTTTTCCGGTTTGAAAAAGCTTTCCAATCCGTTTACCGTAGAGTACCCGATCACGCCGGATGTTAAACTGATGGTAGGATAGAAGCTCGCTTTGGCAACATTGGTTAATTCGTATGCCGAACGGAATTGCAACTCCGCCCGATTGACATCGGGACGACGCGAAAGCATCTGAGCCGGTATTCCATGGGCAAACTCATCCGGTAGCCTCTGCTCCGAAATGGCAGCCCTTGCTACCGGGCCCGGCTTGCGGCCCAACATCGTACAAATGGCATTTTCGAGCTGCCTGATATTGCTTTCCAAATCGGGAACGGAAGTCCTGGCGCTTGCCAATACAGCCCTGACTTGCTCAACCGCAGCTTCGTTGGTCATTCCCGCTTCCTTCAGGGCCCGAGTGGTAACGAGGTTCTCTTCCATCAACAAGATCACATCGTTAGTCACTTTCAACTGTTCATCCAAAGCTACCAATGCGTAATACGTATTGGCAATATTGGAGATCAATGAGGTTTGCAGAAGATTCCGCCCGGCGTAACTGTTCAACATCTGAGCATATTTCGAGCGGGATTCGCTCCTCATCTTACCCCACAGATCGAGCTCCCATCCGGCAACAATGCCTAACGAATAATTCTCGGAGTGATACCCTAGGTTTTTCTGATCTTTCGACGCACCCGTTAACGGATCCCTATTGCTTAATCGGGTCTGGGTAACTTGCGCGTTTAAAGCGATATCGGGGAAATAAGCTGCACGGGCCATTCCTAAAACCGCTTCAGCCTGCTTAATGCATTCCTCGGCGATCAGCATATCAAAATTATTTATCAACGCTTCATCAATATAGGATTGCAGAAACGTATCCGTAAAAAACTCTCTCCACGGTATATTGGCAATCGTTGTGGTATCCAGCGGATTTTCGTCCCTGAATAAATTTTCACTGTCTATCTCGGGCGACCGGTATCTGTTCAGTACCTGACAGGATGGAAATCCCATCAGGACCACAAGCCCCAAAAACAGTACAATTCTCTTTTTATATCTATTATTCATCGTTTACTCCGTTAATTGTTTGTATTACTTTCCGATTTTTTCCCGATAAGCAATTCCTGTAAGCTTTGGAACAGGATGTATAAGACGGGGATTACAAATATACCTATGAGCGTACCAATAAACATACCGCCAACAGCACTGATACCGATGGATCGGTTACCTACCTTCCCGGCGCCGCTTGCAAACATTAACGGTAGCAACCCGAAGATAAGGGCGAACGAGGTCATGAGGATCGGGCGGAGACGGGCAACAGCTCCGTTAACGGCCGCGTTGAAGATACTTTGCCCCTGACTGCGGCGCTGGATCGCATATTCAACGATAAGGATGGCATTCTTGGCCAACAGCCCGATTAGCATAACCATGGATATCTGTACAAAAATATTGTTCACGATGGCCTGCCTCAATCCGAAGATCTCGAGGAAGATAAAGACACCCGACAAACCTATAGGCAGTGAGGTAAGTACGGCCAGCGGCAGGATATAACTTTCGTACAACGCTGCCAAAAGCAGATAGACAAATATCAGACAGATGGCGAATATGATAACGGTCTGCGAGCTTTGCGACGCCTCTTCGCGCGATATACCCGAATACTCGTAATTGAAACCGCGGGGAAGGACCTCTTTGGCAACCTCTTCCACCACATTCATAGCGTCTCCCGTGCTGTATCCTTTATAGAAGTTCGGGATGATGGTCGCGTCTATCGATTGGAACATGTTGAAACGGTTCAACCTCTGTGGCGCGGTGACATCGTCGATGCTGATAAACTCGGTGACGGGCGACATTACTCCGGAGGCCGTCTTGACATAAATGCCGTTCAGGTCTTCCAGCTTTTCGCGGTATTCAGGGGAGGCCTGTACCATGACCCTGTACTGCTTGCCGTAAAGGTTGAAATTAGAGACATACATACTGCCGATGTTGGCCTGCAAAGCAGCCATTATATCCGACAGGGAGAGTCCCGCGGCTTTGATCTTGGCAATGTCCGCATTGATTTGCTTTTGAGGGAAATTGGGGTTGAAGGTGGTCATGGCCGTCATGATCTCCTCCCTCTCCTCCAGTTTTTTCAGGAACTCTCGGGAAACATTATAGAACTTATCGATATCGCCTCCCGTCCGGTCCTGTATCTGAAGTGAAACACCGGTAGTGAGGCCGAATCCTTGCATAGTAGGCATCGCATAAAATATAAATGTGGCCTCTTGGATATCCTTCGTTTTCTCGGCCATCAGGGCGGCAATCTCGCTGTCGGAACGTTTACGTTCGTTCCAGGGCTTGAGTTTAATGATAAAAGAACCGTACGAACTGGCAACACCGGATGTAGTGGCCATCATGTTCGCACCCGTAAGGTCGGTAACATGCGCTACCTCTTCTATCTCCTCAGCCATTTTTATCACTTGATCCACAATAACCTGGCTTCTTTCCAACGATGAACCGGGAGGAAGGGAGGCTACTCCCATCAACAGCCCGCCATCTTCGGAAGGAACAAACCCGGAAGGGATTGTTTTCATCAATCCGAACAGGATAACGGAGAAGGCAAGGACAATGCCAACCGTGATCCAACGGTTCTCTTTCTTTCCGAGGAAATGCAGCGAGGACTTGTATTTATTCGTACCGGCATTGAACATTAAGTTGAAGTTGTAAAAGAAGCGCTGCAGGAAGTTCCTCTTCTTGCCCTCATTTTTTTGGGGTTTGAGGAAAACGGCGCAAAGTGCCGGGCTCAACGTAAGGGCGTTTACAGCCGAAATAAGGATTGCAAAGGCCAGCGTTAAACCGAACTGACGGAAAAACACTCCCGAAGTACCGCCGATAAAGCTGACAGGAATAAATACGGACGACATGACCAGCGTAATGGCCACAATAGCCGGAGCAATCTCTTTCATCGCAGCCAAAGTCGCTTTCCGGGGATCCAGCTCTCCGTGTTCCATTTGAGCATGGACGGCTTCCACCACAATGATCGCGTCGTCCACCACAATACCGATCGCTAACACTAAAGCGAAGAGAGTCAGTATATTGATAGAGAAACCCAACAATTGCAGGAAGAAGAACGTTCCAATAATGGCTACAGGTACCGCGATGGCTGGTATGAGGGTCGATTTCCAGTCTTGCAAAAAGAGGAACACCACAAGGAACACCAGAAGCAACGCCTCAACGAAGGTATGCAATACTTTGCTGATGGACGCATCCAGGAACTCGTTCGAGTCCATCATATACGTCACTTTAAAGCCCGGAGGGAACGACTCGGACTCCTTGTCGATCACCGCTTTTATATCGTTGATCAGTTTCTGCGCATTGGAACCGCCGGTCTGGCTTACCATCATAAAAATAGACGGGAGGCCGTCGGTTCGCGAGTTAACGATATAGGTCAACGATCCGAGCTCTACGTCGGCTATATCTTTCAACCTGAGTACATGATCGTTCTGCGAGCGCAGGATAATGTTTTGAAATTCCTCTTCGTCTTTAAGACGACCGGTATATTTCAGCGTGTACTGATAGGTCTGATCGCTGTTCTGTCCCAGTTCACCCGGGGCTGCTTCCACGTTCTGGTCTTTCAGTGCGGCTACTACCTCATTAACGCTTATTCCGTAGGAAGCCATAACATCCGGCTTAAGCCAGACGCGCATCGAGTAGTCTTTAGCCCCCATCACGAAAGCGTCTCCTACACCGCTCACCCGTTTGATCTGCGGGATGAGGTTGATATTGGCGTAGTTTTGGACAAATTCGACATCATAATCGGGATTTTCCGACATCATCGCTATCATCAGGATGTAACTGCTCAACTGTTTTCTTACGGTTACTCCAATCTGAGTCACCTCGGAGGGCAATTGAGAAGTTGTGGTAGCTACTAAATTTTGTACTTTCACGGAAGCAATATCCGGATCAACTCCTTTCTCGAAATAGACGGTAATTTTTGCTTCCCCGCTGTTGGATGCGGCAGAGGTAATGTATGTCATTCCTTCCACACCGTTGACGGCTTCTTCAATCGGGACGATCACGCTCTTTTGAACTACCTCGGCGTTGGCTCCCGGATAAGAGGCCGAAATCTGCACCGTAGGAGGTGCAATGTCGGGATATTGTTCAATGGGTAACGTTGCTATACCTATGATACCTAACACAACGATGAGGATCGATATAACGGTGGACAGGACAGGCCTGTCGATAAACGTTTTTAACATATTCTTTATTCTTTAAATCAAAGGAATCTCCTTTTCACACTCATTCTATACTTATCTTTTTACCCTGGCTCAATGTGGCAACACCTTCCGTAACAATACGGTCGCCGGTTTGCAATCCTTCGGTAACCACGTAACTTTTACTGTCGGGAGTGGGTATTACGGATATTGCCCTTTGGATTACTGAATCACCTTGTACCAGGTAAATAAGCGTTTTATTCTGTTGTGAATAGGTAGCTTTTTGTGGAACGACTATTACATTTTCAACGCTTCTCGGGATGGATATTTTTCCGCTCATCCCGCTTCTTAACTTTCCTTGTTCATTAGGAAATACAGCGCGAAAGCCGGCGCTTCCGGTGGTAGCATTAACCGACCCGGTGATGGTCTCAATTTTACCGGGATGTTCATACGCTGTTCCGTCAGCCAATGTCAATGCAATTTCCGGTATATTTTTGATCTTTTCAGCCTGGGTACTGCCTTCCAGGTTATCAAGAAACGTTGATAGCTCCTTTTCGTTGAGCGAGAAGTAGGCAAAAACATTGCTTGTATTGGCTACTGTTGTCAGAATATTGCTTGAATTCACCAAGCTCCCTTGCCGGAAAGGGATTGCTCCGACCAATCCGTCAACCGGACTCGATACGTTGGTCCAGTCAACTGTAGCCCTGGCATTTTTCAATGCAGCTTCGGCCTGTGCCTGAACAGCCAAGGCTGTTTGATAAGCGTCTTTAGCCGTTTTCAATTGCACATCGCTTATTATGCCTTTTTCGGCCAGTGGTTCAAGCCTTTCTACATTGGTTTTTGCGGTACTGACCTGTGCTTTTGCGCTTTCTACGGAAGCCTTAGCAGAGGTAAGGGACTGCTCGGCCAATGGTGAATCTATCTTGAACAGGCTCTGTCCTTTTTTAACAATCGCACCTTCATCCACATAGATGTCCTTGATAAATCCGTCGATACGGGGGCGTATCTCTATATCTTCCTTCCCTTTAATGGTGACAGGATAGACCGATTCCAGCACAATATTCTGATTGTTAAGTAGAATTGTCGGGTATTTCTCCGGCTGGCCTTGTTGGGACGAGTTCTTGTTATCGCCGCAAGCCGTTACCATAAACAATAGTGCCGAAATTCCGCTGATAATTTTAATCCATTTCATATTTTAAAAAATTTATTTTTAATATCGAGTTGTTTCAATTTATATTACAGTTGACTGTATTACAAACCATTATAAACAACCATCATGAATTACATGCGGTTGAATATAGTTATAAAAAAATTGATGCACTTCGTCCAATTGCTCCAGGCCTTCGATCTGCATTATTTTTTTCCTAAAATTCCGAACATCAGAAGTTGTTCCCATTATGGTATCATACAGATTACGGAGTTGGGTCATGGTGAATTTTTGCGGCAATAACTCAAATAACATTGAGGGTTCTAACTTCACTTTATGACGAATATGCTCCAAAGCAGTATCCGCAATTTCATTGTGGTCGAAAGCCAACTGGAAAGATTTCAATGAACTTACATCATACCAATTAGCCGTGGTATTTTCCGATTCGAAAATAATCTTTCTGCTGATTTTAATCAACGCCACATAACCTACCGTCACGATTCTGCCAATTTTCATGTTGGTCAGTTTCTCCAACCAGTTCCTGTCACGCAAATTTTTTGTCCTGTTGGGATTGCCGAAACTGTGGAACTGGCTCAGGTAAATATTTTTTAATCCCGTCAGCTCATTCAGGATGCGTGTGGCCGCTTCATCCAGGTCTTCTTCTTCAAAAATAATGCTTCCCGGTAATTTTTTATCGCTAAAGTTCTGCTCTTCTATAGTGCGCTCGATAAGCAATATTTTCAATTTCTCACCGTCAAATCCAAAGACAACGCAATCAACCGAAACGTGAGGATTATAAGCATGAATAACATCTCTCATGACATACTCTAATAAAAATACAAATATATACAGATTAATGATAATGTATATTATTTTTTTATATGTTTTACAACATTACTATCAGCAATTTAGATAAAGTATAAATTACGCATATCAAAATGCCCTTATTGTAATTACTACATATAGCCAGACGAGCCATCTGACAAGGTATTTCAACAAAAATCTCATTTCAGGGGATTATCTTCTTTTTTTTTTGTTATTTTGTACAGAAATCCTTTAACAATACTTTTTATGATTCACAAATTAGTTGAACTTACAGAAAAAGCCCAACACAAACCCAGACGAAAAATTGCAGTGGCAGCGGCAGAAGACGAACCGGTGCTAAAATCGCTCAAAGCAGCTATGCAGAATGGTATCGCCAGCCCTGTGCTGGTTGGCGACAAAAATGAAATTAAAAAAGTGGCAGACCTTATCGATTTCGATTTGAGCAATATCGAAATTATCCACAACGACAAGGGAGCCAACGAGTCGGCAAAAATAGCCGTATCTGTAGTGAAAAACGGCGAAGCCGACATTCTCATGAAAGGTTTCGTCAGTACGGGCGGCTTGCTAAAAGCCGTTTTAGACAAAGAAAACGGCCTGCGGAAAGCAGAGATTCTCAGTCACGTGGCCTTTTTTGAGTCGCCTTATTACCACAAGCTGTTGTGTTTAACGGATGCAGCCATGAACATAGCTCCGGACTTCGACACCAAAGTGCATATTTTAAACAATGCCGTGGAGGCGTGTCATAAAATCGGGATAACCTTGCCGAAAGTGGCTGTCGTAGCCGCCTTAGAAACAGTTAATCCTAAAATGGAAGCTACCGTTCACGCTGCTCTGCTGAAAGAGATGAACGTCAATAATCAATTGCAAGGATGCATCGTGGACGGACCGTTTGCCATCGACATTGCCGTCAACAAAGAGGCCGCCGCACACAAAGGCATCGTCAGTGAGGTTGCCGGGGATTGCGATATTATTCTCGTACCCGACATAGAAGCCGGGAACATGCTTTACAAGGCATTGAACTTCTTGGGAGGGGCTGTTTGTGCAGCCGTAATTATGGGTGCATCGGTTCCTATTGTGCTCACTTCGCGCTCCGACACCGAAACCAGTAAAGTACGTTCCATCGCTCTGGCTGCAGCCATGGACTAAACAGTGTTATTTTACCTAATACTTAAAACATTACATTTATGGACACTCATCCCCGAATCCTGGTTATTAACCCGGGTTCAACATCAACAAAAATTGCCGTTTACAAAAACGGAGATGTTGTTTTTTTAAAGACTATCCGCCACTCGGCCGAGGAATTAAGCCAATTTAAAAGGGTAAGCGACCAGTATGAATTTCGCAAAAACATCATCTATAATGAATTAAAGGATGCCGAAATCCGATTAGACCTCATCAGGATCGTCGTCGGACGCGGAGGAATAGTGAAACCGATTGCATCCGGGGTTTACAGGGTAAACGAAGCCATGAAAAAGGACCTCATCGAAGCAAAAAGAGGAGAACACGCCAGTAATCTGGGCGCATTAATTGCCGATGATATCGCAAAGATGCTCCCATCGGCAGAAGCATTTATTGCTGATCCGGTGGTGGTGGACGAACTTGAACCCATTGCCCGCTATTCCGGGCATCCGCTATTCGAAAGAATTTCTATTTTCCACGCACTCAACCAAAAAGCCATTGCCCGCGCCCACGCAAAGTCCTTAATGAGAAAATACGAAGATATGGACCTCATTGTGGCACACTTAGGAGGAGGAATATCGGTGGGGGTGCATCACAAAGGACGCGTGATCGATGTGAACCAGGCACTGGATGGCGACGGGCCTATCTCGCCGGAACGATCCGGGACGCTTCCCGTAGGCGAACTCTTAAAGATGGCTTTTAGCGGTAAATACACCTATGATGAAATGAAGTCGATGGTGGTCGGCAAAGGGGGATTGTATGCTTACACAGGCCTCAACAATGCTTATGAAGTGGAAAAAGCTGCTCAGGCCGGGGACAAAAAGTGCTACGATGTTTTGGAAGCCATGGCTTATCAGACGGCAAAGGAGATAGGGGCATTTTCAACCGTGCTCAAAGGGGATGTAGATGCTATCTTAATCACCGGAGGAATGGCGAACAGCAAGTGGTTCTGCAACTTAATCATCGAGCGTATTCACAAAATCGCGCCGGTATATGTTTATCCGGGTGAAGATGAGATGAAGGCCCTGGCAGAAAATGGCGCGCTGATCCTGAGCGGAGAGATTGAACCCAAAGAATACGCGTAGCTCAGGAGCATGTATCTCTTCAATCCCGATAACGATTTGGCGTTAGCGAATTTCAGCACTAACTACACCCCTCCGGCATCTGCACTTAAAATTGCGGAAGACCTGGCCATATTGCCGGTCTGGTATGCTCCGGAAAAGGCGAAGGTGGTTGCCGGCATTGCTCAAAATGAGCCGTTCTTATCGGGATTGAAAGAGATTTTCCCTATCCGGGCTTCCCTTGTTCCTTTCTCTAACATCTCTCTTTTTCCGGAGGAGAAAATTATCCCGTGGGGATGGAACCCGGCATTGAGAAAGAGACTTCTGAAAGCCGGGGTAACGGAAGAGAAGCTGCCTTCGGTAGAAGAGTTAAAACAACTTCGCAACCACTCGGGAAGGCAGAACGCCATTCATATTTTAAATGGGCTCAAGGCTGAAAACAAAAGGTTTTGCGGGGAATCGTATTTTTTTTCAACCCTTGATGCCCTATTGAAGTTTTTACTGTTGCGAGACGGAGATAAAGTATTGAAAATGCCCAATTCCGGCAGCGGCAAGGGATTGATCTGGATCAAAGGCGACATAACCGGTAAACAAACCGATTGGTGTCGGCGGGTAATTCGCGAACAAGGCGGAGTTGTCGCGGAACCTGTTCTGAACAAGGTTCAGGATTTTGCTATGGAATTCAACCTTTCGGATGCAAAACCTGAATTTATCGGATACTCGTTGTTCCAATCCACTCCTTCGGGTGCGTACCTGGGCAACCTCCTAATGCCTGAAATCGATATCGAAAAGAGGTTGGGAGAATACACGGATACGGAACTGCTGCTGCAACTCCAGAAATCGCTTGCCCAAAAACTTGCCCAACAGTTCCCGACCTATTCCGGTTATCTGGGTGTGGATATGATGGTTTGTAAAACCGGAACAGGTTATCAAATCCAACCTTGTGTTGAAGTTAACCTTCGAATGAATATGGGAATTGTCGCCCACATTTTCCACAACCGGTTTGTAAAAGCCGGATCGACCGGAAAATTCATGGTCGGATTTTTCAAAAAACAAGGTGAAGCTTTGGCCTTCCAACAGAGAGTGCAAAAAAATTTCCCGCTTATTGTTGAAAGCGGGAAAATTGTTTCGGGTTTTTTACCTTTAACACCGATTACCGCAGAGACACAATATGTGGCTTATGTATCTATCACTTCTTCATTTCTTCCGCAAAATACCTGTAGAATAACGGGATAGTACGGATACCGTTGTAGAACTGCTCCAACGGATAGTTTTCATTGGGGGAGTGGATAGCATTAGACCCTAAACCAAAGCCCATCAAAACCGATTTAATACCGAGGATCTCTTCAAAAGCAGCGATAATGGGAATACTTCCTCCCGAACGGACAGGAACCGGAGTTTTTCCGTACACCTCCGTGTAAGCTTTTTCGGCAGCCTTGTAAGCGGGTAAATCAATGGGGCAAACATACGATGGCCCCCCGTGCAGGTATTCTACCTTCACTTTTACCGATTTCGGCGCAATACCTTCGAAATACTTCACAAACAATTTTGCTATTTTGTTATGGTCCTGATTGGGAACCAGCCGGGTGCTGATCTTAGCATAGGCCACGGATGGAAGCACTGTTTTTGCGCCTTCGTCCGTGTAACCACCCCAAATGCCACATACGTCAAAAGTTGGTCGAATGCCGGTACGCTCATTGGTAGTGTATCCTTTTTCGCCGAAAACCTCCTTCACGCCAAGCGATTTTTTGTATTCTTCGAGCGAGAAAGGAGCCTTTGCCATCATATTTCGCTCTTGACGGGAAACCTCCACAACGTCGTCGTAAAATCCGGGAATCAAAATCCGTCCGTCATCATCCGTGGTCTGTGCAATCATTTTTGCCAGCACATTGATGGGGTTAGCTACCGCACCGCCAAAAATTCCCGAGTGTAAATCTTTATTTGGGCCGGTAACTTCCACCTGCCAGTATGCCAGTCCACGCAATCCGGTGGTCACGGAGGGAACATCCGGAGCTATCATCGACGTATCCGAAACCAAGATAACATCGGCCTGCAGCATTTTTTTATGTTTCTTGCAGAAGTCGGGCAAACTTGGTGACCCCACTTCCTCCTCTCCTTCGATCAGGAATTTCACATTACAATTCAACTTTCCCGATTTCACCAGGTATTCAAACGCTTTTACGTGCATAAATCCCTGTCCTTTATCATCATCGGCACCACGCGCCCAAATCTTTCCGTCTTTCACCACCGGATCAAACGGATCGGTTTCCCATAAATCGACAGGATCAACCGGCATAACGTCCATGTGGGCATATATCATTACGGTGGGAGCTTTGGGGTCGATTATCTTTTCGCCGTATGTCACCGGATTCCCATCGGTTTCAAACACCTCCGCTTTATCGGCTCCGGCAGCGAGGAGAATCTCTTTCCATTTTTCGGCCGCTTTGTACATATCGGGCTTGTGTTCAGGTAAAGACGAGATGGACGGGATTCGGATCAGTTCAAAAAGTTCGTCTAAAAATCGTTGTTTGTGGGTTTCTACATAATTGTTAATTTCTTGCATAATAAATCTAGTTTTAGGGTTTGGGTGTAAAACTACAAAAAAAATTGCATCCGGCTGCAAACAGATTACTTTTTAGAGACTGTTTAAATTTGTTTTGCTATTCAAAAAGAATTGTTTTTCAGGAGAGTTCTTTCTTGTTTTGGCGATAATAGCGGGCTATTTGAGCCAAATAAAAAGAAGAAGAATACAAAAAAGAAACTTTTTGAAGGCAAAGATTGTTTATTTACTTCTTTCGTAAGAAATTTAAACAGTTTCTAATTACCTTTGTGATATAATTTTAAACATGAAAAAGATGAAACCACTGTTATCTGTTTCGGTACTGTTGGCATTACTTATTTCTTGCAATGCCAATCCATCAAAAAAAGAGAATGAGATGTCAGAAAACTTTATTACGGAAGCGCAGAGCAACAAAGTAATTTCGACCATGCAGGATTCGTTGGGTGAGCCGGTATGTTTCCGCATTGAACGCGGTGTTCAGCAGGTTGCCGCCCTTTGGCGGGAGTCGGACGGGACGGCAGCAGAGTTTGCCGATTTTTGTAAAACAAGTTTCGTGTCCGACGAGGCTCAACTCGATAAACTTTTCAATACGCTGGAGCGTAATTTTGAAGTGTTCGACGGATATTTTCATAAAATAGATGTTCTGCTGAAGGAGCCGCTGCAATTGGAAGGGGAAGAAATTACCCCCGTGGATATGATGTTTGGGAGTTACGATGTAACCTCGCACCTGAATGATGACTTGTATGCCAACAAAATTGCTTTTCTTGCGGCGTTGAACTTCCCGTTCTATTCGTTGCAGGAAAAGACGGAGTTGGGCGAGAAATGGTCAAGAAAAGAGTGGGCGTATGCACGGATGGGCGACCGTTTCATAGCGCGTGTGCCGGCAGCTATCCAGCAGAAGATTTCTAAAACGCTCACCGAAGCCGATGCTTATATCTCCGACTACAATATTTTTATGGGAAAAATCCGCAACGACAACAGCGAGCAGCTTTTCCCGGATGAGATGAAGCTGATCTCGCATTGGGGGCTGCGTGATGAATTGAAATCGAACTATGCCGATACGATTAGGGGGTTGGAAAAGCAACGGATGATCTATACCGTGATGAAACGTATTATTGACCAGTCCATTCCTCAACAAGCTATCAACAGCGATAAATTCACCTGGAATCCGGTTACGAACAAATTGTTTTCAGCCAATGCTGAAGTAGCGGCTTCTCCCGAACCCGATACCCGGTACAACGTTTTCCTCGCCAATTTCCATGCTATGCGTCAGCTCGATGCCTATTACCCACATTATCCCTCCCAGATATTGCGTGCTTTTGATGCCACCATGGAGATTCCTCAAAAAGATGTGGAGACCCTTTTCAAAGGGTTGCTCTCATCGCCCGAAGTGAAAGAGGTAGCCGCATTTATCGAATCGCGTTTAGGGCGGAAGTTAGAGCCTTTCGATATCTGGTACGATGGATTTAAAGCCCGTGGCGGAATACCCGAAGAGCAACTTACGGCGATCACCTCTAAAAAATACCCGAATCTAAAAGCGTTGGAAGCTGATCTCCCGAATATTCTTGTTAAACTCGGCTGGAAACCCGACAGGGCTAAGGAAATTTCGTCACTCATCGTGGTTGATCCGTCACGCGGTGCAGGGCACGCCTGGGGTGCAACGATGCGCAACGACATCTCCCACCTGCGCACAAGGATCGGTGCTGCCGGAATGGATTATAAAGGCTACAACATTGCTGTACACGAGTTCGGCCATACGGTGGAACAAACCATCACGATGAACGATGTGGATTACTACATACTCAACGGCGTTCCCAACACTGCGTTTACCGAAGCCGTGGCTTTTCTTTTTCAAAAGAGGGACCTGGAACTTTTAGGACTCAAAAACCCGAACCCCGAAGACGAGTACTACCTGGCATTGGATAACTTTTGGTCGAGTTATGAGATCATGGGAGTCTCCCTGGTTGATATCCGGGTCTGGGAATGGCTGTATGATAATCCGGACGCTACTCCTGCACAATTAAAAGAAGCGGTTATAAATGCTGCAAAAGATGTTTGGAACACGTATTATGCCGATGTTCTGGGTGGGAAAGACGAAACGCTGCTCGGCATTTACTCGCACATGATCGATTACCCGCTTTATCTGCCCAATTACCCCATGGGACATCTTATTGATTTTCAGATCGGGCAACAAATGCGCGGAAAAAATCTTGCCGACGAAATGGAGAGAATGTTCACCCGGGGCAGGATCATTCCACAGTTGTGGATGAAGAACGCCGTTGGCTCCGGTATCTCCATTGAGCCGCTTCTGGCCTCTACAAAAGCAGCGTTAAACGCTTTAAAGAAATAATTTTTGTGAAAACTATTTCTTTGCATCAGGTAAATATATACCTTTGCATCGTTTTAAACCGTGTATAATTATGAGAAAGTTAAGCATTTTGTTGTTTGCTTGTGTTGCAGTTGCGCTTATGGGCTGCAGTAACGCAGCAAAACAGAACAAAACCGAGGCTCCCGATATGCATACATCGGAAATGGCTTTGGATTATTACGGCGTTTATGAAGGAACGCTCCCCTGCGCCGATTGCGAAGGTATTAAGACCCAACTGACGATCAACAGCGACAGTACTTTCGCACTTGTCAGCGAATACCTGGGTAAAGAAGATGCCAAATTTGAAGATAAGGGAACTTATTTTATCGAAGACGGAGAGATTCTGGTTACCCAGTACGAAGATGGGGATCAAAAATATTACAAGTTGCAGGAAGGCAGCTTGGCTCAGCTGGATGCCGAAAAGAAAAGGATTGAAGGAGACTTGGCTCCTTTATACATCCTTACAAAAGTAAATTAAGAAACTGTTTAAAGGCAAAGATTGTTTATTTACTTTTTTCGTAAGAAATTTAAACAGTTTCTAAGACTTCATTATAAGGCCGATGCCAAAAATCGGCCTATAAGGAAAGATGCCGGAGTGGTCGATCGGGGCGGTCTCGAAAACCGTTGTACTCTTACGGGTACCAAGGGTTCGAATCCCTTTCTTTCCGCAGGGAACATAAAGCTGAAAGGCGACAAAACCGGACAAGAAAACACCATGTTCACATTTGAAAAACATCTGAAAATAGATTTAGGCTATTATAAAAAACTTAAATATGTTCTATCGCCTTTATTACAGCCATTCCGCAACAATCAGAATACCAACATCATCGCTTCAATAAAAAGTTAAACAACTTATCAGTCAATTATAACGTATTGTTTAACAATTAAATAATATATATTTTTGTGATTAATTAAATCAACGAGTTTGCCGGATTAAGTTTAGGCAAAAAATATAATTATTAAATGATCAATAGACTTATGAAATTTCTGACTAGAAAAAGCCTGTTTTTATCTTTTTAAATCGCAGAAAATCAGCTCTTCTTATAATAATATGATAAAAGTTGTAGAGAATCTTATTAAAGAGGGTAAAATTCCAATGCAAAATATCGGTTTATCCCACATAATTAAGGGAATAAAATCCTATGATGAGTTGAATGTATTATTCGGACAATATATATAGTACCCTATAAAACTTTTAAAATGAATAATTTAATTATAAACCCAGCATTTAAAATTCTGATAATTTCTTCATTATTTCTATTCCTCTTTCCAGGCTGCGAGGATAATAAAAAAGATTTTCATCTCGATTCGGAAACCCTACAGCAAACAAGTTGGGAAGGCATACTAACCGAAATTCACGGAGAAAC
>MKTD01000078.1 GCA_001898165.1 Bacteroidia bacterium 43-41
AGTATATTTATTAGGCTAAAGTAATGTAAACTAACTCTAAAAGGGTTTATTCATACCGAAAAAAAGGATTTATAGAGGAAATATACAGCTATATTTGCATCTTCTCAAAGATAAGAAACTGTTTTGATTATTTCTTCATTCGGCCTGTTTTCTGTCGATTTTTATGTAACTTTGTTGCGTACTTAAAATCATCGAACCACAAACTCTCATGTTAAACCCCCGGGAAAGAAAAAAAATTAAAGGACTGATGCAACGTGAAATAATTCCTGCTATCGGTTGCACAGAACCTATTGCCGTTTCGCTTTGCGTGGCAAAAGCTACAGAAATATTGGGACAGGAACCCGAACGTATCGAAGTGATTTTGAGCCCCAACGTGCTCAAAAACGCCATGGGCGTTGGAATTCCCGGAACAGGAATGATCGGGCTGCCTATCGCCGTTGCCCTGGGCGCATTAATCGGGAAATCGGAATACGGGTTAGAAGTTCTTCGGGACCTCAAGCCTGCGGATGTGGAACGTGGCAAGCTCTTCATTTACGACCAACGCATAAAAATAGATGTTGAAACGGAGATTGAAGACAAATTATACATCGAAGTTCGATGCTACGCCGGAGATGAATCGTCCACAGCTGTTATCCGTGGCAGCCATACACAATTTTCATATATCGGCAAAAACGGTGTGGAACTGCTGAAAAAAGAGATAGAAGCCGGGGGAGAAAAGGAAGACCATGTACCGCTCACGTTTCGGAAAGTATATGAATACGCCATCGAGTCGCCTATTGATGAATTGAGTTTCATCCTCGAAGCGGCAAAAATGAATCGTGAAGCCTCATTGCAATCACAAAAACGAAACTACGGGCACAACGTGGCAAAGAGCCTGACGGGTGAGAGGGGAAAAGCCATCTTCGGAGAAAACCCTCACAGCCATATGATCTCGGCAACAGCAGGCGCGTGTGATGCAAGGATGGACGGCGCCCTAATCCCGGTAATGAGTAACTCGGGAAGCGGCAATCAGGGGGTAGCCGCCACGCTTCCCGTGCTAACGTACGCCGAAGACGTCGGCAGCAATGAGGAAAGCCTTATCAGAGCGCTGATTCTCAGCAACCTATCGGTTATTTACATCAAACAACACCTGGGCAGGCTATCGGCATTATGCGGGTGTGTGGTGGCATCGGCAGGTTCCAGTTGCGGTATAACATACCTGATGGGTGGAAATTACGAGCAAGTTACATTCGCCGTAAAAAATATGATCGCTAACATAACCGGTATGATCTGCGACGGAGCAAAACCCAGTTGTGCACTGAAAATTGCCAGCGGCACATCCACGGCGATGCTGTCGGCCCTGATGGCGATAGAGAACCGGGTGGTGACGTCGCAGGAAGGCATTGTGAACGACGATGTGGACAAAACCATTCAAAACCTCGCCATCATAGGGAACAAGGGTATGGCGGAAACCGACAGGATTGTGTTGAAAGTAATGACGCATAAAGAATAAAAATCACTTCGAACATAAATCATAGAAATTCCGTTATAAGACGGACAGGCAATGCTGTATCAATAGTCATCGGACGATTAAAATTTTAAACCGCGCTTTCACTGTGCAAAAATCAATCACAGACAAGGAACTCAATCTCGAAACTAAAAAAATAAGCTCTCTGGTTTGGGAATATTCCATTCCTGCCATCATCGGTACCCTTGTAAATTCGCTCTACAACATTGTTGACCGGATTTTTATCGGCCAAGGTGTGGGGGCGTATGCCATTTCGGGATTAGCAATCACTTTTCCGGTCACTATACTGGCATCAGCACTCGGAATGCTGGTCGGCGTAGGAGCTGCAAGCCGCATTTCTATCAGTTTGGGCGAAAAGAAGAAACATACGGCGGAACAAATTCTGGGTAATTCCCTTATGCTTATCCTTTTGTTCAACGCAGTGATCATGACGCTTTTCTACATTTATCTTGACCCTATCCTCATTGCTTTCGGGGCCACGGAAAGCACGCTGCCTTACGCACGGGAATATTTGCAGATCGTTCTTGTCGGAAATGTTTTTATCAGCCTGTGTTACAGCTTCAACAACATGATGCGTGCATCGGGATATCCTAAAAAAGCGATGATAACGATGCTGATAGGAGCTGTGCTGAACATTATCCTCGACCCGATATTTATTTTCGTTTTTAATCTCGGCATTGCGGGTGTGGCCTGGGCCACGGTTATCTCCATGTTTGTGGGGATGCTGTTTGTGATGCATCATTTCGTACAGGAAAACAGCCTTATCCGCTTGCGAAAAGAAAATATACGACTCAACAAAACTATTGTCCTTGCTATCGTATCCATTGGGCTTTCGCCCTTTTTCATGCAGGTGGCGGCATCAGGAGTCGCCGTCTTGTTGAACACCTCTCTATTGAAATACGGGGGCGATTTAGCCGTGGGCGCATACGGAATTCTCAACTCCATGTTGTTGATTATCGTTATGACGGTTGTGGGCTTAAACCAGGGCACCCAGCCGATTATCGGGTATAACTACGGCGCCAGGAACTTTATACGGGTTAAAGAGACATTTTACTATGCCGTTAAAATTGCCACAATCGTCACATGTGCCGGGTTTATTATCGGCATGTTCTTTCCCCGTCAGTTTGCTGGCGCGTTTACCAACGACCAGGCGCTCCTCGAAATTGCTGAAAACGGTATCCGGTTGAGCTTAATTGTATTTCCCCTGGTGGGGTTTCAAATTGTTGCCGGAAATTTTTTTCAAAGTATCGGTCAGGTGAAAAAAGCCATCATACAAAGCTTAAGCCGCCAAATTATTTTCCTGGTGCCCGGGTTATTGATTTTCCCTACGCTTTTCGGGTTAAACGGTGTCTGGATAGCAATGCCGGTCTCAGACTTCCTGGCATCGCTCCTATCTCTCTATTTACTGATCGGACAGATAAAAATAATTCACAAAATGCAGGAAAATCAACCTTTATACTCTTGAACCATTATATATAAATTGGACATTGAAAATTCGGAAAATTCATCCTTTTTGAGTAGTTTTGTCCCTTCAAAACGATAAACTGTAAAATAAATTATACACAATGAAGAGAGTAGTTTTAATTCGTCACGGCGAAAGCGTGTGGAACAAGGAAAACCGGTTTACGGGATGGACCGATGTTGATTTATCTGAAAAAGGTGTGGAAGAAGCGCACAAAGCAGGAAAATTATTGAAAAAAGAAGGTTTTCATTTCGAGAAAGCTTATACATCGTATCTGAAAAGAGCCGTAAAAACCTTGAATGTCATACTGGATGAGATGGACTTGGACTGGATTCCCGTAGAAAAAACGTGGCGCCTCAACGAAAAGCATTACGGAATGTTGCAAGGATTAAACAAATCTGAAACTGCTGAAAAGTATGGAGATGAACAGGTACTTATTTGGCGCAGAAGCTACGATGTTCCTCCAACGGAACTGGCAAAAGACGATCCCCGTTCTCCGTTTATGGATCCACGTTATAAGGGAGTTGACGAAAAAGACCTGCCTCTTACCGAAGCGTTGTGCCATACGGTGGACCGCATTCTTCCTTACTGGAACGATACCGTTGTTCCTGAAATGAAAGAAAAATACAACGAGGTAATCATTGCCGCTCACGGAAACAGTTTGCGTGGAATTATCAAACACCTGAAAGGTATTTCCGATGAAAATATCGTTAGCTTGAACCTGCCGACAGCCGTTCCCTACGTTTTTGAATTCGACGACAATATGAATCTGGTGAAAGATTATTTTCTGGGCGATCCGGAAGAGATTAAAAAACTGATGGATGCCGTGGCTAATCAGGCCAAGAAAAAGTAAGAAAAAAGTCAGGACGTTTATTTTGAGCGTCCTGACTTTTATTACATTCAAATTACTTAAATCAGATTTTTTAATTTCTCAATCGAAAGGTCTATTGCCAAAATAACTCCGTTTTCATCGATTAAGTAATTTTTGAAGCCTTTCCTCAACTGAAATTCCTTGTAAATCTCCGAGTTGGCCCCTGTTTCATCGCAAAATTGCGAATTTAAATCAATCTTGTCCAAGAGCGCAGTCCTTTCAAAAACATTTTTATTCTCGTCAAACGAGATCGATAGAAAGGTAACGTCAGGCTCAGTCTCTTTTAAGTAATTATACAGCTGAACGTTGTTGGCTCTTGATTGGGCATCGTAAGCTGCCCAAAAGTTTAATACTACTTTTTTGCCCCTGTATTCGCTTAGGTCGAGACGGTGTCCTTCCCATCCGTTGAGAACAATATTTGGAATCTGTTCGCCTGGATAATAACCTGTGGAAGTTTTTTCGGTTTTGATAGAACTCGACATTAAAAGAAGCGAAATTATTGCTACAAGGCAAAAGTTCACATACTTCATAAAAAATATTTTAGTTAATACTCAAACTTACTTGTGCTTCACGCATTTAACTAAGTTTCTTTACTGTTGACTTTTCGCTAAAAGCCTTTTTTACGGGGACAAAATTAGTTCCGTTTTTGTTCATAAAAAACTTTTGGGGCAAAAACTTTGTTTTTAAATGTTAAAATCAATTTTCATAGAGATATATTCTATTGTATATTAGAACAATAAGCCTTTTGTGCCAATTGTACCCAAAACGGATCGAGATGAATTGCCTCGTACCGCAAAAAACATCAATGAACTCCCGCAAGCATGTTTGCGGGACTGACATCCCATTTTCTATTTGTAGGAAACACAAAAGCGTTCTATCCTACCGGTGAAATAAGGAAAAGTAAAAGCTCAAGGAGAAAGGATCAATTCAAAAATTGAGTTTTAAAAACAATTGGTGTACGTTTGTACTTGCTGATTGACTCTTTTGGCAACTTTGCAGGATGGAAACGCAATCCTGAAAAAAGAATGGGATATTCAGAGAAAAGAGTATTATGAAGACCGAAGAGTTGCGATTGTCAAGGGAAATTATGTGGTGATCATCCGTTTTACCGGTTTATTGAAAGCGGGATTTGTAACTGCGTTCGAGAAAGAAGATACCAGCAATATATTGTCCGGACCTAATTTTAAAAGGAATAAGGTGTACTTTGGAGAGGATAAATAAAAAAACGTTGATTCGGGTTCAACGTTCAAAACCTTTGTGGACTCCCTACCAAGGATAGAGAACAGTGCAAACTTACATAAAAAAGTACCTTATAAAAATAAAGAGTTGGCGCAAGACAAAATCAAAATGTAAATGGACTAAACATTACTTTTCGAAAGAGGATTTTCCGGGGAACACTCCTTCCAGGAAAGGTTTTACTTTTTCACGATCTTTATCCCTAGCCCGCTGATTATCATTCAAGCAAAACAGATCCGGATGATACTTATTCAGACGATTTTCGAGGTTGTCCCTATAAAGGGATAACCGGTTCGACTCCTTATTTCCTACATATTTCATGTGTCCTCTGCCCACAGCCAATGCATAATATGAGAAGGCCGAACGGTGCTGATCCCCATACATCCGGGTACGGCTCGACAAGGACCTTCCTACTTGTTCTTCAAAAACATGCTCTACCGCATACCGGTAATCGGATTTGACATAAGCGTCCACATTGTGATGCGGTATGCCGGAATAGTATGTCCCGAATTTCTTTTCAACAAACGACGCGCCATCCAGCACTTTCGAGATGTATTGTCCCTGTCTTCCCAGGAGAAACCGTTTTAAGGGATAATGCCATCTACCCAGGAACTTTCTTTTCAACCGGACAAAAGGAATCCCCTCTTTATCGAAGAAATAATCGGGAGAAAGCGTTTTATTAAAAAACATATCATCATTCGCGAGCAGGAAATGTTCGGACAGGCCGGGAATTTTATAGATGAAGTACTCGATAACACTTGAATTGAAACATGGCAAAGCCTCTTCCGGAAGTATTTCTGTATGATCAATGATGCGGATCTTGGGGTGGTCCCGTTGCAGCCACCCGGGATATTGATTGTCGGTAACGATATAGATCCGCCTGATCCAGGGAACATATTTTTCAACAGACCTTAATGAGTATTTCAATTCACCGTTATTGACATACCGTCCTTTGTTGTTGCCCTCCGAATAATCGGCCACTTTACCTGTAAATTGCCTCTTTTTCTCTAACCACTTAGGATCATCTCCATCCACCCATAGATACACCAAATCTATATCAAATGGCTGCATAATACTATCCATAATCTTGAATATATCGATACCCCAGAATTTGTTTAGGTAAAAATGCCTTTATGAAAATAAGAAGGGTAACTCTGACATTCTATATTTACCGGTAAGATATTCTCGTTTTAATGTGATCATCGCTTTGGCACACTATAAAACCAGATCCGGCCATATTGTCTCTTAAATTACAAACATAACCCTTTTTTAAGTCATTAACAAATATAGATCGGGATGATTCCCTCGCACCACAAAAAACATCAATGATAATAATCTATCTGCAAATTATTCACAATTTACTTATAACGGGGAAAAGTTGCATATGCCGATTCTATTTCAGGCTTTATCGGCTAATTTTATAAATACGAATAAGACAAATATCGTAATCAGTGTTTAATATTTAATTTAACAATAATTTCTGAAATAATTTCGGGAGAGTGTATTAATATGTTTTTTCGATATGACAACAGTTTTTATCAAGGAGTAAATATATGAACATGGACAATAATTCACCTTAAATCAATTAGTGAAAGCATAAACAATCTTTTCTTCGTAAACCTCGTTGGGCCGTAAAATAATATTTGGGAAGTTGTGACGATTCGGAGCATCGGGATAATGTTGAGCTTCGAGGCACAGGCCTGAAAACGAAGTAAAAGGTTTCGAAATATAATCACCGGTATAAAACATGCATCCGGGCAAAGTGGTCAGAAGATTCATATAAATACCCGATACTGAACTGCTAAGCGTGGCAATTTTTTTCAAATGCCTCTGCGTGTCTTTTGCTATGAAATAAGCATTATACCCTTTTATAGTTTCGTTTTTCAACCTCATCATTTCACCGATAGTGTTTTGACCCTTAAAACGGTATCCCGGATTTTCATCCATGCTCAAAATACGACCCGTTGGAGTGAAATCAACATTCATCTCCAAAAACACATCTGACTCAATTTTCAACTTATGAGTAAGCACATCGTCTTCGCCCGACAAATTAAAGTATGCGTGATTGGTCAAATTAAGCGGTGTTTTTTTATCGGTTTTCGCTCTGAAACAAATAATAACTTCGTTTTTATCCGACAGCGAATAGGATATCTCCAATTTCAAATTTCCAGGATATCCGCCCTCACCATCGAGGCTTTCTGTATAGAACACTGCTTCATTTTCCCTGACAGAGTAATCAAATAACTTCCTGTTCAACCCGGAAAAGCCGCCATGATTAGAGTGTAATTCATCATTTTTCTCCAAGTAGATTATGCAATCATCCATCCTGAACGAAGCATTCGATATGCGATTAGCCACACGTCCAATGGTGCTCCCCAAATAATAGGCATCTGACAAATAATCAGTTATTTTATCGTATCGTAATATAACGTTCTTGAAATTTTTGTTCCTGTCAGGTACTACGACAGAGACCAGGGAAGCTCCCAAATTCAACACATCAATATAGGCTCCATGTAGATTCTTTAGCCTGAGCACAGTAAGTGATGTATTAGTGGGAAGCACTTCTATTTCCGCCATAAGATAACTGTTTATATTGCCTGTATTTTTAAAACGACACTTGTACGGCTTAAATTTATCATCGGATTAATACCAACCTTCATCAGGAAATCGCCACTATAAATTACAGAAAAAAGATCAAAATCGATGGTAACTTCATTATAGGAGTCATCTAGTTCTTTAAACTTACCGTATAGAGGATGAATTTTTCCCCGATTGTAATCATACCTGACTTTCTCTATATCAGAAAATAATTCCTTTCGCATTTCTCCTTTTTGGACCTCCAATCCAATGTGGGAAGGTTTGATAATCTCCTTATCCCTATAAAACAAATTATAGGAGATGGAGTCGTCACAGTTTATCCGTATCCGGAATACTGAATCGGGAGAATGAAGTGTTATTGGGTTACCTTTCGCGTACCCTGCACAAATAAAAAACAGGGATGTAAAACAAAAAATAATTGATCTCATATCATACATTGTATCAAGTTGCCCATTATATCTCCGTATTACATTATGACCTTATGGTTTGTATCCAGCTCTAAAACCTTTTCCATATACAGATCAGCTTTATCCTTTTCTCCTAAACCTAACCATCCAAGCGCCATCACATGGTAGCAATGTATTTTATTCCGTTTGTTAAGATCCTCCTCCCAGATAGCCAGATCGGGGAGCGAAACGGCAAAATAGTCTATCTTGCAGTCATCATTCAAGTGTTTTTCTCCATGTGCAATTAATTTTTTAAAACGTTCTTGCGCTTTCTCCTCAAAGCCCAGTGCTCTCCATGCCAATCCCTGATAATAGATCTTTTCGGGATTCTCATCATTGTAGTAGAATGCCTGCTTCGGCTCTTCGGAGCCTTTGGTCGCTTTTGTAAACCACTTTACCGCATTGGCCTCATCGTTCATACCCCGGTAACAGACACCCTTGAAATAATCCACATCATTCTCGTTCACCGTGCTTAACTTACCCTCGCCCAAGTTGTGAGGGTATTCATCCGTTTCTTTCAGGTACTGCAATGCCAGTGTGAAATCTTGTGATTCTATGGCTCTTTTTGCCAACTGCAGCCTGCAATAAGTATACTGAAATGTAACCTTCCCTTCACCGCCTTCCCACGGATGGAATTTTCGTGAAGCGCACAACTCTCTCGCTGTTTCGTAACGGCCCAGTTGATTGTACAAGGCAATGCGCTCCACAAACAGATCGTCACGCTCTCCCACCAAATCCATATGTGCTTCCAAAAAGGCGAGTCGTTCCGCAGGCGGATAATTGAGTTTTTTATAAAGCTGGTCCAGTTCCATAAAAATACGGGAGTCGGTCTCATCCAGCTTGAATGCCCTCTCAAGAAGCTGCAACGCCTCACTCTGCCTGTTCGCCTTATTGTAGTAGGCCAGCGACAGATTCCGCAATACCGTAGGGAACTCTCCGTTGAGTGCGGACGATTTTTCCCAGCACCCTATGGCTTCGGCATACTGACGCTTTGCATACCAGAAATTTCCCAAATAGTAAAGCGCCTTTGAATCTCCAGGGTGCACAGCAAGGACATGCCGAAGAATAAGCACTTCCTCCAGCCGGTTGGGAAAACATCTGTCGGGCGACAGAGCGAAAGCCCGGTGATACCAGTTCTCCGCATCCTCTTCTTTGCCGCTCTTCGAAAGAAAATACCCCAAAGCGTAGTGAATCATCGGATAGCCGCCGGCTCCTGTTGCCATTGACCACTGTAACAGCTCAATCGCCTCTTCATACAGGCCGGCCGCGGAAAAATCGAGGGCATACTCCAGATAGCTGTGTGGATTATCCCGCAGTAGCTCCATCATTGCCCTTTTCACATCCTCATCCTTCGTAATAAGAAACTTCTCGAACAGACACCCCATGTTAAATCTGTCGATCTCCAGTGATGCTGCTATCCACTTAAGGGCCGCCTCGCTGTTTCCTTTTTTGCGTAACAACGATGCTTTCAGCTGACGCGCCTTGTGGTTGTGCCAGTTTCTGATCAGGCTCTCCTCCACGTGTTCAAGAGCTGCCTGCCACTCGCCGCGTGAGCAATCGATCTGGGCGATAGAAAGATAGGCAGGATCTTTCCATGCTGCATTCCAAGCCGACTTAAAAAATGCACTGTAAGCTTCGTTTAATTTCGATTGTAATTTCAAACAACACCCTAAATTATAGTACGGTTCACCGTCATAAGGATTCGGATTTCTTTTGGTCAGTGTTTCTATTGCCTTCTCAAAACAGGGCTGTGCCTGTTGAAATTGCCCTCTCCTCATCAAAAGAAGTCCAAGAGCATTGTTGCAACGCACATCACCGGGATCGCGGGAAAGCGCCTCCCTGTAATAGTCGATAGGATTGAATGTGGCATGCCGGTACTGCTCTAGATGAAGGCCGGTAAGGTAAAGCTGCTCGATAAGAGTGATTGCTTTCGGATCATCAGCAGCTTCAGCAGCAGGAGGAATTGCATTCTCCTGTTGCTCCGGGATACTGCATTTCAGGAGCTCCCTGCCACCCTCTGCTGCAATTACCAGTACAAGCTTCTTCCTGTTTATACTATTCAGGCTGACCGTTCTTTCAAAAGGATCTTCCGGAGCGAGTTCTGTTTTTTCGCTCCACAAAATACTGTCTGAGCTGTTCTCCAACGAGATCACAACCTCCTGCATCTTTGATGTGGCGTATATGGCCAAGGTGACCGAATCCTCATCAGCCTCAAAATTGGCAATAAGATCCTTGGTGGCATTTTTTACGTTTCCAACCGCCACATAGGGCATAAAATACTGCTCCCAGGCTTTTTCCTCGTAGGGCTGCAACCAGGCAAAATCAGGCTGGTTGTCGGTGTACACCCCCGTCATCAATTCGATGTAGGGACCGTCTTCATCGGTCAGGTTTCGCTCCCAGGCCTTCCCGAAATCGCCATTCCCCCAGGTCCATTGTTTTTTCCCGGGTGAAATATGGTGGTTCGCCACATGCAGCAACCCCGTTCCGGTCTGTTCGTTGTAGCCTCCCACAAAATCATACTCCGACTGTATCGCCATATAAGAGGTGGGCACCGGGATATTGGCATATCTCGATATATCCACACCCTCGGAATAGTCTTGTTTGTAATAGGTTCCGGTCGCTATCGGAAATGAGGATACATCACGCTTTCCATGGTCAAAAACAGCATGGACATCAGGCGGGAAAACCGATTTGTAGGCATCGTCGACCGCCACCGCCGGATTGGCCCACCAGAGGAAAGTCTGGGGGAAAGGTGTCCTGTTATATACCTTTGCCTTAATCTCGATATAGGCCTTGTCGGGATAAAGCGTGACGCCATGCATTCCTTTCAAACGGAACATGCGTTCCACCTCGTTGCACCATACAGTGATGCTCCCGTCACCATGCTCTTCCATCATGAACTCAGCAGGATAAAAGGTACTGGGACGGTGATGTTGTGGCCAGTTGAACTCTATCCCACCGGAAATCCAGGGGCCGGTAAGTCCCACCAAGGCAGGTTTGATCACCTGGTTATAATAAAAAATATGGGAACCTCGTATTTTATCATAAGCCATCTGAATACGTCCTCCTAACTCCGGGAGAATCATCACTTTCAAATATTGGTTTTCGATAAAAACAGCTTTGTATATTTTTTCCTTCCTCTCGTCGGATATTTTTTCAATGACAGGGTATGGGTATACCACCCCGGAGCTTCCCTGATAGACTCGTTTTTCCAGAAAAACGGGATTTTTTTCCTCTTCTCCCACTGCATACGTTGGAAGCAGGATTTCTTCCTTCCATGCTCTAACAACTCCCGTTTCGTTTACAGTTGAACGGATTAAATACTCTGTTATTTCTTCCATGAATCTTTAATCAATTAATTATTATTCTAAAATTTCTTTTTCTATTTGTTCCAATGTCTTTCCTTTAGTTTCAGGCAGATTCACCCTAATAAATATAAATCCAGCCAGGCAGATTAGTCCGTAAAGCCAGAAAGTTCCGTAAGAACCAAGTAATTTATTCAATAATGGAAAGGTATAAGTAAGAACAAAGCAGGCAGCCCACAATGCAAATGTGGAAACCGCCATGGCCAACCCTCTGATTTTAGTTGGAAATATTTCAGCAATAACCACCCAGGTTACCGGAGCCAATGTCATGGCGTAGGTGGCAATCGCCAAAACAACAAGCAATAACATCGCTATGCCTTCTATCCGGAAAAAGTATCCGGCACCCAGCAAAAGATAAATAAATGTCAATCCTATTGTCCCAAATAGCATCAGCGAGCGTCTGCCTAATTTGTCCACAGTGTACATACCAACAAATGTAAATACGACATTCACAATACCGGTAATCACAATATTAAACAGCATATCGGAAACACTGTATCCGGCAGCGGAGAATATCTCCTGCGCATAATTAAAAATAACGTTAATGCCGCACCATTGCTGCAACACGGCTATGACAATTCCTATGATAACTATCTTGGCAAGTTTGCCCTTAAACAAATACCTAAAAGTAATACGCTCTGTAGTTAATGATAATGTTACTTTTATCTCATCGAGTTGGTTTTGTGCAAAACTACGGTCTTTCATTCGCGCAAATACACTAAGAGCTTTTTCGTATTTTCGTTTTGAAGCAAGCCAGCGAGGACTCTCCGGAATAAAGAAGATTAATACAAAAAACAATATGGCAGGAACGGTTTCAGCCCAAAACATCCAACGCCACCCCATTTGGCCATTCCATGAACTTAGAATACTTTCCCCCGGAACAACAGGATGTGCGATCAACCAGTTAGTTATTTGTGCGGACAAAATACCCAATACTACCGCCAGCTGGTAAAAAGTGACAAATCTACCTCTTATCGAAGGAGGAGAGATTTCTGAAATATACATCGGCGAAATGTTAGAGGCAAGCCCTATTCCTATACCACCAAATATCCGGTAAAAAATAAACCAGTCCAACGTATTCACAGTGCCTGTACCAATTGCCGATACCGTAAAAATTAATGCGGCAACGAAGAACATGTTTTTTCGCCCGTATTTATCTGTCAAACCACCGGAAACGGCCACTCCAATCAGGCAGCCTAAAATAGCACTCGCCATTACCCAGCCTTGGAGCCAGGGTATATTGTCAATCGAGAAATAAATTTCATAAAAAGCCTTAGCGCCTCCTATCACTACCCAATCGTACCCAAAAAGGAAACCACCCATTGCCGCGACCAGAGCAATAAGTATTAAATAGCGGTTGTTTATTGTTTGTTGTCCTTTGATCATTCTCAATGTTATATTGTGCAAAATTAAATCAACAATATTTAATTAAAATGTAGTTTCTTGTGTATTTAATGTAAAATATTACTATTTTTGATGAAATACTTATTTAATTTCAATTAAATACAAATTAAAATGTAAAATATCATTCCAGAGATGTAAAAAAACATGATAGAGAAAATTGCAGAAGGATTTAAAGGAGAAAAAGCCATTATATTACCCTATAATATAAGATCGTATCAGGCATTAAACAACGTTACACGACAATTATACGTCACTCATATCGGTTATTATCCCCGGGCCAAATACCATTTTAGAGAACGAAAATCAGGGGCAAATCAATATATTTTCATTTTCTGCGAAGAGGGGAAAGGATGGATTGTACACAATGGAGAACGATTTAACTTGTCCAGGAACCAGGCATTTATTATACCGCAAAATGAATCGCACTCTTATGGAGCGGACAATGCTAATCCGTGGAGTATATACTGGATACATCTTTTAGGAGAACGAATGGATATTTTTTCTTCAATAATAGGAAAAATAATCGATACACGTGATTCCGACAGCAGCAGATATGGTGACCGGTTCTTGCTGTTTGAAGAAATATTTCAAAATCTGGAAATGGGTTATAGCCCCGAGAACCTGGAATATACAAGCTTCTGTTTAATGCATTTCCTGGCATCTGTTAAATATTTATCCCAATTCAGAGAAATCAAAAGTGTAAAGGAAATAGATGCCGTACAAAAAAGTATTTTATATATGAAAGAGAATTTGGAAAATAAAATTACGCTTAATGATATCGCACAACATGTTGGTTATTCGCCGTCACATTTTGGCAATCTTTTTGTGGAGGAAACATCATATTCTCCCATTGATTATTACAACCAACTCAAAATTCAACGCGCATGTTCGTATTTACAATTCTCCGATTTAAAAATTAAAGAAATTGCTTTTCGCTTAGGCTATTTTGATCCCTTTCACTTTTCAAAAGCATTTAAAAAAGAAATGGATATTACACCGAAAGAATATAGAAGGAAGTATAAATAATTTTCATTCTCTTTTTTTCATCAATCAGCTTTTGAAACTGCCGCTAATCATAAAAATGAAAGACCCTCTCATCGCTCATGGCAACAAATATTCCTTCCGTAAAAAGTTCTCCGAAGTTAATGGCAGAAACACCGGAGCTGTCGCTTTGCATCGCGCTGACCGGAATTTCGGCAATCAGGGGATATGTATTTCGTCTTGTCCTAAAAAACATCCCCCTCATAGCCAACTACTATAAGGGGGAATGATTGCTTTGTTCTTTGATAGTTTTGTAGCCCGGCCGGGAATCGAACCCGGATCTAAAGTTTAGGAAACTTCTATTCTATCCATTGAACTACCGCGCCAAATTCACTGCAAAAGTAATGTTTTTTCCGTTATTTTCAAACATTAATGCATATTTGAGCAAATCACTTCTCCCGCCAAACAATTTCCTATTTAAACTGTTTAGAGAATAAATAAATAATTCATTTCAAACAATAATTTTACCTACATGAGCAATATTGCAATACTTTACGGCACTTCCGGCGGCAACACGGAGTCGGTGGCTAAAAGCATCAGAAGCCTTTTCAACAACGAAGCCGATCTTTACAACGTAGATACCATTAAGATTGACGAAATTAAACCTTATAAATATTTGATCTTGGGTACTTCAACTACAGGAATCGGCGATTTACAGGATGATTGGGATAGTTTTCTGCCTGCTTTTTCGAAAGCTGACTTATCGGATAAAACCGTTGCAATTTTTGCTTTGGGCGACAGCGCCTCTTTCTCGAGCAGTTTTGCCGAGGCGATGAAGGTAATTTATGATGCCATCAAGGATAAAACAAAAATTGTTGGCTTTGTCGATGACGAAGGGTACACATACGATGACTCAACAGCGGTTGTGGACGGCCGCTGGGTAGGGCTTCCCATTGATGAGGATAATGAATACGACCAGACTGACGCCCGCCTCGAGGCTTGGGTACAGGAATTAAAGAAAGAGTTCAATTAATTCAACAGTATCTGACGATGTGGGTTTGGCTGAGTTGCACATGCGATTTGGCCAAATTTCTTTTAAATGTTTCACTTGTTCAAGTTGAAGTTTTATCGTAATTTCGTAGTCATAAAAATCGGGAACATGCAACGTATCTCTTACCACAGGTTATTTACAACTATTATTTTACTCTTGTCCGGGCTGGCAGGTTTCTCCCAGAAAAAGCAGCTCGACCATTCCGTTTATGATAACTGGAAAAGCCTTCAGAACATTTCCATCAGTGACGACGGCAGGTTTGTAAATGCCGTTATCAGCCCGCAAGAAGGCGACAGCATACTTTATATCTACGATTTAAAGAAAGAGAAAGAGTTAACGATTCATCGGGTAAATAAATATACACTGTCACCCGACGGACGATTTACGGTCGGACTGTTGAAAGCGCCTTTTTCCGAAATCCGCCAGGCAAGGATCAAGAAAAAGAAAGCCGATGATTTCCCCAAAGACTCGCTGGTTATTGTCAATAATGAAACACTTGCGTTTTACAAGATTCCCGATGTAAAATCTTACTCAACATCCACGGAAATGGCTGCACACGTTGTTTACAAAAAGAGCGCCCCGAAAGATACGGTAAAGAATAAATCGGACAATCCAAAGGATCTGCTGATCATCAGGAACCTGAATACATCGGCAGAAGACACCGTTAAAAACGCCGGAGAATTTGCTTTTAACAAGTTTGGGAACTCGCTGGCAATCTCAGTAGAACCTGAAAAAAATGATTCTGCCGATACCCGTAAAGTGCTGTTTTTCGATTTAAAAAACGGGACCAAAAAACAGATCTCGGGTGAAAAAATGGAATATAAATCGTTTTCCTTCGATGAGCCGGGAACCCAACTTGTTTACATAGCCACCAAAGACACCTCCAAAACTGAACAAAAGGTGTTTGATGTGAGGTATTTTAAAAACACAATGGATTCTGCCGTTGTACTTGCTTCCGAAACATCGAAGGGGTTGCCGGAGAACTGGATTTTCAATGAAAACTCAAGGCCGTCCTTTAGCAAAAACGGCGAACGGATCCTCATTGGCGCTGCACCAAAACAGATGCCTAAAGACACAACTATTGTCGATTTTGAAACAGCCACCCTCGATATTTGGCACTGGAAAGATCCGGTTGTGCAGCCACAACAACTTACCCGGCTAAAAAATGAATTGCGCAGGACTTACTCCGGCGTTATCTATCCCGGCCGCCCCCATGAATTTATCTCCATAGCCAACGAACAGATGCCCGACGCATCGTTTTCCGGCGAAGGGAACGGACGTTTTGTCCTTCTCACATCCAGGTTACCGTACGAGATTGAGAGCCAATGGGATATTTCTCAAAAAATGGACACCTGGATTTACGATATGCAATCCCGTCAATTGGTCGAAATTGCTAAACCTGTTCCGGGAAGACCTCAAATTTCGCCATCGGGTAATTTTACCTATTGGTGGAATGCCTCGGAAAAACAGTGGCATGCTTTCGACAATATAAACAGGAGAACCATCAATTTAACGGCAGAAATTCCGGTCAACTTCTGGAATGAAAAAAATGATACGCCCGGCAAACCGGATGCGTACGGGGTTGCGGCATGGGGACAAGATGACAGATTCGTGCTTTTATATGATGCCTTCGATATTTGGAAAATAGATCCTATCGGGAAACAAAAGCCGGAGAACATCACTAAAAATGCCGGAAGAGCCGATTCCATCACTTTCCGGTACATCAACACCGATCCTGACAAGCGTTTCATTGAGCCAAAAGATCTGTTGCTCTTATCGGCGTTTGACAACAAAAGTAAAGAAAGCGGTTTTTACACGCTTAAGCAACAAGGCAAAAATCCGTTGGTAAAACGGGAACTGGATAAATACGGGTATTCTTCCGTTAAAAAGGCCAAGGACGCGGAGGTATTTGCTTTTCAAAAAAGCAATTTCAGCACATCGCCCGACCTGTACATCACTCAGAATTTATGGAAATCGGCACAAAAACTCACCGCTATCAATCCGCAGATGAAAGATTATAACTGGGGTACAGCCGAAACGATTGAATGGACGGCATTCGATGGAAAACCATCGCAGGGAATTCTGTATAAACCCGAAAATTTTGATCCCAACAAAAAATATCCGGTAATGATCTATTTTTACGAACAACATTCCGATGACCTTTACCGTTATTTCTCTCCTGCTCCAAGCCGATCCGTCATCAATATCCCGTTTTTCGTAAGCCGCGGATACATCGTTTTCACTCCCGATATCCATTACGGAGTGGGACACCCCGGCTCTGACGCATACAACTATGTGGTTTCGGGAGCAGAGGCATTAGCAAAGAACAGTTGGGTAGATTCGGAAAAGATGGCTATTCAGGGACAAAGCTGGGGCGGCTATCAAGTGGCGTATATAATTACCCGGACAAATATGTTTAAAGCTGCAGGGGCCGGCGCGCCCGTATCAAATATGACGAGCGCTTACGGCGGAATCCGGTGGGAAACAGGACGCAGCCGCCAGTACCAATACGAACAAACTCAATCGAGAATTGGCGCCACAATGAGCGATTCCTTACAACTCTATATTGACAACTCTCCTGTTTTCTTTGCCAACAAGGTAAACACGCCGCTGCTCATTATGCACAACGATGATGACGGCGCGGTGCCCTGGTATCAGGGAATTGAGTATTTTATGTCGCTGCGCCGCTTAGGTAAGCCTGTCTGGATGCTCCAATACAACAAGGAAGCTCATAACCTGAAGCTGCGCCGTAACGCCAAAGACCTTTCCATCCGGCTACAACAGTTTTTCGATCATTATCTGAAAGGTGCCCCCGCCCCTGTTTGGATGACACGTGGTTTGCCGGCTATTGAAAAAGGGAAATCGTGGGGGTATGAAATTGACGACGGGGCGGCCGGAAAATAAGACAACCGGGAAAAGCGATTTTTATGCCGAATGAAGTAAAAGAACTTATCGCGTTGAAAAACGGTTCGCATAAAGCTTTCGAAGCAATTTATAACAGATACGCCGGAAAGCTTTACAACTTCATCATGACCATTTCTCATGGCGACAAGTATATGTCGGAAGAGGTTGTTCAATCTGCTTTCGTTCGCTTATGGGAAATAAAAGAAAGAATAGATGTTGAAAAATCAATTTTATCTTATCTGTCAACTATCTCGAAAAATTTATTATTCAATAAGTATCAACGTCAAACCATCGAATTTTTATATCAAAAATTCATCATAAATGAACAGGAACCCTATCACCATCAAACAGAAAATGAGATAGACCGAAAATGGCTCGAAGATTTTGTAAACGAACTTATCGAGCAGCTGCCGCCAGCAAGAAAAAGAATTTTTATATTACGTAAAAAAGAGAACTTCTCCACAAAGGAAATCGCTGAAGCAATGAATATATCCGTGAGTACGGTTGAAACGCAGCTATCGCTGGCTATGAAGTTTATGCGAAAGCAATTTGAAAAAAATTACAACAAATTGTTCGGGCTGGCGTTACTTTTGTTAATTTAATGTAATGTGAAAATTTTATTAGCGGTAAACCAGCATCCGATTGTATTATAAATGTGAGACAAAATGAAAAATGATCAATAAAAACTACACCATATTGTTCGAAAAATATCTTCGGGGTGAAATTACTGCCGAAGAAACAGAGGAATTAATTAACACCATCGGTTCCGAAAATAAATTTGATAAGTTATTGGAGAACGAACTGATGAATGCAGATTCAACTATTGACGAAGAGACCAGGAAGAGGATTTTCGGCCAGATTTGTAAAGAGACTGCGGGGAAAAAAACCTATTCCCTATCAGGGAACTGGCGAAAAGTCCTACAATGGGCAGCCGTTTTCTTACTGCCGGTTCTTTCAGCCCTCACCGTCTATTACTTTAACCAAAACCCGCAAAAATATTATCAACCCACTGTAATTACGGCACAAAACGGCGAAAAAGCCGAAGTCGTTTTACCCGATGGAAGTAACGTTTGGATTAACTCGGGTTCCACCCTCACTTACGATAAGTATTTCAATAGGAAAAAACGTTCTGTTTACTTGCAGGGAGAGGCCTACTTTGAAGTATCAAAAAATAAAAAATGCCCCTTTATCGTCCATACAAAACAGATGGAAGTGCAGGCATTGGGAACATCCTTTAATGTCCGTTCTTACGATGCCGACTCCATAGCTACGGCAATCTTACTGGAAGGGAAAGTAAAGGTATCCGCATCGGGACAGGAGACGGTTTTATCCGTAAATCAACGCGCCACATTCGATAAGAAAAAACAGACCCTGCTGGCAGACCGGGTAGAAGCCTTCAATTTTATTGAATGGAAAAATGGGAACATCTATTTCAGCAACCAGACATACGACGAGATTGCCCGGACCTTATCGCGAATATATAACGTAGAAATACAATTTGCTTCGGAGCAGCTCCGGCCGATGCGATTTTCAGGGACACTAGGGAGTAATGGAATCAAGAATGCATTGGATATTTTATCCATGACCTCCCCCATGTACTACGAAATGAAAAACACAACTATTGTCCTGCATCACAAAATCGAAAAAGTTAAATAATATTAAATTATAAAGCTGCGTTGGAGTAAATAACTCCCTCAACTGTATTTTGTTTGTACGAGTTCCCGTTAAGCGGAGCTTATCATTTTTTGCGTAGAATTTTTTAATATTAACTCAATTATTTGTCTATGAATCAGAATCTATTACGGAAAAAAGACGGAGCTTTATGTTCAGCAAAGTTTCTTGTCACATTAATTTCTATTTTGTTTTTCTTACCTTCTTTTTCGCAGATTACCGTAAACGTACAGAACAAAACCATGCGGCAAACCTTGAAAGAAATTGAGAAAGTAAGCAATTACCGGTTCTTCTACAACGAATCGTTGCCTGTCTTGGATAAAAACAGCTCTATTCAGCTAACAAATTCAGGCATCGACAATGCCATGCAAAAGTTACTTGCCGGCACGGATGTCACGTATGAAAAAAACGACAACATTATTGTTTTGGTGGATAAAGGAGCTGTAGCCCGGCAATCGGAGGCCGCCCAGCAGAACAAAGCCACCGTCCGTGGACAGGTACTCGACGAAGCCGGAGCCCCGATTATAGGGGCTAATGTTATAGAAGAAGGGGTAGCCGGAAGCGGAACAGTCACCGATTATAACGGTAAATTCACATTAGTTGTTTCTCCAAAAGCAAAAATCAGAATCACTTACCTCGGTTATGGAGATATCGTTCTGAATACGGCCGAAAGTACATCTTTTAACGTAGTTATGCATGAAGACACCCGCACGCTTAGCGAAGTTGTTGTTACAGCACTGGGTATAAAAAGAGAAGAAAAAGCACTGGGTTATTCGGTACAGGCTGTTAATGGCGACGGGCTGCAAACTGTGAAAGGAGTGGATACGGGAACCTCCCTGACCGGAAAAATTGCAGGATTGCTGGTACAAAACAGCACGGAATTTTCGGATGCACCCTCTATTCAAATCCGGGGTGAAAATCCGTTGCTCGTTATTGACGGAGTTCCATACGCCAATATGACCTTGCGGGATGTCCCTTCGGACGACATTGAGAACATTAACGTATTGAAAGGAGCTACGGCTTCGGCACTTTACGGCTATCGGGGTGGAAGTGGCGCCATAATGGTGACCACTAAAAAAGGGCTCGCCAACAAAGGATTATCTGTTTCGGTGAATTCGGGAACCATGTTTTCTGCCGGATATTTAGCAATTCCTAAATTACAATCGGATTTTGGACGTGTGGTTAGAACAAACGCGGATGGAGCGCTCGAATATGTCCGTTCCGGTGACGGAGCCTGGGGTGTACCTTTAGATGGACGTGAAATAATACAATGGGACCCTGTCAGCAAAACAATGAAAGCTATGCCCTATTTACCTATTGGAAAAGATAATTTTCAAAACTTCTTAGATCAAGGCTATATTTTGAATAACAACGTCAATTTGGCCCAGCAAGGAGAGTTTGGAAGTTTCAGGACATCATTTACATGGGTGAATAACAAAGGACAATACCCCAACTCCACATTCGACAAATTGACCTTCAGTCTTGGAGGAGATATGAAAATCAATAAATTCCTCCTTGCAGCATCCATGACGTATAATAAACAGACATCTCCCAACAAGGGTTTTAGCGGTTATACCGGCTATGATCCAATGTACAATCTGTTAATTTGGTCAGCGCCGGATTACGATATCAGAGACTATAAAGATTATTGGTTGATAAAAAACGAGATCCAGAATAGTAGTTACACATCAACCAACAACAACCCATACTTCGACAGATACGAAAGGACACACAGTACCAACAGAGATATTTTTAACGGATCGGTTTCGTTGGATTATGATTTTACCTCCTGGTTGAAAGCAACTGTCAGAAGCGGATTTGACATATACAGCGACAGACAGGATATAACTATTTCAAAAGGTTCTTTCCAAGGTGCGGGCAGCGCCACCGTTTTAGAAGGAGGAACCCAGGTTTGGGGAGAATCGCAAAGAGGCTCTTACAACATTGGTCTTGGCAGAGGATACAGTTTGAACAACGACTTGTTGGTATCGGCCGATAAATCGTTTGGAGATATCCGCATGGAAAGTTTTATTGGTGGAACCATTTATTACACACAAAATGATGGAATGGAAGCACGCACACAGGGCGGATTAACCATACCGGCGTTCTATTCGCTGAAGGCTTCGGTAAATCCGGCAGCAGTAAGTTCCGTTATGTACAAACAACAAGTTAACAGTTTATACGGGCGGATTGCCTTATCGTGGAAAAGCCTTCTCTACGCAGAAACAACGTTGCGTAATGACTGGAGCTCGACACTCTCGAAAACAACACGTTCTTATCTGTATCCTTCCGTATCCGGAAGCTTTATCGTTTCGGAACTGTTGCCTAAATACAATTGGCTATCGCTTTGGAAGTTAAGAGGCTCGTGGACCGCTTCTAAAACTCCTGCCGATGTGTACAGTATAAATTCTGTTTACGACATTACGTCCAATGCCTGGGGTAATTTAAGTTCCGCAGCTTATCCTTCGTCAATCCGGGGTACCGACGTACTGCCTGAATCTGCTTCCACTTTCGAAATAGGAACGGCTGTAAACATCCTAAAAAACAGAGCATCATTGGATGTAGCTTTCTATCAAAAACGTATGTATGACTTTTTAAGATGGGCGCCCATTACCCCCGCTTCAGGTTTCACATCTAACTATATCAATATTGATGAAGAAATAACAAGAAAAGGCGTCGAAGTTACCGTAAACGCCACACCCGTTATAACTCAGGATTGGCGATGGGATGTATCGTTAAACTGGTCTAAATATGCCCGTTATTATACGAAATTAGATTCAGTTTATTCAACGGACAGACCATGGGTAAAAGTAGGCGAAAGAGCCGATCATTATGTTCTCAACGATTACCAAAAAGATCCGCAAGGTAACATTATCCACAATAACGGACTACCTCTTTATTCAAACTATCAATCCCTGTTTGGATATTATGATCCGGATTGGTTGTGGGGCTTCTCTTCATCATTACGATTCAAAGATTTCACTTTTGGCATCTCGTTAGACGGACGTGTTGGTGGCATCACGCAGACTACCACGGAAATGTATATGTGGAGAGCCGGATCTCACCCCGAATCGGTGGTAGCGGAACGTTTCTTGGATGCCAATCAGCCCGGGACAAGAAATTATATAGGACAGGGAGTAAAGGTAGTGTCAGGATCGGCAACGTATGACACCTACGGTAACATAATAAGCGATAACAGAACATATGCGCCAAACGATGTAGCCGTGACTTATCAAACCTACATCAACAACCTGCACAGAGGAACAGCATGGGGAGGATCACCCTCTTCTTTGGACGCATATTCGACAACTTTCTTTAAAATCAGGGAGATATCGCTTTCTTATGATCTTCCCAAATCCATTTTTGAGAAGTTCCGAGCCAACAGTGCTTCTATTTCAGCTATCGGACAGAACGTATTCTTATGGGCAAAACAATTTAAGTATTCCGATCCTGATGGAGGTTCAGAAAATTTCAGTGACCCGTCCATCCGTTATTTAGGTTTCAACTTGAGAGTTGTTTTTTGACCAGGTAATAAATAAACTATCCTTTATACATAAGTATGGAACAAGCACTTAAATCAATTGCACCCAAACCCGGGCAAACGATTATCGCAAGTTCGGTAAACTTAGACTTTAATGAAAAAAATAAAAAAAATCGTATGAAAAAGATTTATTCTAACATAAGGAAATTCACGGTATTCACTTTATCTGTTTTTACTTTGTTGAGTTGCAATAACTTTGAAGACATCAACACAAATCCCGATGACACCACCAACGTAAGCGCTTCTCTACTTGCCACTAATGTTATCTTGCGCATAACCAAGTTCGCCGGAAGGGACGGAAAGTCCCTAATTGCAGATAATGCGCTTCCCAAATACGTTGGGTACGCAAATGAAGGTCAAATGGATCAGCAATACAACAAAATCGGGAGCAGTGATTTCGGAGGAATGACCATTCTTCCAAATATTGAAAAGATGATTGAATATGCACAGGGCGGCGTTATGGAAGATTCATACAAAGGACTTGGAGCATATGCGAAAGCATACACTTTTTTCCGGCTCACAATGGAGATGGGGGATATTCCCTACAGTGAAGCCGGCAAAGGAGCGCAAGGAGTCTATAAAGTTAAATACGATTCGCAGGAATCCGTATTAAAAAGTATTTTAGACGAGCTACAAGCCGCTGACCAATATTTTGCAAAAGGCCGGGCTTTTGACGGTGATCCCACACCTTATAAAGGCGATCCGGTAAAATGGAGAAAAGCGGTAAACTCTTTTGCATTAAAAGTGCTGATGACAATAGGCAAGAAAGAAACTGTAGGTGGAATAAATGTAAAATCACGTTTTGCCGAAATTATATCAGCAGGAAACATCCTCGATAGCTCAACCGGATTTCTCGGACTGGAGTATTCATCGCAAAACAAACATCCTCTCTCAGGAACAAACGACTTGTTTACCAGTAGAACGATTATCAGCTCCCTGCTGATTGATAACCTGAAAAAGTTGAACGACCGCCGCATCTATTATTTTGCAGAACCGGCAGGCGCACAAATCGCTGCGGGGAAAACAAAATCAGATCCCGGAGCGTACATTGGAGTAGATGTAGAGATTGAATACGCCGTTATGAATTCGGGCCATAGCAATAACCTGTACTCATTGCTGAACAAAAGGTATTTGCAGGAAGAGGCAACAGAGCCGTTGCGGATTGTCAGCTACGCAGAACAACAACTCATTTTAGCTGAAGCCGTCTTGAAAGGGTGGATCACCGGTGATGCGAAAAGCTATTATGAATCTGGCGTAAAATCTGCCTTGGCAGATGTTATGAAAGTGAACAAGAATTATGCGCAGGACATGCCGATAGATCAGGCTTACATAGACGGATATTTTACGGGGGAAGCCGCTTTTAAAACTACTCTGCAGGAGCGGTTGCAGCAAATCTGGATGCAACGCTACATCTTGCAGTTTATGCAGGATGCCGAAACAAGCTTTTTCGAATACAGAAGGAACGGATACCCTGTTTTTCCGATAAATGCTGCCACCAGTTTAAACGAGAACAACAAAAACGGCATCCCGATGCGGTGGTTGTATCCGGGGTCTGAAACCACCTATAACAGGGAAAACCTGATAGAGGCATTGAATCGTCAGTACGATGGATACGATGAAATCAATAAGATCATGTGGATTTTAAAGTAAATTTTTAATAAAGTCGCTTGTCGTCTTCAACACAACAAGCGACTTGTTTTTTATTATGACAAACAAAACAATTCTACTTATTTTCCTTTCGGGAGCTTTTCTCTTTGCCTGTCAAAACAGTAAACAAGAAAAGCAACCTGAACAGTTTGAAACGATTAGCACTCCAACCGGAAAATGGCAACTGATATGGAGCGACGAGTTCGATTATAGCGGATTGCCCGATTCCGCTAAATGGAGTTACGATACTGACGGCAATGCCCGGGGATGGGGCAACAACGAAGCACAACATTACACGGCAAACGATACCTCCAACGCATACGTAAAAGACGGGCTGCTTACCATCACCGCGAGAATTGATAGCGCGGGAGGCAAAAGATACACTTCTGCCCGGCTGATAACCAAAGGCAAAGGCGACTGGCTTTACGGCAGGTTTGAAATAAAAGCAAAACTTCCTACGGGATTAGGAACCTGGCCCGCCATCTGGATGCTGCCTACCGATTGGGAATATGGCGGATGGCCGGATAGCGGAGAGATTGACATTATGGAAAACGTTGGCTATGATCCGGATACCATAGTGGGATCAGCTCACACAAAAAGCTACAACCATGTGCTTGGAACACATAAAAACGGTAAGATTTATGTCCCCGATTCCTATACCGGATTCCATGTATATACCCTCGAATGGGAAGAAAAAGAGTACCGTCTATACGTGGATGACCAACATTATTTTACATTTGTAAATGAAAAAACAGGTTTTGCAGAATGGCCTTTCGACAAGAGGTTTCACCTCCTGCTGAACTTGGCTGTTGGCGGAAACTGGGGCGGACAAAAAGGTATTGATGATTCACTCTTTCCCCATAATTTTTACATTGATTATGTAAGGGTTTATCAAAAGACAGAGTAAAACCACCGAATTATCGCATTAAAAAGGGAGCGGGAGACTTACAGAGTTTATCTCGCTTTTTCTTTTCCCATACAATTCAAAATTGTTACGTTTTTGTTAAGTTTTTGATTTAAAGCGTAAATTGCCTTCTATTTTTAAATTACTAAGAAAATCTTTCACTAATTTTGTGCGCAAAAAGAACGGATATTTTACTGTTATGGATCCCATTTACCTGATCATTGTAATTATACTGCTGGGTTTAGCAATACTCGATTTAAGTGTTGGCGTAGCCAACGATGCCGTAAACTTCCTCAATTCGAGCATTGGCTCAAAAGTTGCCCCTCTGTGGGTGATCCTCACGGTAGCATCAGTCGGCGTAATGCTCGGGACATTGTTCTCCAGCGGAATGATGGAAATTGCCCGAAGCGGGGTTTTTCATCCTGAGATGTTCTCGTTCCCAAACATAATGGTGCTGTTCTTAGCCGTTATGCTTACGGATGTTATCCTTCTCGACGTTTTCAACTCGCTGGGCTTACCCACATCCACCACTGTCTCCTTAGTATTTGAATTGCTTGGTTCTGCTGTGGCAGTAGCTATCTTCAGCATCTGGCAGGCAAATGCGGGTGACCTGATTGAATACATCAACACAGGCAAGGCCTTGGCTATTATTTCCGGAATTTTTGTTTCGGTTGCCATCGCGTTTATTGTGGGTAGCGCGGTGATGTATGTTACCCGAATTATTTTCTCCTTTAAATACAAAAGGACATTTAAGTTTTTTGGAGCGCTCTGGTGCGGATTTGCCTTAACTGCAATGACCTACTTCATTGTTTTCAAAGGATTGAAGAACAGCCCGATTGTGGCCACCGGTTTTATTGATGCGATAGAATCCAATATGCTGAGAACCCTGCTGATTACCTTTGCAGGTTGGTCGGTACTTATGGCGTTGTTACAGTTTATATTCCGGATTAATATCCTGAAAATAATAGTATTGACAGGGACCATGGCTTTAGCGCTCGCTTTCGCCAGCAACGACCTGGTAAACTTCATCGGCGTACCTCTTGCCGGATTAGACGCATTCAAGAATGCAAGTGCCGCAGTTGCATCCGGCGGCTCGATTGACACATTATATATGGATTCATTAAACGGGCCTGTAAAAGCAGACATAAGGATGCTGCTCGCGGCAGGAACAATTATGGTTTTAGCCTTGTGGTTCTCGAAAAAAGCAAAATCGGTGACCGAAACCGAAGTTAATCTGGCGCGCCAAAGCAGCGGATTAGAAAGATTTTCATCTACTCCGTTATCGAGATCGATTGTCCGTTGGGGAGTAGATACCAATCGTTTTTTCAATAAATTGGTAACACCTTCTTTCAGGGAAAAACTCAATAGCCGGTTTGTTATCCCCGAACAGATAGAAGAACAAGGTGTCTCTTTCGATTTAATTCGCGCCTCTGTAAATTTAACCATTGCAGCTCTCTTGATCTCTCTCGGAACATCACTGAAACTGCCCCTGTCAACCACTTACGTCACTTTTATGGTTGCTATGGGTACCTCGCTCGCCGATAGAGCGTGGGGACGCGAAAGCGCGGTTTACAGAATTACCGGCGTTCTAACCGTGATAGGCGGATGGTTCATTACGGCCATAGTAGCCTTCACAGTGGCTATGGTGGTAGCTATGTTTCTTGCCTGGGGCGGAAAAATTGCCATTTTTATCGCGTTGGCCCTGGCCGGATTTTTATTATTCAAATCTTCTAAGTTTCACCAAAAAAGGAAACTGGCTGAGAAAGCAAATGCCACATTAATTGAAGACGAGAGCGGAATAGTGAAAACCTCAACTATCGAAGTAAGGAAGGTCATTGGAAAAATGCTGGATATCTATCACCAAAACGTTAAAGGACTTACTCAAGAAGACCGTTCCCTGTTGAAGGAAATTGCGTCCAAAGCAGATGAGCTGTATCTGAACTACAAAAATAAAAGAACGTATGAAGTTGTGCCAACCATCCAATCCATTACATTGAAGGAGTTGGATATTGAGCAGGAGTATGTCCAGATTGTGGACTACACCTATGAAATATCCAAGGCTTTAAGGGTAATTACTTCCGACAGTTCGCTTTACATCGAGAACAATCACAAAGGATTTAACGATGAACAGGAAGGAGATTTGGAAGATTTAAGCAAAAAAGTGACCGACATGTACAAAACTTTTATTGCCATGATGGAGAAAAGCGATTATTCTAATTTTGATATTATCACTAACTTCAGGGAAGAGATAATTGAACAGTGTGCAAAACTCACTAAAAAACAGATAAAGCGGGTAAAGGAAAAAGAATCCGGTACAAGAAACAGTATTTTGTTTATGAACATTCTCAATGAGACAAAGACAATTGTTCTTCAATCGGTTAACCTGATGAAGTCGCAACGAAACATGATACTGACCGTAAAAAAACTATCCGACGAAGAAAAAATAAGAACTAAAGCCCTCGCTGACGCGTCGCTTCAAACGTGAGCACGGCAGTGGAGACCGAGACATTAAGCGAATCAATTTTTCCCCGCATCGGGATTTTGATTCGCTTTGTTGCATTTTTAAGCCAAAAACCGGTCAGGCCTTCGGCTTCAGTACCCATCACAATAGCAGAGGGCGTCCGGAAGTCAATATCCTGATAGAACTCGGCAGCCTGCAGTTCGGCCGCATAAGAGGCGATCTTGTTTGCCTGCAGCCAGGCAAGAGCTTCTTCCGACGTGCAGACGGCCGTTTGTACCGTGAAAATTCCGCCCACACTGGAACGGACTACATTAGGATTGTACAGGTCGGTCTGCAGGTCACACACAATAACCGCATCCGCAGCCGCGGCATCGGCTGTGCGGAGGATCGCCCCCAGGTTTCCGGGTTTCTCCACCGCTTCCAGAATAATTACAAACGGATTTTTTGAAAGCCTTAAATTTTCGAGTGTATGTAACTTAGGCTTCGCCACCGCTATAATGCCGTCAGAATTCTCCCTGTAAGCAATTTTCCCGAAAATCTCCGATGAAATATCAAAAATATTTTTGTCTTCTATGGAGCTCAATACGTCGGGGTACTTTGTTTTCTCAAACATTTCCCGGCAAACATAAGCCGATTCAATCGTGTAATTGCTTTGCAATGCCAGCGATAACTCCCGGGCGCCTTCTATTACAAAAAGCTGCTGCTCTTTGCGTTCCTTGCTTTTTGCAAGTTTTACAATGTTTTTTATCGATTGATTTTGAGGACTTGTAATAAGCATAACAGTTATTCTCCCTTGTTCAAAAGGAGAGTATCAACATTTTTCTTGAGTTGGCTTTTGGGTACAGCACCCAATACTCCTTGCGGAGTTCCGGTCATGGGAACATAAAGTATCGTAGGAATGCTCTGAACGCCAAATGCGCGAGCGAGTTCGGTCTCTTCATCCACATTCACCTTGTAAACGTAAATTTCCTCGCCATACTCGGCAGCAAGCTCTTCCAAAGCAGGAGCGACTTGTCGGCAAGGGCCGCACCATGCCGCCCAGAAATCGATAATGGCAGGTTTGTCGCCTTTATATTTCCATTCCGATTCGTTAATATAGTCGAATACTTTCTCTGTGAAACCCGCTTTATCTAAAGCGATGGGTTTTACTGTTTTTTTAACTTGCGGTTCCGTTGCCGCCGCAGAAAAGACTATACCGAGAACGGAAAATATTACAATTAATTTTTTCATTTTTATTATATATATACCTGTGATTAAAAAATGTTATCTATTAACGCCTTCCTATAGATAAAAGTTTATCGGTTTCTTAAAACAGTTTCTTAAAACTCAGCCCGGTCTTTATACGATATACTTCCCGGGCGCATGATCCCGAATTCTTTCGCGCCAACGGTATCTATCCTTAATTTCCAGATTTTCACATTATTCACTGCCGGAACCGAATAGGTGAATTTTTTATCGACATATTGCCGCATAATGATGTTGAGCGCTCTCTCTTTTTCGGTAAAATCGCTTTCAAATTCCACTTCCCCTTCGCACACAACACTCCCGGCTTTCATCCTGTAACTGCATGCCACTTCGGGATGTTGGCAGATCAGTTCGGGATCGGAACAAAACGTAACACAAATCCGCGGGTTCTTCTTCATCGTGCGGATTGAACGTCCGTCTTGTGCGGAGTGCAGGTAGATAACGCCATCTTCATAACCGAAATTCATCGGCAATACATATGGGCGCCCTTCTTCGTCTGCCATACCCACAAAACATACTTTGCACGAACGGATAACGGTTTCGATACGCTCCCGCTCTTCTATTGAAAATGTTTTCATACTTTTTTATGATTCTTTCTTCTAAGTTAACAGTAATCCATCTGTTTTCTGAATTCTGCCGCTTTTTCTCCCGAAACAAACACCGACGGTAATTTTGGATGCATCCGGAGTCTGTATCCGGCGGCATTGCCTTCAACCCAGGTGATTTTATTTTTGTTTATAATCACCTCGTCGCGGCACCGGAAAAGCTGTTCAAAATGTTCATTTTCTGTTTGAAACTCCTCCAAGGTAGTCGTTACCGCCAACTCCTCTACCTTTCCATTATGGGCAATATTCACCACTAAGTAATCCCCCTTTGATTCTGCCGAAATAAAAGTGTTGATATCAATGGGTTTGATAAATCTTTGCAAGCTGATGTATTGCGGGTCATTGTCCAAGGGAGCCTCTTTATTGTCCAGCATTAAACTGATGTTCATTGTGGCCGCTTTCTGCAAACTTCGTTTCACAAGATAGGTATGCCGGATCAACAGCACGACCAAATAAGGAAAGAATCCTACCGATACCACGATCCATAACATATCCAAATAGCCGTGAATGTTAGGCGGAAAGACTCCTCTGATGTAGTTAATCAGCCACATGGCTGTCGCAATGCTTATCATCTGATAAATACACATGAGTATTTCCTTACCCAATGTCCATTTCTCGTCGGAAAAAGAGCGTGGAAACAATTTAATCCAAAAAAAGTTTATCAGCATAATAATATAGGAGCCTCCGGCATATACCAATGCCGTGATATAGGGATTACCCAAAATGTTCCTGTTCCCTAAATTAAAGGGTTGCAAAAAACTCAATATTAAAAAAACACCTGCGGCAGTTGTGGTGCTAATCGCGAAGTAAACACCTAAATTCGCATATCCGGGGTGCGGGCGGCGTAATATGGCTAAGATCCAGTTCATAAAACAGACAAAATCGATTTCAGGTTATAAAAGTAATAAAAAAAGGGAAAACCGGTCGGTTTTCCCTTTTTTTATTTCACCTTATCTACAATGGCTTTGAACGCTTCGGGATGATTCATCGCCAAATCGGCAAGAACTTTACGGTTGATGTCTATCTCGTTTTTGTGCAATGCTCCCATCAAGCGGGAATACGACATGCCCTGCAGACGTGCGGCGGCATTGATACGTTGAATCCATAACGCACGGAAGTTGCGTTTTTTATTTTTACGGTCGCGGTAGGCATAGGTCAACCCCTTTTCCCACGTATTTTTGGCTACCGTCCACACATTTTTGCGTGCGCCGATATAACCTCTTGTTAATTTCAGAACTTTTTTTCTGCGGTTGCGCGATGCAACATGATTTACTGATCTTGGCATAATGTTACTTGTTTTTGAATGTCAGCGTTCCCGTCGGGCGGAAATCTTTGGAGCATACATCCGGTTATAAATCGTTAAGTTGGAAAGCTTCGGGATTTATTTCAGTCCCAATAAATGTTTTACGCTGTTTTCGTCTGCTTTGTGAACAAGGCCGGTCTGCGTAAGATTTCTCTTTTGCTTTTTGGTCTTTTTCGTTAAGATGTGACTTTTGTACGCATGCTTTCTCTTGATTTTTCCTGTTCCGGTAAGGGCGAACCTCTTTTTGGCACCGGAATTAGTCTTCATTTTTGGCATTTTGCTGTCCTTTGTTTATTTGTAAATAATCCTGTTTAGATAATCAACCCGATATTGCTTATCCGCAATGGGAGTCCGCAATATCGCCGGTTGATGTTTATGTTGAGGCCTTATCAGCCTTTTTTAATCAAAAAGTGTGCAAAGGTACTACTTATTTTTGAAAAACCGATGCAACTTCCTTTTTTTTACGTTTTATTCAGAAGGTTGTTCTTTTTTAGGGGTCCCTTGTTTCTTGGGCGTAAGCATTATTATCATACGCTTCCCTTCCAACACGGGTAATTGTTCTACTTTGGCATAATCTTCCAAATCGTTGGCGAAACGAAGCAGCAACACTTCTCCCTGTTCCTTAAACAAAATAGAACGTCCCTTGAAAAACACGTAAGCTTTTACCTTGGCGCCCTCTTCCAGAAAGCTTTTGGCATGTTTCAGCTTAAAGTTGTAATCGTGATCGTCGGTTTGCGGCCCGAAACGTATCTCTTTTACCACAATCTTAACTGCTTTTGCTTTCTGCTCTTTTTGTTTTTTCTTCTGCTGGTACAGAAATTTCTGATAATCAATAATCCGGCATACCGGCGGGACGGCTGTCGGCGAAATTTCTACAAGGTCCAATTCTTTTTCTTCGGCAATCCGCAAGGCTTCTTTGGTGGGATATATCCCCTGTTCTACGTTATCGCCCACAAGGCGGACTTCGGGCACACGGATACGTTCGTTGATCCGATGTTGATCTTTTGTGTCTCTAAAGTTATTCCTCATCCGGATAGTATTATTCCTTTCTTTATAAATGTTACTGTTTTTTAGATTGTCGAAAATTATTTAAACATCACCTGTGGATTCATCATTTCATCCACCTCCTGTTTTATTCTGTTTGCAAAAGTAGTTAATTTTTCTGAACCTTGGTCAACTCCTCCTTGTTTTCTCACCGAAACCTCTTCATTTTCTGCCTCTTTCTCTCCAACAATCAATAAATAAGGAGTACGCTTAAGCTCATTGTCCCGGATTTTTCTTCCCACTTTTTCGTTCCGGTCGTCCACCTCGGCACGGATATCCTGCATCTTCAACGTTTTAGCTACCGAATAGGCATAATCGTTAAATCTCTCGCTCACGGGGAGGATCGCCACCTGTGTAGGCGTGAGCCACAGCGGGAACTTCCCGGCAGTATGCTCGATAAGCACAGCTACAAAACGCTCCATGGAGCCAAATGGCGCACGGTGAATCATTACGGGGCGATGTTTCTGGTTATCGGCTCCGGTATATTCCAGTTCAAACCTGTCGGGAAGGTTATAATCCACCTGAATGGTTCCCAATTGCCAGCGGCGTCCGAGTGCGTCTTTTACCATAAAATCGAGTTTTGGCCCGTAGAAAGCGGCTTCTCCAAGTTCTACCCGCGCTTTCATTCCTTTCTCTTCACAAGCTTCTATGATGGCACGCTCCGCTTTTTCCCAATTCTCGTCTGTACCGATATATTTTTCTTTTTTCCCGGGATCCCGCAAGGAGATCTGAGCCTCAAAGTCTTTAAAATCCAACGCCTTGAAGATAATGAAAATAATATCCATTACCTTCAGGAATTCGTCTTTTACCTGTTCGGGCATACAGAAAATATGAGCATCGTCCTGCGTGAAGCCACGGACCCGCGTAAGTCCGTGCAACTCGCCGCTTTGCTCGTAGCGATACACCGTGCCGAATTCGGCAAGGCGGAGCGGCAAGTCTTTGTAAGAGCGCGGGAACGCTTTGTATATCTCACAGTGATGCGGACAGTTCATCGGTTTCAACAAAAACTCCTCGCCCTCTTCGGGTGTATGAATGGGCTGAAACGAATCCTTACCGTATTTGGCATAGTGACCCGATGTTACGTAGAGCTGTTTCCCTCCGATATGTGGTGTAATAACCTGTTCGTATTCGAACTGCTGTTGAATTTTTTTCAAAAACTCTTCCAGTTTCAACCGGAGTTGAGTTCCTTTGGGGAGCCACAACGGCAGCCCTGCCCCAACAAGGGGCGAGAAGGCAAAAAGTTCAAGCTCTTTCCCAATTTTACGGTGATCACGTTTTTTAGCCTCTTCAATCAACGCGAGATAGTCGTCCAGCATCTTCTTTTTAGGGAAAGTGATGCCGTATAAACGGGTCAATTGCGGACGTTTTTCATCGCCCCGCCAGTATGCTCCCGCCACGCTCATCACTTTTACCGATTTTATGTATGAGGTATTGGGCAAATGCGGGCCACGGCACAAATCGGTAAAATTTCCCTGTGTGTATGTGGTTATGGTCCCGTCTTCCAATTCGTTGATAAGCTCTACCTTGTAGTTTTCATTGCGGTCGGAGAACATTTTGATGGCATCGGCTTTCGATATGCTTTTTCGCCGGATCTCTTCTTTTGCCGCAATAAGCTCCATCATTTTCTTTTCGATGGCGGGAAAATCGGATTCTTTAATGGAGACGCCTTCACCCGGATCCACATCGTAGTAAAACCCGTTTTCAATAGCCGGACCGATACCGAATTTTATACCCGGATAAAGCTCCTGCAGGGCCTCTGCCATTAAATGTGCCGATGAGTGCCAATAGGCGTGTTTGCCTTCGGCGTCGTCCCACTTCAGTAAATTAATGGTAGCATCTTCGTTGATGGGGCGGGTTAAATCCCATGTTTCACCGTTTACGCTGGCTGCCAGCACATCTTGAGCCAGTCGCTGACTGATACTTCCGGCAATTTGTAATCCCGTTATTCCTTTTTCGTATTCCCGGACCGAATTGTCGGGAAATGTAATTTTTATCATAGAGTCTATATCGTTTTCTTCCTAAATTTTTTCGAACTGCAAATGTAATGATTTTGTGAATTATAAGGGAATGATTTGAAGAGAATTTTGCAGAAAAGGTTTCTACGCTGATTACAGATGCGGTAAAAACCCGTATGCAAGAGAAACACCTGAAACAAAAAGAGACGGCGCAATTACTCGGAATATCAGAGTCGAGAATGAGTGATTTCCTCAACGGGAAACGGCCGCTGAACCTCAATCAGGTAAAGCAACTGCGCGACAAGCTGAATATCCCGGCCAATTTTGTATTGAATAATTTATAACTCAGACAAAAAAATTAAACGTCGATCGTCCGCCTCTCTTCGCTGCTCCGAAATGCCAGTTCAATAATTTTCATTACGTTGCGTGCTTCTTCGGGTCTCACTGCAATTTCTGCTTTTCCCCAAATGGCATCGCGAAGATTAATGAAATAGTCCCGGTAATCGCCATGCTCGCTTTCGAGCTTTCCCTGAATTTTAACGCCTTTGTATTCTGCATTTATCGTTCCCCATATCTCCTCAGGTTCACGCCCCCAATTTTTTCCTTCGGGAACGGCTCCCCCGTCAAGAGTTGCCTCTTGCACATCAAGCCCGTATTTCACATAGGAACCGTTGGTACCGTGAATCATATATGTTGGCCCCGGGATTTTACAGATCATTCCCGATTTCAATGTAGCGGTAAAAGCAGGATAATGCAACCTCACATCAAAATGATCATCGGCTTTTGCCCAGGGGCGTTGCGAATTAATTTCGGCTGTAACTGCCGCGGGCATCCCGAAAAACCAAAGTGCCTGATCAATAAGGTGCGAGCCCAGGTCGTAAAAAATTCCCGATCCGGGGAGTGGTTTTTCGCGCCAAGCGCCGAATGGGCGGGGCTCTGAACGATAACGGTCGAAATGTGACTCGTAGTCGCGTACTTCGCCCAGTAATCCGCTATTGAGCAGTTTTTTCACCGTCTTTGTATCGCTTGTGAAACGTCGGTTGTGATAGACGGTGAGGATTTTTCCCTGTTTTTCCGATAACCCTATCAGTTCGTCGGCCTCGGCAACGGTTACAGTAAACGGCTTTTCCACCATAACATGCTTACCGGCAAGCAAAGCCTCTTTTGCCCAACGGAAATGGTCGGTATTGGGCGACGCCACTATAACTAAATCAATATCGGGATCACCGATAATTCCCTGTCCGTCAGGAACAACAACCGTCGAGGGGTATCTTTTATTGATCATCTCGATACGGTCGGGCCTACCGGTGCTTATTTTGGTAAGTTCGTAACCCTCCACCACATCTACAAACGGTGCGTGGAAAACTCTACCGGATAATCCGTATCCGATAATGCCTGTGCGAATGATGGTTGACAAAAGAAACTCCACAAGCTTATGTGTAGCTATCGCCCGATGGCTGATTTTATTTTTTTCGTCGTCGCCCAATTCGGCAAACGTCTTGTTATAGCCGTCAGGAAGAAAAACGGGATCATAACCGAATCCGGCTGCCCCACGTCTCTCTTCGATAATCCGGCCCTTTATCTCGCCTTCGAAGAGATGCTTCTCTCCATTCATCAATAAGGCAATAACGGTTCTGAACCGTGCTTTTCTGTCTTTTTTGCCCTGCAACTCACGCAACAACTTGTCCATGTTATCCTGCGGGTCACAAGCTTCGCCGGCGTATCGCGACGAATAGACACCGGGTGCTCCGTCAAGCGTATCCACCTCCAGGCCGGTATCATCGGCAAAGCAATCGAGTCCGAATGTATCTTTTATAAATTGTGCCTTTAGCAAGGCATTTTCTTCGAGTGTTGCTCCGGTCTCGGGGATTTCTTCATGACAATGGATATCCGAGAGGCTTAAAATCTCTATTTTTCCGGCGGTTATCTTCCGGAGCTCGTGGAGTTTATGCTTGTTATTGGTGGCGAATACTATTTTCATTTGTGCAATCGTTTTTGTTCTTTCATTTTTTGGCGTCGTTCACGCTCCCGTCGTTTCAGTTCTTCTTTTCGGGCTTTTTCCCTTTGCTTCAATTCACGTTCGCGTTGTTTTACCAATTCTTTGCGGGACTGTTCACGCTCTTTCAATATCCTTTCCCTGTCTCTTTTCGATAAAACGTTATCGGTTTGTTTGAGCGCTTCTTCCGCTTTTCTTTCCAGTTCTACCCAGCGTTGCTCAACGGTCAACCGTTCAAGCTGTTTTGGCGTTTGCTGTTGTAAAATGACGGCCGGGCCATCGTTTTTCTCAGGTTCCAAAGGTACTGTTTTTTCTGTCTCGGCCATAATTTCCGGCCCTTTTATCGGAACAATCATCCGGATGGAGTCAGAGTAGAAAGCCATGTATTCGGAAATCGATTTTCCGGCCTGGAGAAATTCCAGGTTATCATCGGAAATAACAAGCGGAACGATGCCGGAAGTGATCTGTTGCCGGAAAATAGAATCTGCAGCAATCATCGCGGCATATCGGCCGGCTTCGTCAAACGAGCGGAACGGTCTTATTTGAAGCGCCTCATAAGGTGCAACACGGATATAAGCCGTGTTAAAGATCCGTAGCCGGAAGTTGGAGAAATTGAAATCGGAAACAGCAAACAGTAAATCGTTTTTCCGGATCGAATCCGATGGGAACAGGAGCAGATAGCTGTGCGGCAAATCCTTCCGGGCATTGAACGAGACGGTATCGGCAACAACGGCCTCCCGTACCCAATCAAGTTTTGGGATAGCTGATGCATTTGCGGCCAATGCTTTCCCTTCCGAAAGGCCTGTAAGAATATGTTGTGCCATCGCTGTTTCTTTGGTGTCTGGATATTTTTGGGCGAGTCCTTGTAACGCAGCCTCCAATTGTTCCCGGTTACCCGATTGCGCCAACGACAAAGCGTTCAGCAACATAAATTTTGGCATCAGGTTGCCGTTGGAAAACAGTTTCTGCGCCTGTTCGAAATTTTCCTGTACCCTTTTCGCCTGGCCCTGTTGGTATGCACGATACGTCTGCTGATAAAGCGAATCCTGAACCCGGGCATAATTTCGCACGACATATTCGTAATCCGGGTCAGCCATAGCCGCCGTATATTCACTTGCAGGAAATTCCAAAACAATCCTATTTTTGAAGTTCTGAGCCATCATCCTGTCTCCTGTTCTCAGATAAATCAGGTAAAGCTGATAGTAAACATCTTTCCGCTGAATACTTTCCGGAAAGTCCGCCAAATGGCGGTTGTAAGCTTTAACCGCAAAATCGAAATCCTCAAGTCGGTCTTTCGCTATATTCCCGATATTGAATAAACCTTCTTCGATGATTTTGCCGGACGCCTTCAACGTTCCCGGTGAAGCCGGCAGATGCTGCAAACTGTCTTGTGCTGCAACAGCCGCAATATGTGGGACCAATTCACCCAACACATTCGCCCGGAACTCGATCCGCAAATAATCCTTGTTGCTCCGGGGCAATGTGCTCAACGCCCCGGAATACCGCGGTTCGGCTTTTATAAACTCCTTACGGTCGAAGTAAATATCGCCCAGCGCCACTTGAGCCAACGCTTTTTCAACACCGTTCCTAACGCTTTTTTTCTCCGCAAGCAAGTAATTTTCAATGGCCTTCTCGATATTGTTTTGCGACAAGTAAGCATTACCGATAGCTGCATGGATCTGATCGAGATACTCCTCATTCTTCTTGTTGTTTGCCATCTTTTGCAACTCACCGATAATCTCTCTTCCACCTGTAGTTACCTGCGATTGAGCCATCAGCGCATTGAACGTCTCCTCGTAGGGAGTACTCAATCCTTTTATTTGTCCAAATGCTTTATACGCATTTTCACGCTCACCCAGATCAGTATATATCTGCCCGAGCAAAAACTGCAGCCCTCTTTTCCGTATCTTGCTTTTTTCATTCCCGATGGTTTGTATTAGAAAAGGAACGGCGTCGCGATAATCTTTTTTGCGAAGCAACAAAAAGGCATAAAATTCGTTGAACTCGTTTCGAAGGTTTTTCGGCAAACTCCGTACCTGCAAGGTTACCGCCAAATTTTCCGCATCCGAAAACCAGCCCATTTCGGCATAAGCACGCATCATCCATATCTGTGCTTCGGACACCACATCGATATCGTAGTTAAAGAGCCGCATGGTTTGAGACAATACAGAAACCGCTTCGGTATAATCTTTATTCTGCACGTGCGCTTTTCCCATCAGGAGCCATGCCCGGTCGATAAACGGGTTAAACTCACTTTGCCGAAGCCAGTCCCTATACTGTTGGGTGTTAGGTTGTGACGGATCCCGGCGTGGCTTCACCGTGATGGAATGCTCCTGAATGGCTCTCGCCATTTTTTCGACAACCTTGTCGAAAGGGCCGCCCGGTTGTTTAACTACGGTATCGTTGAGAACAGAACTGTTGGGATACATGGGTAACAAGTCGTGATAATTGTCAATACGGCTTTCCATGATCGACTTCAAGGTCTCGTTGTATGCCTCTTCCGCATTAAAATAGATGTTGTATCGTGTGGTGAATTCGTGATAGGCACGTGTGGCGGAACTGTTCTTTTTAGTGGAACACCCGAAAATGAGCGTAGTGCATACTACCCCCCAAAGGACAAAGTGTATGTTGTCTTTTCCTCTCAATTGTTACGCTTTTTCAAGTAATTACCTCACCGTAAATAACTCAAAAAATGAAGTTTTATTATTTATTTTCGTAACTTTTGTAACTATTCCTACATTTGTGCGACAAATAGAACAGAAAGAGCAGTAAAATGACATCGAAAGAAGCTGAAAGGGAATTTATAGAGCTGATTGAGAAACATAGCCGGCTGATTTATAAAGTCTGCTTCATGTACGCATCGGATAACGATGAGTTGAACGACTTGTATCAGGAAGTGCTGATAAATCTTTGGCGTTCGCACGATGCATTTAGGGGGAATGCTACATATTCCACGTGGATTTACCGTATTGGGCTGAACACATGTATAAGTTACATTCGTCAAAAGAAACGGAGACCGCTACTCATCCCCTTAGACGTGGATCTGGAAAATATAGCGGAACAGAAAAATAACAGGGAGGAATTGCGGGAGTTATACCGGTTAATTAATCAGTTATCTAAAATAGAAAAAGCGATTGTGTTGTTGTACCTGGAAGAGAAAACGTACGATGAAATCAGCGAAATTGTAGGAATCACACGTGGGAATGTGGGAGTAAAACTCAATCGTATTAAAACAAAACTGAAAGAAATGTCGAACCAATAAATTATCGGGAATATGGCTGGTATAGAACAAATGAAAAAAAAATGGAAAATTCTCGATGAGAATTTACAGAAATCGGAAATTATTAATCAGGAACACATAAAAAAAATAACTATGGAAAATATTCAAACAACATTTGAAACGTGGCGAAAGAAAAGCAGATTTTCACTCATTACTGGGATTGTGGTTACACTATTTTTCTCTGTTCAATGGATTTTAGGAGGCTATATTTGGCAAGCAATCTCTTACTTTTCAATAATGCTGATTTTGATAGTTCTGTCTCTCCTGGAAAGAAAAGAAATAAAAACATATACTATTTATTCCTTATCAACTTCTAAAATGTTAGAAAAAGTGGAGAATCTGCAATTACGGAAGCAGCGGGAAAAATTGCTTGCGATCCCTGTCATTGGTCTTATGATCTTTATTATTACAAGCATCGGAGATTTTCAAATATCGACTTTGGCTGCATTTATTGGTGCGTGTACAGTTGCTTTTGTAATAGGGCACATAAAAATGCAGCGGAATTTTTCAAATCTGACCAAGAATATTAAAGAATTGAAAGATTTACAGCAGGAAGAAAGCGAATAGTTTCAGACCCATGCGCCCGCTTGCGAACACACGAAAGCTGCCCTGTCAACGGCAGACTGATGGGCTTCTGCAAGTGATTTGCCATTGAGAACGGACGATATGAACGCACCGGTAAACGAATCACCTGCCCCCACGGTATCTACCACTTTCACTACCGGCGTTTTTATGTACGATATGTCTTCGGGAGTGTAAATGGTGCTGTAATAGGCCCCGGCAGTGAGAATTAAAAACTTAAGATTAAATTCTTTTAAAAACCAACGACAAATATCCTCATCAGTAAAGGATTGCTTTTCAAACAACTCTTTCAGTAAAATCAGTTCATCATCGTTTATTTTAAATACATTGCTGCTTCGCAGCGATGTAACGATAATTTCCTTCGTATAATAATGCTGGCGAATGTTGACATCAAGAATCCGATACGAATCTTCCGGCACGTAGGAAAGCAGCGTTAGTATAGTCTCACGCGACACTTCCGACCGCTGAGCCAATGTTCCGAAACATACTGCATCGGCACGTTTGACCAGTTGTATCATTGCTTCGGTAATGGGGATATAATCCCAGGCAACACCTTCGATAATGGTATAGTTGGGAATTCCGTCTTTTAGTTCCACAAGAACGGTTCCTGTCGGATAATTAACTCTTTCGATGATACGGTTGACCTTAACTTTATCGATTGCCTGTATAATTTCATCACCCAGAGAATCATATCCCACTGCGCTGATCGCATAACTTGCTGCACCCAGGAGGGAAGCGTGATACGCAAAGTTCACGGGTGCGCCCCCTACTTTCTTTCCCATTGGAAGCATATCCCACAAGAGCTCTCCAATCCCGATGATTGTAGGTTTATTATTCATAAGTCTATCTGCTTTTATTTGCCATAAAGATTGCCTTCACCCCTTTTCCCAAAAAAAACAGAACAATCAAAACGAAGATAATAAACGCTCCCGACGGCACGTTCAGGTAGTACGACAACAATAACCCTACAACGCACGCGATAAAACTAATTCCTACGGAAAGGTAAATAATCCGGGAATAATTCACGGTAAAAAGATTGGCGGTCATCTGGGGAACAGTAATGAGCGACATCAACAGCACAATTCCAACCAAACGGATGCTTAACACAATGGTGACTGCAACAAAAAGCATCATCGCATATTCTATGAACTGTGTGTTCACCCTTCGGGTCCGGGCAAATTGCGTATCGAACGATACCGACACAATGGCATGATAGTTAACTGCGAAAAACAGAAAAAGTACGACAGAAAGAATAACAAGCGAAACAATGTCCGTCCGGGTAACGGTGAGAATATTCCCAAAAAGATATTCCGATAAGTTGGGAGCATAACCCGGGGTGAGGAATGTAAGCATAATTCCAACCGCCATCCCCAGCGACCAGAAAACGGCAATGGCAGAATCTTCGCGTACACCTTGTCTCCGCGATAACCACTGGATGCCAAAAGCCGAAAATACCGAGAAAACCATCGCCGAGAAGATGGGATTCAATCCGAAATAAAAACCGATACCCAACCCGCCAAACGAAGCGTGGGTAATTCCGCCGCTAATAAAAACCAGCCGGCGCGTAACTACATACGTGCCTATAATGCCGCAGGCGATACTCGCAAAAAGACTCCCAAGCAATGCATTCCGAAAAAAAGCGTAGTTCAGTAATTCAAGAATATCCATCGGGTGGGGCTAAGCATGCATTTTTGTTTCGCGTAAATCGTTGACAACAAGCACAATCTCATCCTTTATCTGATCAGGAACAGCGATCTCACGGAGTTGCAGGCTACGGACCCATCGCGGCTTTTCTTCATCCATGATAGTGTAAAATACTTCACGGAATTCCTCCACTTCCTTGTCGGAATAACTGCCGGACTCCCGAAAATGAAAACGATCAAGTTCTTCATCATCAAAATATTCGGGCTCCTCTGTGAAAGCAGCGATAAGGCTGTCTTTCTCGCAGACCTCGTGCATACCGCAGCATCCGCTCTCTTTCTCTTGCTTTGTCCTTACGTCTATCGACGGCAGGGCTGTTTCACGCTCTTGCGTATTCCCCTTTTTGCGCTGTATAACATTGGAAACATACAACGCCAAAATGAAGAACGCTATAATTCCGAGTAATATGTATAAACTTGCCATAATTTTAAAATATTAAGAAAGTTACCCGCAGTCCATTACGATTGAATTCTAAATCCTGCCTTTTTAAGATCGTCCCAAAAGTTCGGATACGACTTGTTGACTACTTGCGGGTCATTGATTATTACAGACTTAAATGGAATAGCTGCCGGTGACAGCGACATCGCCATCCGGTGATCATCGTAAGTATCGATTGCTGCATCCTCTTCAGCAAAGCAGCGCTCACCGTCCCATTCCAACATCTCACTATCGGTCTCGCTCAAGACGAATCCCAATTTCTTCAATTCCGTTCTCAGCGCTTCAATACGATCCGTTTCTTTGATACGCAGACTTTGAACGCCCGAAAATATAAACGGTACATGTAGAAAACAACAAGCTGCGGCAAAAGTTTGCGCTAAGTCCGGTTCGTAGATAAAATTATGGAAAAATTTTTTGGTGGGTTTTCCCACCTTTCTGATGATTACACCGTTTGGAATAAACTCCGTTGAAACGCCCAGATCTTTAAAAAGGTTTACCAGATTAGCATCGCCCTGATAACTACCTTCCTGCAATCCAAGTAAAGTGATCTCGGAATGAGGGCAAAGCGATACCATCTCGTACCAGTAAGACGCTGCCGACCAATCGGATTCCACTTTAAAGCTAACGGGTTTGTAAGCTTGGGGCTTGATCTTTATCCTATTTCCTTCCCATTTAAGATGAATGCCGTACTCCTCCATTAACTTGGCGGTCAGATTGATATAAGGTTTTGATATAATCTCGTCCCGGATATTGATGATTAACCCGTTCTCCATAGTAGGCGCTACCATCATCAGCGCAGAAATAAACTGTGAACTGACGCTTCCCGAGACATAAACCTCTCCGCCCTTTAATCTTTTTCCCCGAATTTTTAGTGGCGGATAACCGTCATTTCCCAGATATTCAATATCGGCTCCTATCGTCCTCAGTGTATCCACCAACGGGAAAATAGGACGCTCGTGCATCCGTTTTGAGCCTTGAACAATCCACTCTCCATCCATCCCGGCCAAAAAAGCCGTCAGGAATCGCATGGCTGTTCCTGCCCCTTTCACGTCAAATACATTTGAATCGGAGTTAAAAGCATCGATGATAACCTGTGTGTCCTCACAATCCGAGAGATTCTCCACCGGATTGGTATTCAAGCTCAATGCATTCAGAATGAGGACCCTGTTGCTGATACTCTTGGATGCCGGAAGTTCAACGGTTGCTTTTAACTTTTCGGGCGGATATATTTTATATTGCATGCTGTGCCGCTATTTTTATTACAAAAATAATAATTAATTACGGAGTCTCAAAGCAATAAATAGCCTTTTCTCATTATCCGATCAATCCGTATAAAAATATCAATAAGATGGCAACCGGCGCCAGAAATTTAAGAATAAAACTGTATGCTTTTAGAAAAGGGACGCCCACCCTTATTTTCCCGTCGTTGGTCAGTTGTGCCTGAACAATTTTTTTATCGAGATACCATCCCACGAAAAGCGAAATAAATAATCCTCCTACAGGAAGCATAATTTTTGCCGAAACCATATCCAACAGGTTGAAAAACTGTGAGGAGACGGCAGAAGCTGTGCCCAAAACCAGTACACCGATCACTACAAAAAAGAGGCCCTTCTTCCGGCTCACCTTGTGCTCTTCGTGAATATAAATCGTAACAACTTCCATCAGCGAAATGGTGGATGTAAGGGCAGCAATCGCCAAAAGGAGGAAGAACATTGCCGACCAAATCATCGATCCCTGCATCTGATTGAAAAGTTCGGGAATGGTAATGAAGAGCAGTCCGGGGCCACCCGCAACCAATTCGGAAACGATGGTGTCGGGATTTGCGGTCAGCGCAAAAGCCGACGGGAAAATGACCATCCCGGCAAGGAGCGCTACCAATGTATCGAGAACCGAGACCTGGACAGCGATATTGGTTAAACTCGAATTGTCCTTAAAGTAAGAGGAGTAAGTTATCATACACCCCATTCCCAGTGATAATGAGAAAAATGCCTGCCCCATGGCATCGAGAAAAACAGTAGATTTCACTTCCTGAAAATCAGGTTTAAAAAGGAAGTCGATGCCCGCCCTTGCCCCTTCAAGCGACATAGACTTGACCACCAGCGCAATAAGCAGCAGAAATAAAACCGGCATCATGATTTTTGCCGATCTTTCAATTCCATTTTGCACACCGGCAAAAATAAAATATGCAGTAAGAAACACAAAAAAGGCCATCAACCCGATCTGTTTGGGGCTGTTTGTAAGCAACGCGTTGAAATGAGCTGAGAAATCGCTTACCTCCTTCAAACTTCCTGTAACGGATTGAATAAAATAATCCACCGTCCAGCCGCAAACAACCATGTAAAATCCCAAAATGATAAATCCGGTGAGAACACCAAGCCTGCCTATCCATTTCCATTGCGTGCCCGGAGCAAGTTTATTAAAAGCGCCTGCAGCATTGGATTTTGATGAACGCCCGATTAAAAACTCGGCAACCATCAGCGGGATTCCAAAAAACAGGATGCAGGCGATATAAACAAGGATGAAAATAGATCCGCCACCATCGGCCGTTTCACTCGGAAAGCGCCAGATATTTCCCAGTCCGACGGCGGAACCTGCCGCAGCCGCCACCATCCCTAATTTTGATCCGAACATTGACCTTTTCTCGTTCATAATATTAAACCACCACCCCCAAAGGAGGTGGATTTGGTAAAAAGATGAAGGCATAGCCTTCAAACGGGGTCTTTGAAATGTAG
>MKTD01000079.1 GCA_001898165.1 Bacteroidia bacterium 43-41
CAGCTGAATGTTGTTTTCTTGTCTTTTTCATATCACAAAATTAAGCATTTATTTTGGCTTAACCTGTTGTCCAAATTCTTGGGTATATTATAAAATTACTTGATCCTGCTCGGGGCTAGTTATATCAATTTGTGACAAATTGAAAAGACGTACTTCACCGGAGGCCTACACAAAGATCAAGAGGTGACAGGAATAAATCTTGGCGTGGGATCCAATCCAATTGTAAACAGCATTTAGAAGTGCAGCAGTTTCAGCAAATAAGAATACAACATTTTGGCAACGGGGTGTCTTACTCTTCAAAAATATTCGTCCGGTGTTGCATCCTGTAACTTTTTCCCGAGTTATGGAAAGATTTCCATAACTCGGGACCCAACTTAAGAAAAAAAATATAATTTTGTCAAATTCTTTCGTTCTTTGAGATAAGACCATCAAGAGGGGGTCAACATCACCGGAATATCCACTATACAGAGCAACGCTAATTGGTGCGGATCTGGTTGGTGTTGAAATGTATGACTTTAAGCATTGTGATTACAACTTTATTGGGAGTGTGAAGTAGTATAATTTTATGGAAGACTTATTCAATCGATTAGCAGATAGCAGATATCCAGAAGCAATAACTGTTGCTTGTATTCCATTTATTGTGGGGATTCTAGCAATAGCATTTCCTATATTGTCTGGTCAGAGAAATATTATAAACACAAAATATTCATCAGATGAAATTGCTAATTTGTTTGATAAAGAATTTCGTTATAGAACATTTAAATATGCTCTTCCCACATCACTTATAGTTCTATTCATTTATTTGTTACAAATTCCGAGGATTGACACAAGTATTGATTTCATTAACAGTATATTAGATTATTCGGCTTTTTCCCTTTTGTTTTTATCGACTATCTCTCTTGTATGCTCATTATTTGGAATAAAAGATATAATTGAAACATACGACTCTCCATTGAAGCTGCTAAACCATTACAAGAAGAAGTACAAAAAAAAGAAAGACGACAAATGGACTGTGGCTATTTCTCATATTTTCTATTATTCTATAAAACAAAATGAAGAACGCCTACAACTTGAAGCACTAGAGTTTATCACTAATTTATTTTACGAAAATATTAATAGAGACGAAGAGTATAAGGTAGAATATCCAGAGATACATTATGCCATTATAAGTAAAGCTAATAACCTGCTCATAACGAGACAAAAAGAGTATCCATTCCCGAGGCTAGGGGGAGCTTTAATATTAGAATTATTAATTGCCAACAATCAGAATGTCTATTTTAGTGAAAAGACCTATGGTGTGATTTGGACTGAATTAAGAAAAGCCATCTTTTATGACAACGATCATATGATTTTCTCGTATTGGAAATACGCTCATCAATACATGACTTATCAGCTATCTGATCATAGAAATGATTACTTTGATTCTGAAAATGAAATTGATGAAAGCTTAATCAAAATCCATAAAGAAAGATTTAAAGAATTTCATTATATGCTCGGCGCACTTTTACTTTACTGTAAAAAATATGCTTTACTTGATAAAGTTATGTATTTTACTCAATCAATGCCCGCGTCTTACAAATTAGTGCCAAACACTATGATAGAACTAATGTCTGACTATTTATCTATTAAGGGCGATAAGTCTTCTCCGATGCATTACATTCAGAGATATTCTTTTCCCGACAACTCGGGTATTAGTGCTAATGGTATTATGGCTATGTGGTTAAAAAAATATTTTGCTTTATTATTTTTAAGGCAATACGATATTTACTCAACTTTTAAAACAAATTATTACAGCATACAATCATCTGATTTGCCGAAGTTGCCAGAAACGGTAAGAGAAGCCAATTTTATGAGAGAAAGAATAGAACGGTTAAAGGGATTCACCGAAAACTATTTTTCCAAAGAGTATAAAGTAATCAAATTTTTGCAATTTGACAGTTTTTTGAAAGAGGAAATTTATATTGAAAGAAAACAAGAAGAGCCAACTAAATTGTTAAGTGATTATATTGATAGCATAAAACAAAAAATACCAGTTATTGAAAAGGAACGCGAAATTGACCCTGCCCATTTAACACAATTCAAAGAATCTACGCTGAGAATACTAAGGAAGACTATAGGGCGAATCCATCCCTTACTAAGTTCTGGTATTGTTGAAGAAACAAACTTCCCTTATTCTAACTATATTGGACATATGGATTTTATGATTATGGATAAGGGATCTTGGACTGATGATGTATCGCATCTCAACTACGACACCATCTTAGCTGGCAGAGTCGCTCAGGAAATGGAATATTTATTTTCTATGTCTTTTGCCACACTTGGAAAGAGCAGAATATATAAAATTTCTAGTATTGATATTTTTGAGGCAATAAAGAGGTTGGGTATAGAAGATAAAGAAAGCTACATTATTGCTTCAATGGGGTTTAATTTAGATTTTTACATGGGAATGGATAAGCATAAGAATGAGTTTGTTCATAAAGGAAACAATGTCTATACTTTCATAGGAATTAATGTGATAAACATTGGTTATCTGGGATTACCTTATGTTGGACAATCTCTATTTATACTAAGGAAATCAAATTGTCCAGAATTAAGAATACATGAGATATCCCAAGAAACAAAAGAAAAATATGCTCTTGAGCCAATAGGTAACTCTGAAGAGAAAATTAGCATAAGTGTTGTTGATTTATTTAGAAATGACAACTTGAAGCAAACAATAGCCTCTAATTATAATAGCACTGATGATTTAGACAAGTCTGTTGCTGTTTATATCGCATTAAGTTATGAACTTCGATGGAGTAAAAATGCGAATTGTATTCAAATAACTTCGCAAACAGAAACTGATAGTTTGGATGATGTAAGACCTATTGAAAATCAAGCATAAGTGTCTTGCACACTCTCTCTTGGATTTGATGATTTGTGGAGTGATTTTTCTACACTCCACAAATAGTTCATTCTTTAGCCTTGCTAGCTCCAGATGATACGCCTGTCAGATTGGCAGTTAAAATGACAGAGTTTGGTTTTTTAGTATTTTATATATGATTAGCCTAACGAAATTCACTTTTCTTAATTCCTTGGCACTAAGATTGTATGGAGTAATGTATGTATCAAACAATAATTAAAAATAATACATGGAAGAACCAAAAAAGTTTAAAATACTCAGTATAGACGGTGGGGGGATTAAGGGGCTCTACTCAGCGCAGTTACTAGCAAAATTTGAGGAAGTTTTTAAAGTGAAAATCTCAGATTGTTTCGATATGCTATGTGGAACTTCTACTGGTGGGATCATAGCTTTAGCTGCTTCACTTAAAATTCCAATGAAGGATGTTGTTGCCTTCTATGAACAAAAGGGACCTGCAATTTTTAACGAGAAATTAAAGAAACTCCCTCATGGAGACAAATTTCTGATTGCAAGACAAGCTGCATTTGGAGGAAAATACTCAGCTACACCTTTGCGTCTAGCACTCGAAAAAGTATTTGGTTCGAGAAAACTTGAAGAAAGCAATAATTTCCTTTGTATTCCTTCATATAATACCAATACTGCTATTCCTCGTATATTCAAGAAGGATTATTCAAACTTTACTGAGGATGATGAAAAAAGCTATGTAGATGTTGCTTTGGCAACAGCTGCCGCTCCAACTTATTTTCCAATGATGGAAATAGAAGATGATCAGTTTGTAGACGGAGGCTTGTGGGCTAACAATCCCATTTTGGTTGGTTTAACTGAATTTCTCTACAAATTCGCCGACGATGATCGTATAAATGGACTTGAAATCTTATCTATAAGTAGTTGTGAAAAAGAAAAGGGCGAAGTACACAAAAAAGTGAATCGTGATTTTCTTAATTGGAAAAATGCTCTTTTTGATGCATATTCCATAGGACAGTCAAAATCTGCAATGTGCCTTTTGAAGCATCTAAAAGGGAGATTAAATTTCCCTTTTAATTTTGAACGTATTACTAATCTTCCTCTTTCAGCAGAAGAAGCTTCTCTTATAGATATGGACAACGCTAGCCCGGCTTCGCTGAAATTACTACGTAAAAAAGCTGATAATACAGCAATAAACGCAAAAATGAAACCAGAGATAAAATACTTTTTTACAACTACAAAATCTATAAATCCAAACGAATATGGCAAATAATCAAGAACAATTCAATGCGTTTCATGATACCATAAACGCAACAAAGAAAAGACGATCTACATTAAAAACTAACCGTGATGCGCTGCGTGACCGTGTTCGGAAGTACTTCAAAAATAATCATGCAGACTACATTCAACCAAATTTTTATTGGCAAGGTTCATATGCCATGCACACAATACTTACTCCTATCAAGGATGAGAACGGGCTAGGAGCCTATGATCTTGATGATGGCATCTACTTCGTTGGTAAATCAGAGGATGAACGTAAAGATTTAGAGTGGTATCATAAGGAAGTGCTAAAAGCGGTTGAAAATCATACAACAAGAGGAGCAGAAGACAATGCTCCTTGTGTGACGGTACTTTATGCTGACGGACATCACATAGACCTGCCCATTTACTTTATGGTGGATGGAGATGAGCATCCACGATTAGCACATCGTAAAGATCCTTGGATGGATTCAGATCCACGTGAATTAATAGACTGGTTCTGCGAAGAATGTGGGGAAAAGCCGATGCTACGTAGATTAGTACGCTATCTGAAAGCTTGGTGTGAATACATCAACAATGAAAAAGACTTTAAGATGCCTACAGGTTGTATTATGACAATGCTTGCGGCTGAATATTATAATGATAATGTAGATTCACGCGAAGACATTGCTATGCGAGATCTTTTAACAGCAATGCATGATGCTTTGAGTGAAGATAATGGATTTCATTGTTGGCGCCCAACACATCCCTATGAAGACCTGTTTGAATATTACAAGAAAACTCGGAAAGATAAGTTTCTTGCGGAACTGAAATCCTTTAAGGACGATGCAACTCGAGCTATTGAAAGTAAGAATCCTCATGAAGCCTGTATAAAATGGCAGAAACATTTTGGAAACAGATTTTCCTGTAGTACAGCCAAGGACGAGGACGAAGATGCACAGACAAAATCATTTTCAGGAACCTTAAAGACCAACAGTCGCTTTGCATGACCTATCAGACATATTAAATTCATGCTTTGAACATCTCTATAAAATAGAAAATGTAAAGTATGCGGACGAAATACCAAATATTCGAAAGGATTATTATGCTGAACAATGGAAAGTCATAACAGATATAGATGTAAATGGTCAAGTCAAGGAAATAGAACTGTATTTTGGATTTCGAAAATCGTTTCCTTATACATTACCGGATGTATACTTCCCAAGTAAAACATTCGGATATTTACCCCATATAGAAAGTGTTGGGGGTAAGTTATGCTTGATGCCAGATGGTGCGAGTTACCCTATAGATAATCCTTATGAGATTATTCGATATTGTTTGAAACAGTCGAAAGAACTAATTGGACAGGGCATAAAAAATGAAAATGTAAGCGACTTCAGTGCGGAGATAAATAGTTATTGGAGGCGAAAATATGATGGAGAGCCAAAAACTTCTGATTATTGGTTGATTTATGAAAACTTTCCTGTTGAAACTTGTGTTTTGAGAGCTCTGCGTTACAATCAAAATATTTTAGGAGCCAAAAAGCCAAAGACAATAACTAGAGCCTTGCTACTTCCTAAAGATGATGAAGAATCAAATATTGAACGTTATTTGAAATATCATCATAAAGCAATGGAAACGGAAGTTTTATTCGTAAAGAGTGTCACAGTTCCAGATAAGGCTCCATACAGTCTAACACTACAAAAACTTTTAGAATGTGCTTCGTCTACTGAAGACCATAAGGCGATTAAGTCTTTTATCAATACCGGTCATGGTGGAATTATAGTTTTCCAGTTATCAGAAACATCAATGGGTGGTATTTACATAGACAAAGTGAATACAAAAAAGAAAGGATTCCGCAATAATAAACTTACTGCATGCGATTTGTTATTGCGATTTGAAAAGAAGAACCAATTGTTAGAACGACAATATGGTTCGTTGTATTCTTCTCGTCGTATAGCTATGCGCACAGCAGGAATAGAGATGCCAAAACAATCGTTCATCATAACCGGGCTCGGTAGTATAGGCTCTAATTTAACATACTTTCTTAGTGGTTGGAATAATGCCAATTTTACGTTGATAGATGAGGAAACTCTTCAGCCTGAAAATATAGGGAGGCATTTGTTAGGTTTTCATTACATTTACCAAAGCAAGGTGGATGCAATAGCTGATTATCTGTATTCAGTTCGTCCAGAAAGAGACGTAAAGACATATAATGATACATTTCAAAGCGTTGTCACAAATGATAACGAAAGTGTTAATACTCATACGGCTCTCTTTCTTTGTACAGGTGATGTCATGACTGAGAAATTTGTCGTAGACGCTTTATGCGAAGAACGTATTAAATTACCGACATTTATACTCTGGCTCGAACCTTTCGGTATTGCGGGGCATCTAGTGTACATTAATCCGGAACAGATGCCTGAAAACTTCAATCTTTACAATAATGAAGAAAGGATGCTTTATAAATATAATCTACTTGAACCAACTGAATATTTAGCTTATGCAGATCGTTTTATAAAAAGAGATGCTGGATGCAACGGGGAGTATTCTCTTTATTCGGGCAATGATGTGACCCTTTTGTTGTCAGCTCTTTACCCATATATAAACCAACTTATACAACAACCTCAACAATCAAAATGTTACCGATGGGTAGGAAATATAGATATAGCAATAGAAAAAAACATCAAACTGACAGTCGATCCTGCATTAATCAACTTGGGAGAAGTCCAAGAGTTGAATCTATAAGCATGGTTGACTATACAATTGAAGTGACGATAGAAGCTGTAGACGCGTTGAACTCAATGCGTCAGATATCAGGTAATGAGAATGGCGGTATACTATTGGGATCAGAAATTAATGAAAAATATTACCGTATCAACCGAGCATCTGAGCCATGTATACTAATAGACCGTTCCTCTAAATGTGGTTGCACACGCAATGCCAATAAAGCAAACGAGATAATTAAACGTGAATTTGAATCTTCTAATCGAACAAGATTTTATTTAGGAGAATGGCATACTCACCCAGAAGATAATCCTACCCCATCTACTGTTGACATATCATCTATCCATGATGTGTTTTATAAATCAGAGATTGTCATTGATGGAGTTTTCCTTGCAATTGTTGGTCGCAAGTCCATTTTTTGGGGATTTTATGAAGGTACGCAGATGCATAATATTGATGTGATAATGATTTGAACTGACTATGTTACTCGTTCTATACTGACGTTTTTATCCTGTTCGCAAAATCATTCATAAAAGGTTCAATATTTTTTTTGATATAATTTTCAATCCTTCCTTTGTTACAAAATCCACTAAATATTTCAGCGGGCGTTCTTGTCAACCGTGTTGTTAAATCTCTATCTATGTTGTTTTTCAATGTCATTTACTTTGTCTTTTTTTGTTGGATTGTCCAGTTTTAATAACACTTAGTTTCCCATATTTCTCTTATATCTTCTACAACCTTAGTATCTTTACCTAATTCATCTACTTGGACACTATGTCCAACTCCTTGTCCAAGTTCAGCATTAAAAGCATCTTTTACACCTACAGCTTGGACACTATGTCCAACTTCTTGTCCAACCTATCGATCTCACTCTTTCACAACATATTTGTATTTAGGAGAATTAGCATCTTCTCCATTATCACGTACTAAACTAAGTTCTTTCATAGCAGCAAGATGTCTTTGGGCTGTTTTATACCCAATATCAAAATGAACTGAATATTCCCTTGTGCTTGCTTCTCCAATTGTTTTAAGCCATTCGTAACCTCTTAATTGAGCATCTGTAAGTTTTGCTACGTTTGGCTTGTCAGCTACTTTTTTAGCGGCTTCAATGTTCCTTGGAAATGTCAGTACCATATACGGGGCTTCATAAGAAACTAAGGGCAAAGGCAAATTATGCTTTGTGGGCAGGTCTTTAATGGTTTGAAAACCTAAGCCTCTTTGCTCCACTAAGTCCATTTGGTCAAACACATACATTATTTTGGGATTACGACTTAATGAAGGAGCATTGAACCGCTTAATTTGTTCCAATGTAATTGGCTTAACAGGTCCACCTGGGCTTTTAATAATTATCGCATCATCGTTAATCTCAAAATAAATAGGAGCACCATCAATATCGTAGTCTCTGTGCACAATGGCATTAATGATAGCTTCTCGAAAAACTACTAATGGGTAATCATAAGTAATTTTTCGTTCGGTAGATGAACGGTTTATCTGTTTGCCAATATGGCTTTCATACCATTGTTGAATTTTATCAGCCTGTGAAATAAGTGATCCTTCAATGGTGTCAATATCTTCTCCTCTGCCTTTGGTTTTGTATGTGGCTCTTATCAAGGCATTCTGATAAATTAATTGTGGCCGTTCACCAAACAAAAGCAAGCCCAAACCTGTGGGTAAAAACTTCTCACCTTTCAATTCTAAAATGCCCAATTGTGTGAGTATTTTATAAAACTCAGGCGTATTCCATTCTACATCCAGTTTTGCTTTTTTGATGAAAGCATCTAAATGTGTTTTCGATAAATCATTCAGTTCGGCTCGAGGTTCGGTTCTTTCCTTCTCAGATAATACAATGGATAACTTTTTATCATTTGCCATTTTAGCCCTTTCTTCTGCTTCTTTAATAAATCGTTTGTTGGCATCGCGAATTTGCTTTTGAAGGTCGACATCAAACATTTCTACTTCCACACCATTATCCAAAAGGTATTTAATGCCTTTTCGGTCAACGGTTGGGTCGGGGTCTTCTATGCCAATCCAAACTTTCTTTATGCGGGCATTTACAATTCGTTCAGCACAACCCAATTTAGGATATTTCCTCGCTTCGGGAGCACAAGGTTCCAGTGTTGCAAATAATATGGAGCCATCTAAAAGATTACTGCGGTTTTTTCTTTCAAGCAAAGTGAATTCTGCGTGGTCACCGTGACGGAGTTCTCCTCTAAACGCTGTTTCTTCTGTGCCATCAGGTTTAATTAAAACTGCACCCACCTTAGGACTTACTTTGTCCTGCCTCGGTTCTTGAATGGACTTATTCATTACCTGAATAGCCATCTCCATATATTTCCTTGCGCTGAATGCTTCTTCTTTCTTCTTTGCCATTGTTTATTTGCAATTCAAATTATAGTCGGTAAAATTAAAAGAAATATTTCTTTTATAGTTATACTTCAAGAGTTTGTGTTAGTCTGTTAATTATTGCACGGTCTTCAAATACGCTTGCCCGTGTTAGTGGCTGGGCTTCTCATTTTTCTTCTATTTTTTTCATCAGTTCGTGAAATTTTCGCCAATGTCTTTTCAGTTGTCCACCAATTTTATTGTCAATGATTGTTTTTTCTGCAAGTCTAGCATAGGTTATGAAATTGCCCCAATCATATTTATGCGATAAAATGAATAAGTCTGATTTGCTAGGATGTCTTTGATAAATTCTTCTCCTTTCAGCACCTGCAAATGTGAACTTCTTGTAAAGTCTTGTCTTAAAAACTTGACCCTTTGTTGCTGTCCTGTTGTGAAAAGTATAAAACCGACTTCTTGCAAAAGTCCGTTTCATTTTGCGGTAGTAGTTTGAGATACTAGAATTTTTAATGAGCGTATAGTATCCGTCAAATTGAAAGCCTAAATATTCAAAAAGGGTGTTGTCTTGAAGTCTGTTAGTGTTTATGTTTTTTTCAAAGCAATAATGCCTTTCTATTTTGTTATCATATATGAAATGGAATACTTGAGTTTTGCTTTTTTGTATTTCAAGTTTATATGTTAGGATTGAAGATGAAAAATGGTTAATGATTTCTTGTTCAAATTCTATTGGGCAAATAGCAACCATGTCATCTGAATATCTTTGATAAATCCCACCGATTTTTTTAAGAATGTCGTGTGCTTGTTTGTCAAAGTCTAGTAAATAAACGTTAGCTAAGGTGGCACTTATAGGAGAACCTTGTGGAATTCCTTTTGTTCTTAATTTTAAGTCTTCATTTTCCTTAATTCGCTTATTAGATTTTATTAGACCTAAGTTTCGGATTTCTTCTATATTGTCTTTTGAGCAATAAGCGACAGCCCTTTTATTTCGCAAATAGTTTTTCTTCTTGATTTTTATTTCCTTAAAAGATTTTGGCTTACGTTCTACAATTATTTGATTTTTGAAATTATCAAAAAGGTCGTTTTCTTCAATATATGAGAACTTTGTTATGTTACGGAAAACGTTGTAATGATCTTCCGGCAAGTCCGCACCTGATTTAATAATTCTTTTCCAATATTTTTTCAGTAACTTATGGTCAAGATTGTCGAAAAAACTTTTTATGTCGAATGTAATTGCAACTAGGTCTTTCTCTTTGTTGGCTTTTATAAACTGAAAAATATCGTGTGCAAAATCAACGTTGCATTTGTTCCTGCTCTTCTCCTTTTCTGAGTTTAGTTTTATTTTACGATAAGCTGTAATACTACTGCTTATACCTAAATCCCTTATTTCACTTTCGTATGCAGTGGATAGTATTTCTGAGTAATAGCTAAACACATTAGAGTCTAGGTGATTTGAGAAATATATCTCACGTTCTTTTGTTGATGGTTTTCTCAGTTTTGAACGAGTTCCGTCATGGCATATCTCTTTACGAAACTTGCGCACTTTCAACTGTCTATGAATAAATGGATAAAATGCATGTTTTGAAATTGCATCTTTATCTTTCAAGTAAGGCTCTATCCACGCTCTGTCCTTTGGCTCTAGCTGCAATCCAACATGGGGATAGCGTTTTAGTCTGAACCAATCTTTCTGTTTTTTGCCTTTGTTGATAGTTGTCGCCATAAGAGAAATGAGGGGTAAGTGGTTAAACGGGGCAAGCCTTTACATCAATTTTCATTAACGGAATAGTACATGCATTATACGACACTCTATTGAATGTCGCCCCGATTTCCCTTTCGGGAAGAATTCTATTCGTAACTTTGTCCATAATAATAAATACTATGAAGTCAATCAGAACAGTACAGATAATTCTCAACATGCTTGAACTTTCTTTCGATTGTCCTTGCATAATTGGAATTCCTGCTCCGTAAGCAACGTATGTCTTGCTTAGCTGTGGAAGATAAAACGTACTATTCAGCGAACCACTTACCTTTCTCATTTCATATCTTTAGTTATTTAGTTTCATTTTTCTAGCTTGTCGGTCTCTTAGCCTTGCCACTAACGTTTTATTTACGCAATAAAAATGGAACATTCGTAAATGCGAAATTCATAGTATGCGTAAATCTTATTTTTATTATTTGATCCAAATTCTTCATTATTAGATATATGTTTTTTGTTTATTCCCCCCTCAGCGTCTTTTGCATTTGCGCAAATAATTGCATATTGACGGGTACGATAAACCTCAATATCCAAAGATACTAATTTTATTGAAATCTTTTATTACATGTGATTTATAAATATTATGGTCATACATATTTTTATACTTTTCCTGATAACTCCTTTGTCTCAATGTCAAATGATTGATAATACAAAGGTATATTGTATGTTTTTCTGATATGTGCAAAATATATTTTGACTGCCTCTGCATCAGGCGTCGGTTGAGTCACGACAATAAGTTCTTTGGCTTTGTTCTTTTCAGTCCACATAGAATATTCCAAAAGTTGTCCTATAGCTACCCTTATGGAAGTCTTTAATGAAGGATACGTTTTTATCTCATAAAAAATATCTCCATCAGGTACTTGCTCTACTAAATCTATTCTGTTATTTCCATAGCCGGCATCAACCTCTTTTTTTACTTTTCTGCTTTCACTCTTCAATTTAGCCAAAAGCCCATCGCTTATGGCTTGATGTAAATATTCAATTTCAACTGTTTTAGGTTGCCTTTCGTACTCTTTTGTCTTAATGATGCCTCCGGTAGCAGGAGGGATGGTGTCTTTTGCTGCAGCAAAATTATATGTATCGACTTTATCAACATTTTCGGTTAAGCCATACTCTTCTTTATAATGAATAAGTGAATAACGATTAAGATTGTGAATGGGATTGTGTGGTGGTATAGGTGTATCTAGAGATTCAGATTGTTTTATATCGGATATTTTAAAGCGTATATTAAATAAATTCAACCCCTTCCAGTTCGAAAAACCATCTGGATTTATATTTTTATCAATAATCTGCTGCTCCATTTCAAAAAGCCATCCTGTTTTTTCATAATATGAATATACTTCTTCTGCCTGGTCTTTTGTCAGAACTTTAACATTGGCAATTTCTCCAACAAAATAACGTTGCCTTGTTTCACTATTTATGGTATATAGAACTATATCAAAAGTCTTGTCTTCGTATGCCTGATATTGTTTCCTTATGGGTTCTAAAAACGCATAATGATAACCTTTATAGGTTTTAGCTAAGTCAAATAGCCATTCCTCATGTCCATAGCCATAGTTAAACTCGTGTGAATTTTTACTTTTACTTTTTCCGTATTTTCCCGATGGCTCTATCCAGCCTGCTGTGTTATATGTTATTCGGGCTATTCTTTTCTGATTAAGATTAAATACCTTTTTTATAACTTCATCATATAATGGAGTGTATTTAATGATAAAATCAACGGTTTCTTTAACAAGTCTCTCCCAAGTATATTCATGCAATTTATCTATCGGAATGGATATCCGTGTGTTATTCGTCTTTTTTATAAGAGATTCACATATAGCCTTTTGATTTGTTCTTAATTTAATACTTGTATTGTCAATATGCTGGTAATCAAATTGATAATTTAACCCTTGTTGTCCTGCTCCTACGGTAAAGTAAATACCTTTTTGCTCATCTCCCTGTTTGAATATCTGAGCCCAGGTATAACGCATGAAGCTTCCACTATTTTGCCATCTTCGTATAGATCTTGTTTTTACATAATTGTATTTCCTTAGTTGACTAATTACCAGATCTTTCCAGTATAAAGTTTTCTCCCATACTTCATTTTTCAGTTGCCTACCTTTTTTTTGATGTATAGGATTATTTTTTTCATACTTTCTACCTCCAACTTCCATCAGCAGGGTTATATCCTCAATATCGAAAAAAGGCACTTTGTGTTTTGTATCCATAATAGCATGATTTTAGTTTATTCCTCTTTTAGCCATCCTCTGTTTAGGATGAAGTTAAGGCAACATACAGTGCTCTATTTAAAAATCTCAGGTTTAGCTTTGTTGTCGTCTGTTTTATTAACAGTTAAAAGCGTTGTTCTTCAAATATATCAATTATTAATTTTGTTTACCGTCTTTCGCTTTTTTTTAAATCTTCAAACTTTTCCCTTCCAATCTTTAATAACTCTTCAGATAGTTTTACTGCCTGTAAAATAGTATCTACCCTAGTGGTTGGGAAGGGAGAGCCCCGTACCTTATTTCCTCTCCTTCAGCAAGTTTTCCAGAAGAGTGTTTTTTTCTTTTTCCAGTTGGACTATCCGTTCATACAATTGGTCTTTTTCGGAATAAAGCTCCACTAACTTATCCAAAGGATTAAAATTTAAGATTTGAGAACTGTAATCCCTGTTTTGGAAACTATTGTCATAGAAATAATTACAGCCTTCCAATATAGAATCATCAACCATATTCCGGATAAAGTATTCGTCTATCCCCACAATTTTGGCATACACTTTTATTACCTCATCATCAAGCTCCTGACGTTTTTCCAATTGCGATACAGCTTGTTGGGTAATATCTAATTCAATGGCAATTGCTTCCTGCTTAATGCCTTTGGCTTCCCTGAATCGCTTTGCATTTTTGCCTTGATGAGGAATCTTTTTATTGTTTTCCGTATCATTCATAACTGACTCAAATTAAATTTATAATAAAGATAATACAAAATCGAAGATGAAAATAATTTTATAAGAAGTTATACAACTTGTATCCTTCTTTGTACAACACGTTTTACAATTGTAAGTTTTTTGAATACGCTTGTGCGAAACATTTCAATATGACGCAGTGTCTCAATGTTTTTGTTTTTATTTGCATTTTAAACTATGACTATCTGCTAAGCAGGCCGATTTCAAAGTTAGAGAAGTAAAGGTACAAAAAATATCTAAAACTTAAACAAAACGCGTATGAAAACATAGAAATTAAAAAGAATTAGTACTTTTGTGCTGTTAAATACGGTACAACTTACATAGCGCTTTTTTGGTCTTGTTGTCGAATCCGCAAAATTCAAATCAGAAGACCAGAGAATGGAAGCGCCCTTAGCAATAAGGGCGTGGACATTGTTCTATTCTTCTGATAAGGCCCTTGCGGAGCCTGACAACAGGAATAATGGCAATCGTCCGCGCCTCTTTTTTTATATTCCCGCATATACTTAGAGCCACATCGAATAAGATGTTGGATACCTGATTATCCTCTTGCCCGTACGATTGACCGCTACCGCACCGGGTTTCAGTTACCTGAAAACTTTTACCTCTTTGAGCCGGCGTTAGCCGGAAATATCCGTTTAATTTTTCAATAAACACCGACACATCTACCGTTTGTAACGGACCAAATTTATAGTCGGCTTGTAAACATTAACATATACTATGATGCAAAAAATAAATTTTGTTATTCTGGATGTTACCTGATTAAATGAGTTAATTCTCTATACACACAACAAGTTAAACATATACTATGATGGAAAAAAACAAATCTTATTGTCCCCAATTTTACCGGTTGTTATCCGTCTTACGGGATACACGCGCACGGTACCGATTGCTATTCCTGCTGTTGGCGGGAACCTTCATCCTTATAAACTCTGCTTATACGCAAACGGTCACCGTCACCGGACGGGTTACCGAACTCTCCGGTAACCCGTTGCCGGGCGTGAGTATCGTAATTAAAGGAACCTCATCCACCGGTACGACCACCGGAGAAGAGGGGCAGTATACATTACCCGGCGTACCGGCCGATGCGGTGCTCTCCTTCTCCTTTGTCGGTTTTAAAACGCAGGAGATCCCGCTGAACGGCAGGACCCGGCTGAATGTACAATTACAGGAAGACATCACCGCGCTGTCCGAAGTGGTGGTGAATGCCGGATACTATACCGTGAAAGACGCGGTACGTACCGGCAGCATTGCCCGCGTGACCGCCAAGGAGATTCAAAACCAGCCGGTAAGCAATGCGCTTTCCGCCGTTCAGGGGCGCATGGCGGGGGTGAACATTACCCAAAGCGGTGGTACCGGCGGGGGTGGTTATGATATACAGATCCGTGGCACGAACAGTTTGAGAAGGGCGGGAAATTACCCGATGTATATCATCGACGGGGTGCCTGTGAGTTCGGAAACTGCTTCAAACAGCCTTTCTGCAACCATACTTCCCTATACGGAAATCAACCCGCTGAACGCCATCAATCCGAATGATATCGAGAGCATCGAAATTTTGAAAGATGCGGACGCCACCGCCATTTACGGTTCCCGCGGCGCCAACGGCGTGATACTGGTCACCACAAAAAAAGGCCGGGCTGCTAAAAAGACCGCTCTCAGCGTGAACACCAGCTACGGTCTTAGCCGGGTGGTAAACAAGTTGAAGATGATGGATACCCCGCAATACCTGGAGATGCGCAGGCAGGCGTATGCCAGTGACGGCATCACGAAATATCCGGCCAATGCGTACGATATCAACGGCACCTGGGATGAAAACCGTTACACGGACTGGCAGAACGAACTGATCGGAAAAACCGCCATTAATTCGAATATTCAGCTCTCTTTAAGCGGGGGCAGTGAAAATACGAATTTTCTGGTCAGCGCCGGCCATAACGAACAAACGACGGTATTCGCCAAAGATTTCAACTACAAGACAAACAACCTCTCCATGAACCTGAACCACCGGTCCGATGACAACAGGTTCACGTTAAAGGCTTCCGGGCTGTTCTCCGAACAAACAAATAATTTGATCCGGTCAGATGTTACCAAACAGTCTCTTCTGCTTAGCCCCAATGCCCCGGTACTCTACAAGGAGGACGGCAGCCTGAACTGGGAAAACAACACCTTCGCCAATCCGGTAGCTCCCTATGGAAACACCTACGACAACAAAAATAGGGTACTCAACCTGAATATTAACTTGGGGTACGAACTATTCCGTTCTTTTTATCTGAAATTGAACGGGGGCATCGATCAACAGATTTTTGAAGAAACAATATTATCGCCAAATACGACACGTAATCCCGCTTTCGGGAGTACACCTGCAAGCTCCTCCACTACCAAAGCGAACCAACACCGATTCACGTATTTGTTGGAACCCCAGGTAAACTACAAACATGCGCTTAACGGGCACGAAACGGATATATTGATTGGGGGCACTTTCCAGCACCGGCAATCTTCGGCTTTGGGCCTTTTCGGGATGGGGTTCGAAAGCAATGCTCTGATCACAAACATGGCAGCGGCGGCGAATGCCTGGGTCGATTACGATACGGAAACCGGATACAAGTATGCCGCCCTGTTCGGAAGAATCAATTACCAATACAAAAACAGGTATATACTCAACCTTACCGGGCGGCGCGACGGGTCGAGCCGTTTCGGGACGAACAACCGGTTTGCCAACTTCGGGGCTGTCGGTGCGGCATGGCTGTTCGCCGAAGAAGAGTTTTTCAATGATATCCGGTGGCTGAGCTTCGGAAAACTGCGTACAAGCTACGGACTGACCGGAAGCGACGCCATCGGCGATTACCAGTACCTGGATACCTATACCGTGAGCAGCAAAAGTTACGGGGGAATCAAGGCATTGTACCCTTCCCGGTTGTACAACCCTTATTTCAGTTGGGAAAAGACGACGAAACTGGAGGCTGCCCTGGAACTGGGCTTTATCAACGACCGGATACGGTTGAACACCGCCTGGTACCGTAACCGTTCCGGGAACCAGCTGGTGGGTATCCCGTTACCGGCTACTACCGGTTTCAGCCGTATCCAGGCCAACCTGCCGGCCACGGTGGAAAACAGGGGACTGGAGTTCGAACTGAATACCAATCCCGTGAGGACAGGCTCGTTCAACTGGAACAGCGATTTCAACATCACTTTTCCCCGGAACAAGCTGGTGTCGTTCCCGGGACTGGAAGGTTCCACCTATGCCAACCAATATGTGGTAGGCTATCCGACCTCCATCGTGAAAGTGTATAATTACGAAGGGATCGACCCGGAAACCGGTCTCTATATTTTTACGGACTACAACAACGATGGCAACATCTCTTCACCGGACGATAACCGGGTGATCAAAGAAACAGGACCGAGGTATTACGGGGGGTGGTCGAACCAGTTATCGTACAAACAATGGGAATTCTCCTTCTTATTCCAATTTGTGAACCAGGTACAGAAAAATTACAACAGTATGATGTCCCGGCCGGGCAGTCTGAACAACCAACCGGTGGAGGTATTGGACGTATGGTCGAAAGATAATCCCGGCGGGCAGTACATGCCTTACTCCTCCGGTACAGATGCGCAAAAGAATCAATCGCATGCGCTTTTTATGAATAGTACGGCGGCTGTCGGCGATGCCTCGTTTATCCGTTTAAAGAACATCCAGCTAAGCTACCGGCTTCCGGTAAACAGACACGTACGGGATATCCGGTTCTATGCGCAGGGGCAGAATGTGTTGACATTTACCAATTATTTCGGTTTGGATCCGGAGTTTATTTTAACCGGCTTTTTACCGCCGCTGAAGACCTGGTCGTTCGGCATTCAATTTAATTTTTAAAGATCTAAAAATATGAAACGAATATCATATCTGTTTATTTATGTGGGGTTGTTATTGTTCACAGCCTGTGAAGATCTGATCGACGTGGGCTATCCCTCGAACCAGCTGGGCACACCCCAGGCGTTTGAAGATGTGCAAACCGCCAATGCCGCGCTGGCAAACCTATATACCCAAGTGCGGGACCGGTCTGTCCTGACAGGAGGAAGTTACATCGGAACAGGTTCTCTTTGCGGGGCTTATGCCGATGAGTTGGACTGTTATTATTATGACCAGAACCAATATATGGATATTTACCAAAACCAGCAACAGGAAACGAATATTGCCATAGCAAGCGTCTGGAGTGCCTCGTATCAGCAAATTTATTATGCCAATGCCGTTATTTACGGCGTGGAACAATCGACCACCTTGTCCGACGACGATAGAAACCGGATCAAGGGGGAAGCGTTGCTGGTACGGTCGTTGCTCTATTTTTACCTGCAACAGCTTTTTGGCGACATTCCTTATACGACCAGCCTGGACTACGAATACAACCGGACGATCGGCAAAACGGAAGCTTCTGTATTATTGACACAGTTGGAGAAGGATATGATGGAAGCAGTTACCTTGTTAGAAGACGATTACCGCGACGCGGAACGGATCTATCCCAACCGGAAAGCTGCGCAACTGCTCCTGGCCCGTATTTGCCTGCTCCGGGAAGACTGGCTGCTGGCGGAACAGACAGCGAAAAATATTCTTCAGTCTCCCCTCTACCAATATGAGGCGGATATTAATGAGGTATTCCATAAATCGGGCAAGCATATCCTTTGGCAACTGAAACCGCAGAACAATGGGGATGCAACAAGCGAAGCTGCTTTCTACTTTTTCACAGGTTCTGCTCCCAATAATTATATACTGACCGCAAACTTGGTGGGCTCTTTTGCCGATAACGACCTCCGCAAACAGGTATGGATAGCTGAAGTAACTGTGAACGGCCAGTCGTGGTACCGGCCTTATAAATACAAAAACAGGGAGAACAACGCAAATGAATACTCCATTGTCTTTCGGCTGGAAGAGGCTTACTTTATCATGGCCGAGGCGCTTGCCCGGCAAAACAAGGTGGACGAAGCTTTACCCTACCTGAATGCCTCACGCGAAAGGGCAGGGTTAATCCCGTTGACATCATTGTCCCAAGAGGCTTTTATCGACGAACTCCTGGCCGAAAAACGGCGGGAATTCTTTACCGAGTCCGGTCACCGCTTCCTTGATCTGAAACGGTGGGGGAGGCTGAATGAGTTAAGCGCCCTGAAACCGGACTGGAAGGACTACAAACAGGTATGGCCGATCCCCCGGAACGAACTTTTGCTGAATCCTAATCTATACCCCCAAAATACCGGATATTGATCATGAGAAATCTATTTCTATTATTTTCCTTATGCCTGCTGCTATTCTCAGACCTGAAACTGGACGCGCAAAACAGTAAGGATGAGCTGCAACGGCTTGCGGACAGGCACTATAAAATGTTGAGTTTGAAAATGAGCGAAGATGGAAGATGGTTTATTTTCTGCAAATGGTATGACCTGAACCGTGACACGATCCTGATCCTTGATAAACGGCATCCCGGAAAGGTAATAGGCCACAGAGCAATCATAGGTGAACCCTTTTTCCCTGATAATAACCATTTATTGACGCGCAACCGGGAATCGGCGGAATTAAGGAACCTGCAAAAGCAGACCGGCATCTGTTACGAGTATGTAAAGGATATGAAAGCACTCAGAAAAAATGGGTTATTTGTGTTGCACTACAATGAAAAGGCGGATAACAGGGTCGGGTTGTATGACACTTCGGGTAAGTTGCTGCAATCTGTCGATCACGCGACCCGATTTATTGTTACTGAAGATGACCGGGTATATGTGATTACCAAAGAGGAAAATGGAGATTCTTACCTTGTGCGGCTGGACGATAAAGGCAAGGAACAGTTATATTGTTCTCCCTGGGAAATCAAGTTCCTGGACATATATCCCGCGCGGCAAGGTGTCATGATCCATGAACAGGCCCCGGAAAGTATGGCCATGGATGTTGTCTATCTCGATCTCAATACTAAGGCGGCGTATCCTTTACAGGATGTGTTGCCCGTAAGCCTTCAACAGGTATTTACGGAAACCACCGGAGAGGAGAATAGTTATTTTCTCAAAGTAGTGGCCGACTACGAGAAACAGGATACGTCGGTAGTCGATATCTGGCACGGGAATGATTACCGGTTGGAGAAAAAATTCTACCCACACCCTGTGTACGCTTTTTATATCTGGAAACCCGTGGCAAAACAGATCGAGCAGGTAGGCGCGGATTCTGCCCTGGAACAAGCGAGCCTGGGCGACGGACGTTATTTCGTGAGTGTTGACCGTTCTCTTTTGCAGGATTATATCACCGCTTCTCCCAAAATGATCATTGATATCTACGACCACCTGAAAGATTCTTACACCCTGATGGATACCATAAAATCGTTGTATGCCTCACCCGGCGGGGAATATATCTTATATGGCAAGGACAAAAACTGGTACGCGTATCATGTTGCAAAAGACACGAAAAAGGTTATTGCCGGAAATGGGTTGGGCAATCCTTATTTTACACCAGACGGGAAAAGTGTCCTTTTTGACGGGGATGGCGGTTTATGGAGCTATATTTCGGAGGAAAACAGGTTGTCGAAGCTCATCGACTTTGAAGGCTGCCGGGTGACAATCCTCAACGGGACTTCGAAAAATATCACCGAAAGGATTGACCAGAAAACCATCGATCCGAAAAAACCGGTGCTGCTCAGGCTGTATGACCCCAATGAAAATAAAAGCGCCTATATCTTATACAAAAACGGTAAGAATAAGACACTCGTGCCATTTACCGATATGAATATACAAGAGCTGAGGTACGACGAGGATTACGCGCATTTTTATTATAGTGAAGAAAACTATAACCTTCCCCCACGGCTTGTATATAAGGAACCGGGAAAAGACCCGACCGTGCTGTTTCAAAGCAACGAAACCGACAGTGCCATCTTATCCCTCAAACAGGAAACGATCTCTTATACCAACAGCGACGGCATTCCCCTGAAAGGTATTCTTTATTATCCGTTAAACTATGACCCTTCCGGTAAATATCCGATGGTGTTGAATATTTATAAGATACAAAGCCGGAAACCCAATAAATATCCGATAGCAGCATTCAGCACGGCAAACAGCGATGGGTTCAATCTCAGGTTGCTGTTGGAAAAGGGATATTTTGTCTATTTCCCCGATATCGTTTATGGAGAAAAGGGTCCCGGATTATCCGCTTTGGACTGTGTGCACCATGCCCTGGATGCGTTGGAAGACAACCCTCGTATTGATAAAAGTCGGATCGGCCTTTTCGGGTTCTCGCACGGAGGGTACGAGACCAATTTCATCGCCACCCACTCCAACCGCTTCGCAACCTATGTTGCCGGGGCCGGCAACAGTGACATTGTCCGTTCCTATTTTTCTTATAACAACAATTTCTGGAGACCTTTTTACTGGCAATTTGAGACCGGACAATATGAAATGAAAAGGAGTTTCAGTGAAGACAAGCAGCTTTACTTTCAAAATAATCCCATCCATTATGTGGATCGGGTGAACGCCCCCATCTTATTATGGACAGGCAAGAAGGATCAGAATATCTATTGGGAGCAGACCATGGAGTTCTACATCGGGCTGAAACGGAATCGGAAAAAGGTGGTTGCCCTGTTTTATCCCGGAGAAGGACATGCTTTTAATTCTCAGGAGGCATGTAACGATTTATCTTTACGGATATTGGATTGGTTCGATTATTACCTGAAAGGGAAGAAAGGCGTGGAGTGGATTGAACAGTAAGCAAGGCGCCCAAAGAGCTCGTCCGCTCTTTGGGCACCTTCTTTCAAAGACCTATTGTTCAGGTTCAAACAACAATCGGACACAACTGGTTCCACTTAGCTCGTAGAGGTCGTGAGATGTTTTGTTGTTATCCACCCATGTGCAGGCTATGATACCCGTATGGCTACAGTCACTCCTTTTCATTTCACATTGATCCGTGGTATTATCAAAATAATACCCGTCTTCCGAACTACTGTCACTCACTTTTGCTGCATTGGTTGCAAAAGCGGCGCCGGCTCCCATCAGTACGACTACTGCCGGCAAAATGAATTTTTTAAACTTTTTCATCTTAAAAAAAGAATTAGATGATTGATTACTCTGCGGGGGTTTTTGTTTCCCCTGTTATAATGAAATGGCGTGTTACCGGCTGCGCAAAACGGTAACGCACGATTTCACTGCCGGACAGGACAAAGAAATGCCTGTCCGTGACGATCATCCGGGCCATCTTATGGCTTCCGCGGTTGTGCACATAAAAACTGCCCAGATACTCCTGCCTGTCGGTCCTGTACATGTCGACAACGGCTGCCCGGCTCCACATCTCCCGGGATTCGAATTTTCCCATGAGGTTGGATTCGTTGAACAGCACCCGGCCATGCACGACCGACCTCTTATTGACCTGCAACGGGGGCGCGCCCATCTTGTGTTGTCCGCCGGAAAGTGAACGCACCTGCACCTGCGCCCTGGATATGGTGTCGATGGTGTGCAACCTCCGGGAAAGGTGCAGGCTGCTGTCCATCACTAAAAATTCGTTCCGGTAAAAATAGATATAGACCGGTTCGCCGGTCACATCGTCCCGGAGCAACTGCCCGTCCGTATCGAACACCCCGTCCACCTGCTTTTCCAGCAGTTCGTGATTGAGCGTTACTTTCGGCTCCCGGTCCAGCGCGAGTTTCCCCAATACCTGCGCCTTTGTTTCGGCACTCTGTGTCCTGAAGGCGAAATTTGCGGAGTCCATGGGCTCCAGTTGGGAAAAATAGGCGTCTTCAAAACTGACGGTGCGGGCCAGCGAATCACCCAACTGCCCCCGGTAAATGACCGGCACACTCCCGTCATACAGGTAGAAACAGGGAGGTTCCACCTTCATTTGCAGGGAGCGGAACGGATGCGAGGTGTCGTCCAGCCGGATCTTCACGGCCTTTTTCGCTGTCAAGGCGGTGTCCACGGTGGTGAGCATCAACGGTGCGGTCACGTTCCCCAGATAGACCTGTCCGTCGGCAATGCCGGCAAAGTAATAGGAGTTGGCGCCCAGGTCGAACGCCTTCTCGTCCCTTATGGGATGTTGCCCGAACCTCCGGATAAAGTTGTTCTCTTTTTTCATGATGTGCTCGGACGACAGGAACAATGCCACTACCACACCCGCAGCCGCAAGGGAAGGCAGCACGCTTTTCAGGACAACGGCGACGGCAGGCGTGCCTTTCCCCTTTTCCGCCAATACAATGGCGGCCAGTGCCAGGACGGCAAAGCCGATATTGAAGACCAGGTGCTCCGTCCAGCCCAGTTTTTCGATGATCCCCCCGCAGGAACAGGGGATAAAATCGCTGTAATTGAGTATCAGGTAAATGTACGCCGTAAAGGCGACCATCAGGAAGAGGGAGGCATACAGGCCGGTGAGCCGGGTGGCCTTGAAGCATAGCAGCAGTGCGATAAGCAGTTCGGCGATGATGACGGACGGGGCTATTTACTAATGGCCGCATAAATAAAAAGGAGCACATACAAGTAACAGATTATTTGTACAATTACGTTGCGGTTCCTTGACAGAATCTTTTTCACATCAACACCCTTCGGTCACTCTTACATAAAAATAAAATAATGCTTCACATCCGATAGAAACATATATTGTTTCTTGATTGCAGAAATCAACGCGCTGGCAGATATTTAGATATTATAAGAATCTAAATTCTATAGTATTAAATAACACAACACACTACGTGCAAATGTAAGGTATAATAATTCAATCGCCAAACCTTTTTATGGAAAAATGATAATATGTGATAATTTAACAAGTGGGAGCATATCATCGGAATAACTAAATAGTATTAAACACACTACTTTTGTAGTGTATTGATCAAAAGAATATTGACATTATGAAGTATTCAGAGATTGAAAGAAAACTGAAAAAAGCCGATTGTTACCGGGTTTACGATGGAGGAAAACACCCGATATAGTATGGCCCTATTACCGGAAAGGAGTTTCCACTCAGCTATCACAGAGCTGAAGAAGCAAAATTCGGAACAATGAAATCAATTAGTAAAAACTCAGGGGTTAAACTTTAATCACTGAGGAAAAAACGGAGGAAAAAACATGAAAATAGATGTAATTATTGAAACTGCTCCCGATAAGCGTTTTGAAGCCGTTATCGATCCCGACAAAGAATATGGATTGTCGTTCGGATTATTAGGTGAAGGACATTCAGTACAGGAATGTATTGATGACTTTTATGTGTCGGTGGCTGAAATGAAAGAGTTGTACGCCAAAAAAGGAAAAGTGTTTCCGGAAGATTTGGAATTTACGTTTAAATATGATGTGGCTTCTTTCTTAGCTCACTACTCGGATGTGCTTTCGTTATCCGGATTGGAAAAAATTACCGGTATCAATCAACGCCAGTTAAGTCATTATTTGAACGGTGTGAAAAAACCTCGTCCGGAAACGATCCGGAAAATTGAAACAGGGATTCATCGTTTTGCAAATGAATTGAGTCAAGTGAATTTCGTTTGATCAATCTGAATCTTATTCCGTAGATGGTGACTAATGTGACTGCCGGTATCAGGAAGAGCCACCAACCTGAAGTGGGGTAGGTAGAGGGTAGATTGCGTTTTTGTTTGCGTCAATATCAGAAAAAAATGCTACTTTTGCTAAAATAATATCAGAAAATATCTTTTTGCAAATAAAAAATTGTACCTTTGTAGTACTTAACTTAAAAGTGAAGACAAGAAAAAACTTTACACTTGAAATTGTAGAGCAATGTACCAACGTAACGATATACTCAATTCTTTTCGAAAATGAGGAAAATAATGAGTTTATAAAATTTATCACTAAATACGCAAACAATCCCTCTTTTTCACGTGATATTCAAAGAATCGTTTCTTATATTGGATATTCCGGTAATGTTGACCCCTCGTTCCGGTGATATTGACCCCTCTTGATGGTCTTATCTCAAAGAACGAAAGAATCTGACAAAATTACATTT
>MKTD01000080.1 GCA_001898165.1 Bacteroidia bacterium 43-41
ACTCATCCCGCAAAGTTATCAATTTTAGGCATAGCCCCAAAGAACATGACCACCACCAAAGGTGGTGGATTTTTAAATTGAATTAAAAATGAAAGTAACCCGTTTGTTTGCACTCATGTTTGTCGTGCTTATCAGCACAGTAACGAGCGCACAGCCATTAACGAAAGTTTTCAGGAACGAAACATTGAAAAATGTTTTGAAAGAAATTGAAAATCAAACCGGTTTGTCTGTCATTTACAGAAACAGCGATTTGAATGAGAACAAGAGAATTACCGCATCGTTCGACGACACTTCTCTTCCTGAAGTAATGAATGCCATTTTAGACAACAATTTGCAGTACAGCATTCAAAACAATATTCTTGTTATATCCAAAAAGGAAACGGTACCGGTAACAAGAGCCGAGAAGGTACAGCAAGGGAAAACCATCAGGGGAAAAGTTGTGAGTGCGTCGGGAGAACCCATTATCGGAGCTACCTTAACCGTGGTGGGTACCACAAAAGGAACCGCAACAGATTATGACGGTAATTATACAATAGAAGGAGTTTCCGATTCCGATGTAATCTCCGTATCGTATATCGGTTATGTTTCGCAGGAACTTTCTGCCACAAGTTCCCTACTTTCCAACATTGTTTTGCTGGAAGACAACAAAATGCTGGAAGAAGTTGTGGTAACGGCCTTAGGAATAAAGCGAGAAGAAAAATCGCTGGGTTATGCTGTGCAAAATGTTTCAGGGAACTCTCTACAAACTGTTAAAGGGGTGGATATGACTGCCTCACTGACCGGGAAAGTAGCAGGGCTTGTAATTAAAAACTCAACAGAATTTAATGGCAGATCGGGGATAGAGATGCGTGGGGAATCTCCGCTTTTAGTTATCAACGGTGTGCCTTATGGGAATATGTCGCTGCGTGATATACCTGCCGATGAAATTGAAGATATTACCACATTGAAAGGTGCCACGGCTGCAGCGTTATATGGTGCAAGAGGTTCGGCCGGCGCAATCATGATCACTACCAAACGCGGGGCGGGGAAAGGGTTATCTATTGATGTTAACAGCAATACGATGTTCAGGGCCGGATGGGTAGCTATACCTAAAGCACAAACATCATACGGGCATGGCTTGAATGGAGAAATAGCCGACGATTATGTCTGGGGGCCCAAACTGGATATCGGCAATACTGCTCTTCAATGGAACCCCGTTACCAAACAAAACGAAGAAATGCCCCTGGTTTCGAGCGGGAAAAATAATTTTCGTAATTTCCTCGAACCCGGATTGATAACAAACAACAGCATTAATATTACACAAACCGGAGAAAACGGTTATTTCAGGACCGGACTGAATTATGTGTATAACAAAGGACAGTACCCCAATCAGACACTTAACAAGTTTAATTATTCACTTAGTGGTGAAATAAAGTTAGGGGATAAATTTCTGGTAGAAAGCCAGATGGGCTATATGCGTTCAACTGCCCCTCAGATTTGGGGAGGAGGATATGGTAATCAGGGATATATCTATCAAATATTGATGTGGACAGGACCTGATTATGATATTCGTCAATACAAAGATTATTGGGTAGCACCCAATGAAAAGCAAAACTGGCTTTATAACGCATGGTACGACAATCCCTATTTAATTGCTTACGAAAAACTGTCGGGAGTAGAAGAAAATAAATTAAATGCGAGCCTTACTGTAAATTACAATATTCTGGATAATTTGAAAGTTATTTTCCGGAACGGGTATGACTTTTATAAAAATGAAGATAAATTGAGAAATCCTGCCGGCATATATTCCACCAGAGGTCCAGTGATTAGCGATTACTATTGGGGATGGAACGGAAAAGGCATGTATGGCGTGAACCAAAGATGGGGCCATAGTATTAATAGCGACTTAATGCTTACATACAACAAGTCTTTCGGTAAATTTGATTTTGATCTATTGACCGGAGGAAGTCTGTATTATTATCAGGACAGGTATCAGGGAGCCAGAACAGCCAATGGATTAGCAGTACCCGGATGGTATTCATTAGCCAATGCGGTACCTTCTGCAGCAGCAGGAGTTAATTCCATAGAAAATATAGTAGGCACATATGCACGCGAGGTTAACAGTGTTTATGGAAAATTATCGCTGGCATGGAACAGTGCGATTTATTTGGACTTAACAGGAAGAAATGACTGGAGTTCAACGCAGCCTAAAGAAGAGATGTCTTATTTCTATCCTTCCGTTGTGGGGAGCATTGTCTTGTCTGAATTCTTCAAGGCACCTTCATGGCTTAGTCTGTGGAAGATCAGAGGATCATGGACAATTGCCAAATCTCCACTCGGGGTATATGAGAACAACCTTCCCTACGACACTTATAATTCATGGGGATACACTGGAGCTTCACTTGCTGCCAATTTGAAAGGGACCGATTTACTTCCTTCAGAAACCCGTACCTGGGAAACCGGTACAGCCGCATACTTCTTTGGCAAAAGGCTATATCTGGATATTGCCTATTTCGATAAACTTTATTACAACAGGCAAACAAAACAAGATATTGCACCATCTTCCGGTTTTAGCAGCACACTGATCAATACAGAGGAAACCTATGCCAGGCGTGGTGTTGAAATTACGGTATCGGGCAGTATTATAAAAAATAAAGAGTTTGAGTGGAATTCAATGATCAACTATTCAAATCAACACAGATACTATGTTAATATTGATCCGGTATATTCACAAAAAGATCAATGGACAAAATCCGGGAAAAGACTGGACTACTACGCACAAACAGAAAAGGTTCTTAGAGATCCTGAAGGCAATATGATTCATAGTGCTGATGGAAACGTATGGTTGAACGATTACAGGCAATTGTACGGGTATAGGGATCCCGACTTTATCTTTGGTTTTATCAATAATTTTACCTGGAGAAACTTAACAATGGGTATTAGCTTTGACGGCCGTGTTGGAGGATTGATGGATAATTATATATACGGCAAAATGTTTGATACCGGGTCTGCACCGGAAACTGACACTCAAGATCGTTATGACGAAGTGGTAAACGGGAAAAAATATATTGGAAAAGGGGTGAAAGTCGTAAGCGGCACAGCTAAATACGATACCGATGGTAATATTACTGAGGACACACGAAAATATGCTGTTAACGATATTCCCGTAAGTTATCAGGAATACATGAGGTTATGGGGTAATTCATGGGAAGGGCGCATCCACAATCAAACATTTATTAAGTTGAGAGAAATATCCATTGCGTACAGCTTCCCAAAAAGGTTACTTGGCAGGACTTTCCTCAACAATGCCTCCATAGCTCTAACCGGACAGAACTTGCTTCTGTGGACAAAAGATTTTAAATATTCCGATCCTGACGTAGGTTCAGAAGATATGAATGCCCCTTCACAGCGTATGATCGGTTTTGATCTTAAAATTGGCTTTTAATTAATCAATCAAACTTTTTATAATTATGAATACAAAATCATTCAAAATAATAGCTACTTTGTTGATTGCAGTTCTTATCGGCAGTTGCAGTAATTTTGAAACAATTAACACGAACCCCGACCAACCCTCAGTAGCATCTGCACCTTGGTTAGCCACTAATCTGATAACAACAGTAACGTCATCGGCTACATCTACAACAAAGGGTTTTACAGAACCGTATCAACAAGCCAAATATTTACTTTTTACCGAAAGGAAAGAAGGAACGCAATATAACTATATGGGGAGAGCGAATTTCTCAGGCAGACTGACCGTTTTGAAGAACGTAAAACCAATGATCGAGTATGCTAAAGCGTTAAGTCCGGAATTGACAAATTCATACGAAGCATTGGCCCATTTTATCCGTGCCTGGCAGTTTTTCCACCTTACTATGTCGGTAGGCGATATTCCTTATTCAGAAGCCATTCAAGGAAATGAAGGGATCATTAAACCCAGATACGATACTCAAAAAGATGTATTTAAAGGAATCTTAAGTGAATTGGATGAGGCAAACGAACTGTTCTCCAAGGGAGCCGATATATCGGGTGATTTTATTTACAAAGGTAATGTCGATAAATGGCGCAGACTGGTAAACAGCTTTGAGCTGTATGTGTTGATAAACCTGTATAAAAAAACTTCCGATAACGATTTGAACGTCATTGCCAAATTCAAAGAGGTAGCACAACGCCCGTTAATGAGGGATTTTAACGATAATTTTGCAATAACATACAACACTTCGAAAGGATATTGTTATCCGTGGAGTAACACTCCTACCGACCTGAACCCATTCACCCAATACACTATGCTCTCCACTACATACATTAATTTGTTAAAACAAAATCAGGATCGACGCCTGTTTTACGTAGCCGAACCAGCTGAGTCGCTCTTGGCACATGGTAAACTTGCTTCGGATTTTGATGCATATATTGGAGTAGAGCCATCAGATGAATACAACAGTACTATTGACAAGAAAAATACCAATGAATATAGTGATTTAAATAAAAGGTACGTAGAGTCAGCTACAGCGGAACCAGTGGGGTTGTTGTGCCACTGGGACCTTGAATTTATTTTAGCTGAAGCCGCAGTAAGAGGATGGATTGACAGTGACGCTCAAACTCACTATGCCAACGGTATTAAAAGTTCAATGAAATTTTATGTACATTACGTACCTGTAAGCTACACACATGGGATTATTATGGATGAAGCGTACATTGACTCCTATCCTGTTTCTGTAACACTTTCAGGAAGTACTGAAAATAAAATCAAACAAATAATTAACCAAAAATATATGTCCGGATTTTTTCATAATGGTTATTTGGCGTGGTTTGAGTTCAGGCGTACAGGTTATCCCGAATTTGTTTTAAATCCTAACTCAAATATGAATCCAACGGATAATACAAAATTTCCGACGAGATGGCAATATCCACAGAATGAGATTAGCTACAATACCGATAATTTGAATGAGGCCGTCCAACGACAATATAATGGCAGTGACGATTTCAATGGTATCATGTGGATACTAAAAGATTAGTTTAAGAAACAAAAGGGGCTGTCTTTACTTTCAAGACAGCCCCTTTTATTTTTTATTCAACCGGTTGTTCTTACAACTCCCTGATTTTTATGTTTCGAAACCAAACAGTATATCCGTGGTCTTGCAGTCCGATAAAACCTTCTTTGGAGATACCCTCCTGAAATCCGGGAAAACTTTTGAACTTGCTGTTTTCCACCATCCTATCCCAACCTTTTGTCCATAAGCGATATTCAACCACTTTCACTCCGTTTTGCGTATGGGTAACCTTTCCGTTATCCACGCAAATAACTATCGTGTTCCATTCTCCGTATGGTTTCACGGTTTTCGGATTTGCCGGCAGCATATCGTAAAGTGACCCGGCCAGATGGCTGTCAATTTTATTGTCACTGGCATTTTCGTTATCCAGAATTTGAACTTCGGGTGCCGAGCTGTATATGGCTCTGCCCTTCTCTTCGCGCACGTTATAGAAAATTCCGGAATTGGCTTCTTTCTCGGTTTTCCAGTCAATAGACAATTCAAAATTCCTGAATTTCTTTGCAAAGTATATAAGATCGCCACCTGCTCCTTGTCCCCGCCGTGCATCCGGGGCCTTAAAGACTTTCATTGTGCCGTCTTCGATAGCCCAGTTATCGGGTACACTGTTCCCGTTGTACTGGCGCCACCCGGTAAAATCTTTGCCGTTGAACAGAAGTGTCCAGCCTTGTTTTTCTTCTTTATTCGTCAATCCGTTAACTTCTGCCGGACGTGTTGCTCCGCAGGAGGCAAGTAAAAGAATTGACAACAGACAGATCCATGTTGCTTTCATCGCTCAAAATTTTAAATAATTAGTTATTTGTGTTTATTTTGCTTTCTCAATCCATTTATCAGCCAATTCCGTATCGTAACCCAGCTTCTTTGCGTTTTCGAAATCGGCTCTGGCGGCAAACTTATCAAACTGATCCAAGCGAAGCCGGCCGCGTAAAATATAAAAATAGGGATTCTCCTTTTCTTCGTTTTCGATAGCGTAAAGGTCCGCTGCAGCTTTCGAGAACCGATCGGTATTTACATAACATTCGGCTCTGTTAAGATAATATGTCGAGTTTGGCCTCATTTCCGTCTTGATGATATCGGTATAAATTTTTTCGGCTTCTGTCCAGTTATCATCAAGTTTGAAAATCAATGCCTTGCTGAGCCTGGTAAATAAACTGCCGGAATCTATGCCTTCGCAGGTTCTAAAATCGGTTTCGGCGTTTTTTCGATCATTTTTTTCCAGAAATAACAATCCCCGGCGGTAATATGCTTCCACGTTCGACGGTTGTTTTTTAATAATGGAGTTGTAATCATCCATCGCCTCATCAAAACGACCCAAATCGCACAAAAGCGAAGCGCGGTTATGAAGTACCAAAACCGGATCGGGATTGCTGCCCAGTGATGCCGTAAGTGAAATATAAGCATCATCCATCAGCCTGAGTTGGCGTTGCAAAATCCCTAAATTCAACAAAAGCACGGCATTGTTCTCATTAGCAGGCTCAAGCCTCATAGCGCTTTGTAAGGCAACTGCGGCACTATCGAGCTGATTGTTTTCGATAAATTTTGCCGATTTGTTGATCCACCCGGCATACGTGTTGGTCTGTGCCGATATAGACAAACTGAATAACAGTAAGAAAAAATTCAAAATATATTTCATTGCATTACCCGATCAAATGGACAACAAAATTAGCTTAATTTTTTTAACTTTGCACCCTGGATTTCATTTAAAAGAAATAAACTATGTTATTAAACACTTTTGTATCTGCCGATTCAGCTGTAGTAAAGACAGGTGGAAAAGTTGCAGAAATGATTAAAGACGGCCGCTTCGAAGATTTAGGGCAGCATTTCATCACGTGGGGGATTGATTTTACAGGTAAACTTGCTGTAGCGTTGGTAATCTTTTTCGTGGGAAAATGGATTATCGGAAAAATCCGAAAGTTAGCAGACAAGATCATGTCGAGAAGACAAATGGATATCGCTTTAAAAGGATTTTTGAAAAACCTGCTCGATATCTTTCTCTTCATACTGCTCATCATACTTATCATAAACGTCGTCGGGACGCAGACAGTCTCTCTGGCAGCGTTGATTGCTTCAGCCGGCCTGGCAATTGGCCTGGCGGTAAAAGACAACCTGGCCAATTTTGCCGGTGGCGTGATGTTGCTCTTCAACAAGCCTTTCAAAGGAGGTGATTATATCGAAGCGCAAAACCTGGCGGGAACTGTTCAAAGCATTGGCATCCTTTACACCATGCTCATCACAGCCGACAACAAAACCATTTATATTCCCAACGGACCGCTGTCAACCGGGAACATCACCAATTACAATTCACAAGCTACCAGACGGGTAGATATTACAGTAAGCGTTGGATACGGGACCGATGTGGAAGTAGTAAAAAAGTTATTGCTCGATATTGCAAAAGCGCATCCGTTAATGTTGAAAAATCCCGAACCATTCGCACGGATGACCAAGATGAACGAGGGCTCTATTGATTTCTCACTGCGTGTCTGGGTGAATTTAAACGATTACTGGAACGTAACCAACGACCTGACCGAAGAGGTATATAAGGAAATTAACGCTCGCGGCCTGATAATCCCTTTCCGTCAAATGACTGTGCATCTGACAAACTCTCCTGAACAAAACGCTAATTGATGCCTGTTACAGAAAGAATAGGCAAGTATAAGGAACTTGCAGGAAATCAACTCAACGCTGCTGCGAGATATAAAAAACAACTCAACGCGAACAGTCTTTTCCGACTCTTTGTTTTTTTAACCGGTTCAGCGCTTATCTATCTTTTTCACCAAAATACCGCACTGGCTGTTTTCTTTGCCGCGGCAACCGCAATTTGTTTTTTAGCCCTACTGACCAGGCATAAGTATTTACTGTATAAAAAGACCAAATCGGAGGCGCTGGCCCGGATAGCCCGGAACGAACTCAAGGCCTTTGAATACGATTTCTCGCCCTTCGACGGTGCACCGGAACAAATAGACCCGGCTCACGGCTTTAGCTTCGATTTAGATATTTTTGGTGAAAGGTCTGTTTTCCAAATGCTCAACCGGACCTGCCTTGCAATGGGAAAAGAGACTCTTGCCGGCACGATAGGAAATCCGCTGAAAGACGGCGGAGAGATTCGCGTAAAGCAACTTGCTGTAAAAGAGCTTTCGGAAAAAGAAGATTTTTGCCTTGATTTCAGGACAATCGGGATGTTATCGGACGATAAATTATTCGATAATCGTTCGATAAATCAACTTTGCAAGGTACAGGAACAGTTTCGCAGGCACTCGTTATGGAAAATAGCTACGTATGCTGTTCCTGCTTTATACGTCTTGTTTATTGTTTTAGTGTTTACAGGATTGACAACCGGATCCGGGTTCACCCTGTTGTATTTTACAACATTGATTGTTTCGGTTTTTCCCATGAAGAAGGTGAAGCATATCCGGCAATTGTTCGATAATAAGGCTAAATTGCTGGAATCGTATGCCGATCTGTTGAAATTAATGGAAACCACTAACTTCGAAAGTGAACTGCTGAAATCATTGCAACAGTCGATTAAAAACGAAAGTCAAAGCGCCTCATCTGCCATAAAGCAGTTGGCACAATATAGCCGGAACCTCGATTTGGCTTTTGCTGTTCCTATTTTTCTTCTCCTGAATCCTCTTTTTCTGTGGAATGTTGTTTATGCCCTGAAGATAGAGAAGTGGATGCAACACAATGCTGTAGAAATCGGGAAATGGTTTTCTACACTGGCGCAAGTTGATGCGCTTGTTTCGCTGGGCACATTTGCCGCAAATAATCCCGATTATGTATTTCCCACGTTTGAGCACTCTATTCCTTTCCGGGCAAAAAAGCTGGGGCACCCTCTCATCTCTCGCCATAAATGCGTTCGAAACGATATAAATATCGTTCAAAAACCGTTTTTCATGATTGTTACCGGAGCCAATATGGCCGGGAAAAGTACTTATTTGCGCACTGTTGGCGTAAATTATGTATTGGCCGGAATCGGTCTGCCCGTTTGTGCCGAATCCATGAGTTATCGTCCGGGACAATTACTGACAAATCTGCGTACAGCCGATTCGCTGGTTAATAATGAATCGTATTTTTTTGCCGAACTCAAACGGTTGAAAATGATTATCGAACGGTTAGAGTCGGGAGAACATGGTTTATTTGTAATTTTAGACGAGATCCTGAAAGGCACTAATTCTCAGGACAAACAAAGGGGTTCTTTCCAACTGATGAAACGTTTGGTAAAATTAGGCGGGAACGGCATTATTGCCACACACGATTTAGCTTTGGGAGAATTGGAAAAGGAATTTCCGCAAGAGATCGAAAATTTTCATTTCGATGCAAAAATCGAAAACGATCTCCTCTCTTTTGATTACAAGCTTCAACACGGAATTGCCCAAACAATGAACGCCTCTTATTTGATGAAGAGTATGGGTATAATTGGGTAGTGTTCCTCAAAACTCGGAATTGAAATGGAATTTAATGTTTTTAAAATCTTGCTGAGCCATCATCAATAAATAGTTCGATTCGGCAAGAAAGACATCCCTACCCTCTTTATCTTTCGCCATATACTGATACTTGCGTTTTTTGAAATCTTCCAGTTGCACCATATCATCACTCTCAATCCAGCACGCTTTATAAAGATGAATAGGCTCCCAGCGGCACTGTGCGCCGTATTCGTGCAAGAGGCGGTATTGGATAACTTCGAACTGAAGCTGCCCGACGGTCCCGATGATTTTACGTCCGTTAAACTGATTGACGAACAATTGTGCCACCCCTTCGTCCATCAATTGCTCCACCCCTTTTTGCAACTGTTTCGATTTCATCGGATCGGCATTTTCGATGTATTTGAACATCTCCGGCGAGAAGCTGGGTAATCCTTTAAAATGGAGTTCCTCGCCCGAAGTGAGTGTATCGCCTATTTTAAAGTTTCCGTTGTCGGGCAACCCCACGATATCTCCCGCAAAAGCCTCGTCCAGAATTTCCTTTTTCTGAGCCATGAATGCCGTGGGTGATGAGAACTTCATCAATCTGTTGTATCGTATATGCTTGTAATTGACATTGCGTTCGAATTTTCCCGAACATACTTTTACAAAAGCGATGCACGAACGGTGATTGGGATCCATGTTGGCGTGTATCTTAAAAATAAATCCCGAAAAAGGCTCTTCGTAAGGATCCACCACACGCTCTTCGGCCTGCACGGCGCGGGGCGACGGAGCAATCTGCACAAAACAATCGAGCAGCTCTCTTACCCCGAAATTGTTGAGTGCCGAACCAAAAAAGACGGGTGCCAGCTTCCCCGCAAGATACTCTTCACGATTAAATCCGGGATACACTTCCGAAACAAGTTCCACATCGTTGCGCAGTTTTTCCGACAGTTTCCCGCCGATATGCTTTTCCACCTCAGGCGATTGAATATCCAGATGCACCGATTCTGTAACGATTTGTTTACTGGGTTGATATAGATCGAGGCTGTTCTGATACAGGTTATAAACTCCTTTAAAACGTTCACCCATATCGATGGGCCAGCTCAACGGCCGCACGGCAATCTGGAGCTCTTCTTCCAGTTCGTCCAGAATCTCGAAAGGATCCTTTCCCTCACGGTCCAACTTGTTCACAAAAATCATCACCGGCGTATGGCGCATCCGGCACACCTCCATCAGTTTGCGGGTCTGTGTCTCCACGCCTTTGGCAATATCTACCACCACAATAACACTGTCCACTGCCGTCAGTGTACGATAGGTATCCTCGGCAAAATCCTGGTGACCGGGCGTATCGAGAATATTAATCTTATAATCGCCATACTCAAATCCCATAACGGATGTGGCAACCGAAATTCCACGCTGCCTCTCTATCTCCATCCAGTCGGACGTGGCGGTTTTCTTTATTTTATTCGACTTTACGGCTCCCGCCACGTGAATGGCGCCGCCAAAAAGCAATAGTTTCTCCGTTAATGTGGTTTTTCCCGCGTCGGGGTGGCTGATGATGGCGAACGTGCGCCGACGTTGTATTTCTTGCTGTAATGTCATCTATTAGTTTTGTAATTTTTTTAAGCATCTTTTCAGCCCGTCCTCCCACTGCGGGATAACGACACGAAAAGCCGATTGAATTTTCGATTTATCCAAAACGCTGTACATGGGCCGCACAGCAGCCGTTTTGTATTCATCGGTAGAAACGGGAATTAACCGGCAATCGTTTACAGCCGCCAACTCTTTTATCTTTTCGGTAAATCCGAACCACGTGGTTTCGCCCAGGTTCGAAAAATGATAAATACCCGATTTCCATTCGTCACATTCAAGAATGACCAGGATCATTTCTGCCAGATCGGCGGCATAAGTAGGCGTCCCGCGTTGATCCGCAACTATGTTCAGTTCATCGCGCTCGTTCAGCAAACGAAGCATCGTTTTCACGAAATTGTTCCCAAATTCGGAATAGAGCCACGAAGTACGGATAATGATCCATTCATCGGCAAACTCACGAACAGCTTCCTCGCCTCTCAGTTTCGATTTCCCGTAAACCGACAGCGGATTTGTGGGCGCATCTTCCTTATACGGTACATTTGCAGTGCCGTCGAACACATAATCGGTAGAGATATGAATAATCCTCACACCCGATTTGGCCAGATTTTCGGCTCCGGTGTAATTTATCTTATAGGCCAATTCTTCATCGGTTTCAGCCTTATCCACCGCTGTATAAGCAGCACAATTGATGATATATTCAATGGAATTTTCCGAAATAAAATGTTCAACTTGTGCGGCGTCGGTAATATCCAGGACGTCGGCGTCGGTATAAATAAATCGAAAAGGCGTGTCTGTTTTTTTCGCCATTTGTTGCAGTTCCTGCCCCAGCTGTCCGTTTGCTCCGGTAACCAGAACGTTTTTTTGAACCAATCCGTAGAAAATGGTGCCTTTTTTGGTGACGGTTTCCGTTCCGCCAAGATGCTTATTTGAGCCTGTGTAGATAGCCATTGAACTTTTCTTTCTATTTTTGTACAAAAGTACTACGAAAATGGCAAACTTCCACACAATTGAAACAGGTTATTTCCGGGCAGACGGCGGAGCGATGTTTGGTCCTATACCCAAAAAATATTGGCACAAGCGATACCCGAGCGATCCCAACAACATGTGCCTGATGGCGATGCGATGCCTGTTCATTGAAACCGACGGCCGTAAAATCCTGGTAGATTGTGGTGCAGGCGACAAACAATTGGACAAGTTGAAGTTCTATCAGCTGTATAATTTGAAAGATCTAAGATCCGAAATCGGGAAAATCGGATATTCGCCCGATGAGGTTACCGATGTTGTACTTACCCACCTCCATTTCGATCATTGCGGCGGCGGAACGGTTTTTAACGAAAGGCGGGAAGTCGTTCCTGCTTTTCCAAAAGCTGATTATTGGCTGAGCCGGGCCCAATGGAATAACTACAAAAATCCGATGCTGTATGAAGCTGCTTCGTTCTTCCCGGAAAACATAGAACCTGTTTTCGAAACCGGGCAACTCCAACTTATTGATTCCGACCAACCGCTTTCTGAAAATGTAACCCTCAAACTTTACGATGGACACACACCCGGGCAGATTGCTGTCTTTTACGACAGTGATGGAGAAAAAATAATTTTTCCGGCAGATATTGTTCCCACTTCGGTACACCTGCCGCTCGGCTGGTTATCGGCCTACGACAACAATGCGGCACTGGCCATGGAAGAGAAAAAACGTTTTTTAGACGAAGCGAAAGCCCAAAACGCGACACTCATTTTTTTTCACGATGCATATACGAAGATGATAAAAAACGGTTTTCGATGATACGTTTTCCTGCCCCCGTTCGTCGTCTTAATTGAGTATGGATATTGCCGAATACAAAAAAACTATCGTCGCCTTGCGACCGACACTCATTGCTGTGGCAAACCGCATCACCCGTAATTCCGAAGATGCCGAGGATGTTGTACAGGATGTATGCCTGAAAATATGGCACCGGCGCGATGAAGTTGTACGTTATGAAAACGTGGAGGCATACTGCGTTACCATGACCAAGAATTTAAGTATCGATAAGCTCCGTACCCGCCGCCCCGTCTCGGACGAAGATGGGCTTGTCGGGAAAACAGACAACGAACGGCTTCCCGACGAATTATTGGAAGAAGAAGACAGCAATGAAGCCATCCGGCGGATCATTGCGAGCCTGCCACCGTTGCAACAGCGCATTTTTCAACTCAAAGACCTGGAAGGTTACGAAACCGAAGAAATTGTCGAAATCACGGGCATTGCCGCCGAAGCTGTACGCAACAATCTCTCACGTGCGCGTAAACGATTACGCGAATTATACCTGGCGTATCACCACATCAAAGAAAAAAAAGCATGACAACAAATATTCACGACCTTTTAAATAAATATTTCGAGGGCGAAACCACGAGGGAAGAAGAAAAAACGCTTCAAGGCTATTTCAAACAAGGAAATATTGCGGAAGATTTACAAGAAATTGCCCCCATTTTCACGTTTTTGGCCGATGAATCGGCAGTATCGGCCACTCCGCCCAAATCCAAACGCTGGCGGATAATAATATCGATAACTACTGCTCTTGCCGCATCACTTTTTATCGGGATCGTTCTCTTGCACCGCCACACACAAACCAACCGGTTTACGGAAAATTACGCGTGGATAAACGGAGAGCGGATTACAAACCCCGAATTGGTGCGCCAATATGCCCAAGAATCATTCGATAAGGTAAAAACCGAAGAGAACATATTGGAAAAACAACTTACTTTTATGTTTGAATGAAAAAAGAGAGGAAACGTATGAAAACAAAAAAATCCCCTTTCCGGCTGCTCTTTCTACTGTTGCTGCTTGCGACTTCCGTAATGGCGGCACACGCACAGGAAAATTTAAAAATAAATTCCATTTTCGAAAAATACGGCAGGCAAAAAGGCTCAACCATGGTAGTTTTTTCGGGTGAAGCGCTCGATGACTACAAATTAGACAAGTACCGGAGCATCACCTTGCCTTACGATACAAACAGATCCAACCACATACAGCAATGCCTGGAGGAGGATAAAAAACAGGCGCGAAAAATAAAGGAAGTTATTAGCAACGGCATCATTTCGTCAGGATATTACCAACTGCCGGATGAAAGGAAACGTGTAAACCGCTATATTTTGTTTAAAACGGGAAACGACGGAACAGCCACCTTAATTTACATGGAAGGCGGATTGGATTCGGAAGAGTTAATTAACAAACTGTTTATCAAAAACAAATAAGACAACTGGGGACTGATCACTAACACATTAAACACTATAAAAATGAAAAAAACAACATTCATCATTGCCGGGCTGCTGGTTGCATCTTATCTTGCAGCGCAAACCACCACCCCTATAGACACCACTTTTCGCTACAACAACCGCAGCGTTGAAGTTAACGAAAAGAACGACGAAATCAATATCACCGTCTATCGACATGACGAACAGGGTGATACAATAAAAAACGAGAAGATATACGAAGGAATTTTTATGAATGGCAAAGAGATTGAACGCCGCTTCGAAAACAATTTCGAAATTTCTATCCCGGGTATTTTTAAGCCAAAAGAGAAACGCCTCTCTTCTCAGTCCCACTGGGCCGGTTTTGGCATAGGTTTCTCCAATCTTCCCGAAGGGTTTAATTTTGATGGGGAGTTATCGTCGCTGCTTAACCTAAGCCGTTCTTTACAATATAATCTAAACATCGGGGAAGCCTCCTGTCGTTTTGGGAAGAGCAACTGGAAAGGTATAGTTGGTTTTGGAATCCAATTCAACTCTATTCATCTTCAAACCAACAAAGCCATCACTGTAGAAAACTATCGTTCCGTAATATCCACAACCGAAGTTGGGCAAGAATACAACAAATCGCGTTTACATTATACTTACCTGATCTTCCCTTTTCTTATGGAAACTAATTACCCCCTGGGAAAAAACACCTATTTTTTCATCAACGGCGGAATTGTTGCCAAGGTAAAAACCGCTTCATCCTCTAAAGTCTGGTACAACGAAGATGGAAAAGAGAAGAAACATCAAATGCCGGGGGAACTGAATATTCGTCCCCTGACTTTTGATTTTCTGGTACAAGCCGGTATTGATAATTTCGGATTTTTTGCCTCCTATTCACCGTTGAATGTCTTTCTCAACGGAAAAGGGCCGAAAGGGAATCAGGCAACCATAGGATTACAATTCTACTTTTAATGATCAATCCTTGGTTTTCAACTTCACCAACTTGCCATCCATGGCCGAAACATACAGTTCGTTCTTATCCGTGGGTAAAATCATATTGATAAGTCCGTTCGAAATCCGGTATTTCCACAAAAAGGCCCCGTCAGAGGCGCGATAAGCATAGATCAAACCTTTGTCGGTAGGCGAATAAACGATGCCGTTTTTCTCTACCACAGGCGATGGCGTAAGTTCGTACCCCATATCTTCACCCGACGAAATCCATTTGATTCTTCGTTCGGGGACGGTGGCATCAACGGCAAGAATTTTGCCATCCATGGTTTTAGCATATACGGTTTTGCCGTCTTCCGAAACGCCGATGGATTCGCGGACACGATTTTCGGGGTCGTTATGCCGCCAAATAACTTCACCGGTCTGTTCGTTCAACACGGTCATAAACCTGTCCGGAGAAACCAGATACACGCGCGAATGGGTGATTACCGGAACTACTTGCGCGGGGGAAAACATCCGGTTAGACTGTCCGTTATGCCAAATCCATCGTGATTTTCCGGTTTGAGTATCCAGGGCATAAAATTCGTTTCCCCAACTTCCGAAAAACAGTACTCCGTCTTTCACTTGCGGGCGGGTTACCACGAAGTTCTTTACGCTATCGAACTGCCAAACCGGCTTTCCGGAATTTACGTTCCAGGCCCGGCAATGTCCATCCGACCCGGCAACCATTACTTTTCTGTTATCGACTGCAGGTGATCCAACCACCGCTTTGTCGTTCTTCAATTTATGCTGCAACCGACCGTTTTTCGCATTTAACCCGTAGAGGTACGAATCGGAAGAAGCGCACCAGACCGTATTTTGATAAACGATGGGGGTAGAATAAATTTTTCCGTCGGTCTTATAGGTCCACACCGTTTTTCCATTCGTTGCGTCGGCAGCCTTAATTTCACCGGAAGTATTCGTATAAAACAACCTATTGCCGGTGAGACAGATTCCGCTTCCCATATCGCTTTTTTCCTGAACACTCCATATCCCGGAAACGGACGGATGATCCCGGTTGATTGAATAGTCGGGACGAGGAGGATTACTTTCCCAACGAGGCCGCTCAGTTACGGAATACGCGAGCCACGGCTCTTTTGTTTCGCCTGACACTATCCGTTCCCTGAGATAAATGGAATCTGCCGTAACAGAGATGATGTTGTATCCTCCGAATTCTTGTTTCGCCCGGAGGTTGGAGCGGCACATCGCTGCATGCGCCCCTTCGAAATTCATTGCACGATTGTTGTGCCCATGCCCGCAAAGCATCAGTTGCACATTATACGGACGATACGCATCCATCACTTCGAACCAATTATTAAGCGAATTATCCATCGGATAATGATTGACGCAAATGAGGGGCGTCTGTTTATCGGTTTTCTGGAGTTCTTCGAAAAACCAGGTTAGGTTTTCACGCGGAATTTGCCCGGGTCCCATCCGCATATTCGGTCCCGATGCCAAACCGATGAATTTGTAACCGTTATGTTCAAAACCGAAGGTCTCACTTCCGAACAGACGTAAAAAATCGTTCGTTCCACTTTCAGACCAGTTGGAGTCGTGATTTCCGGGAAGGGCATAATACGGAATCTTCAGTTCATTCAACAGACAAGCAGCAGTACGCAACTCATCATAGGCTCCAAATTCCGTTACATCGCCCGAGACTATGACAAAATCAATATCTCCCTGTGAATTAATATCTTTCACTGTCCGGGAGAGATCTTCATCGTTGCTGGGATTCCCAATGTGCGTGTCGGTTATAAGGGCAAACTTAAACGGTTTAACGGTCTGGGAGAATCCGGTGATACCTCCAATCAGGAAGAGGAAGATTAAAACTATTTTTCTTGTTCTTGAATTATTCTTCATATTCATTAAAATAATTACTGAAAAACAACACTTGATATTTAATGGCATTTGTCCAATATTCCCAATTATGTACGCCGGGACGCGAGATGAAATCGTGGGGGATATTCCGGTAAAGAAGTTCCTGGTGCAGCTTGACATTTACTTCGTAAAAGAAATCGTCGGTGCCACAATCGAAAATTATTTTAGTAGAATTGGGCGTAAGCAAATACAGCTGATTCATCACCGTGTTTTTCTCCCAGTTCTCAGGATTTTCCCGTTGCGATCCCAATCGTTTTGCCAAATCCCAATTGTTGGGAAAAGGACGAATATCTACTCCCCCGCTCATACTTCCGCAAGCGCCGTAAACATCCTGATGACGAAAACCCAAATACAAGCCACCGTGTCCACCCATACTTAATCCCGTTATGGCACGCCCTTCGCGTTTACTGACGGTATTGTAGTTCTTGTCCACCCAATCCGTCAATTCTTTCGATACAAAAGTTTCATACTTAAATCCGGGATCGACCGGACTGTCGAAATACCAGCTTCCGTAAGCCCCATCGGGACAAACGATAATCATGTTGTGCCGGTCTGCCAGTTCTTTCACAACGGGCACTCTATTCACCCACCCCCCGTAATTGTCGCTGTAACCGTGCAACAGATAAAGAACCGGAAATTTCGTTTTCTGCGAATAAGCATCGGGAGTGATGACTACCGTTTTGATCTCTTTCTGCATAGAAGGGCTAAAGACTTTAACTGTATCTACTTTTGATGCATGGAGCATTGCCGACAAGCCTATTAAAAACAGGCTGCTGAATGTAAGACGTTTTACTATATTCATGTGTAAATAATTTTCCCAAAGATAATCATTTGACCGCAATTTACATTATTTCTCCACCCTTTTGAACCCATTAGCGAAGCAATTGTTATACTAACTGAACTTTCGCAAGTCATATTTAGCCGCATACGCTATCTGGGAAAACATGCGAAAGCTGAATGATTAAAAGTTTATAAAAATGGATATACAATTTAGAACCGGCGATAACGGCACAGGAAGTTTTTTTATCGAAAAAGAAGGCAGACAAGTTGCCGAACTCGATTTTGAAGTAAAAAACAACATTTTAAACGCTTATCATACCGGTGTCCGCCCCGAACTTGAAGGACAAGGAATTGCCGGAAAACTGTTTGATGAGCTGGTGAAGCATGCCCGCGAACATCATTACAAAGTAATTCCCAGTTGCTCGTATATTCTGGCGAAATTCCGGCGAAATCCCGAAGGATTCAGTGATATCTGGTATCGTACCGAAGACGAATCTACAGGCGAAAGTTGTGGGATTAAACGTTGAAACTATCAGTGCCGTGGCGCTTGGCATCGGATTGAGTGCCAGTACCGGATTCCGAGTTTTCATACCGCTTTTGGTTGCCGGATTGGCATCGCATTTTGGAATTCTCCCGCTTGGCGAGGGTTTTTCCTGGATGGGTTCGATTCCGGCACTGCTAAGTTTTGGCGTAGCAGCTGTTGTTGAAGTATTGGCATATTACATCCCCTTTGTTGACAACTTGCTGGACAGCATTGCCACACCATTATCGGTGGTAGCCGGTACGCTGTTGATGACATCGGTCTTCCCGTCCGGCAGCGAGTGGATGAAATGGATTATAGGGTTTGTTGTTGGCGGCGGGGCAGCGGCCACCATTCAAAGCGGAAGCGCCGTAACGCGTCTTTTGTCGAGCAAATTCACTGCCGGGACAGGTAATCCCGTCGTTTCGACCGGAGAGGGTGTTGCTGCTACCGGGTTTTCGATACTATCGCTGTTCACACCCATCCTGGTTGCCATCATTTTGGTCATCTTTGCGATTGTTGTATTGCGATTGGTCTATAAAAAATTGATGAAAAAGAAAAAAACAGAACCGAACCGGGAGTCCTGAGCTTATAAAACAAACCCATCAATTGACACTCCCTGCCCGGCAAGTCTTCTAGTTCCCGAAACGGCTTATTTACCTCATGCTATAACAGCGATTCAGGATCTAAATTATCGTGTTCAATATCCAGAAAATACTTATAAGTAGCTACCTTCAATTCGGCGCAAGCATCGTAATCACACACGATGATACCTTTCTGATGCAACTGCAGCGCGCTGATTGTCCACATCTGGGTGATGGGGCCCTCTACAGCGTGGTAAAGCGCACGCGCTTTGTGATGTCCATTCACCAAAATCAATACTTCCTTGGCGTCGAGAACTGTTCCCACTCCAACCGTAAGAGCTGTTTTGGGCACCTTGTTCACATCGTTATCAAAAAAACGTGAATTGGCGATAACGGTATCGGTTGTCAGCGTCTTGATCCGTGTACGCGACGAAAGCGACGAGCCTGGCTCATTAAAAGCGATATGCCCGTCGGGACCGATGCCTCCGAGGAACAAGTCGATGCCTCCGGCATTTTTTATAGCATCTTCATACGCCTGGCATTCAGCTTCCGGATCCCCGGCCATTCCGTTCAGGATATGCACATTTTCCTTCTTAATGTCGATGTGGTTGAAAAAGTTCTGCCACATAAAAGTGTGGTAGCTTTGCGGATGTTCTTTGGGTAAGCCAATATACTCATCCATATTGAAAGTCACCACATTTTCAAACGACACCACACCCGTTTCATACAAATTGATCAATGCTTTGTACGTCAAAAGCGGCGAAGACCCGGTAGGTAATCCCAATACAAAGGGTTTTTCGGAAGTTGGATTCGCCTTGTTAATTTTTGCTGCGATATAATTTGCAGCCCACTGAGCCATCTGAGCGGCATCGGATTGAATAATCAGTCTCATTGTTTTTTACGTTTTATAGTTATTTTTTACATCTGCTCACCACTGTATCAGTGACAGATAGTTTTGTGCGGGACAACGGCATCGCCCGAATTGAGCTTCTCTGCCATTGCTTTACCTAAAGCATAAGCGTTTTCCGTCACGTTATCGTTTAACGATTGTTTCATCTCCACCGACTCACACACCATTTCAAACTCCATTGCCTCAGCAAATGCTTTCAATTCCCTTTTGGCGCCATCTGCCCAAGTATGCCCGCTGAAGTAGCCGAAAAATCTATTTTTCACATTCCGGTTTTGTAAAGCCGACAATAAACTTTCCACACCCGGATAAGGCTTGTTGTTATAAGTGGGTGACCCGATTATCAGTCCACGGTATTTAAAAATATCCCTCAATACTTCCGACTCGTGGCTTTTGGAAACATTGTGCATGACAATATTCCTGGCTCCGTTCTCGGCTGCCGATGCAGCAATAATTTCGGCCAATTGTTCCGTGTTTCCGTACATGCTTCCGTATGCAATTACCATTCCGTTTTCGGATTCGTACCTGCTTAACTTATCGTAAAGCGATACCACTTTACTTATGGAATCGGGTTGTGTCCATATGGGACCGTGAGTAGAACAAATTGTTTCGATTCCCACCCCATTCAGTTTTTTCAAGGCTGCCTGTACCGGTGAGCCGAATTTTCCTACAATATTGGAATAATAACGAATCATTTCGTCCCGGTACCTATCCGGTTCGAGTTGGGTATCCGTCACTCCTCCGTCCAGTGTGCCGAACGTACCGAAAGCATCGGCAGAAAACAATGTTTTTGACTCCTTCACATAGGTCATCATCGTTTCAGGCCAATGAACCATGGGAGTCAGGTAGAACTGCAACGTGTTTTTTCCGAGTTTCAGTTCTTCTTTATCTTCTATAATAAGTAAATTGTCGGTAATTCCGTAGTAACCTTTCAGCATATCCGCCGTACGGCTGTTTCCCACAATCTTTATATCAGGATACCGGGTTTTAAGCAGTCCGATTGCACCTGAATGATCGGGCTCCATATGATTCACAACAAGATAGTCGATTTTCTTATCCCCTAAGACCGAGCCTGTTTTATTGAAAAATACATCAGCATAACAAATATCGACCGTATCTATCAACGCGACTTTTTCGTCGTTAATGATATATGAATTGTAAGATACTCCTTTTGGCAAAGGCCAGAGATTTTCGAAAAGATGTTTTGTCCGGTCGTTTACTCCAACGTAAAACAGGTTTTCTTTAATTTCAAATGGTTTGTACATTATAGTTCTTTGTTCTTTGTTCCTTGTTCTTTGTTCCTTGTTCTTTGTTCCTTGTTCCTTGTTCTTTGTTCCTTGTTCCTTGTTCTTTGTTCTTGACTCTTTGTTCTTGACTCTAAACTCTCCTCCTATTTTTTCGGTTTAACGTTTCGGTTATAATCCACACTTGTTTTCTGCACTGCAGGTTGAGGTTTTCTCTTCATTGCCCTCCAAATCAGCCATATACCCCATATAATGAACGGGATACTGAGCCATTGTCCGAGGATTAACCCGGTATTTTCACGCATTGTAATTTCGGAATCCACCTGTACGTTTTTGAGAAACTCCACAAAAAATCTGAAAAGAAAAATAATCAGGATACCTACTCCGGTAATCAATCCACTCCGATCTTTGGCATCGGTTTTCCAGTACAAATACATGGTGATGCCAAATACAACAAGATAAGCCAATGCTTCGTAGATCTGTGTAGGATGGGATGGTTCTGTATAGATAGGTTCAGCGCCGCGCATCCATAATCCGACGTTATCAATAAAACGAAACCCCCAGGGTAAATCGGTGGGGCCACCGTAAATTTCGTGATTCATCAGGTTGCCCAAACGAATCATTGCAGCTGTAAATCCCGTGGGCACCATCACCCGGTCGAAAGTCCAAAGCATACTTTTTTTAGTAACTTTTTTCGAATAGAGCCAAACGGCAATAATAATACCGATTACTCCTCCGTGGCTTGCCAGCCCGCCTTCCCAAATCTTCAGAATTTCTACAGGGTTCGACAGATAATATTTCGGCTCGTAGAACAAGCAGTGTCCCAGGCGGGCGCCAAGAATGATTCCAAGCATCATATAGACAAAAAGCGAATCAAACCACTTTTCGGGAAGCTTTTCATCCTTGAAGATACGCTGTACGATGTACACTGCTACAATAAGCCCAATAACCCAAAGCACTCCGTACCAACGGATTTCACGGCCTAAAATAGTAAAAATAGTAGGATCTACATTCCAAGTTACGGATAATAATGTATTCATCTGTATTGAATTTGGAGCAAAGATAGTAAAATTAAACCAATTTTTTAATCCATTTTTCTCTGTCGCCCGGCAACAGATCCACTACAGGTATCTCTATCAACGTATAGGCACCCGACTTTTGTTTTAGAGCGGCCCTTGCGCACCCGACCATCACTTGTGCCGTGAGCGCGGGATTGTTGATGCGCATATCGAACTTAAACAGTTGATTCTGCGTATTTCCCGAAACTCCTTTCCGTTCCATCAGCACGCCGTGCCCCATATCCTTGAGCGCTTCCACATCCTGAACCTGAAAAACATGGGTCTCATCATGCGCAAAGTAATCGTCCGTTTTTATTGCCTGAGCCACTGTTTCGAAATTGTATTCCTCTTCTAGTTCAACATAGACCATTCTACGATGTATTCCCGTTCCTGCAGGTATCGTCATTGAGAGTGCCGCCTTAACGCCCTCAACAGCTTTTACGGCGACCGTATGCCCCATACTCATTCCCGGACCGAAATTGGTATATGTTATTCCTCTGGGGGCCATGGCTTCCATCAATGTGCGGATAATGGAATCGCTTCCCGGATCCCATCCGGCGGAAACAATAGAAACAGCGTTGTGTTGTTTCGCAACCTCGTTTAACGAATGGCGCAAACTTACAATTCCTCCGTGGATATCGAAACTATCCACCGTATTAATTCCCAATGCCAGGCATTCCCGGGCAAATTTTTCCACGCTTCTCGTGGGAGTGCATAATATGGCCACATCCACTGCTGACAGTTGCGATATGGAGGTTACGACTTCAAACCCTTTCAGCTCGGCAGGCACGTTTGTTGCATTGCGGCGCACAATCCCCGCGATCTCAAAATCCGGGGCATCGATCAACGATTCAATCACGTATTTTCCAATATTACCATACCCGACAACAGCAGCTCTGATTTTATCCATTTTTATTATAATTTTGATGCACAAAAATAGTAAAAAAAGCGGAAACGATTTATTTTATCATCTCTTAAGAGAGAACCGGGATACTCTTTACAGATTCTTTAACTTTTAATTTCGTTTTTAATAAAACCCGTTTAACCGTTTTATCATTTTCCACTATTCGGGAGAACAATATTTTAACAGCAATCTTACAAATATCTTCCACGGGTTGAGATATACGGGTGAGCGGCGGTTCAATATAATTAAGGTATGGATTATCGTCAAAGGTGATTAATGATATATCTCCGGGTATTTTTACTTTCTCCTCTTTCAGCGCTTTCAGGCATCCCATGGCAATGGTATTGCTGAAAGCAAATATGGCTGTGGGCCTTATTTTTTGCTGAAGCAATAATTTGGTTTCCAGGTATCCGTTTTGCTCACTGAAAGCATCTCCGGATACCGTATAAGAAGTTATTCCAAAATCTGCCATCGCATCTTCAAATCCTTTCACACGCTGCCTGTTGGGAGTAGAATATTTAACTCCCTGAATACAGGCAACCGTTTTGTGCCCCTGTTCGATCAGATATTTAGAAGCAGAATAAGCGCCATCGTAGTTATTGGAAGAGACAAACGATAAATCCAAATCCTCAAAATACCTGTCAACACAAACAAGGGGAAGCCCCTCCTCTTGCTTTTTCAACAAATGGTCCCATTCTTCTCCGCATGGCACGATAATCATCCCGTCAATATTCCGGGAGGATAATTGTATTATCTCTTCCTTTTCGATATTAATGTCATCATCACTATCTCCTATAAGCGTTATATAATCATACTTCCGGGCTTCTAAATTTATAAAGCTTGCCATCTCTGCAAAAAAAGGATTCTTTAAAGAAGGAACAATCAGCGCAATCGTTTTACTTCTGCCGGTACGTAAATTCCGGGCAAATTCATTCGGCACATAATTCAACTCCTCCGCCGTAGATTTTATTTTCTGCTGAGTGGCTTTGCTTATCCTGTATTTATCAGCTTTCCCGTTCAAAACACGAGAGACGGTAGTAATAGAAAATCCCGACTTTTCGGCGATATCGACTATATTTGACTTTTGTTGCATAACCCCTGTTTTTATGAACAAAGCTAACAGAAATAACGGAACAAACAGAGCACACGATAATAAATAACATTATTTAACATTAAATTATTGCGCAAACGTTTGTTTTTATTGTTTTTGTCAATATATTTGCAATTGTTTAAGATAAGAATCCTGAATTTATATTATTTTTTAATGAATAAGCGTAGATTAGAAAAATAAATAATTAAAACACAAATCCTATGACGACCTATTCGCGCAGAGAATTCTTAAAGACCGCGGCCATCGGGGCCGCGGGACTTACCGTTGTCCCCAACACGGTATTGGGGAAAGCCCGGGGATACACCTCCCCAAG